>JAZNEI010000027.1:0-12995 GCA_045588485.1 Bacteroidaceae bacterium | reverse complement strand
GAAAAACCCTCTGAAACGATGTTTCAAAGGGTTTTGCTTGATTTTGTCCTCAAAACTTTTGGACTTGGAGCGGAAAACGAGACTCGAACTCGCGACCCCAACCTTGGCAAGGTTGTGCTCTACCAACTGAGCTATTTCCGCGTTTTGCGTTATTATTCAATTTTCAAACTCTCCCTTGCCAAGGTTGCGACCTTATTTTTTAGGGCAAGGTGTGCTCTACCAACTGAACTATTTCTGCAAATTTCTTCGAAATTTACGAGATTTTCGGCTGTGCTCGGCATAAGAACTTGTTCTTCAGCACTCGCTTGCACGAAAATTCTGCAATTTCATTATTTTTATTTGGTGAAGAAGATGAGACTCGAACTCACACGACCCAACGGTCACTACCCCCTCAAAGTAGCGCGTCTACCAATTCCGCCACTTCTCCATTCCAAAACACTTCGCGCAGCACCGAGTGCCCAGAACAGGACTCGAACCTGCACGTCTCTCAACACTCGCACCTGAAACGAGCGCGTCTACCATTCCGCCACCTGGGCATTAAGTAAACACTACGGTTCACGCGTTGTTTGATTTTTTGAGCGGAAAACGAGGCTCGAACTCGCGACCCCAACCTTGGCAAGGTTGTGCTCTACCAACTGAGCTATTTCCGCGTTTTGCGTTATAATTCAATTTTCAAGCTCTCCCTTGCCAAGGTTGCAACCTTATTTCTTTTGGGCAAGGTTGTGCTCTACCAACTGAGCTATTTCCGCAAATTTCTTCGGAATTTACGAGATTTTCGGCTGCGCTCGGCATAAAAGCAAGCTCTTCTGCTCTCGCTGGCACGAAAATTCCGCAATTTCATTTATCTAGTTTGAGCCACTCACTATGTGAATCTTCGCTTAAGATTCGTGAGCCGTGCTCTTTCAACGGGTGCAAAGGTACGGCATTTTTTGTAACCTGCAAAACTTTTCAATACTTTTTTTTCAAAAAAATACATTTTTCTCAACAATTCCTCCTTAATCGCTATTTATTAAGGAGGAAATTGTATTTTTTCAACACATTCGGTCGCGATAATCTTCGTAACCGAACATTTTAAACATCTCGATAGTACCATCCTCTCGCAAAAAAGCAATGGAGGGATGCGATATTCCGTTAAACATATTTGTCTTTACGGTTGTATAGTGTATCATATCCTCGAACACTACACGCTCACCCACCTTTAAAGGATGAGAGAATCTCCAACTACCCATATAATCACCACTAAGGCAACTGTTGCCACCCAAACGATAGATATTCTGTTCATACGGTGCTCCTTTTACTGCATCGGGTTCAAGTGTCTCTGCATCGGTAACAACTGGCTGATACGGCATCTCTAGGCAATCGGGCATGTGGCAAGTGAAGCTTACATCAAGAATTGCAGTACGTATTCCGCGGCTCTCCACAATATCAACCACCGATGAGACCAGTGAACCTGTCTGCCAAGCAAATGCCGACCCGGGTTCAAGAATAACATGCAGATTGGGATAACGCGCCTTTAATGCCTTTAGCAGCCCTATCAGATGCTCCACATCATAATCTTTGCGTGTCATCAGATGTCCGCCACCGAGATTAAGCCATTTGATTCGACGCAGCCATTTTCCGAATTTCTGCTCGATATGTACAAGAGTATTCTCCAATGCATAAGAACTTGATTCACAATGACAATGACAATGAAAGCCCTCAATTCCCTCGGGCAGCTCATCGGGAAGCAGGTCGGCAGTAACACCGAAACGACTACCGGGAGCACAAGGGTTATACAGTTCTGTTTCAATCTCGGAGTACTCGGGATTAATCCTTATACCACACGACACAGGCTGCTCCGATTGTTTGGTACGTTCATAGAAACGCTCGTACTGCGTCAGAGAGTTGAACGATATGTGACTACAGAAACGCATCATATCATCGAACTCGCCATCGACATATGCAGGCGAAAAAGCATGCGCACGACTGCCGAACTCCTCGAATGCCAAACGCGCCTCGTGAATTGAACTTGCCGTAACCGAATTTATATATTCACGAAAAACAGAGAAACTCTTCCAAAGAGCAAAAGCCTTGAAAGCAAGAATAATTTCGGCACCCGATTCACGTGCCACACGACTGATGAGCGCCAAATTACGGCGCAATAGCGCCTCTTCCATAACATAACATGGCGATGGCACCTGCATTATCTGTTCCTTATTCATTTCATTTAATATTAAGATACAACAAAAAGTATTATTGCATCATCTTTAATTTTGCAAATTTAAGTAACAAAATCTTCTCCCCTGCATTCTTGAAGCGAATTTTCGCCTTTGCATTATCTCCGCTACCCTCGAGAGCAAGCACCTGCCCCACTCCGAAACGGTCGTGGCTGACTATTGCTCCAACGGTAAGCGCCACATTTGCACCACCCGCTGACACATTCTCGCGCACTGCGTCACTGAGTCGTTGCAAACGAGTAGGCTGTCTATAGCCGGTGTTGTGCGACGGTTCGCTGCTGCGAGGCGCACTATTATAAGTCGGCCTTTGCAGCGGCTGTGTGTACGAAGACCTCTGCGGCTCGTGCTCCAACGAGTAATCGCTGCGACGGTCACCCCTGCGCATATTATTAGTAGCTGCAAACAGTCCACTTCCGCCGTAACCGCTGCGCTGTTGCCCCATTGGGGTGGCTCCACCCACGAAAGATATACAACGTCGGTCAATCTCCTTAAGGAAACGACTCGGTTCGGCAAATTCAGAAGTGCCGAACTTATAACGCATCTTGGCAAAAGAAAGCATACAATAATCCATGGCACGTGTTATCGCCACGTAAAAGAGACGACGCTCTTCTTCGAGTTCATGTATCGAGTTCTGCGCCATTGCATTGGGAAAAAGTTCCTCTTCCAGCCCCACGACAAACACCGCAGGAAACTCCAGTCCCTTAGCCGAATGAACAGTCATAAGAGTGACAAAATCATCGGTTCCGTCGCCCTCGGCATCCTGGTCGGTAAGCAGCTGCACGCTGTTTATATAATCGATGAGTTTATCATTCTCGTTGCCCTCTTCGCGACGCATATCAACAAAGTCGCTTATGGCATTCATCAGCTCCTGCATATTCTCTTGTCGGCTTCTATCCTCGACAGTGTTACCGGTGAAAATATCGGCCCAAAGCCCCGAGACACGCACTATCTCGCGTGCAGCTGTAAGAGCATCACTCTCAACGGCCACCTTTACAAAAGAGTCTATCATTTCGGCAAAAGAAGACAATTTTCCCAACGTACCTTTGTTAACCTGTAATCCATAGACCAACGGCTGCGACAACACCTGCCACATACCTGTACCCAAAGCATTGGAGTGGTCGCGCAATTTTAACACAGTAGTCTCGCCTATGCCGCGTGCAGGATAATTAATTATTCTTTTCAGAGCCTCCTCGTCGCGCAAGTTGCAAGCCAAACGAAAATAGGCAATAGTGTCTTTTATCTCCTTACGCTGATAGAAGGACAAGCCACCATATATTTTATAAGGATAAGAGCGTTTACGGAAGGCCTCCTCAAAGAGACGCGACTGCGCATTAGTGCGATAAAGGATGGCAAAATCCTTAAACGTAAGACCTCGACGACGCAACTCGGCAATGCGGTTGGCAACAATCTCAACCTCTTCATAATCGGAATAGGCCGAACACACCCTTAGCGGTTCACCATCACCCCTCTCCGAGAATACAGTCTTGTGAATCTGCTCGCTATTGTTCGAGATAAGACTGTTGGCTGCATTCACAATCATCTTTGTCGAACGGTAATTCTGCTCCAATTTAAATATCTTCGCATTGCCGTATCGTTCGGTAAAGCCCAATATGTTGCCAATATTGGCACCTCGAAACGAGTAGATACTCTGTGCATCATCGCCCACCACGCATACAGCCCTGCGTGCCTGAGTAAGTTGCCAGACGATACATCCCTGCACGTAGTTTGTATCTTGAAACTCATCAACAAGCACATATTTAAACTGTTGCACATATTTCTCGCACACCTGCGGATATTCGCTGAACAGACGGTAGGTATTTACCAAAAGGTCGTCAAAGTCCATTGCATTGGCCTGCAGACAACGCGCCTCGTAGCGACTGTAAATTTCGGCAGTAGATGGTATACGTGCACGCATATCATCACCTCTTAATCCCTGGTCACGAGCATAGTCGGCAGCAAAAATAAGACGGCTCTTAGCTGCCGAGATTCTCTCGCCTATAACATTGGGTTTATACAGCTTCTCTTCGAGCTGCATCTCCTTGACGATACTTTTTATAAGAGAACGCGAGTCGCTTTGGTCGTATATGGTGAAATTACTGTCGTACCCCAACAAGTGTCCCTCGCGACGAAGAATTTTTGAGAAGATAGAGTGAAAAGTTCCCATCCACAGATAAGAGGCAGTGCGGTCGCCCACCTGCGCAGCTATACGCTCTTTCATCTCGCGAGCAGCCTTATTTGTAAAGGTAAGCGCAAGAATAGACCAAGGTTCATAGCCCTGCTCAAGCAGATAAGATATTTTATATGTAAGCACCCTTGTCTTTCCCGAACCCGCACCGGCTATCACCAGCGAGGGGCCATCGAGGTAGCGCACAGCATCCAACTGAGCGCCATTCAGTTCATCTTCGTAGTTTATCATCATAATTATAGCAGCAGATTATTGCCTGCCCGACAGAGCAAGCCTGCGAAGATACGCAAAAATAGGCAAACAGTCGAACTTTGCAACCGAAACCTTGTTATAAAATTATCATCAAAAATAATAGGAATATGAGTACATTAGTCAGAAACAGCACTATGGGCTATCAGATGCCCACACTGCTCTACCCCGTCGGTGCGCTTGAACCGGTTATAGGTCGTGCAACAATAGACCTGCATTTCAGCAAACACTTTCAGACATACGTAGATAATCTTAACCGCCTTGCACACGGCAGCGAGTACGAAGGAATGAGCCTGCGCGAAATTGTGCGACAAGCCCCCGAGGGACCACTCCTCGACAATGCCGGACAGGTTCTTAATCACGCTCTCTATTTCGAACAATTCACACCTCTGACAAAAGCCAATAATCTACCAAGCGGCACGCTCCTAAGCGCCATACGGTTCGACTTTGGCAATTTCGAGACAATGAGACAGAAAATGCAGGATGCCTGCAATGCGCTTTTCGGTTCGGGATGGGTGTGGCTTGCGCAAGACGAGCGCGGCAAGCTCGAAATCATCCGTTGCCATAATGGTGACAACCCTCTGCGTTGGAAGCGTAAGCCGCTTTTTGGCATTGACGTTTGGGAACATGCCTACTATCTCGATTATCAGAACCGACGCGCTGAACATGTAAAGCGTCTTTGGGAGATAGTCGATTGGGAGATGGTAGAGAGTCGCATGGATTTATAAGGCAGATTCATATAGTTATAAACGAAAAATCGAGAACATAGGTTCCCGATTTTTCGTTTATTTCTGCTCCTTAATCAAATATATCATGACAGGCAGGTGGTCGCTATAACCATTGAGCCACACACCACTTGCATGAGTACGTTTGGGCGACCCTTTATATTTTCCTTCAGTCTGTAGCATATAGCTCCTTGAGAAAATCTCGGGCTTGAAATATTTAAGTGTGGCACGATCCTTACCTACAAGATTACCGCTTACAATTATCTGGTCGAAAAGGTTCCATTTTCCTTTATATTTCAGCGTTCCCAATCCTTTGTCACGCAATATATTCCACCAAGGATTATAGAGGTCGCTACCCTTCTTTATTTGGCTCTGCTCACGTTTTGCTCCGAGACAAGTTTTCATACTCTTATCATCGGGATCGTCGTTCATATCTCCCATAATAATAACTTTAGAATCGGGACGTTCGGCCATTAGCGAATCCTTCACAGCTTTTACAAGCACACCCGCCCTCTCGCGTGCAGGAGACTGTGCATAACGCGACGGCCAGTGATTCACAATAATATGCACACGCTCTCCTGCCATATCTCCGCTTACAGTAAGAAAGCCGCGTGTCTTGTATGTCGTATCATTATCCTCGGTAGTATAAGGCACCAGTTTACTTGCTACCGGTTTGAACAATTTTGGATTATAAAGCAAGGCGCAATCGACACCTCTGCGGTCGGGTCCTTCGATATGTACAATATCCCAACCTCGGGCGGCCAACACCGGATGACTAACAAGGTCTTTCAACACTCTGTAGTTCTCGACCTCGGATACGCCAACAGCAGCAAGTCCCATAGGCAGCATATCGGTAGACATCTCATTGAGCACTGTCGCCATATTTTTAAGCTTATTCACATAGCGCATAGTACCCCACTTGTTCGTACCATCGGGAAGATATTCAAAGTCGTTCTTTCCTGCATCATGGATTGTATCAAAGAGATTCTCGAGGTTATAGAAGCCGACACTGTAGACCTCATACTTTTTCTGCGCCTCGACATCGGTTGTTCCAAAAGCAAAAAGAGCCGAAACAAAGATTAAAAAAAGTAGTTTCTTCATATTCCTTTTTTAAAAACAATTATCCAGTCTATAGACAATCACATACTCATAAGATTTGTAAAATTAATATTTTTTTAAAACAGCAACCGCATACAAATAAAAAAAGTTATAAACAAACTATTATTTTCAACTTTTACTATGTAAAAACTCAAAATTTGCTTTGTCGTCTAAGCAGTTTTTCACTATCTTCGTCAGATTTTAGCAAGTACAGTTCTACTAAAAAAGATAAGGAAAAGTATTAAAAAACCATATTATGATTAGATTTTCAAAGTATGCAGCACTGCTGTCATTTGCAATCCTGC
The DNA here is from genome assembly GCA_045588485.1 of Bacteroidaceae bacterium. GTDB lineage: Bacteria > Bacteroidota > Bacteroidia > Bacteroidales > Bacteroidaceae > HGM04593. Next base: position 6,217 of record JAZNEI010000027.1, on the reverse strand, counting down.
TGAGTCTATCGCCACTATCCGCACAGGAAAATCCTACACGCGGCCGTGACAAGCTCGACAAGGAGATTAAAAGAGACCCTGCCATACGCCATCTGTGGGATACCATCAAGCCACAAGGGGGTAGCACTCTTGACGAGACCGACAAAAACGCCTTTACCTTCTCCGAGGGACAACTCGACGAGAGCGAAGATGTTATTCAAGGCGCTACAGTGTCGGCAAGTACAAACGACGATTACTATGCATCGGAGGTGGATTTTCTTTTCAGCCTCATGCGTTTCAGGGTACGTGCCTATGAGAATATGTACCAGAATGTCTATGCCAATGGAGTTATGCTCAACGATGCCGAGAGAGGCAACTTCAGCTACGGAATGATTGGAGGACTTAACGATGCCACCCGTAACCGCGAAGCTGCAATGTATATTGGCGAGAACAGTTTCGGACACAGTTCACTATCTAATGCCGTAAACATCAATATGCGTGCCAGCCAATATGCGGCTGGCCATAAAGCATCGCTGGTAGGCTGCAACCGCAACTACATTGCACGAGCAATGTACACCTACTCGACAGGACTTATGGAGAATGGTTGGGCACTCACTGCATCGGCATCATACCGTTGGGCAAACGAAGGTGTAATCGAGGGAACATTCTACAACTCATTGGGTTATTTCCTATCCCTTGAGAAGAAGATAAACGACAACCACTCTATTTCGTTTGTCACTTGGGGCTCTCCCACCGAACGCGCACAGCAGGGAGCCGCCACCGAAGAGGCCTATTGGCTTGCCAACAGCCACTACTACAATCCCAACTGGGGTTATCAGAACGGCGAGAAACGTAACGCACGTGTAGTAACATCGTTCGAGCCTACAGCCCTTTTCACTTGGGATTGGCAAATTGGTCGTAACACAAAACTCACCACATCGGTAGTAGGCAAATACTCGAAATACGGTACTACTGCACTCGGTTGGAACGGCAATGCTGCCGACCCTCGCCCCAACTACTATCAGAATCTGCCCAGTGCCGCATACAACGTATGGGACCTCACATACACCCCGACCGACGACGAGGTTGCCGATTGGCAGTCGCGCTACGACTATTGGACCGCAAGCAAGGCCAACCGTCAGATTAATTGGGACTATATGTATTTTGCCAATCAGCAGGCAAATGCCGTTGGAGGAGACGCTCTATACTATGTCGAGAAGCGTAACAACGACCAAATGATGCTTAATTTGGGTTCGGTACTCAATCATGAATTCGACAAATATAACCGCCTGACAGTGGGAGTAAATATAGGGACAACCAAAGGTATGCACTACAAGACACTTGACGACCTTCTGGGTGCTGAGAGCTACGGCACCGACATCGACAAATTCTCGGTTGGAGATTTTGCTCCCGGCAGCGAGTATGTACAGAACGACGTAGACAATCCCAACCGCATAATTAAAAAGGACGACGTATTTGGTTACGACTACGACATATATGTAAATACAGCCCGTCTGTTTGTGCAGCACTCATACGTCGACCGTAAGGTAGAGTTTCATTTAGGCGCACACATCGACGGAACAACCATGGAACGCTATGGTAATATGCGTAACGGCCGAGCAATAAACAACTCAAAGGGAAGCAGCAGAACAGCAAGTTTCTTAGGTGGTGGAAGCCGATTGGGTATATTCTGGAATATCGACGGCAACAACACACTTATTGTGGGTGGAGGATGCGAGCAGCGCGCGCCTCTCGCCTACAACTCATTCATTGCACCCCGTATGCGCAACGATTTTGTATACGGATTGACAAACGAGAAGATTCTCAACGGCGAGATTAAATACCGTTTTACATACGGTCCGCTTATGGCACAGGTAGCAGCCTACTATACAAGATTCGATGATGCAGTAGAACAGAGTGCATTCTATAACGATATGTTATCCAACTTCACCTACCTCTCGATGACAGGGTTAGATAAAGTACACCGTGGAATAGAGGCAGCAGTTGTATTAAACGTAACATCGGCACTCTCGTTCAATTTCGTAGGCAACTGGAGCAAGGCCGAATACACCAACAATGCAAACGGCTTCCTTATAAGCGAGAACGAGAAGGTTGTACAAAGCGACAAGGTATATATGAAAGGTGTAAAGGTCGACGGTACTCCTCTTACAGCACTAAGCATAGGTGCCGATTACAACACCAACGGATGGTATCTGAGTGCAGCTGCAAAATATTTCGACAATGTATATATCGGTGCATCATCTTATCGCCGATTGGCAAGTGTGGTAGGTGACCCTGTCATCGACAGCGAGGGCAACACCAAACTCGATATTCCCTCGCAGTACAAAGGCAAAGCCGGATGGATGGTAGATGCCTCGATAGGCAAGAGCATCAACCTGCGTAGCGGACAACGTCTGAATATCAACCTTCAGTTACAGAATGTACTCAACAACGAGAATATGGTTACAGGCGGATACGAGCAGAACCGCGACGACAACTATTCGGACGGAGAGGCACGTACCTACAAATTCTCGAAGAACCCCTATCTGTACTATGCCAACGCATTCAATTTCTATTTGAATATCGGACTACGTTTTTAACCACTGAAACAATACGAATATGAAAACATTAAGATATCTATTTATGTTAGGGGTTGTGCTTTTTACGGCAACCGCCTGTATGAACGATTTTGACGAGCCCGATTTTGAACAGCCTCCTTTTGGCAACAACGAGATTGGTGCGGCAAATACCACTATTGCAGAGATTAAGGCAAAGTACGCCTCGGTAATCTCATCGAGCAGTGTAGCCGAGGTCACCGAAGATATCATCGTCGAAGGTGTTGTAATTGCCAACGACGAAAGCGGCAACATCTACAAGCAGTTTGTAATTGACGACGGCACAGGCTCCATTATAGTTGGAGTAAACGATGTTGGTCTGTATGCAGTGATGGCACGCGGACAGAAGATAGTGCTCGACTGCAAGGGACTGCACGTCGGCGGCTACGGCAATCTTGCACAAATTGGCGGATTGTATAACGGCAGCATAGGCCGTATGTCAAAGACCACATTCCCCAAGCACGTAAAGTTGGTAGGTAAACCAATGGCCGACTACTACGGCATAGAGCCACTGACAATAGATGCCGATTTTCTCACAAGCGCCAACAAAGCCACCCTGCCCCGTTACGTACGCCTCAAAAATGTACATTTCGAAGAGGGTAATGGCATCAACATGTATGCTCCCGAGAACGAGGCCTATAACAATGTGGTCGAGCGTAAGATAAAGATGGGAAAGACAAACATTCTTTTCCGCTTCAGCACATACGCAGACTTTGCCAATGAGGTACTTCCACAAGGCAACATCGACATAGTAGGAGTACTCACACGCTACCGCGACTATTGGCAGTTTATGCTCAGTTCAACAAATGATATAACACCAGTAAATAATTAAAACACAACAATATGAAACTTTTCAAGAATTTTGCAATTATGGCATTGGCGGCATTTGCGTTTAATGCCTGCGAAGATGTCCCTGCACCCTACACTCTCCCCGGAGAGAACAACGGTGGCAGCACTCTCCCCGAGGGCGTATACATCAGTGAGAGCTTCGCCAATAGTTTCGGTACATTCAACACACAAGAGACCGAGGGCAGCTATCCTTGGGTTATAGACTACGGCACAGCAAAGGCAACATCGTATGCCAACGGTGCAAACAATGCTGCACAGAGTTGGCTTGTATCAGAGCCTATCGACTTTACCAATGAGACCGAGGCATACGTATCGTTCGATTATATCATACGTTATGCCGAGAGTGGCAAGGTGGCAGCCAACCACCAACTACTTGTCAGCACCGACTATACAGGCGATGCAAGCACAGCAACCTGGACCGACCTCCCCTATAAAGCCGTTGAGGGCACCGATTGGCAGACATTCTACAAAGCAAGCGTATCGGTTCCTGCACAGTTTATGGGCAAGGCAAATGTAACATTCGCACTCAAATACACAGCAAAAGCAAAGGCCGGCACTTGGGAGGTAAAGAACCTCGTAGTTGCACACGGTAAGGCCGAAGGCAGCGCATCAGAAGCAGGCGAATACATCAACGAGACATTTGCCACCGATTTTGGTGCATTTACATTGGCACAGACAGTAGGCAACTATCCTTGGATAATTGATTATAGCACGGCAAAGGCAACATCATACGTCGATGGTGCAAACAATGTAGCCGAGAGCTGGCTCATCTCGCCTGCAGTTGACTTTAGCGAAGAGACCGAGGCATACGTAAAATTCGAGTATATCATCCGTTATGCCGAGAGTGGCAAAGTAGCAGCCAACCATCAGTTGTTAATGAGCAGCGACTATGCAGGAGACCCCGCGACAGCCACTTGGACCGACGTTCCCTACAACGCAACCGAGGGTGTCGACTGGGTAACATTCGCCAAAGCGCACGTAGCTGTTCCCGAGGCATTCTTAGGAAAGAGCAACGTAACATTTGCCCTCAGATACACTGCTAAAGAAAAGGCCGGAACTTGGGAGGTTAGAAACTTCATTGTTGCACACGGCGCAGTTGTCGAGGATGAGAAGCCCGAGGTAAAGGAGTACACCGTCGACGAGGCAAAGGCTGCATTTGTTGCAGGTGAGTCGCTTCCCGCAATAGTAAAATGCTATATTGTAGGAACAATCAACGGACAGGTTTACAGCGACGGATGTACCTTCAGCGCATCGGCAACAGCAAACACCAATCTGCTTATTGCAGCATCGCCCGACGAGACCAACCCCGACAACTGTATGCCCGTTCAGCTTCCCAGCGGTGCGGTGCGCAGTGCCCTTAACCTTGTAGATAACCCCAAGAACTACAAGAGAGAGATTAAGCTCACAGGTAATATTGAGAAATATTTTGGCGTGGCAGGTCTTAAGAGCGTATCGGCCTACGAGTTTGTTGGCGAGGCAAGCGACGAGCCCGAGCTTCCCGAGGGTGTCAGCAGCATCAGCAGCGTAATTGCAGCAGGCGAAGGTACTGCGACCGTTCAGGGTACGATAGTAGCTACTTACGCACGCGGTTTCCTTGTCAACGATGGTACAGGTAGCATCCTTGTGTATCTTGGCGAGGATAAGGGATACAGCGCAGGCGACGTTGTAAAAGTTAGTGGTGAGACTACATTCTATGCAGGACTTTTACAGTTCCCCGGCACATCGACAGTAGAGAAGGTTGGCACAGCAGCAGTGAACCACCCAACTGTAACCGACATGAATGGTGCTGCAATGGACTCATACCTCGAAAATCCCTCGGTAAAATACATCCGCTACAAAGGAGTACTTACAATAGACGGTTACTACTATAATGTAGAGATTGAGGGTGCAGAGATTGCAGTGGGCAGCATCTCATACCCCAAAGAAGGCCTTATCGATGCAAGTCTCGACGGTAAAGAGATTATAGTAACAGGCTATGCCATTGGTGCAACCCGCAGCGAATTTGTCAACACAATGGCAATAAGCGTTGAGGCTGCTGACGGCAGCAATACTCCCGACGAAGGCGAGGGTGATGACAACGAGGAGAACAACGATGCTACCGTATTCGACTTTACCAATCCCACAGCACTCACTCCCTCGGTAACACCTGCCGAGATTGAGGAGAGTGCCACACAGGGCGCAGGCGTTGAGTTCGACGAGATAACTTTCACCAACGGGAACGTAACTATCAAGGTTGCACAAGGCTCGGCAGGAACACCGGTAAGATTCTGGACAAAGACCGACGGAACAGTTGAGCTTCGCACCTATAAGAACTCTAAGATAACCATCAGCACCTCAGAAGGCAATATGTCGAACATTCTATTCGATGGTTACAAAGTAGCTACAATGTCACCATCAACCGGCAGTTTCGATAACGGCAATTGGAGTGGCAATGCCAAAAGCGTTACATTCGATGTAACAGGAACACTTAATATAAAGACCATCACTGTAAAATAATTGTCGAGTAAATACATTAATAGAGCAACGAGACGACCGGTCGTCTCGTTGCTCTATTAATGTATTTATACCCAAGCTGAACAATAGGAATTAACCTACAGTAAATTTTTCTATTGATTTTTTTCTATTGGTGTCCAGTAAAACTTTTTCAGTCTCTCATTTAGGCTTGTTTGCTAAATTCAGCCTTTCATTGTTCTTTTTCTCCTACTTTTCGTGCCGACGAAAAGTAGGCAAAAGGCTCTGCGCACGGAAAATCTTAACGTAAAATGCTCACGATG
>JAZNEI010000026.1:0-74388 GCA_045588485.1 Bacteroidaceae bacterium | reverse complement strand
TTTGTATGGCATTACATCGCGAAGGAAGTGATTGGTAGGCTCGCTGTTGGGGTCGATGAGTGCAATGATATAGTATCCGCGACCTGTCGACGAGAGTATAGAACGACTCTGCTTGGTAGCAATGTCGTAATAGAGATTCTCGCTGTTGAAGTTGCCTATCACCTGCAGCTCATCTTTACTCTCGCGCATAGACATCTGCATCTTTGCTGTGCCGTCGGCTGGAACCTGAATAAAATCGAGGTTGGCAAGCACACCACCATTTGCCATACGTGTTCCGGTCATAACAAGATAGTCACCGGCATCCATGGTTAATCCGCTGCCCACTACACTGCGCAAACCTGCATTGAACGGATAACTCTGAATCTGCAGTTTACCATCTACAATCTTTGAAATTGTAAAGTGTGCCGAATAACGCGGGTCATCGTTATACTCATTGGGAATATAATCGATTATTAACCTTCCTGTAGCATTTTCAACATCTGCCGCATCGACCGAGAAATCGGCATCGTGCCATTTACCATCGGCAAAATACTGAGTCTTGCCTGTCACACCATCTATACGTGCAACAATGCCCATGCTGCGTGCCGCTGCCACAAAGAAGATATCGCGTGAGTGAGCATCGGCAGTACGATAGTCCCACACTCCCTTAGGCGACATACACAATTGGATAGGATTCCAAGACTCTTCCACCTTTATATTCTTGCGGCACCAGTCGACCCACTGCTCGGGGTTATTCTTATAATTTGCAGCCTCTTTCTCCGAGATAACATTTGCAAAGAAACCCTTATAGGGCGTAAGCATCTCGTTGCTTACGCGAGGATTAAGCACATACATCTCGTACATACGTTGTTCGTCGGCACCTTTAGCGTCGCAGGCGGGAGTATTAAAAAAATGGTCATTAAGTACCTCTAAAGATATATCGCGACGGTCTTTCTGCGATATTGCGCACAAAAGCCCTACTGCCCTATCGACATTGTTTTTATCGGTGTTCTTTAGGAACGATGTTATTGCAGCGTAGTTTCCACGAGATTCGGATATAAGAGGAATAATATATTCGGTACCGTGCCCTATTTCGGCAGCTAACGTCTCGGCATCCTTGGCTGTGGGGAATGTAGCGACGTATGCGTTGCGGATAGAGTCCTCATATACGAAACGTGCTGCATTTTGTGCCACCTGCTCGGGGGTGAGTTCGGGAACGGTATTGCGCTCTACGGGAGGAATAATATCCATCTGAAGAGTTGCCTTGTAACCCGCGCCTTTATCAAGCACAACTTTTACGTTATTATCCTTTCCGGCGGTAAACTTTGTATAACCGAATTTACCATCCTTAGAAGCCCAAGCTATCATATCACCATGTCCTGTAGTAAGCGATACAGAGCCATTATCATCACACTCTTTGGTTACTGCTGTATAGAACTGTGAATAATTATATATCTTAAACTCAACCGTAGCCTTCACTGGAGCACCACTCTCGTCGACAACCTGTAAATAAGTAGTTGCAACAGGAGCATAATTGGATGTTACGTTAATCTCGGTGTAACAAGCGGTACGGTCGATAACCTCCTCGGGACCGTTGTAGTTGCCAAATGCTTTTGTATGCATCAACATTCCGCGTGATGCAGGAGCATTGAACCAACCGAGATTAAGAACAGGCTCAGGCTCACAGGCACCGAAGAAGTACCACTCGCCGTTAATCCAGGCCTCGACCCAGGCATGATTGCTATCGGTGTGCGCCCAACGGGGAGTATACACCTGACGGGCAGGAATACCTACCGAACGAAGAGCCGCTACTGTAAAAGTCGACTCCTCGCCACAACGTCCAAAAGCGGTACGCACTGTTGCCAAAGGCGAACTTGTACGGCTATCCGAGGGGGTATATGTTACCTTCTCGTGACACCAATGGTTAACCTCGAGCACTGCATCATACATCGAAAGCCCTTTCACACGTTCTTTAAGCTCTTCGTAGAACACTTTGCGGCTCTCGTCCATATTCTCGTTGTTTACACGAACCGGAAGCACAAAATGCAGAAACTCGCGGTCGGGTACACTCTGACCCCAGGGCATCTCGGCGCGAGTTTTCAGAGCATAGTCGACGTTCATAAGGTAGAACTCACCAGAATAGTCCACAACGTCGGGAAGCGGCATATAGGCATAGAGGAACTGCAATGCCTCTCTCTTGTCGGGAGTAAGCTCGCCATCGAACACCTTCAGATAATCGGTACCATCGAACTGCGCACTGCGCTGCTCAAAATCTTTCACAAATGTCTCGCTACCCTCGAAACGGCCATCAGCAGTACTGCATCCTGTCAAAAAGAGCAAAGAAAAGGGTAAAAGAAATGATAAAAAGGTCTTTTTCATAGGTCTGTTATGTTTTTTTATTGTATTGCATAAAACAAATTCGCAAAATTTGCAATTTACGGCAAAGATAGCGAATTTGTTTTAACACACAACAACTGTGCATATCAGAAGCACTATTTATCAGGCAGTAAAGCCTATCTCGCGATACACCTTCTTGACCTCGGTCTGAGGTTTATACAGATTATATGCTACGCGCACATCCTCGACACATACGCAACGATAGTCGTCGCGATTTTTTGCATTATTGCAAAGCATCAAACGGTCGCTCTGCGCCGGGATTATGCCATTGTTCACATATTGCTCTATCCATCGTGCGTTGCTGAAAGCCCATCCCTTGTTGTCTACAGCCTCGTCGATAGTCTTACGCAAAAGAGCGCGAGCCTCATCGGTGAGTTCATAATCCTCTTGCGAGAGTTTATACTCGGCTATCTGCATAAGCTCATCGGCCGTATAGTCCTTAAATTCAAACTTATAAGGGAAACGGCCTTGCAGTCCTTGGTTGCTTAGCATCATCTTATCCATCTCCTTAGAATAACCTGCAAATATGACAATCATATCGCAGTTCTCTTGCGCCATCACAGTAAGAAGACACTCTATTGCCCGATAGCCAAAATCCTTACGGTCCTGAAGAGAGTCGCACAGAGTATAAGCCTCGTCGATAAAGAGGATATTACCCTTTGCCTCCAACAGTATACGCTGCATATTACGCTCGGTATCACCGATGTAACGGCCGACAATCTTGCTACGGTCGGTGTAGACAACGTCGCCTTTAGAAAGCAGACCCAATGCATGATAGATACGTCCCATCATCTTGGCAACAGTCGTCTTTCCCGTACCGGGATTACCTGTGAATATCATGTGGTGACACTCCCCGCTTTTCACTTTCAGCCCCAAACGACGACGTTCGGCATTATTCTTGAGACGATTAAAGTTTGTAATGATATTCTTCTTTACATCGTTGAGTCCGACCATCTCATTCAGCTCCTTTATACTATCCTCGAACTCCTGTTCGGTTCCCTTTACCAACATATCCCTATCTATGTCACAGGCCTCTATTGTAGAGAGAAAAGCCTTGTCATCGGCACGTCTGCTATCGAGTGTCGACATTGTGCGAGAGATAAAATTATTAACGATACCACTCTTTACAAACTCACTGACAGCCACTTCGGTGAGGTGATACAAACTGCCGGCTTCCTCGGCTTTTCTTGCCGTATCGAGTAACAGAGCCTGCGCCTGGGGTGAGAGGAAAAGATCGCATTTCTCAAGTTCATTCAACACCTGCACAACAAGAGTCTCGGCATACATCTTACCGGCAGGGATGCAGTTATTGACAGGGAAAAAGTGCTTTAACTGCGGATAACACTCGAACAATTGCGCCACCTCACTTGTGTTGCCTATAAGACAGAGCGAGAATGTCGAAGAACGCCCGATAGCATCGAGAATCTTCTTTACGACCACTGCTCCACCACCCACAAGAGCCGAGATATTATACAGAGCAACACACTCTCCGATAGGATCTTCAAAAAGCTCGGTAGCATCACTATAAGGGTCGACAGCATTTTTTGCCTCAGTCAGTTCGATACAATCGGCCGACTTAAAGCATGAAATACCTCGGAACATATTGCACATCTTTTCGAGTGCCTTAAGTTCTATCGTACTGCTACCGCCATTATAGACAAAATGTGAAACAATATCCAAAGTGTTAAGCCCTTTGGAGCTACGTAAACGGTTAAGATTCTGGCGCTCGTAAGTCGAGAGAAAGTACTCCTTTATACTTATGGGGGCACTTAATTCACGGAACACATGCCAGCAATTTCGCTGCTCAAGCTCTACAAGCATAAGATACTCCTTACCAAACGGCTTGACATCACTCTGTGCAATAGAGACAATCTTGCCATTATCTATAGAGATATTCACTTTATAAATGGGGGTACCATTCTGTAGGATATATGTTATATACTCTCCGAAAAGAGGGAAAGAGGCAGTCAGCACTGTATTGAGTTTTTTCCTCTTACGGGTACCGAACTTATCCCACACAAAGGTTGCACCTCGGGCTATAAGATTATAGCTGCGGTTATACATATAAAGTTGAAAACCGTATCTCTTGTCGAGCATACTGTCAAACCGCAGAGAAAAATTGATACTATTGTTTCTCTCGACCTTCGCATCAATATTCTCAAGTGCAATCTTTGGGAGATATTCATTTTTAGCCACATGAACAAAAGGAATACAATAGCCGCCTCCTATATTTACACAATGCTTGGCCATTTCTTTTATCTCTACTCCCCAAAAATAGAAAAAGTAGTTACCAGTAGGAATCGCATCGAGAAGCTCGATAAGGCTCGCCATTCCTTCACGGCTCGATTCATCATCCATCTCGAATCTGTATCTGAATAGTGGATAGGACTCGTTAGCCGAATAGACATATAGCACCGGAGCAGCATCGCTATTGAAATGGGTAATTTCATGTAAAGTGAAATATATTCTGCTACTGCTGCCATCATTGGTAAAAACGATTGGTTCTCCACGAAGCTGTTGACCTTCGAAAGCATCATAGGTCATAACAAGTTTCGAAGCCTTACATAAGTTATCAGGACAAGCAGGCAGGATATAGTTTACCCTACCCGGCTTATATTCAACACAACCATAATCGAACTCCTTAAAAGCATCATCATCTTCAAGTTCATCTACATCATCGTCGTCACTGCCATAATCATCAACTTCGTCATCGTCGCTATCATCATCTTCATCATCGAAACCCGAGTCGCAATAATCCAAGTCATCGGTATCGTCCTCATCTGTTTCATCATTATCATTCAGACTCTCACGTATAAAGTCGTCAAGAAGTTTATCGAAATCATCACTGCTCATCTCCTCGGCCGAAGCTGTTGTCATATTATTGATGACACCTGTTATTTCATTCTCACACTCGCTGTTGTAAATAGTTCTATTCTCCATAAGTATTAGTTTTAAAGGTTGTTGAAAATGCCGTCCCGACCACACGAATAGGGGCGACGACTATTTTGTACACCATTTACGATGCACTTTGTAAATCCACAGGTAGCTATTTCGCTGCCCGTCAGACTCAAGGTTATAGGAGACAAGAAGATACCCGATTCTTGCACATAGCAAAAAAGCAGGGACACTTATGTCTATAAAAAAAAATACCGTCTTTCCTGCCGACATTCAAGAGTTGCTGCGGAGTTGGCTATATTTCGCGAGGCTATTTATTGGAAGCTGTTCGTTAAGAAATAGGGTCTCGCGGATAACCGGCAATCTGTCGGCGCGGTTCCACAAAGTCAAAGAACGCTACGTTTGGCAGTGCCGCATACGCGACCCCGTCAAATGCATTTTTTCGTTCTTTGATGTTTGTGTAGAGAATTTCATTATTGCAAAAAATTGCTTATTTACATTTTGGATGCAAGGCCCTGTAATAACACAGGCCTACTCCCGCAATCAACGGCAAATATACAAATTGTTTTGGAGATACAAAATTTTTCCAAGAAAAAATAGAAATAATTATAAAAATTATGCAATGTCCAATTCGCCAACGGTAATATATATTTCTCGCTCGTTTCTTCGTATATTAAATATCTACTGTGGCACTCGCTGTGAAAAATATTCAAGCAAGCTTGATATTTCTCGCTCGTTTCTTCGATATTGAAGATATACGGCGGCACTCGCTGTGAAAAATATTCAAGCAAGCTTGATATTTCTCGCTCGTTTCTTCGTATATTCGCAAAAAATTAGAAGGAAGAAAGTGGAGAATAAAAAACCTATAAGTAAACTCATTGCTTGGCTGTGGCAAAACTCAAAAGGGGCACGACTGCAAGCTGTACTTAACACAACAATGGGAGCATTGGATGTCGTTTGCCAGCTCCTATGGGTTCTTGCTTGCAAACGTGCCATTGATATAGCCACAGGCGAGACTGAAGGTTCGTTAATATACACCGGTATTACAATAGCTGTACTGATGCTGCTGGAGATACTCTCGCGCAGTGCAAGCCGTTGGATTAATGCGATAATGGGCGTAAAAGCAAGTAACCGCACACGATTACAAATATTCTCACGTCTTATGCGCAGCGAGTGGCTTTACCTGCAGAAACACCACACAGGCGACCTTATCAACCGCCTCGAGGGGGATGTAAGCAATGTAACATTGCTTATCACCGAAACTGTACCTGCTGTAATTGTAGTTCTATTGCAGCTTATTGGCAGTTTTATATTGCTCTTCAGTATGAACAAGATGCTTGCCGTCACTGTACTCATAATCCTGCCGATGTGTCTGCTTGTCAGCAGGGTATATGTACGTTATATGAGAGACTACAACCGACAGGTACGTGACAGCGACAGCCGTATACAGTCGGTACTGCAAGAGAGCTTGCAGCATAAGGCCGTCATAAAAACTCTTGAACAGAACAGTGCCACCGAAGAACAACTGACTCGCCTGCAGGATACGTTGCACAGTCAGGTACGTAATCGTACCAAATTCTCAATAGGAGCATTCTCGCTTGTACAATTGGGCTTTGCCGCAGGCTATCTGACCGCATTTTTGTGGGGAGTAAGCGGCCTTGCTTCGGGAGCCATCACATTCGGTACACTATCGGCATTCCTGCAACTGGTAGGACTGATACAGCGCCCGACAATGGACCTTAGTAGGTACCTCCCCGGGATGGTATCGGCACTCACTGCGGCCGAGCGTCTGAACGAGCTTGAAGAGCTACCCGAGGAAGAGCAGGGTGACCGTATAATGCTCGACGGTACCGCCGGTGTACGTTTCGACAGCGTCGACTTTAGTTATGAAGAGGAAGGACGTAGAATTTTGAGAAATTTCTCATTCGATTTCCTACCCAACAGCAGCATAGCCATCGTTGGTGAGACAGGAGCAGGTAAGACAACCATCATACGCCTGCTTGTAGCTCTTGTACAACCAAACAGTGGCAAGATAGAGATATATAACGAAAAAGAGAGTCACATATCATCGCCCCTCACACGTGGTAATTTTGTATATATCCCACAGGGTAACAGTCTCATCAGCGGCACGATACGCGACAATCTTCTTATGGGTAACCCCAATGCCGATGAACAGATGATGCAGAATGCGCTTCACACAGCCTGTGCCGAGTTTGTCGACGAGCTTCCACAAGGCTTAGATACTCCATTGAACGAACAGGGAGGCGGACTGAGCGAGGGACAGGCCCAACGCATAGCTGTGGCACGCTCGCTGCTGCGCCCCGGCTCTATACTCATCCTCGACGAAGTAACATCGGCCCTTGACGAAGCGACCGAGAAGAAGATGCTACAAAGACTCACATCGGCACAGATAGGAAAGACACTTATTTTCGTAACACACCGCCCGGCAGTGCTTGAATATTGCAACAAAGTTCTGAGGATAGGAGAATAGGCAAAATCTTTTTTGGAGCTTCTAAAAGCACTTATACAATAAAAGAGGAAAAAGTGCGTTTAGTTTAAAGATAGCTTGCGCCATAGGAAAAGGTGCCAAGCAAAAACACAACTGCAAAATATTATGATAGAATATCTTAAAGGAGAATTGGCCGAGATTACACCTGCCACAGCAATAGTAGAGTGCGCAGGAGTAGGCTACGAGACAAGCATAACACTGAATACATTCAGTGCACTACAGGGCAAGAAAGAGGTAAAAATATATATTTACGAGGTTATACGCGAAGACACACATCAACTTTTCGGATTCCACAGCAAGGAAGAGCGCAGCCTTTTCCTAAAATTGATATCAGTTTCGGGAATCGGAGGAAACACTGCACGCACAATCCTTTCGGCATTCACCGTCAGTGAATTGTGCGAGGTAATTGCCACCGGAAATGAAACCATTCTGAAGAGCGTCAAGGGAATAGGTCTTAAGACTGCTCAACGCATAATAGTAGACCTTAAAGACAAGATTAAAGATATTACATCGGTTATTCCCGGTGCAGCAGTTGTCAATATTGCAGCAAACAACGAGACAGCCGAGTCGGCAATCTCGGCACTTGTTATGTTGGGCTTTCCCAATGCCGCTGCAAGCAAAGTGGTACAGAATGTGGTAAAGGCCGAACCCTCGGCATCTGTAGAACAGGTTATAAAACTGGCACTCAAACAACTGTAAGACAATGAGACTACGCACGCTTCTTACGGTATTGATTCTTCTGGCAGGCATTGGAACAATGTTTGCTCAGGAGGACAGGCTCGCAGAGCGTCGTCGTATCCGCGCCCAAAAGTTAGCCATGCGCGATACATTAAAAGCACGGTACCCCATCTCACAAACCATCCCCGAGAACATCGCAGACATCGAAAAGAAACCTTTTAATCTGCACTCGCCACAGAATATCATCACCGATACAATATACAACGACAAAGACAGCTCATACACCTTCAGAACTCGATTGGGGCAGGAACTTATGGGTACTCCCATTATGCTTAAACAAGAGGAGTACAACCGATGGCATTTAAGCCAATCGATAAAACGTTATTTCCGCGAAAAGAACCGTAAAGAGTTCGAGGATGCACAGGGCAAAGACAAATTCGATTTTACTGATATGCACTTCGACCTTGGTCCCGCCGAGAAGATTTTCGGTCCGGGAGGAGTGCGCATAAAGACACAGGGTAGCGCCGAGATGAAGATAGGCTACTCTATACAGACGATAGACAATCCATCGTTGCCACAACGCAGCCGTAAGACCAACAGTTTCGATTTTGACGAGAAGATAAACCTCAATATCAAAGGTAGCGTAGGCGATAAGATGAATCTTAATCTGAACTACGACACCGAAGCTACATTCCGTTACGATGCACAGAAACTGAACCTTAAATATGAAGGAAAAGAGGACGAGGTCGTAAAGCTTATCGAGGCCGGTAACGTTTCGTTCAACACAAACTCGGGGCTTATACGTGGGGCATCATCACTATTTGGTGTACGTGCCGACTTCCAGTT
This sequence comes from Bacteroidaceae bacterium, assembly GCA_045588485.1. GTDB lineage: Bacteria > Bacteroidota > Bacteroidia > Bacteroidales > Bacteroidaceae > HGM04593. Next base: position 65,084 of record JAZNEI010000026.1, on the reverse strand, counting down.
CGGCAAGCTGTCGTTACAGACAGTAATATCGCAAAAGACATCAAACAGCACCACTGTCAGCTCAAAAGGTGGAACACAGCTTACCACATTCGAGATTGATATTGCCAATTACGACGAGAATCGTCACTTCTTCCTTGCACACTACTTCCGCGACAACTACGACCGTTCAATGGCACAGTTGCCCACAATTATCTCGGGAGTAACCATCAACCGTGTCGAAGTGTGGATAACAAACAAGACCAGCGATTACACCAGTCCCCGTAATATTGTTGCCTTTACCGATATCGGCGAGAGTCGTCACATAAGCAACGGAATGTGGCAGGCGGCAGGCAGTATGGCCGGTCTCCCATCGAACAACGCCAATAATCTATACAGCACAATGAACAGCACATACGCCGACATACGTAATATCGACAATGTGAACAATGTGCTTGGCAACATCAATGGAATAAACGGCGGACTCGACTACGAGAAGTTGTCAAATGCGCGATTGCTCTCGGCATCGGAATACACCGTAAACAGCGCATTGGGATACATATCATTGAAGAACGCCCTACGTGCCGACGAGGTACTTGCGATAGCATACGAATACACGTACGGCGGACAGACCTATCAGGTGGGAGAGTTCTCGAGCGACCAGAAGGAGTCGGGCACAACACTCTTTGTAAAATTGCTTAAGCCCAATGCCTGCTCGCCACAGAACGGATGCTGGAATCTTATGATGAAAAACGTATACTCTCTTGGGACACGCAGCCTCAGAAGCAACGATTTCAAGCTCGACGTATACTACGCAAGCGACAGCCTGGGAACAAACATAACCTATCTGCCCGAGGCTGGTCTGAAAAGTACTACTCTGCTGCGCCTTATGAACCTCGACCGTTTGGACGCGAACAACACCAAGGAGACCCCCAACGGCTCATTCGACTTTGTACAAGGATACACAGTTGATGCCTCGACCGGAAGAATATTCTTCCCCTCTGTTGAACCGTTTGGCAACTACCTGCGCAGCAAGATAGGGAACGACGCAATAGCCGACAAATATGTATTTCAGGAACTTTACGACTCGACAAAGACCATTGCCAAGCAAATGGCCGAGAAAGACAAATTCTATCTTATCGGCGAATACACAGGGTCATCGGCAAATGTAATACAGACTGGCTCAAGCAATATTCCACGCGGTTCTGTAGTTGTTACCGCAGGAGGAGTAACACTTACCGAGAATGTCGATTATCAGGTCGACTACTCATCGGGTATAGTAACCATCCTTAACCAAAATATTATCGATGCAGGAACAAATGTCAATGTCTCGTTAGAGAGCAACACGCTATTCAATATGCAGCGCAAGACAGTCCTTGGACTCAACTGGAAATACGACTTCTCGAACGACCTCAATTTTGGCGGTACCTTTATGACACTGCGCGAAAAGCCGCTTACCTCGAAGGTAGATATGGGCTCCGAGCCTCTCAACAATACCATCTGGGGTATAAACATCTCGTGGAAGAAAGAGAGCCAATGGCTCACCAATATGCTCGACCGCCTGCCCCTTATAAGTTGTACTGCCCCATCATCGATAAACCTGACAGCCGAGTTTGCAAAGCTGAATGCCGGAACATCGAGTGAAGTACAGAGTCAGGCATCATACATCGATGACTTCGAGAGTACCGAGAACGGCATTGACCTTACATCGCCATCGTCGTGGGTACTTGCATCGCTCCCCACAGGAATGCCCTACAGCAACCTCACAAACGACATAAGAACCGGATACAATCGCGCCCGCCTCAGCTGGTACACGATAGACCCCCTCTTTACGCGACGCAGTTCATCACTTACTCCCTCGCACATAAAGAGCGACATCGAGCAGCTCTCGAACCATTATGTACGCGAGGTATATGAACGCGAGCTATTCCCCAACAAAGAGAGCGTACAAGGCGAATCTTCGATATTATCATTGTTGAACCTCACCTATTATCCCGATGAGAGAGGCCCTTACAATCTCGACCCCGACCTGACATTTGAGGGTAAACTGAACGACCCCGAGAAACGTTGGGGAGGTATCACAAGACAATTGGGAACAACCGATTTCGAGACAGCTAACATACAATATGTCGAATTCTGGATGCTTGACCCCTTTATCTACGAACAAGCAGGTATGGGAGGCGACCTGTACATAAACCTCGGCGAAGTATCCGAGGATATACTGAAGGATGGTAAAAAATTCTTCGAGAACGGATTGCCGGCAAGCAGCAATACATACAGCTACGAAGAGACTGCATTCGGACGTGTCCCCACAACATCGAGCCTTGTATATGCCTTTGACAACAATGCAGGAAGCCGAGGCCAGCAGGATGTTGGTCTCGATGGTCTCAGCAGCGAAGAGGAGGCACAATTTACCCCTTACAAGAACTATCTCGAAGCAATAAAAGGGCGAGTGCGTCAAGAGGTGTACGACAGTATTGCCAGCGATCCGGCAGGCGACAACTACCACTATTTCAGAGGCGGTGACTACGATGCTGCCTTGAAAGGCATCATAGAACGCTATAAATATTTCAACAACAACGAGGGCAACTCACCCGCATCATCCGATAACCAAAGCTACAACAGCGCAGCAAAAACCACTCCCGACATCGAAGATGTCAATCAGGATTTTACTATGGACGAGTACGAGAACTACTTCCAGTATCGTATATCACTGCGCCCCGAGGATATGCAGGTTGGACGCAACTATATATCGGACAAGCGCACTGTTTCGACCAAGCTACGCAACGGCACTACCGAAAGCGTCGATTGGTACAAGTTCCGCATACCTATAAACGAATACGAAAAAGCCGTTGGTTCGATACGCGACTTCACCTCGATACGTTTTATGCGAATGTATATGACATCATTCCGCAAACCTATCACAGTGCGCTTTGCCACGATGCAGCTCATACGCGGTGACTGGCGACCCTATCAACAGGCTATAGCATCGGTAAACAACACCTCGCCATCTATAACAGGCGACTTTACAATGTCGGCAGTGAACATAGAGGAGCACGGCGACCGAAAGCCCGTTAACTATGTACTTCCTCCCGGAATATCACGTATCCTCGACCCCGAGCAGCCACAGCTGCGTCAAGACAATGAGCAGTCGCTCTCGCTACAGATAAACAATCTAGGCAGTAAAGAGTCGCGTGCCGTATACAAGAAAAGCAATCTCGACGTAAGACAATATAAGCGCATACAGCTATATATACACGCCGAGGCACCCGAAATTGATGCGACCGACCTAAAGAACAACGAAGTATCGCTTTTCGTACGTTTCGGCTCGGATTACAAGAGCAACTATTATGAATATGAAGTTCCTCTGACCCTTACACCACACGGTTCGTATGATAAATACAGCAACACAGGCGCAACCGCAGTGTGGCCTGCCGAGAATATGATAGATATTCCACTGAACAAGCTCACTGATATAAAAGTGCGCCGTAACACACTGCGCAACAGCGGAGCATCGGATGTAAGCAACACCACCATATACAGCGAGTATGACGAAGATACCCCCAAGAACCGCATCAGCATCGTGGGAAGCCCGTCACTCGGACAGATAAAGGTGATGATGATTGGTGTACGCAACAACACAAGTAATGCAAAGTCGGCTGTAATATGGGTTAACGAGATGCGACTGTTAGGCTTCGAGAATAAGAGTGGATGGGCAGCACAAGGCAACCTTAACCTTAAACTATCTGATATCGGCAGCATAGCGGCACAAGGTAAGATTGAGACAGCCGGTTTCGGCGGCCTTGAGGATAAACTCGCCTCGCGCAGCAAAGATGACTACTATCGATACACCATAACAGGAACAATGGACTTCGGCCGTCTGCTTCCAAAAGCAGCAAAGGTATCGTTGCCCACATACTACTCGTTTACCGAGGAGGTAAAATCGCCCCTTTACAGCCCCTTTGAGACCGACCTTCTCTTTGAGGATGTTCTCGACAGCTACAGCGGTGCTGCACGCGACTCGATAAGGAGTATTGCCGAGATACGCTCAACCACACGTAATTTCTCGCTTAGCAATGCAAAACTCAATATATCGAGCAAGATGGCAATGCCATACGACCCGGCTAACTTCAGCTTCAGCTACTCCTACTCACGTACTGACAACAGCGGCAGCACAATAGATTGGGAACGCCGACTGAACTGGAAAGCATCGGTATCGTACAACTATGCAAGCCCCATAAAGACCATCAAGCCTTTCGAAAAGATGAAAGGAAAGTCGAAATGGTTGAAGATACTCAAAGACTTCGGCATCAACCCTCTGCCGCAAAATATCACATTCAACACCGATATGACACGTAACTACCAGGAGATGCAGGCACGCGACCTCAATGCCACAAGCGGCGGCAGTCCCATCCCCTTGAACTTCTCGCAGCAGTTCTACTGGAATCGTTCGTTCTCGATAAAGTGGGACCCCACCACCAACCTCAGAATGAGCCTCAACACAGGAACAAATGCCGAGATTGAGGAGCCGTACGTACCGGTGAACAAGAAACGTTACCCCAACGAATATGAAATATGGAAAGATTCGGTGAAAATGAGCATACAGAGTATGGGTCGTCCTCTTACCTATCAGCAGAATTTTACAGCATCGTACAGTCTGCCGCTGAACAAGATGCCTATATTCGAGTGGCTCACAGCTGATGCAAGCTACAATGCATCATATAATTGGGCACGCGGAAACAGAATCTCGGGAGTAAGTTACGGAAACAACATATCGAACAAACGCAACATTACCATAAACGGAAACTTTAATTTCGAGAAGTTGTATAACATTATACCTTACCTTGAAGAAACAAACAAACGCTTTGCTAGCAAGCGTTCGGGCAGCAGCAACCGTACAGGACGCAAGGCTAACAATGCCAAAGAGAAAAAACCAAAGAAGGGTCGTCCGTTTACCAAAGAGATAACCCTCGTGCTCGACAGTGCAATGCCACTTAACCACGGTCTTAAGAGCAAAAAAATCACCCTTACAGCCCGCACAAAAGATGGCAAGAACTACAAACTGAAATATAAAGTGGTTGATGAGAACAGCATCCTCATAAAGAGTAAAGACACTGTATCGTTGAAGCTCACCATAACAGCTAAAGAGAAGGGCGAAAAGTCGACATTTGCAAAGAATATGCAGTATCCCACCCGTCTGCTGATGTCGGTGCGTAATGCCTCTATCAGTTATACAAACTCGTATGCAATGAGCCTCCCCGGTTTCATGCCCGAAGTAGGAGATATCTTCGGACAAAAGAGTCGCAACGGTATTTATGCTCCCGGACTCGACTTTGCTTTTGGTATGACTGGCGACAGCTATCTGCGCAAGGCATACGAGAGAGGATGGTTGCTGAACAACGACAGTGTGTCGATGCAGGCATCGAGCAATGCTGCCGAAGACCTGCAACTCAAGATGACTCTTGAACCTGTCACCGACCTTAAAATAGACCTTAACGCAAGCTGGACACGTAACAAGAGCCGTAATATACAGTTTATGTATGCAGGGATGCCACACACCGAGTCGGGTGGATTCTCGATGACAACCATCAGCATTGGCAATTCATTCGGAGGAGGTAATGCCGACAATAACTATAAATCATCGGTTTACGACAAGTTCGTTGGCAGCCTCGAAACTATACGCCAGCGTGTAGAGCAGCGTTACGAGGGCAGCAAATACCCCGCAGGAAGCGCCCTTGCAGGCGAGACCTATAATCCAGCCAACGGCGGTGTCGACAAATACTCGGCCGACGTAATGATACCTGCATTCCTCGAGGCATATACAAGCGGCTCAAAGAAGGGATTGGGCGACCTTTTCCCCTCATTCATGAGTATGCTTCCCAACTGGAGAGTAAAATACTCGGGACTCTCGAAACTGGAATTTTTCAAGAAATATTTCAAGAGTGTGAACATCGAGCACGGCTATAAAAGCATCTATGCAATGGGTTCGTACAGCACCTACACTACATATATGGAGTACACAAACGGAATAGGCTTCGTCAATAATACTACAACAGGAATGCCTGTTCCAAGCAGCCGTTACAATGTCGGTTCGGTATCTATAAACGAATCTTTCTCGCCGCTGTTTGGTGTAAACGTAACAACCAACAACAATATTACAATTGGCGGAAAGTATATAAAATCGCGTGTACTCAACCTCAGCCTTACAGCGATACAGATGGTAGAGACCTACTCAGATGAGATTGCACTTAATGTCGGCTATAAGATTGTGGGACTTAAACTCTTTGGCGGTGGCAAGAAAGCCAACAAGAGCAAGAATTCGGTTAGCAACGACCTTAACATCCGTGGCGACTTCTCGTACAAGAATATGTCGTCGCTGGCGCGTAGCATTGACAAAGGCACCACACAGGCCACAAGCGGAACAAAGTCGTTCAATTACTCGCTCTCGGCCGATTACACCTACAGCAAGATGCTTACTCTCAGCTTCTACTTCGACCGCCAGCAGACTATTCCGCTTATCTCGGCAAGCTCGTACCCCACCACAACAACCGACTTCGGTGTAAGTATGCGATTCTCGCTGAATAGATAAGAATCATATATAATAATAGAGTGCGTCAGTCGTCGCACTCTATTATTATATAAACAATCGAATAGTTCTTACTTCTTTTCGGGTTCTTCAATCTCGAAGCGCTCACGGCTGCGCTCTATAAACTCGATGTGTCTCGAGGCCTCGGCACGCATAGCACTAATCCTCTCGATACTCTGCAACACCCTTGAGAGTTCGAGTACTTTTGCAACAGCCTCAGCATCGGATTTACGCAAGGTATATTCTACCTTACTGCGCCCACTGAGTTCTACCTTTATCTCACCCTCGGCCGAGAGAATAAAATCCATTATACCACCATCCTGGCCGTAACGAAAATCGAGACGCTCGCTATGCACTCCCAAATGTTTAGAGTTATACTTGTGCAAAGGAGCATTGCACTCGACGAATGTTTCGCCGGCACAAAGCTTAATGCTTTTGTGCTCTATTGCCTTATTGCCACGATAGACCGAGGTAATCATAGCATCGCCCTTTTCGCTTACCTGCGCACGAAGATAGGTTAACCCATAGTTATTCTTCAGCGTTTGAGAGGGGAGCATATAATATCCCTCATCTTGGTAACGGGTGTCTTTTTCGAGCACAAATTCGGCAAGCATCTTATCGCGTTGTTCGGTGAGCTGTTTCAACTGTTCGTCGTAGAAAGTAATACTGCGTGTCTGTTCGCCATACTCGACATCGCGAGAAAGTTTTATTGCCTCACGTCTCGCCTTGAAAGCCTTGGGATATGTATTTTTCAGACTATCGAGCAGTAATCTTGCCTTACCAAAATCCTTGGCCTCGCTTGCCACACGAGCCTCGTCCAACAACCCCCTTGCCTTGCTCTCGATATCCTCGCCACACGATGCACACATAAAGGCAGCGCAGGCAAATAAGATAGATATATTCTTCATTGCTGTTAGGTTTTATAGTGCGAAGATAATACATTATATTAAAATTAAGCCAAATAAACTCTCTCATTTATAAAAAAACACTATTTTTGGCATCTATAATACAATAAAAATACAGCCATGAAACTATCTGCAATAATTCTCACAGTAGCTGCCGAAGAGTGTCTGCAAGGCAGTGAAGCAACATTAAGCAATGTATCGGCAATGCTCATAGTGCTGTTTTTCTTCTTTCTGCTTATAATAGCACTATTGCTCATCTGTCGCGAACCTATCTGCTGGTATTTCAAGATAAACAAAATGAAGGCACAACAAGAGGAAATCTTACACCTGCTTAAAGAACTTAAAGACAGACAATAGTTATATAAAACCATCTGCATTTAGTGAAACATAGCCCTATTTATTCATTTTTTGCTCACTTTTTGTTATCTTCGCCGAAGAATTACATTTTGATAGAATATGCACATACCAGATAGAGACGAACTTATCAAGATACTCGACACACCCATCTTCCGCAAAATATCCGAGACCGCAGATGAACTTGGACTCGAGTGCTACGTTGTGGGCGGATATGTGCGCGATATATTCCTTGAACGTCCGTCAAAGGATATTGATGTGGTAGTTGTAGGCAAAGGCATAGCAATGGCGCGTGCTTTCAGCAAGCGTCTGGGCAAGGGTGCGCATTTGGCTGTATATGCCAACTATGGTACTGCGCAGGTGAAATACCACGAGCACGAGATTGAGTTTGTTGGTGCCCGACGCGAATCTTATACACGCGAATCGCGCAACCCTATAGTAGAGGATGGAACACTCGAAGACGACCAGAACCGCCGCGATTTCACAATCAATGCAATGGCAATCTGCCTGAACAGCGAACGCTTTGGTGAACTTGTCGACCCCTTCGACGGAGTGCTCGACCTTGAGGACCGCATTATACGCACTCCTCTTGAGCCGGGAATAACATTCAGCGATGATCCTCTGCGTATGATGCGTTGCGTACGCTTTGCCACACAGTTGAATTTCTATATCGACGATGAGACCTTCGAGGCACTGCACGAGAACCGCGAAAGAATTAGAATAATATCTCGCGAACGTATCAACGATGAGCTTAACAAAATTATGCTTTCACCCATCCCCTCGAAAGGATTCATTGAACTCGACCGCTGCGGATTGCTCGAGATTATTTTCCCACAACTGACAGCAATGCAAGGGGTAGAGGTAAAGAACGGATTCGGTCACAAGGAGATGTTCTACCACACTCTTGAAGTTCTTGACAATATAGCAAAGAAAACAGACAATCTGTGGTTGCGCTGGGCAGCACTGTTGCACGACATAGGCAAACCACGTACCAAACGGTGGGATCCCATACAGAAATGGACTTTCCACAACCACAATGCTGTAGGCGAAAAGATGGTGCTTAAAATGTTCCGCGATTTTAAAATGCCGCAGAACGATAAAATGCGCTACGTTGCCAAACTCGTGGGACTGCACATGCGCCCCATCGTAATAGCCGACAACGAGGTAACCGACTCGGCTGTGCGTCGTCTGCTTTTTGATGCCGGCGACGACATAGACGACCTTATGACACTGTGCGAAGCCGATATTACATCCAAGAACGAAGTGCGTAAGCAACGTTTCCTGAATAATTTTGCAACAGTGAGACAGAAACTAAAGGACCTTGAGGAGCGCGACCGCATACGCAATTTCCAACCCCCTGTCGACGGTAAAGAGATTATGGAAATATTCGACCTTCCTCCATGCGACAAGGTAGGCCGACTGAAAGCAAGCGTCAAGGATGCAATCCTCGACGGCATTATACCCAATGAGCACGATGCAGCATTGGAACACATTATGAAGAAAGCTGCCGAGATGGGCATAGAAAAGAGATAGGATTTTTCAAAATGCAACCCGGTTGCAACTTATAAGAGATAACTTTGCAAAGAATATTTCCTTAACTGAGATGAAGAAAAGCATACTTGTTTTACTCCTTGCCATAGCCGCAACTTTAGCTGCAGCACAAGAACTGACCTACGAAAGCTATATGCAACGAGTTCTCGGCAACAATACATCATTAGTTGCCGAAGCTATGAATATCGACATTGCACAATTGGCTCTGAAAAGTTCAAAAGTGTATAACGACCCCACCTTATCGGTTCAGTATGCCAATAACGAGGACTGGAACACCGATTTAGGCGAGAGTATCGCTGCCAACCTTAGCCGCACATTTACTTTCGGCGTACGCAAGGCCGGAATACGTCTGGCAGGAAAAGAGCTACAAGCAACAATAGCAGTGTTCAACGATTATATGCGCAATTTTTACGCCGATGCGACACTCGCCTATCTGCGTCATGTAAGAGCCAAAGAACTGCTCAAGATTGCCACCAACCGCGAAAACTATATGCAACAGCTGGCACATAGCGACAGCCTGCGTTACTCACGCGGCGAAATTGCAAAAACAGTGTGGATAGAGTCGCGTCTTGCTGCAGGGCTGACCCGCAACGGTCGTTTGCAAGCCGAGGCCGAACTGCACAATAGCGCCATTGAACTTGGATATTATATGGGCACACTCGACGGTAGCGAGCAGATAGTGGCAGCAGGCACGCTCGAGAGTGCCACTGCACCTCTTGAGTCGCCTGACAGCTACATAAAGCAGGCTCTTGCCAATCGTGCTGACCTTCTTGCTGCAGTGAGCCGAGTGGATATTGCCAATGCTGAGAAGCGTCTCAACAGCGCTCGCCGACGCATAGAGCTTGAGCTGTCGGTAGGCGCAGAATACAACAAGGCCGAACCATCATTTACAAAACTTATGGTAGGGGCAGCAATTCCACTGAAATTTTCGAATTTGAACTCGGGCGCACGCGCCATGGACAAAGCCAAAGTTCAGCAGGCCGAAAATGAGCTTGCCGATACACGCATGCGCGTACAGAGTGAAGTGATGCAGGCCTACAGCAACTGCCGTATAGCAAACAAACAGAAAGAGACATTTACCCTAGGGATGATGAAAGAGACAGCCGAGCTACTGCAAAGCAAGCGTAAGGCTTATCAGATGGGTGAAATATCATTCATTGACTTCATCGAGACCGAACGCAGCGACAATATGATGCAGGAAGAGTATATAAACTCACTCTACAATAGTGCAGCAAGTTATGTAGAGCTTCGACGCAGCATAGGAATAACAACTGAGTGTACTAAATAATGGAGACACTATTGAAGGAACGCGGTATACGCCCCACGGCAGTACGTCTGTTAGTGGCAAGGCTACTCTCGCAAAGCGAGTCGCCTCTTTCATTGGCCGACATTGAAGAGAAACTCGATACTGCGCCGAAATCAACAATATTCCGCACGTTGACACTCTTTCAGTCGCACAATCTTGTACACAGCATCGAGGATGGCAGTGGGTCGCTGAAATATGAACTATGCCACAGTCACGGGCATGACAGCGCAAATGATATGCACACGCACTTCTTTTGCGAGAAGTGCCAACGAACCTACTGTTTCAAGCACATACAGATTCCGACCATAGAATTACCACAAGGATTCACTATGCACTCGGTAAACTACATGGTAAAAGGAATTTGCGACAAATGTAAGGGGTAAAAAAAGAGAATATCCACATTAAGAAGACATTTTTACATACTATTTCACAGCAATCAACACATTTTGCTATTAAAGCTAACATTTTTCCCGTTTTTTCATTATTTTCGCACTGAAATTATTAAGTAAAAAATCTTAAACTTTAAAAAGCTAATAATGAAAAGACTATTTACTCTTTACACTCTACTGTTTTTTATAGCAGCAACTGCTATTGCAGGTCCCATCAGCCCCGAAAAGGCTCGGGAAATTGCTTCGAGTTTTTGGAAGAAGGTAGCACCCGAAAAAGGAGAGGCACGAATGAGACTTGCTCCACAAAAGAGCCGTTCTACCGACAGAAACATCAATAAAGATACCGAAGAGAATTATTACATCTTTACCGAGGAGTCGTCCACCGGTTTTGTCATAGTCTCGGGCGACGACCTCTTGGAACCCATCGTAGGATATTCTACAAGCGAGACACGCACCGACATCGAAATGCCACAGCCACTTGTAGAGTGGTTGGATATGTACAACCACTATGTCGAGCAGGTGCGTCAGGGCAAGGCTGCACCCATTCAAAGAGCAACAGGCAAGCGCATCGAGCCTATGCTGAAAACTACTTGGGATCAAAACAGCCCATACAATAGAAAATGTCCACAAATAGGTTTACAATATCCTCCTACCGGTTGTACAGCAACAGCCGTTGCACAGGTTATGAAGTTTCATGCTTGGCCTGTTACTCCTCTTAAGGCTATTACCTGGAAGAGCAATATTACAGGAAGCAGCGAAAGAATAGACCTCACAAAACGCAAATATAACTGGAGTAAGATGCTCAACAGCTACACAGGAATCTACGACCAGGATAATGCCGACGAGGTTGCGCAGCTTATGGTAGATGTTGGAAAGGCTATAAACAGCAGTTACGCTCTTTCGGGTACAGGCAGTAACAACGTCGAGGCCATAGATGCACTTGTAAATGTATTCGACTACTCGAGTGAGGCACGCATTTATCGTCGTTTGGAGCACTCGGACGAAACATGGATGAATGTACTGCGCAGTAACCTTGAGGCTCGTCAGCCTTTGGTGTACACAGGATTCGGATTCACAACAGGAGCAGGTCATGCCTTTGTATGTGACGGAATAGACGAGAACAACTATCTGCATATAAACTGGGGTTGGAACGGAGCATACGATGGTTTCTTTGACATGGCATATATGAAGCCCGATGGAATCGGCACAGGTGGCGGTGCCGGAGAGTACAGCGTCGGACAGGCTATCATAGCCAATATCCACCCACGTGAAGAGGGCGAGGTGAAACGTGAGGGTGACCCCACAATATATATCCTTGCTCCTGTAGGCCCAATGCAGCAAACACCACTCGAGAAATACGAAGCAGCAATCAACAAAAGCAGTGGTACTGCTCGATTCCGCATACTCGCAAGTTACCTTAACTGGTCGCATTCTGCATTCAATATAGAGCTTGCAGCCGATATTACAGACAAAGCAGGCAATGTCACAAGAGTATCTTTAGGAAACGAAATGTTTACCCTTAAAGCTGACGATTCAGGCGGATATATATATACTCTTCAGGTTCAGACAAAGCAAAACAGCGGCGGCCTATATCTGCCCAAAGGAAAGTATACAATGCGCATCGTATACAGACACACCGATGGCGAGTTTGCCATAATGCCCGGTGCAAACAATGGTTTGTCGATAGAGGTTACCGACACCCATGTAATCGTTACAAACTCCATGCCAAAAGTAACATTATCACGTCTTACATTCCAACCACGTCCAATGTTCATTGGCGACAAGATTAATATGGAGGCCAGAATCGTGAACAGGAATAAAGACAACCGCTTAATACTTGTGATTCCTGTACTGAATAAAGAGAACAGCGACGGAACATGGACAAGCGAACCTCAGACAAGCAATCCCAAACTTATGGAGGTGCTCGATGAGCAGGAGATTGCACTCCCCTTCAGCACAAATATACGTCTGAGCTACAGCGGACGATACTTTATCTCTTTTGCTTATAATATAAGAAACTCCTACCTTGACAACTCAACCGAGTTTGACACAGAGAAGATGTATTTTGTCGAGGGTACTTCCGACACACTCGATATTAAAACACTCCCCTCCGGAGCACTGCCCACTGTTACCGAGTACAGCGTAAAGGATATAAACAATGGCTCGGCTACCAATATCAGAGCACGCATCAACAACATTGCAACCAACGGCGAGGCATACAGCGGAACCGTAGGAGTGTTTGTACAGAATAATATGACAGGCAAGGAGTATCTCATCCATAGCGAGGAAATTAATAATGTTCGAGGTGGTGGTAACAAGGTACTTACCTGCTCAACTATTCACTACTTCCCCGCGCTGCCCACAGGTCAGTATATGGTGGATATCCGTGAATTTAAGAATAACAAATGGGAGTATGTACGCCATACTACAAGCAACAACTACTTTACAATAAATGCAAAAGAGGTAACAAGGCCTTATGTTTCGGCACCTATGAATATCAACAACAAGACCGTTGCCGTAAATAAGGAGTTTACAGTAAGCACCTCTCTCGATTGCGTTGGCGGAAGTTTCAGCGGATATATCAAGGTAAACACATTAAGCGGAATCAACAGTGTCGCCGAGAGCGATTATATACCCGTAGAGATTACCGAGGGTACTCCCGTAAATGTAACAATACCCTGTCAGTGCGGTAGTCTGTATGGAGATTGGATACTGTCGATAAAGTACTATTCGGCCGATAAGATGCAGCTTGGTGAGGTATCGAACAATAGAATTACCTACCCCGACAACGGCTCTTTCTCAACGGGAGACCATGCTACCGGTGTCGCTACAATGGTAGAGAACAACATTATTGTAACATCGGGCAACAACAGCATTAACATATCAGGAGCAACTGAACAGGCTGTGATAAAAGTATATGCTCTCGATGGTAGCCTTGTTTATCAGGGTAACAATACAAACATAAATGTTGCACACGGACTATACATTGTAAATATAGTTGATGCCAACGGTAGCCATACAGTAAAAGTTTCAGTGAAATAACTGAAGCGATTACATTGGTAATATGATAATCAGAGGGTGTATTGTCGTGACAATACACCCTCTTTTTGTTTCTAAAATTTTACTTTTTGCAAAAGAATAGCTATCTTCGCAGCCGGATTCGTTAGCCACACTATTTGTGGCAATGTTTCTGCTCTCGTAGTTCAATGGATAGAATGTGGCTCTCCTAAAGCTAAGATACGAGTTCGATTCTCGTCGGGAGTACTTAAACGGGATTGGATTAACATCCTCTCCCGTTTTTTTATCCTTTATCTATCTAAGAAACAAATATTCCGATAGATTTATAGAGCCAAGCGGAGTCCCACGATACAACCGCCTCCTCTTGGCGCTCCCGAACTGCGGTCGGCAGGACGGCAAACGGGTGCATCAACCAGCCAGCTTCCGCCGCGTACTATACGTGTTCTTCCCTCGGCTGGACCTTGTGGGTTCACCGCATCGTCGGCAGTATAATCGCCCATCCAATCGCTGCACCACTCCCAGATATTTCCACTCATATCATAAAGTCCAAGTTCATTGGGTGTCAACTGCTTTACCTTATGAGGACGCTCCTCGGCATTATCTTTGTACCATCCTACATTAGAGAGAGTGTCACTTCCGCTATAAAGATACCCTTTTGAATGGTTGCCTCCTCGAGCAGCATACTCCCACTCGGCTTCGGTAGGTAAGCGGAAAGAGGCACCTGTAATCTCATTCAATTTAGAAATAAACTGTTGACAATCGTTCCACGTCACCGACTCTACCGGCAACTGAGTATCATCGGTATATCCCGAAGGATTATTACCCATTACAGCCACCCACAGTTCTTGTGTAACCTCGGTCTCGCCCAAAAAGAAATTGCTTACAGTAACCTTATGTTTAGGATACTCATCGGGTTCGGCTCCTGGAGCATTTTCGGTAGACCCCATTACAAAAGTACCACCCTCCACTGCTATCATTTTAAATGTCACACCATTAACTGTGTAATCCTTTGCAATAAGACCATCATTCTCGCCCCCCTGCTTTGTAGTGCACGATGCCAACACAAGCAGCATTAAACCTAAATAAAATTTAATCTTTTTCATATATTAAAACTATTTACAAACTCCTCAATAATACCTCTATTCCCTATTCATTAAGGGGTGTCAATACTTTTTTACAAAGTTAATAAATTTTATTGTTCCGTTAAATCCTTTTACACACATCTTGTGCAACATAATGTTATAAACATTTAAAATAAGCAGTATATGAGAGACAATACCATATAAAAGCATTATCTTCGCATAGATAAAGAAAAAACAGTTTATGAGAACATTAACCACTATAATTATCATATTGATAAGCTCGACAATAATGGCACAGAGCTATGAGAGCCTCTTCGCCGAGGGAGAAAAGTACCTTAAAGCAAATGATTACGTCAGAGCAACCGAATTATTCAAGCAGGTCACAGAGAAAGACTCTACCAATAAACTAAACGAATATGCATACAGCAACCTTGCATTTGCCCAGTGGCAATCGGGCAGGACAAAAGATGCTGTCGAATCATACACCAAGGCGCTTTCCTATAACCCCGAATCGGCACAGATAATGCTGCAACGGGCACGTATTTATCTTGAGCAAGAGAACAACGACAGCGCACTTGCCGACTACAGCAACGCTCTATCCATTGAGCCACGTAATACTCACGCTCTGTTTATGCGTGCATATATATATGGGCAGAAAAAAGAGTACGAAAAAGCATATACCGACTATAACACCCTTCTATCCATAGAACCAAACGATAACGATGCCCGACTATCACTGGCACTGCTCTATCATCGCGCAGGGCGACTCAACGACTCGCTAATGCTGCTTGGATTATTGATAGACGGAAATCCCCAAAATGCCGAATACTATTATGCACGCAGCAACGTGGAACGTGAAGAGAAACTGACCTCCCTTGCCATAATGGATATTGAGAAAGCAACAGAACTCAGCCCTCAAAATGCACGTTATCACATTGCACACGCACAACTTCTATTGGCACAAGGTGACAGACGTGCTGCCCACGCCGCACTCGACAAAGCCGTAGCAGCCGGACACGAAAAAGCGACACTCACCGAGATGTACAAAGAGTGTAACAAAAAGTAGTACAAAACAACCAAAAACGTGGTTAATCTTATCTCCAATAAAGAGTAATTAATAGCATATTCCTTGTTAAAAACGATTTTAGCTTTTTTTTATTAAAAAAGTTATACACCCTCTGAAAAAAATAATGTATATTTGGGCAACATTGGAAAAAACAAGCTATATTTATGACAGAAAAAAGCTCTACACCCTATAATATAAGGGAAAAAAAGGAGAAGAACGCAGCATATCGTTCTCTCATACGTGCCGAACTGGCAGATGAGTTGTACGACAAAATCCTGAATATCGTGGTAATAGAGAAACGTTACCGCGACAAGGAATTCTCGGCAAAAGACCTAGCCAAAGAGTTAGGAACAAATACCCGTTATATATCGGCAGTTATCAACTCTCGTTTCAATACCAATTTTTCGTGTCTGGTAAACGAGTATCGTGTTAAAGAGTCGTTGCATCGAATGACCGACAAGCGCTATAACGATATGACAATAGAAGAGATTGGCCTATCGGTTGGTTTTGCGAACAGACAATCATTTTATGCATCGTTCTTCCGCATAATGGGTGAAACGCCCAATAACTACCGTAAAAGACACAATAACAGCAAATAACCGACAAGATGAATCAGACTGTACGCGACAGGATATTGGAAATTAAGAAAAGCCTGCGGCTGTCGATGAATGGCATAGTCTCATCGTTGCAACGCAGACAGGGCCTTGACTACAAAATTAATTTTGGAGTCGAGATTCCTCGTCTTAAAAAAATTGCAGCCCAATATCCCAAAGAACGTACCCTTGCGCTTGCACTGTGGCAAGAGAATATCAGAGAGTGCAAGATGCTGGCAATAATGCTTATGCCAAGTGAAACATTTACTGCCGAAGATGCACATTTGTGGATAGCCGAGACTCCTTTTACCGAGGTAGCCGACCAACTGTCGATGCTGCTGCTATGCCATCTTCCCGATGCGTCACAGCTGGCAATGAAATGGATAGAGAGCGAAGAGGGGCTTTTCTCCTACTGCGGCTTCCTCACTCTGTCGCATCTGTTTCGCCAAGGCATAAGACCTGATGCCGACTATGAGACTCGCTATTTATCGGTTGCGGCACGTGTGTTGTCACCCGAGAATGGTAACAAAGTATTACAGACATGCGCCTATGCATCGTTACAGAAATACAGTACTCTTGATGAGGATTGTCCCGATAAAATAGCAAGCCACCCACAAATGCAACATATTTTTATCTAAAAAACAATAAAAAAGAGTATATACATAATAGTATTATAAAAAAAGAGATAACTTTGTAGCAACTACGCACAGATGGATACAACCACCGCAGAGATAGTAGAACAATTATTTACCGGTTACTTAAAAGAGAACAAACTGCGACGTACTCCCGAGCGCTATGCAATATTATCGGCAGTATACTCCATAGAGGGATGTTTCGACATTGACACTCTGCACAAGCACCTCGAGGAGAACGAGAAGTTCAGGGTAAGCAAGGCGACGGTGTATAACACCATAGCTTTATTAATGAAGGCCGACCTTGTCATACATCATCAGTTTGGCGGAGAGTCACTTTACGAAAAGTGCTACGGTGAAGAAAAATGCTACACAATATGCTCCAAATGCCACAAAGTAGAAGAGGGTAAAAATATTAAAATAAGCGAGAATATAGCAACAAATATAAAAAGTTTTTATCCGGTACACTTTTCGCTGTACATATACGGATTATGCAGCAAATGCAATCGTACGCAAAAGAGGCGAAAGCAGAAAAAAGCATAATAAGCCATCGGCGAAGATGTCAAAGATAAGCAAACATAGAATAACAACGATATGAAGAAAAAGATTGACGTACTTTTGGGTCTCCAATGGGGAGACGAGGGAAAAGGCAAGATAGTTGATGTACTTACCCCTCAATACGATGTTGTAGCACGCTTCCAGGGAGGTCCTAACGCCGGACACACCCTTGAGTTCGGTGGCAAAAAATTCGTGTTGCGTTCAATCCCCTCGGGAATTTTCCAGGGCGACCAGATAAACATTATTGGAAACGGTGTTGTATTGGACCCCGCACTATTCAAAGGCGAGGCGGTAGAACTTGAGAAAGCAGGATACAACCTTAAAAAGAACCTGTTTATCTCGAAGAAAGCGCACCTTATTTTGCCTACCGGCCGTATACTCGATGCTGCGTACGAGGCAGCAAAGGGTGATGCCAAGGTTGGTACCACAGGTAAGGGAATAGGACCTACATATACCGACAAGATAAGCCGTAACGGATTGCGTGTAGGCGATATCTTAGAGAATTTCGAAGAGAAATATGCACAGGCAAAGGCACGCCACGAGCAGATACTAAAAAGCCTCAACTTTAGCTACGATCTTGCCGAGGCCGAGGCAGTATGGCTCGATGCCATCAACTACTTGAAGGAGTTCCGACTCATCGACAGCGAACAGATGGTAAACGACCTTATGAACGAGGGCAAGAGCGTTCTTGGCGAGGGAGCACAGGGCAGTCTCCTTGATATTGACTTTGGCAGCTACCCCTTTGTGACATCATCGAATACTGTTTGTGCAGGAGCCTGCACAGGATTAGGTATTGCTCCGAACAGGATAGGCAATGTATACGGAATTACAAAAGCCTACTGCACACGTGTCGGCGCAGGCCCATTCCCTACAGAGCTGTTTGACGAGGTTGGAGCATTGATGCGCGACCGTGGCCATGAATATGGTGCTGTAACCGGGCGTGAGCGTCGTTGCGGATGGATTGACCTGGTAGCACTTAAATACACCATAATGATAAACGGTGTCACACACCTCATCCTTATGAAGAGCGACGTATTGGATACCTTCCCGACCATTAAAGCTTGTGTTGCATACAAGAAGAACGGAGAAACAGTAGAGCATCTGCCCTACGACATAAGCGACGTTGAGCCTGTATATACCGAGCTTCCGGGATGGCAGTGTGACCTTACAAAGATTACACGCGAGGAGGACCTTCCACAAGCTTTCATCGACTACGTAAAATTCCTTGAAGAGCAGCTTGGAGTACCTGTAAAATATATCTCGATAGGTCCCGACCGCGAACAGACAATCACACGCAATATCTAACAAAGAGCGATAACATTGTAGATATAAAAAACGTTGCAGGCCAATCCCTTTGATTCGTCTGCACGTTTTTATCACATAAAGCAAAAGAGTCGTCGGGGCAAAGAGAGACAAGCAGCCTTTAATTGACGACAATTAATGTTTAACTTAAAAAACAGAAAATGAGTATCTTAACGATTTTAGGAACAACAGGCATTGCAGCCTATGCAACAAACGGAGCAACAGGATACCTTGGAGGAAATATGCTCTATTGGATACTGTTCATTGGAATAGCCATAATAAGCTATATCGTCCAGATGAATCTGCAGCACAAGTTCGACAAATTCTCAAAAATGCCATTAGGCAACGGCATGACAGGACGTGATATAGCTCTTAAGATGCTGCACGACAATGGTATATACGATGTAAAAGTCATCAGCACAGCAGGCCGTCTTACCGACCACTACAACCCTGCCGACCGCACCGTAAACCTCAGCGAAGGAGTATATAACTCTTCAAGTGTAGCAGCTGCAGCTGTTGCTGCGCACGAGTGTGGCCACGCAATTCAACATGCTACTGCATACGGACCTCTTACCATGCGTTCTAAACTGGTACCTATTGTATCAATTGCATCAAGTTGGATGACCTGGATATTGCTTATAGGAATATTGACCGTACAGATGTTTCCTGCCATCCTATTGCTTGGAATAGCACTCTTTGCAATGACAACACTCTTCAGTTTTATAACACTCCCCGTAGAGATTGATGCAAGCCGACGTGCACTCGCATGGTTAGAGAGGTCACCGGTAAGCAATACAACAAACCAGAGAGCAGCATCAAGTGCATTGCGTTCGGCAGCTTACACATACGTTGTTGCCGCACTCTCGTCATTAGCAACACTTATCTATTACGTAATGATTTATCTTGGACGACGCGATTAAGCATTCGGGAAACAAAAAATAAAATATACAAAAATGGCAGCAAAACCATCAATACCAAAGGGAACACGCGACTTCTCACCCATTGAGATGTCAAAAAGGAATTACATATTCGATACAATACGCGAAGCATTCCATCTGTTCGGATTCCAGCAAATCGAGACCCCCTCAATGGAGAACCTATCTACCCTGATGGGTAAATATGGCGAGGAGGGCGATAAACTTCTATTCAAGATACAGAACTCGGGTGATTACTTCAGCGCACTCACCGACGAAGAGTTGCTTAGCCGCAACGCAGCAAAATTAGCATCCAAATTCTGCGAGAAGGGGCTGAGATACGACCTCACCGTACCATTTGCACGTTACGTTGTAATGCACCGCGATGAACTTACCTTTCCATTCAAGCGCTATCAGATACAGCCTGTATGGCGTGCCGACCGTCCTCAGAAGGGCCGTTACCGCGAGTTCTATCAGTGCGATGCCGATGTCATAGGCAACAACTCGCTTATCAACGAGGTTGAGCTTATACAACTCATCGACCATGTATTCGGTAAATTAGGCATACGAGTAGCGATAAAACTGAATAACCGTAAAATACTTGCAGGAATTGCCGAGGTAATTGGCGAGCCCGACAAGATTATAGACATTACAGTAGCAATCGACAAACTCGACAAGATTGGCCTTGACGGTGTTATAGCCGAACTTAAACAGAAAGGGATTGGCGATGAGGCGGTAGAGAAACTTCTGCCAATTTTGCAGGCACAGGGTAATAACAGCGAGAAGTTGAGTACTATCGCTGAGGTTCTTGCTGGCAACGCAACAGGCGAGAAAGGCGTTGAAGAGACACGATTCATTCTTGAGACAGTGGCAAAGCTCGGTATCAGAAGCAGCCTTGAGCTGGACCTCACCCTCGCACGCGGCTTGAACTACTACACAGGTGCGATACTTGAAGTTAAGGCTCTTGACGTGGCAATAGGCAGCATCAGCGGTGGAGGACGTTACGACAACCTCACAGGAGTATTCGGCATGGAGGGCGTATCGGGCGTAGGCATCTCTTTCGGAGCCGACCGCATATACGACGTAATGAACCAGCTCGACCTTTACCCCAAGGACTCAATCCTTAACACACAGGTTATGTTTGTAAACTTTGGCGAGAACGAAGCACTCTACTCACTTGGTCTTATTGCCCGTTTACGAGCTGCCGATATCTCGGCCGAGCTATATCCCAGCAGCGATAAGATGAAGAAACAGATGGGCTACGCCAACAACCACAATATTCCTTATGTTGCAATTATTGGAGAAACCGAGATGAGCAACGGTACAATAGCTGTAAAAAACATGGAGAGTGGCGAACAGAAGATTATGAATATCGATGAACTTACTGCACTACTTAAATAAGCAGCAGATAGTAAAGCAATTAATATCCCCGACCTCTTTTTCTTAGAGGTCGGGGATATTAATTTGATAAGCATCTAAGAAACTTAACAATACTCTTTATAATCAAATACTATTTTAGCAAATTTACTCATCCTTAAAAAAGGCGATATTTGCCTCATCTGCATCAAAGCATTCGTCGGTCATAGAACTATACAGTTTTGTGCGGCTTCTGTTAAGACGGGTGTTCATCTCCTTTACGCCCATTGAAGTAGCATTGAAGTTCCACGTATTAGTTATGGATATTCTAGCGGCAAACGATTCTACATCATGATTGGCACCGATATAAGCAAATACCCATCCTTTACCTTTCAACTCTTCGACAAGAGCTTTTATGGCTGCGCCATTGTACTCCTTTGAGCTATTTTCATATCCATCGGTGACGATAGTAACCAGCACCTTATCGCTTTCACCAACCTTAGAGCAAAGATTTGTAAGAGAGTTGCCCATTGCATCATATAAGGCTGTGCAGCAGGCGGGAGAATAATCGGCATCGGTAATCTCTTTAAGTTCATTGCAAGGTACACAGTCGCATATAGTCTTTACCTCGTCATTGAATGTTACAAAAGTAACAAAATGCTCTTGTTCTTCGTTATCTTGCTGAGCTTTAAGTATAGTTTGTATAGTCTCGTTAACGCTGTCGATAGCATCTTTCTTTATTGAGCGCATTGAACCACTTTCGTCAAGAATAATAAGATTAAAAATTTTTGTCATCATAATCGTCATTGTTTTAATAGTTAGTACTCTGAACATATAACGATAGAGTAGTTTTATGTAATCAAACTATCATTCGAAAGCATTTTTTTATTAATCAGACAAAGTCTTGTTTATTGCCCTATTGAGAAGCCTACTTACTATACATTATGAAATAAATCAATGCCACACCCCGTGATCGCCATCTACTTTCCAACGGCCTTCATCCACAAGGAGTTTTACTGTAATACGAACATTCTGTCCACTTATATTCTTTGTCTTAAGCACCACTTCGGCAGTTTCGCCATCAATAGTCTCACTTACAATATTATATACAGGTTTATAATTTGCTGTTGTCTCCATATATTGATTCGAAGCAGCTGCAATTCTGAAATAGTCGTTGAATGAAGCACGCATAATATCATCGGTTATATATATATTCTGTTTTATAGCAGCTGTATCACCCGTAGTCAACCCATTAAAAACCTCAAGCGTAACCTCGGATGGTGATTTTTCTCCTACAAAATTGTTATTGCAAGCAACCACTAATAGTGCTGCCAACAGCATAAAAAAACCTATTCTTTTCATATTATATCTAAATTTTATATTATATCGATACTGAACACCTTCGCAAAGATAGTGACAAACGAACGAAATAATGTCAAGCTTGCTTGAATATTTTTCAGAGTGAGTACTGTCTATTGTCTAAGTTTACCTCAAAAAAACTAAATTCTGATAATTATTTAGCGCATTTATACTATCTTTGCACAAGAATCTGTAATGATATTTTTCATTCAAGTGGAACAATACAAGTAATAATAACATAATATGTCTAAACATTCTTTCAAAGACTGGGTAATGGCAACACGTCCTTGGTCGTTTCCCGCATCTGCAATGCCGGTACTTGCAACTTTAGCCTATCTGAATTGGATAAATACAGATGTAAATTGGGCTATAGGTATTTGGGCTATTATAAACATAATAGTATTCCACGCAGCCGGAAACACCTTAAGCGACTATTTCGATTATATTAAAGGGATAGACCGCGAAGATACGGTAGGTGGTATATCACTGACAAGCGGAGAATTTCAGCCTCACGAGATTCGCACGCTCTCATTTGTACTGCTTACAGTGGCATCGGTTTCGGGTATTGCCATCGTTGCATCAACAGGATTACCTACACTCTACATAGGTGTAGCCGGTTTTCTATTGACTATACTTTACCCTTGGTTGAAGTGTCATGCGATGGGAGATATAGATATATTTCTTACCTATTCGCTATTACCGATTTTAGGCACCTCCTTTGTTGCAACAGGCGAGTTTCATCCGAAGGCATTATGGTTATCACTACCGATAGGCCTTATTACTGTAGGTATACTTCACGCAAACAACGCACGCGATATCGAGCATGACAAACGCGCCGATATAAAGACCTTTGCAATGCTTATAGGAAAGAAAGCATCGGCAATAGCCTATTGCGCCGAAGTTATAATTCCTTTTATATGGATTATCGCAGGATGCGTGATAGAGGTGTTTCCATGGTGGTCACTACTTGTACTACCGGCAATTAAACCGGCTTTAGACAATGCTCGTAAAGCGATGCAATTCCCCCAGAGAGGTGCAGAAGCACTGTGGGGAGTAGACGAGATGACAGCAAAATTACAACTTATATTCAGTTTACTGCTTACCTTATCACTCTTTATTGCGACATACACCCGATGAAGAAGTTGCTATTTACTATAATTTTGGCATTTGTACTGTGGACAATTATGTTCAGTCCATGGACTGCCCCATACATCAACTTTTGGTGGATGATGACAGGCTCGGCCTGTACATTGTCTATTCTTGCTACAATATTCGCCCCGGGATGGTGGAAGAAGGTTAGACTTACACCCACCGACATTATGCTCGGCATTGCCATTGCAACAGCACTATGGGGAGTATTTTGGATTGGTGACAAGCTATCGCAGTTGATGTTTAACTTTGCTCGTCCACAGGTCGACCTCATTTACGGGATGAAGGAGGGAGAATCGGCGTGGTTACTCACAGCCCTGATGCTTTTTCTCATTGGCCCTGCCGAAGAGATTTTCTGGCGTGGATATGTTCAGCAGAATCTCTCGCAACGATGGAATCCGAACCTAGGCTTTATAGTTACAACAGCCATATATGCTCTTGTACACGCCGGCTCATTTAACTTTATGCTTACAATGGCGGCTATGGTAGCAGGTGCTGCCTGGGGATTACTATACCGTTTTTTCCCCAACCGATTCGGCGCGATAATAGTATCTCATGCAGTGTGGGACGTTGCCGTGTTCATTTGGTTCCCGATATAATCACTTATCCAACATTAGTTGTAACCTTATAGTCTCGGGAAAAGAGCTGTCGAACGGGAGTGCCATGGCAAACGGCACTCCATCTTTTTTATCACAACAAAGAAGAGGAATAGTAGAGACTGCATACAGCTTACCCAAATATGCGACCAACGAATTCTGTGCCTCATTGTCGTAGGTAATAATTTCGAGAATAAGAGGTCTGCTCTCCTCTAACGATACAAAGGCAGCGGCACATATTGTGTCCCTCTGCTTGGCAATGAACAGCCCTCCTCCCGAGAGTGTGCAACTTACGACATTCATCGCCAACGACGATTTTGGATGGATAATATTATCTCTGCGCAATGCCATATAACTCTTGATAAAAACAAATACTTCCTCATTAAGAGTACTGCACTTCTCGTATGTATATCCCTCATAGTCTGTTTCCACGGCAAGCATTATGGTCTTTCTATAAGCGCACTCCCTATAGCCCATAGAGGCATAATATAGGGCAAGAGCCGATGAAGATGGAAGCAGCAGAGCTGCAACATACCCCTTGATCCGTAACGACTCATGCACCTGCGACATAAGGTGTCTCATAAGTCCGCGGCCGCGATACTCTTTGTCGGTTGCAACAGCATATATATACGCCACCTGCTCGGTATTGCCATTATATGTAAGTTCATACGGCAAAGTATAGAGAACCGACACCACATGTCCGTTTAACGAAAGAGTATGAAGCACATTTTCCGAAGCGCAATAATGAAAGAATGCATCGACAAACTCTTCACTATCGCCAAAAATCTCGCACCATAATTTACCCAAAAAAGGACGTACTTCGGAAAAAGAGAGGCCGTTATAAGAAAGATTCTGTAACATAAATTAATTTATTCTGCGCGAAGATACTTCATTATATAAAAAATTGCTACCTTTGTATTGTTAAAACTATACAAAGTTGGATACCCAACTTCGAATTGTTAAAAAATGCCTGCGAGATAACATCCCACAGACAGCGTTGAAAAAAGAACAACATTACAAAATTATAGACACTATGGATGTTATAAAGAATCTTATCGAACGCGCACGTCAGGACAGACAGCGCATTGTTCTCCCCGAAGGAACCGAGGAGCGTACATTAAAAGCAGCCGACAAGGCTATTGCCGATGGTATTGCCGACCTTATCATCCTTGGCAACAAGGAGGAGATTATGGCTCTTGCACAGAAACATGGTTTGCAGAATATCGAGAAGGCAACAATCATCGATCCCTGCAACAACCCCGATGCCGAGAAGTATGCAACACTTCTTTACGAGTTGCGTAAGGCCAAAGGTATGACCCCCGAGGATGCACAGAAACTTGTTTGTAACCCCCTCTACCTTGGTTGTCTAATCATAAAGAATGGCGATGCCGATGGTCAGGTAGCAGGCGCTCTTAACACAACCGGTAACGTACTTCGCCCTGCGTTGCAGATTATCAAGACTACTCCCGGAATCACTTGTGTATCGGGTGCAATGATGATGATTACCAACGCCAAGGAGTATGGCGAGGACGGTGTACTCTTCGTTGCCGACGTTGCAGTAACACCTAACCCCGATGCCAACCAGCTCTCGCAGATTGCAGTATGTACAGCACAGACAGCCAAGGCTATTGCAGGTTTCGAGCAGCCCCGCGTTGCAATGCTCAGCTTCTCGACAAAAGGTTCGGCCAAGCACGAGATGGTAGACAAGGTAACCGAGGCTACACGTCTGGCACACGAACTCGATCCCGCACTCGACCTTGATGGTGAGCTTCAGGCCGATGCTGCCCTTGTTCCTTTCGTTGGTGCAAGCAAAGCTCCCGGCTCGACAGTTGCAGGTAAGGCAAACGTACTCGTATTCCCCGACCTTGGTGCAGGAAATATCGGTTACAAGCTTGTGCAGCGTTTGGGTGGTGCCGAGGCTATCGGTCCCGTACTTCAGGGTATTGCACGTCCCGTAAACGACCTCTCACGCGGTTGCTCAATCGAGGATGTATATATGATGATTGCCATCACAGCCAATCAGGCTATTGCAGCAAAGAAGTAATTAATTAAGAATAATTATAATGGCAGTGTGGGATGCCCCACACTGCTTATTAACATACTAACAGATATACTTATGAAGATTTTGGTTCTGAACTGCGGTAGCTCATCAATCAAGTACCAGCTGTTCAACATTGAGACAAAAGAGGTGCTCGCAAAGGGCGGTATCGAGAAAATCGGTCTCGAGGATTCTTTCCTCAAGTTCAACCTTCCCAACGGCGAGAAAGAGACAATATATGCCCCTATCCCCGAGCACACTGCCGGTGTACGCCTTATCATCGACACCCTTACAAGCGAGAAGTACGGCGTTGTAAAGTCTATTGCCGAGATTGACGCTGTGGGTCATCGCACTGTACACGGTGGCGAGAAGTTCAGCGCATCGACACTGCTCACCGACGAGGTTCTGCGCGATTTTGTTGCTTGCAACGACCTTGCCCCCCTACACAATCCCGCAAATATGAAAGGAATCGAGGCTGTTAAGGCTATTGCTCCCGATATGCCTCAGGTAGGTGTATTCGACACCGCATTCCACCAGACAATGCCCGACTACGCATATATGTACGCAATTCCCTACGAGTTGTACGAGAAATATGGTGTACGCCGTTACGGATTCCACGGAACATCGCACCGTTATGTTACAAAGCGCGTACTGGAAATTACAGGAATGCCCGCTGAGGGAAGCCGCATCATCACCTGCCACATTGGTAACGGTGGTTCAATTAGCGCTGTAAAAGATGGCAAGAGCGTAGATACTTCAATGGGACTTACTCCTCTCGAGGGTCTTATGATGGGTACACGCAGCGGTGACATTGATGCAGGCGCTATCCCCTTCATTATGGATAAGCTTGGCCTCGACACACACGGACTGTCCGATCTTTTGAACAAGAAATCGGGTGTTGCAGCAATCTCGGGTATCTCAATGGATATGCGTGAGGTTGATGCAGCTGCCAAAGAGGGTAACAAACGTGCTATCCTTGCAAACACAATGTATGCCTACCGTATCAAGAAGTACATCGGAGCATATGCTGCTGCAATGGGTGGTGTAGACGTTATTGCTTTTGCCGGTGGTGTTGGCGAGAATCAGGGTTCAATCCGCGAGGCTGCACTCGAAGGTCTCGAATTCATCGGCGTAGAGCTTGACAAGGAGGTTAATGCCAAGATGCGTGGCGAGGAGTGTGTGCTCTCTACTCCCGAGTCTAAGGTTAAGGTACTTCTTATCCCCACCGATGAAGAGTTGATGATTGCAAGCGACACATACGATATTGTAAAGGGGCTTTAATCTTCCCAATATACTATATAATAAAAGGTTGGAAGCTATACTTCCAACCTTTTATTATACCCTTTAGCTATACGTTAAACTTAATTTGTCTCGTTCGCATTGACGGTTACAGGCAGAACCTCCTTAGAAGCCAATATCGGAATTCCTAGAAGGCCATCTTTCAACTGCAGGATAACAGAATCACCTTTCTCGAAGTTATTATAAACATAATCACTCCTTATAGTTATATCGCCACCTTTAAGGTGCAGGCGCGAATAAACAAGACGGCCTCTACGTGCCGGTATAAAAAATTGTGTAGAAACAACGGCTTTAGCTCTATACACCTCACCTGTTGATATTAAGTTGGGAAGACAAACTACCGTACCGACAATAACAGAACCTACAAAAAACAGGGATACGCAATAAATAATACAGATAAGACCTATAGCAAACCCTCTCTTTTTATAAAAAATATATAATAATATTAAAAAGGGAATCAATAGGAACCAACTGCTGAAAAGAGTCTGAGATACGACTTCTATTAATAGAAGCAATGCCACAAAACAAAGAAAAAATACAATCCAAGATATATTTTTTTTCAAAGTATGTCTATTTTTATCCAATACCTTACTCATTGATAACCTCCGTATTTTTCCAATCTCACTCGCTCTGCGATATAATCTGTGTCTCGTCGCCCTCAACGTAACGTTCGTGCGATATTGTCTTTCCGTCGTACACTACGTATGCAAAAGTATATATCCAATCGCCTAACATTATGCAACGCGCCTTCTCGCCAATCATCATATCCTCGTCGCAGTGACGATGACCAAAGATAAAGCAGTCGACAGTATCGTGCTGCTGCAAGTAGCGCTTGGCATACTGCACCGACGACTCTTTGTCGGCTCCCTTAAACGGGGTGTCACCCTTTATCTTGTGCTGCTGCATACTATATCGCGCCCATGTATTGCCGGCCCAAATGCTCCAACGCGGATGCAGCGTAGAGAACATAGCACGCAGAAAACGGTTGCGGAATATCCATCGTAGAATGTGGTAACCCTTCTCATTGGAGAACTCATCGCTGTGGGCAAGAAAGAACTCCTTACCCATAATCTCGGTGAGGAACGGCTCGCGATGAACAGTCATTCCACACTCTGTCTCGAAATAGTCGAGGCACCACTGGTCGTGGTTACCTGTGAAAAAATGTACCTCTATACCACTATCCGTCAACTCAGATATCTTACCCAGAAAGCGTGTAAAACCCTTCGGCACGACATATTTATATTCGTACCAAAAGTCGAACATATCGCCAAGCATATATATAGCCGCAGCATCGTGCTTAATCTTATCGAGAAACGACACCAAGCGTCGCTCCTGAGTGCGGCGATGCTCAAGCGCCCAGGCACCCAAATGGGCATCGGAGAGGAAATACACCTTTTTCATTATATATTATATTTAAAGGAAACCAAGCTCAAGTTTTGCCTCCTCGGTCATAAGGTCCTGACTCCATTCGGGTTCAAAGACAAGATTAAGCGTAACTGTACCTATGCCCTCGATACCTTCTACTTTCTGCCTTACATCCTCCATCATAAAATCGGCTGCGGGGCAGTTTGGGGCAGTGAGTGTCATATCAATATCAACAGAGCTGTCGTCCTTTACCTCTATGCGGTATATCAGTCCAAGATCGTAAATGTTTACAGGAATCTCGGGGTCGTACACCGTCTTTATCATCTCAACAATTTTCTGTTCCAGCTGAAATTTATCCATCTTTATCTATCAATTAGTTATTTAAAATATCAGAGCCTACTCTCATCGGCATAACTGTAATAATCGGTATCGGCAAGCACAATGTGGTCGAGCATACGTATATTCATCACCTTACAGGCTTGTACAAGGTCGGCAGTGAGTTTATCGTCGGCAGCACTTGGACGTACACTACCCGAGGGGTGATTGTGACACAATGCAATTCCAGTGGCACGTTTCATCAGTGCCTCGCGCAATACAACACGTATATCCACCAATGTCGAGGTCAATCCGCCACTGCCAATGCGCACGTGGTCTATCACTCGGTTCATCTGGTTCAGCAAGAGCACATAGCACTCCTCAATCGTATTGTCACACATTAGCGGATGAAAGTATTCATATAGATGGCGCGACGAAAGTATGCGTTTCGAACGGTCGCGCTCGTCACCCTGTCGTCTTTTCCATAATTCGCAAGCAGCCACTATGGTTATTGCTTTTGCCGGTCCTATTCCTTTGAACAGGCATAGGTCATCGACCGAAAGACGCGCCAACTGCGATATACTGTCGCCACACGAAGCAAGCACTTTCTGCATCAGTTCGACAGCCGATTCCTCGACAGTTCCCGAACCGATGAGTATAGCAAGAAGTTCGGCCTTGCTAAGTGATGCAATGCCATGCCTGAAGGCCTTTTCGCGCGGACGCTCATCCTCGGGCCACTCCTTGATACTGCTTTTCAGTTTCTCTGTTACCATCAGCCTCTATTATATAATTTCGTCAGGCTCTTTTTTGTTTCAAGCGGTTGCTTAAGAATAAGCTTATACCAGAAGGCTTTAAGAAATCCGGTTCCGTACCCGCTTATCTGCACAATGGCAGTGATTATCGAATAGGCTGCCACCTTAAGGCTTCTGTTTTTTATTAACGAGTCGAAGAATATGAGTAGCAGATAAGCAAGCGGCAGCAACAGCAACCACGGATAGAATATTGATGCCACCAACAACAATGCTCCCATCACAAGCATAAGCGCAGGAAGCGTGTGTACAAGTTTCATCGAACCGGGATGCTTGATATGCAGCCAAATACGTGCCTGTCCGAAGTTATTTACCTGTTTAAAGAAACGTGTAAGATCTACACGACGTTTGTGATAGACAAAAGCCTCGCGTATTAGTCGGGTCTTGAATCCGGCCTCACGTATACGTATGCTAAGGTCTATATCCTCGCCCATCATATCCTCGAAACCTCCGACAGTCTCATATACCTTTTTCGAGAGTCCCATATTAAATGTACGTGGACAGAATTTTTCGGCGACCACCTTTCCACCGCGAATACCACCTGTCGTCCAGAATCCTGTCATCGAGTGGTTCACAGCCTTCTGTATATCCGAGAATGATGCGTCGGCAGCATCGGGACCACCGAAGCAGTCGCAATATTCTGTCTCCATGGCAGTCTGAAGCCTCTCGAAATAGAAAGGAGGCAGAATAACGTCCGAGTCGAAAAACAGAAGATAATCGCCCGTGGCACGCTCCATACCATAATTGCGTGTATCGCTGCGTCCCGAGTTTGGCTTATAGTAGTAGTGGATAGTAAAAGAAGAACGGTAGCGGTCAAGTAAATGATCGCACCGTTCTTTTGAGCCATCCTCTATAATAAGCAACTCAAAGGGTTTTACCGTCTGAGCCGACAGACTCTCTAAGAGTTCCTGAATCTCTCCGGGTCTGTTGTATACCGGAATAATTATAGAGTATAACAAGATTTTTACAATTTTAAGGCAGACATTTTTAATGGAAAAATATCCGAATAAAACGTCTGCCGATAATTTCTAAAGATTATGCCTTAACACGGCCAACGTATGAACCGTCGCGTGTGTCAACCTCAACAAGCTCGCCCTCGTTAATGAAGAGAGGTACACGAATCTCGGCACCTGTCTCGAGTGTAGCGGGCTTTGTAGTGTTGGTTGCAGTGTCACCCTTGAGTCCGGGCTCGGTGTATTGAATTGCAAGAACAACCTTTACGGGCATATCTGCAAAAAGTACAGTCTCGGTTGAAGCATCGGTTACAACCTCGAGTATCATACCCTCTTTCATGTAATCGACACCGTTAATCTGTGTACCTGAGATATTAATCTGCTCGTATGTCTCCTGATTCATAAATACATAGTCGCTACCCTCTTGATAGAGATACTGATAGGGACGACGCTCTACGCGAACATCCTCGAGTTTCTCACCAATATTGAAACGACGCTCCAATACATAACCGTCAACAACATCTTTCAGCTTTGTACGCATGAAAGTGTTACCTTTACCGGGCTTTACGTGAAGGAAGTCGATGCAGAAATACAACTTGCCATCCATACGGATAGCTGTACCGATTTTAATGTCTTGAGCATTAATCATATTCTTGTCTATTTTAATTAATTATTTGCTTATCTTCTCGAAATACGGCGCGAAGATAGCAAAAAGTAAAAAAATATGCAATTTATTCCCAAAGATAATTGAGCAACAAGGAAAAAAGATGTAAATTCGCAGCCGTTTTTCTGGAAAAATGACATAATAAGGATTTTCTGACGGAAAATAGCAAAAATATTCTTAAGGAACTTCTAAACCTTTGGCTGCAACAGAAGTCTAATAAAAATACAATCATAAATTTTAAATAAAACAGATACAAAAGATGAAGAAAGTCGCAATCTGCCTTTTGGCACTTTTAATGCCCATCACAATCCTTGCACAGGTAGCCGATGGAATTATCAAAGGAAAGCTTATTGATTCAAAAAGCAAAGAGGCATTGGAGTTTGTCACAGTGGCACTGATGCCCAAAGGCAGCAGCACACCTATAAACGGATGCAGCACCGACGAAAACGGAAACTTCTCCATAACACAGGTAAAAGCCGGCGACTATGTGGTAAAAATATCATTCGTAGGTTATCTTGACGACACACGCTCTGTACAGATGACAAAGGGTGGCCGCATCAACCTTGGCACAATTCGCCTTAAAGCCGACAATAAATTGCTGAAAGAGGTAGTCGTTACCGAGCAGCGCAGTCAGATGAAATTCGACATAGACAAACGTGTCTTTACCATCGACCAGAATATTGCGGCAACAGGAGGTAGTGCCACCGATGTCCTTGAGGATATTCCATCGGTCGAAGTAAGCAATGAGGGCACTGTATCGCTACGCGGCAGCGAGAGTGTAACAGTATGGATTAATGGCAAAGCATCGGGACTCACATCCGACAACCAAGGCGATATTCTACAGCAGATGCCCGCCGGAAGCATCGAAAAGATTGAGGTAATAACAAACCCATCGGCCAAGCACTCGCCCGAGGGAACAGCAGGAATTATCAATATCGTACTTAAGCGCGACCGTAAGGCCGGATACTATGGCAGCGCACAGGCGGGAGGTGACTCGCAAGGTGGATACAACGCCGGCGGAAACGTAAACTACAGCAGCGGCAAGCTCGATGCATATGTAGGACTCAACTACCGCAATATGAACCACGATGGCGAGGGCGACTCTTTTACCGAATATTTCACACGCGACGTGTTCCAGAAACAGCATAGCGAGAACAGCCGTGAGCCACAGAACCTCTTTGCCCGTGCAGGACTCACCTGGCGCTTTACCGAGAAGGATGAGCTTTACACCAACCTTATGGCGATGAAAACAAGAGGTGAGTTCGGCACCGACGTAAAGACTTTAAGCGGTAAACTCTCGACAATGGAGGTTAACGAGACACGCATCCGCACCACCGACCAGACAAACAAGCCCTCGATGCTCAACTTCGAGGGAGGCTACCGCCATACATTCAAAGATGGACATTTCATCGACCTTTCGGCAAGCCATAATATATGGAATATGAACCGCGAGGCAATATATCGTCAGACAACCGAGTGGGCAGGAAACTCCAACATCGCCAACAGCTATCAGTTCCAGAAAGTCGAGAGCGAGAGCACCACAACTGAGGTAAAGCTCGACTATGAGAACAAAATAAGCGAAAACTCACGCATCGAGGCCGGATATCACGCCAATTTCTCACGTGACGAGAACCCCACAATAACATACAACGACGAGGCGCATACACAGGAGGATAAGAACCTCTTCAACCGCTTCATTTACAATCAGGATACACACGCCTTATATGGTACATATTCGGGCCGTATCGGAAAATTCGGGTATCAGGCAGGACTGCGTGCCGAATATTGGCGCGTAAAGACACGCTCGCTTAATTGGGAGCAGGAGCACAACGGTCCAATGCCCGCGTACACCGACAAAGACTTTTTCAGCCTCTTCCCCAGCCTGTTCCTCAGCTACTCGCTACCCGCAGGCAACGAGATTCAGGTAAACTACACACGCCGTCTGCGTCGTCCTTGGGGCGGTCAGCTAAATAGTTTCAGCAACATCAGCGACTCGACAAATATATCATTCGGTAATCCCGACCTTACCCCCGAGTACTCAAATGCCTACGAGCTTAACTACATAAAGAATTGGGACGACCACACTCTATCGGTATCGGGTTACTACCGCACCACAGAGGATGTAATAGAGCGTATAAGTTATAATCAGGGTAACATAATTTACACCACATTCGAAAATGTGGCCAGCCAAGAGTCGGCAGGACTTGAGATTATCGGCAAGAACCGTCTATGCAAGAAGATAGACCTGACAACAACCGTGAACCTCTTCTACTATAAGCTCGACGGGTTCAGATACAGCATCAACGGGCAGGAAATTACAGGTGAGTCCGACGAGAATTTCTCGTGGAATGCACGTATGACAGCAAGCATCATACTACCCTGGGCAGTGACAATGCAGGCAACGGGACGCTATAATGCCAAACGAATCGTAGCACAGGGACACCGTGAGCCTAACTACTCACTCGACCTTGGTCTGCGCAAAAGTTTCAACCAGAACTGGAGTATGAGTATCAACGTACGCGACCTTCTCGACAGCCGTGGCTGGCACACTGTCACAGGGGACAACCACTTCAGACGCGATGCCAAGAACAGCCATGGAGGCCGCCGCTTCGGAGCCACAATCACATACAGCTTCGGAAACATGAAAGCCAAACGTCCCACACGCAAGCAGAATCAGAATCAGCAGATGAACGACATGGGCGAAGATGATTTTGGCGGTGAAGGCATGATGTAACATTACACACAGCACAAAAAAGAGATAAAAAATCCGATGGAAATAAAAAACCATCGGATTTTTTTGTTACCCGACAAAACTAATCGTTAAAATACTTTTTCTTTTCACAAATGTTTGCGAAATTTGGCACCATATTACAAACATTTATTCGACCAAAATATGGCAGAACAGACAAACAAACAGAATACCGACCAGGTGATAGTACGTTTCTCGGGCGACTCGGGCGACGGAATGCAGTTGGTAGGCAACATTTTCTCAACTATCTCGGCAACAGTGGGAAATGACATTTGCACATTCCCCGATTATCCCGCCGACATTCGCGCTCCGCAAGGAGTGCTCACAGGAGTATCGGGCTTTCAGGTACACATCGGTGCCGACAAGGTTTACACACCGGGCGACAAATGTGATGTACTCATTGCGATGAACCCCGCAGCACTTAAGACACAGTATAAATACTGCAAGCCCACAGCTGCAATAATCATCGACAGCGACTCTTTTACTGCAAAAGACCTTGAAAAAGCACAATTTGCCACCGATGACCCCATCGCCGAGCTTGGAATCACTTGCGACGTAATTCCCTGCCCCATCACCTCGATGTGTCAAGAGACATTGAAAGACAGCGGCATGGACAACAAAAGCATCGTTCGTTGTAAGAACATGCTTGCATTGGGACTCGTATGCTGGCTCTTCGACCGCAATTTAGAGCTTGCCGAAGGTATGCTTCGCGCAAAATTCGCAAAGAAGCCCGAGATTGCCGAGGCAAATATCAAGGTACTGCGTGCAGGTTACGACATGGGACATAATACCCACGCATCGGCTTCGCACACATACACCATCGAGAGCAAAGCCAAGACCAAGGGTAAATATATGGACATCAACGGCAACAAGGCTACCGCTTACGGCCTTATTGCAGCTGCCGAAAAGGCTGGTATGCGTTTGTTCCTTGGTTCTTACCCCATCACACCTGCCACAGATGTACTCCACGAACTTGCCAAGCACAAGTCAATGGGCGTTGTAACAATGCAGGCCGAAGACGAGATTGCAGGATGCGCATCGGCCGTAGGTGCTGCATACGCAGGAGCACTTGCCTGTACATCAACATCGGGTCCCGGCGTATGCCTTAAGAGCGAGGCAATAAACCTTGCAATGATTACCGAGCTTCCGCTTGTGATAATAGATGTACAGCGTGGAGGTCCTTCAACCGGACTACCCACAAAATCGGAGCAGACCGACCTGCTGCAAGTACTATTCGGACGTAACGGCGAAAGCCCCATTCCCGTAATTGCAGCAACATCGCCCACCGATTGTTTCGACTCGGCATTCCTTGCTGCAAAGATTGCTGTGGAACATATGACACCCGTATTCCTGCTTACCGATGCATTCATTGCCAACGGCTCGGCTGCATGGAAGCTGCCCAACCTTGATGAGTACCCTGCCATCGTTCCCCCTTACGTAACTCCCGAAATGAGCGAAGGATGGAGTCCTTACAAACGTAACCCCGAGACTCTTGTCCGCTATTGGGCCGTGCCCGGTACACCCGGCTTTATGCACCGCATCGGCGGTCTCGAGAAGAGCAGTGCAACAGGCGCAATCAGCAACGACCCCGAGAACCACCAGCTTATGGTTGAGCAGCGAGCACAAAAGATAGAACGCATTGCCGACACACTGCCACCTTTGCAGGTAGAAGGCGACGAAGATGCCGACCTGTTGATTGTTGGATTCGGTGGAACATACGGACATCTGCACGAGGCTATGCTACAGATGCGTGCCGAAGGCAAGAAGGTTGCACAGGCCCATCTGAATGTAGTGAATCCCCTGCCCCGAGGCACACAAGAGACACTCGCACGCTACAAGAAAGTTGTTGTTGCCGAACAGAATATGGGACAGTTAGCAGGCTATTTGCGTATGAAGACCAATGGTATCGAAATAAGACAGTACAACGAAGTAAAAGGACAGCCTTTCAACGTTGCAGCACTTATCGATGCTTTCACAAAGATTATAGAGGAGTAACACCAACCGTTTAACCAACAAAAAATTACAGTTATGAGCGAATATAAAGCACAAGACTACAAGTTCGGACAGCCCCGTTGGTGTCCCGGTTGCGGCGACCACGCATTTCTTGGAGCGCTGCACAAGGCAATGAGCGAAATAGGCGTTGCCCCCCACGAAATTGCAGTAATATCGGGTATCGGATGTTCATCGCGTCTGCCCTATTATATGAACACATACGGTTTCCACACTATTCACGGACGTGCAGCAGCCATTGCCACAGGAGCAAAGGTTGCCAACCCCAACCTCACTGTATGGCAGGTGTCGGGCGATGGCGACGGCCTTGCCATTGGTGGTAACCACTTTATCCACGCAGTGCGCCGTAACATCGACCTTAATATGATTCTGCTGAATAACCGCATCTACGGTCTCACAAAGGGCCAGTACTCGCCAACCTCGAAGCGCGGCTTTGTGAGTAAATCATCACCCTACGGCACAGTAGAAGACCCTTTCCGCCCCGCTGAGCTATGTTTCGGAGCACGCGGCAATTTCTTTGCACGTTGCGTTGCCACAGATATGTCGGCAGCCGTAGAGTGTCTGAAGGCAGCTGCCAAGCATAAAGGAGCATCGGTTACCGAGGTATTGCAGAATTGCGTAATCTTCAACAACGGTACACACGAGAGCGTTTATACAAAAGAGGGACGCGCAAAAAATGCCATCTATCTTGAACACGGCAAGCCTATGATATTCGGTGAGAATAACGAGTTTGGCCTTGCGCAAGAGGGCTTCGGCCTTAAGGTTGTAAAGGTGGACGAAGTAAACGAGAAAGACATTCTCGTTCACGATGCACACTGCGTCGACCCCACCCTGCATCTTAAACTCGCGCTTATGGAGGGTCCCGATTTTCCCGTTGCGCTTGGCGTAATCCGCGACGTTGAAGCTCCCACATATAACGACAGCGTCCACGAGCAGGTCGAGGAGATAAAGGCAAAGAAGCCCTACCACACATTTGCCGAGCTTCTTGAGACCAACGAAACTTGGGAGATAAAGTAAAAAAATCATTTTAATATTAGGTTGTCGCCCAATATTGTGGGCGACAACTTTTTCTTTTGCAGCAATTTTGCTAAAAGCTGTTAAAATTTGCCACAATAGCACTGTTTCTTCGTCTTTATAATATATTAACAAGCAAAGCCGACACCTAATTATGAAAAAAGCCACAATCCTCACCACCGCATTATGCTTGATTTGCTCCTGCAACGAACCCCCTCAAAAAGTTGAGTTCCCATTGGTTGGAGCGTCAAATACCGGCAATATAGTTATAGAAAGCGTGGAGAGAACAGACAGCGGACACTTAATAACATTACGAGCATTTGCCGAACGCAGTAATTTAACAAGCGTAAAACCCGAGACGAAATTGATTGCAAATGGCAAAGAACACAATCTTGTAGAAAGCAGCATAGAGATTGGCAAAGAGATAACAATTCGCGAGGATGGCGACACCTGCTTCACTCTGCTATTCGAACCGTTACCTAAAGAGTGTACCTCGTTCGACTACATCGAGGGCATAGGAAGCAGCGATTGGAAGATATATGACATCGACCTTACAGGGAAAAGAGACGGCAATAAACCCGAAGAACTACCCGACAGACTGAAGAACAGACCCGACACCGACAAAGAGCCTCGCTTTGCCAACGAATTTGGCGATGTTACCATTAATGTGAATATATTGGGGTACCGCGAAGGGATTGTAGATAATATGGTTATACCTGTAAACTCCCTGTTCGAAGAGCAGAAGAGCGTAGACGTAAAATTCGACAAGAAAAAAGGAAAAGGCACGGCCACCTTCCGTCAGTATGGTACAGGATATGCTTTTCCCGTTATTGACGGCAAAGGATACGGTAATTTCCTTGTAGCTCCCGGTGACAACATTGAGCTGTATATCAATTTGGCCTCGATAAATAATAATAGAAGATACAACTACGAAGATATTTCAAGAGAATTTCCATTGATAAAGCCGTGTTGGACAAGCGGCAGTCGTTACGATGCAATGAATAATATGCCGCCGGTAGAGTGGAATTTTCCCGATTCTGTCGATTTTTCCAATGGTCTGCGCTACGATATTACAGCCGAGGAGTATGTCAATCACGTAGTGAGCAAGCACAAGGCACTATGCAGCTTCGTCGACGCTCAGCCCCATCACCAATTTATAAAAGAGCAAGTCAAAGCATCGTCATGCATATATAACCTATTGTATATGAAGCAAGATTGGCGCAGATGGACCGAAAGGCAGCCCGGGGATACCTTCGACCTCGACAAACACCCCATCTTTCCTGAGCACTACGAAAAAGTGATATCCCTCATAGATACCGACAACCCATGGCTCCTCCTTTGCGAAACAAGCAACTACTTGATTAAAATAACACCTCGCGAGTTGGAATCGGTGAAGAATAACAAGGTGTTACAAGAGCTGTTTTTTGTGAGCGATGCAATTAAAGAGGCATATAAAGGCACACTCAGCGATAGCGCACTGCAACGTATGCACTCAATGGATAATCCATTCTACGCAGCAATGTGCGAGGATATAATGCAGCACACTTTAAAAGCAATAGAAGAGAGCAGCAAGAACCTTCTGAATGTAGAAGATATTGCACCCGAGGCACTTTTCCAATCTATCATAGCACCACACAAAGGTAAAGTAGTGGTCGTTGACTTTTGGAACACGTGGTGCGGCCCTTGTCGTATGGCGCTTAAAGAGATAAAACCGATGAAAGAGTCGGGACCATTAGCCACCGATGATATTGTATGGGTCTATATTGCCAACGAGACATCACCCATAGAGCAATACAACGACCTTATTGCAGAGATAAAGGGTGTTCACTATAGAGTCAACGATGCTCAATGGCGTTACCTCGTCGATAAGCTATTCGACATTGACGGTATTCCATCGTATGTATTGGTACAGAGAGACGGAACATTTGCCCTGCGTAACGACCTGCGCGACCACGACAAGATTCTGCCTGTGATAAAGGCCGCATTAGATAAATAACGGCTGTAAAATATTCCGAGCGCGTAATAAATAGAATTATTCTGAACACACCTTTTTGCTGCTGAACAAAAATAATCTATCTTACAACGAGAAAATAGAACAAAAAAAGAGCAACCTTGCGGTTGCTCTTTGTGTTTTAACAAACACTTGCTTATCGGCGAAGACCAAGCTTAGCTACGATAGCACGGTAGCGCTCGATGTCACGATCCTTAAGATAGTTAAGAAGCGAACGACGCTTACCTACGAGTGTTGTCAAGGCTCTCTGTGTGCTATAATCTTTACGGTTAGCCTTGAGGTGTTCCGTCAAATGGGCGATACGGTATGAGAACAAAGCAATCTGGCTCTCTGCAGAACCAGTATCAGTGTTAGACGTTCCGTATGTACCAAAGATCTCTTGCTTTTTAGCTGAATCCAAATACATAGATTTGTGTTTTAAGTTATTAAATATTTTGCTTTAGCGGCTGCAAAGATAGCGCTATTTTTTGGAATGGCAAACTGTTTGAGAATATTTATTCAATACAATTTTTAACATAGGAAATATACAAAGAAATATAAAGGTCTGTGTTTAGATTTAAAGCATTAAAAAAATGTACATACAATCACGCATATTTAACATTATTTAACAATAGATGAGTAATAACTTTACTTCTATTCACTATTTTTGAAACCTAGTCCAAGTATATCACTCTCTTAATAGTGAACCAAAACAATTGCCATGAGTACATTTCTTAAAAAGACAATCGTAATTTGTTTCTACATAGCTGCAATAATACTGTGTATCGACGGAACCATGGCAATAGCAGGCATACCGTTAGGTCTTGTTGGCTACGCACTGCAACGCTACTTTAAAGTAACCATTGATTAATAAATTGATTGACAATAATAACTATTACAAATAAAACACTTATGCCGGAAGCTAATATTGAAGTTCTAACCAACACGTGCACTAATATTTTAGGCAGCATCAAAGATATTGACAAAGAATACAACGGTACTCTTAAGGCACTACCCGACATTGAGAAACAATTCAGGAAGGTGCGAAACAGAGCAATGGAATTCGAAAACAACACCTTCATTGTGCTTGTTGTAGGCCCTGTTAAGTCGGGAAAATCCACTTTGGTAAATTTAATTGCAAATGAATATGTAAGTCCGACCCATTTTCTTGAGTGTACGGTACGTCCTTCTATTATATCTAAGCTCGTAGAGGGAGAAGACACGAGTATTACCTCTTACACAACCGAGAATCAACAGAATAAGGTAGAATATATTGATGCTATTATAGACTATATCCGAGGTATGGAAACAGTTGACGCACTATCGGGACTAAACATCGATAGTGTACCGCTGAACAAAGAAAACATTAAGAAAAAAGTTGAACTTGGACTTACAGAAGCTCTTAATGCCGACACTCTTGTGACAGTCATCACAACACCCGGCGGACAGTTGCTGCAGAATAATGTATTTATTATGGATATGCCTGGTTTCGATGGAAAATATGCAAATCTAGACGACCCTGTATACGAAACCATTGCACAACGCGCCGATCTTCTAATCTTTGTGCAGAGTTCTAATTCGGCTATTTCCAAAGTTTCTGCAGAGTTCCTGAAAATCCTAAAAGAGAATAACGGAGATGTACCAGTGTGTCTTGTCCACAACTTTTTCGAGGCTGCACACTGGCATAGCGAGGAAGAGAAGGAATCTAACAACACTACACAAAAGGAGTTTGCAATTAGAGAAATTAGGAACCTTGGATTTAACATTAAGGAGGAACACTGCTTCTGCATCAACCTGGGAAAAGTTAAAGATGCACGAGCCACAGAAAATAATGGAAGGCCAAAGTATGCCGATAAAATGGAGATTCTGCAACCCGAGGCAGAGAAATACAGCACTATGGAACAGGAGCTCTATGAGAGAGTAATAACCCACCATGATGCCATACAACTGACAAATTGCATAAACAGAACAAAACAACAGAAAGATAAGTTAGAGAGACTTATTGAGACCGAGATTAATGAGCGCAAACAGAAGATTACTGAATACCAGAGAATTGAGGAAATATTCAACAGCCTAAATGTCACCGATGCATTTGGCATAGAATTTCACTTTCCCGATAACATATTGACAACAGATATAAAAAACTGCATCCAAAGAGCTATCGACACAATAGTAGGAGGGTTACCGGAAAATATTGCCACGAATAATAACGACGCGAAAGCAATTGTAAATAATTTTATAAACTACTGCGAAACACAATTAACTAATTGTTTAAATAAAATAATAAATATAGACAAAATATCAGATGCTCTATTCCAGCGCTATTTAGGCAGAATACTTAGTATTGAGAAAGCAGCAGTAGATAACAAATTAAGCTTCGATATTACGACTAAAGATAAGATAACTTTATCCGAAATACAAACGATATCTTTATCGGGTTACATAGATATTAGACTAATAGTACAGAATAGAATACCACCAATTCCAAAACCTTTTACCAACCCCATTGAGTATTGGTTTGGACACAGGCTTGAGAATTTTAAGAAGTACTTCGATAGCATAAAAGTTAATCTTTTAGGAAGCAACAACCCGACAACAACCAATAGTACTATTGATGACATAGTATTACCACAGGTAGAAACTCTAATAAACAATCAGATTAATGACATAGTTGAGGAGTACAAGTCACATATAAAAGAGATTAAGGAAAGCGTCATGAGGTGCGCACTTGACAGTATAATTCCCGAAGATAAAAATGAATATGTCAATCTGACAGACAAACTTAATTGTTTATTGAATAAGATTAAAGAAATTAAAATAAAAGTATGAAAAGGAATTTGATTATAATAGTAGCGACATTCCTTATCATCATAGCATTGATGATAACGGGAGACGTTATTACCGTTGGAGAAAAATTGGCACAAGTAACAAATTGGAGATATAGCGAACACTGCTTCTACCTACTGCTTGCATCTCTGTTATTTGTTTTTATAATACTGCCTATAATAAGAGTACACAAGGCACCACAGTTCCCTGCTCTTAACATTAATGACATAGACGACACAAACACACTAATGAAGTTTGCCAATAAGTTAGCCTCCAACTCGGACTATATTCCCAACAAGGAGAAAAGAAGGAGGCACATTGAGACATTCAAAACAAATATCTCGAAATGTATATGCAATGCAAAGGCAATGCACGCCATAGTCGACGAAGAGCTAAAAATAAGATTCAATGGAGACGAGACTTTGGGAGTAATAGGTATAAATAACCGCATTAAAGAGTGGGCGAAAAGTGTATTTATGATTACTGCAATTTCACAGAATAACAAGTTCGACAGTCTAAGTGTCATGTATATGAACTACAAAATGATTGAGGATATTATCCTTGCATCGGGATTCCGACCCAACGACCGTCAGATGTTTAATATGTATGTCAATATACTTTCTACATCATTGATTACATATTGTCTTTCCGAAGCGCTTAGTACAACAAGCAGTATCGCCCCATTCGATTTCGGCGAATTCAACGAAGCTGCCGACTCGGAAGATATAGCTAGAAGCACACTTGAATCGGGCATTGAGATTGAAGAGAGCGCCAATGCCGAAATTGACGCAGACAGCATTA
Organism: Bacteroidaceae bacterium; assembly: GCA_045588485.1. Lineage (GTDB taxonomy): Bacteria > Bacteroidota > Bacteroidia > Bacteroidales > Bacteroidaceae > HGM04593. The sequence goes on along the minus strand of JAZNEI010000026.1, from coordinate 21,559 downwards.
CCGATGTCACTGACACTGACGACATTGATTTAGGAGAACAGGCAAGCGACAGCGAAGGATTTTCGATATACACTATTCTAAGACGTATAAAGATTCCCGGTGTAGTTGTAGGCTCCGTTATAGAGGGAACATTGAATGCATTGATGACTCTGCGCATAGGATACATAACAAAAGCCTATTTACAACAAGGAGCAGAAGCGTTCAATGGCATCAAGAACAAGCGATCAATAAAACGCGAAGCGATGAAGAATGCAGTTATCGCTGTACCCGCAGTAATAGCTTCGGGTAGCCATGTAATTGGAGAGAAAGCGACAAAATTCATCATCAAACTTATAAAGAGAGAGAGCAAAAATAATAATAAGAAGAAGAATAAGAACACAGTTTCTGAATAACCGACAACAGACGCAACTACATTCTGCATAAAGAATCAAAAAGCATACGTAGCACCTTTTTACAGGTTTTAGAACAAAAACCTCGAACATAGTCGGCACTCGCTGTGAAAAATATTCAAGCAAGCTTGATATTTCCCGCATTTTTATTACTATCTTTGAGGTAAACCTCGAACATAGTCGGCACTTGCTGTGAAAAATATTCAAGCAAGCTTGATATTTCTCGCATTTTTATTTGTATCTTTGAGGTAAACCTCGAACATAGTCGGCACTCGCTGTGAAAAATATTCAAGCAAGCTTGATATTTCTCGCTCGTTTCTTATTATCTTTGCCGTCGCAAAGCGACGGAGCCAAACGGGTAAGTATTCTTACGTAAGTATCTGTTGCGTAACATCACTGAAATAAGATAGACAATAAATATATGCAGAAGATTCGTAACATTGCAATTATCGCGCACGTCGACCACGGTAAGACAACACTTGTAGATAAAATGATGCTCGCCGGCAATCTGCTGAAGGAGCAGAACAACGACGTACTGACACTAGACAACAACGACCTTGAGCGCGAGCGCGGAATAACCATTCTCTCGAAGAATGTCTCGATACAGTATAAAGATACCAAGATTAACATAATAGACACCCCGGGACACAGCGACTTCGGCGGCGAGGTAGAGCGTGTGCTTAATATGGCAGACGGATGCCTGCTGCTTGTAGATGCTTTCGAAGGTCCTATGCCACAGACACGTTTTGTACTCCAAAAGGCATTGCAGATTGGACTAAAGCCCATCGTTGTTGTAAACAAGGTAGATAAGCCCAACTGCCGCCCCGACGAGGTTCACGAGATGGTGTTCGACCTTATGTTTTCGCTTGATGCCAATGAGGAGCAGCTCGATTTCCCTGTAATCTTCGGCTCGGCCAAGAACAACTGGATGAGTACCGATTGGCGCAATCAGACCGAGGACATCACCCCTCTTTTGGACGCAATCCTTGAATATATCCCCGCACCTGAACAGCTCGAGGGAACCCCTCAGATGCTTATAACATCGCTCGACTACTCGCCCTACACAGGACGTATAGCCATAGGTCGTGTGCATCGCGGCACACTGAAAGAGGGTGCCAACGTAACCCTTTACGGCCGTAACGGTAACTGTTCAAAGGTTAAGATAAAGGAGCTTCACACTTTCGAGGGGCTTGGCCGCAAACGTATAGATGCTGTCAGTTCGGGCGATATATGCGCCATCGTCGGACTTGAGGCATTTGAGATTGGCGATACAATATGTGACTTCGAGAATCCCGAGCCACTGCCCACAATAGCCATTGACGAGCCTACAATGAGTATGCTTTTTACTATCAATGACTCGCCTTTCTTTGGCAAAGAGGGAAAATTCGTTACCTCGCGCCACATACAGGACCGTCTTGACAAGGAGCTTGATAAAAACCTTGCCCTGCGCGTAAGCAAATCACCCGAAGAGGATGCCTGGACGGTGTACGGTCGAGGAGTGCTCCATTTGTCGGTACTTATTGAGACAATGCGCCGTGAGGGTTACGAGCTTCAGGTGGGACAGCCGCAGGTAATATACAAAGAGATTGACGGTGTACGACACGAACCAATCGAAGAACTTACTATTAATGTACCAAGTGACTATTCAAGTAAGATAATTGATATGGTTACACGTCGTAAGGGTGAAATGCTCTCTATGGAGGCACAGGCCGACCGTGTGAACATCGAGTTCAACATTCCCTCGCGAGGCATCATAGGACTGCGTACAAATGTACTGACAGCATCGGCAGGAGAGGCAATAATGGCACACCGCTTCAAGGAGTATCAGCCATACAAGGGTGACATAGAGCGTCGCACCAATGGTTCTATGGTGGCAATGGAGAGTGGCACAGCATTTGCATACGCCATAGACAAGCTGCAAGACCGCGGACGCTTCTTTATAAGCCCTCAAGAGGAGGTATATGCAGGACAGGTGGTAGGCGAGCACATACACGACAACGACCTTGTGATTAATGTCACCAAGAGCAAGAAACTCACAAACATGCGAGCAAGCGGTTCGGATGACAAGGCACGAATTGTTCCGCCCATCATCTTCTCGCTCGAGGAGGCTCTCGAATATATCAAAGAGGACGAATACATCGAGGTTACGCCGAAATCAATGCGAATGCGCAAAATAATACTCGACGAGCTTGAGCGCAAGCGTGCAAACAAACAATAATTGAGAAAAAGGAATGAAGAGAGCAGCAATACTACTGACAACTCTGTTGCTTATTCTTGCAGCCTGCCAAGAGAGCAAACCTACATACCGTCTAAGCGGCCACTATGGCAACGGAGGCGATACCATCTATGTGTTCGGACTTGACAGTCGCCACAACCGACTCGACACCCTGCCCACTGACAATAACGGAGAGTTTCATTACAAGTTGGCAACCGACACTCTTGTACCACTTACAATGATTCTGCCCGACGGCAGAATGCTCCCACTATATGCCGAGCCGGATGTTGAGGCTATATTCGAAGCCAAAGACAGCGGAAAAACTGTTATAAAAGGCGGTACAGTTCAGGCCCTCTACGACAGCATTGCCGCAAAGATAGACTCGACAAAAGGTCGCGTAAAAAAAGAGGATATAATAGATGAGTTTATCGAAAGTCATCCTATGAGCGAGATAAACATACATCTGTTGCAACAGTACTTCATAGAGATTCCCGACGCGAAGAATCCCTTTATACGCACACGATTGGACAAATTAGGTGGCACTTTGCAGGATAACGACTACCTTGCCGATGTAAAAGTAAAAGTATCTAAGAAGAATAGTAATATAGTACATAAGGCATTCCCCGAGTTCAGTTTAACCACTGCCGAGGGCAAAACAATTACCCGCAACGACTTTATGGGCAAATACACCATTGTAACATTTTGGGCCTCATGGGACAGCCTTAGTCTGAATCATCTTAAAGAGCTGAGTAAAATAGCACGTAGCAATAGCGACGACAAATTTGCTCTGCTGAATATCTCACTCGACCACGACACGATAGCCTGGCACCATTGTCTTGAGCGTGACACAATAGCCGGCGAGAACATCTGCGATGCTCAATTATGGGAGAACTGCATTGTCAAGGAGTTTAATATCGAGAAACTTCCTTTCAGCATACAGATGAATCCCTATATGCGTATCGATAGGTTCGGACTCACCGCAAATGAAGAATTTGCAGCAAACATCGACTCACTAATAGAAAAACACGCAAAGGACGAGAAACGCAAAGAGAAGAACCGCATAAAGAAAGAACAAAAGATAAGAGTAGCTACGTCTAAAGACCGTGACGAAATTATCAAGCGCGGCGGTCTGAAGAATGTTAATGATGTACCACCCACAAAAAAGATTGTAAAATCGGGAAAATAGAACCATAATCGGCTATGTTGGTAAAGGTTTATGCAGCAGCCATACAAGGTATAAGCGCAACGCTTGTAACCATAGAGGTAAATGCCCTGCGAGGAATACAGTTTTTCCTTGTGGGACTGCCCGACAATGCGGTAAAGGAGAGCTACCACAGAATACAATCGGCACTTCAGCACAATGGGATGAAATTCCCAAGCAAACAGATAATTGTGAATATGGCCCCCGCCGACATTCGCAAAGAGGGTTCGGCCTACGACCTGCCGATAGCAATAGGAATCCTTGCCGCAGACGGTGCGATTAAGTGCGAGCGTTTGGGCAACTATATGATTATGGGCGAGCTTGGTCTCGATGGCTCACTCGTTCCCATAAAAGGAGTGCTTCCTATCGCGTTAAAAGCTCAAGAGCTTGGTTTCAAAGGGATTATACTACCAACAAGTAACGCAGCCGAAGCTGCTGTAGTAGATGGTCTACAGGTATATAGTGCCGATAATCTGTTGCAGGTGGTGGAGTTTCTCAATGGTAAAGAGGATACACTAACCACATATAATGTGAATATCGAGAGAGAATTCTACTCGCAACAGAGCAACTTTCCTTTCGATTTCAGCGAGGTTCGCGGACAAGAGAGCGTGAAACGAGCCTTTGAGGTTGCCGCCGCAGGCGGACACAATCTGATAATGATAGGTCCTCCCGGCAGCGGAAAATCTATGATGGCCAAAAGATTGCCAACCATTCTGCCACCGCTGACACTGCAAGAGAGCCTTGAGACAACAAAGATACACTCGGTTAGCGGTCATCTGCCCGATGGCACAGCACTTATAACACAACGTCCTTTCCGCAGCCCGCACCACACAATATCATCGGTAGCACTGTGCGGAGGCGGTAGCAATCCCCGTCCCGGCGAAATATCATTGGCACATAACGGTGTGCTGTTTCTTGACGAGCTACCCGAATTTTCACGCGACGTACTCGAAGTGATGCGCCAACCCCTTGAAGACAGAAAAATATGCGTAGCACGAGCCAACTACAAGGTAGAATACCCCGCAGGAGTCATGCTCGTAGCCTCTATGAACCCCTGCCCCTGTGGTTACTACAACCATCCCACCAAGCCTTGTGTATGTAACCCGGGACAAGTGCAGCGCTATCTTAACAAAATAAGCGGTCCACTACTCGACCGCATCGACCTGCAAATTGAAATAGTCCCTGTACCGTTCGAGAAAATATCCGATGCACGCGAGGGCGAGCCGAGCGCAGCCATACGCGAGCGTGTCATTGCAGCCCGTAAGATACAGGAGCAACGTTATGCAGACGAACCCGGCATACACTGCAATGCACAAATGCCCCCCAAGCTGATAAAGAAATATGCCGCAATAGATGCGCAAAGCCTCGCAATGCTGAAAATGGCAATGGAGCGCCTCAACCTATCGGCACGTGCCTACGACCGCATTTTAAAGGTAGCACGCACCATTGCCGACCTCGAAGCAAGCGAAAAAATATTATCACACCATATTGCCGAAGCAATAGGGTATCGCAATCTCGACCGGGAGAATTGGGGAACATAACCAAGAAATAAAGTTATAATTAATAAAAATTGTATATATGAGATTCACAAAAGCATTACTAATGTGCGCAACAGCAATGCTGAGTCTTGCGACAGATGCAGTAGCACAGAGTGTAAGAATATCGCCCATTCCACAGGCTATCCAATGGAGTGAGGAAAAAGCATTCGACAACAGCGCAGCATACACCATTGTAGGCGAAACCGATGCCGACAGCGATGCCATCCGTCTGCTGAAAGAGAATTTCACAACCGAAGGCGGCAGTATACAACTAATCATCGGCGAGAAGGGCGATGCCTCGGTAGCCCAGTATGAGAGCCTCATCCCCCAAAAGAGCGAAGGCTACTACCTAAGCGTACAAAGCGACAAAGTAATCATCGCAGGTAACGACGGTGCAGGTACATTCTACGGAGTACAGAGCTACATTCAGATAGCATCGCAGCCCCAAGTGATGCAGGTTACCGTAACCGACTATCCCGACGTACCTCAGCGCGGTCTTGTAGAAGGTTATTATGGCAACCCCTACAGTGAGGCCAACCGTATGAGCCTCTTCGAGATGTTCGGCCGTCAAAAGATGAACGTATATATATATGGTCCCAAGGACGATGTTTATCACAAGGACAGATGGCGCGAGAAATATCCCACAGCACAGGGCAAGAAAATCACACAATACGTAAATGCAGCAAAGGCCAACAAAGTCGATTTTGTATGGGCCATTCACCCTGGTAACGACATCCAATGGAATGATACCGACAGAAAGAACATTGTAAACAAGTTGAAGGCAATGTACGACCTTGGCGTACGCACATTTGCAGTATTCTTCGACGATGTTTGGGGCGGCGATGGCACACGCGGTGACAAGCAGGCCGAGCTAATGAACTACATTACCGACCAGCTTAATGCTGCTTACGATGATGTTAACCCCTGCATCATCTGCCCCACACAATATAACAAAGGATGGACAAGCGGTGATTATCTTACCACATTGGGTAGCACAATGAACAAAGAGGTGCGCATAATGTGGACAGGTAACAGCGTAGTAGATATGATTAACAAAGCCGATATGACCTGGATTAACAACCAGATAAGCCGCAAGGCATTCATTTGGCTCAACTACCCCGTAACCGACTACTGCATCAATCATCTGCTGATGGGTCCCACATGGGGCAACGACCTTGACATTGCAAATATGCTGTCGGGATTTACATCCAACCCAATGGAGTATGCCGAAGCATCGAAGGTATCGCTCTTCAGCATCGGAGAGTACAACTGGAATATGAGCGAATACAACCCCGACGAGTCGTGGGAAGAGGCTATAAAATACCTTATGCCACAGAATCGTGATGCTTTCAAATTCTTCTGCGAGAATAATATCGACCTTGGTGTAAACACACACGGACTGCGCCGCACCGATGAGTCGCCCGAATTTGCTAAGGCAAAGCAGGAATATAGCAATAAATTGGCGACAGGCGACCGAAAGGGAGCATACGCAGCGATAGGTGCACAGTTCGACAAGATGATTGAGTCGGCCGATATTCTGCTTGCAAGCAACGAGGCACGCGAACTTATCGAAGAGATTACCCCTTGGCTGAATGTAATGAAACTGTTGGGACTGCGAGGCGCAAGCATCGTTGCAATGAACAAAGCTCTTGCCGAGGAGTCGCCCGAGGCTTTTGTAGAAAACTATCTCAAATACCAGGAGTACACCGAGGCGCAGTCGGCAATACGCTCACGCGACTTCAGCGGAACACTTAAGATAGCATCACCCGTTGTAGGAACTGTACACGTAGAACCTTTTGTAAAGGAGAAGATAGGCGAGCTTGTAGCTGAATATAAAGAGAATTACGACTATCGCATAGATATATTCCCTGCACAAGTACTGGAGAATGGTACATACTACATTATGTATAATGGAAAGTATCTCTCGAACACACGTCCCCGAGTTTCGGCAAGTACACCCCAATTCGTAAGTGGCAGGGACACAATACGTCCGCAGCGTCAGGAGTGGAAGATAAGCCTCGATGCAAGCACAAACCGATACAAGATAATCAACCTCGAGGATAATCGTTATCTCAACGAGAAGGGTTCATTTACTGTTAGCGACGAAACAAATCCCTACGAGTCGGTATGGCACTCATACAATATACAGCTGCTGGCTAACGGAAAGTTCGCAATACAGAATGCAGGCAGCGCAGGCGATAAATTCTGGGTTGCAAATGCCACACGAGTAGGTGCAGGAACATCCAATGAGAATATCCCCGACAAATACATATTCGATATTGTTCCTTTAAGTGGAGAGAAAGAGCAACCATCGATAGAGAGTGGCGAGGTATACTACATAATGTCGGGCGACAAATACCTCACCAACAACAATATCAAGGGTAGCGGTGGAACGCCTACTTTCAAGAATACATCTAAACTCGGCAAGGTACACGAGTGGGTAATAACAATAGATGCAAATGGCAAGAAGTGCTACAAGATTACCAGCAATGCCGACGGACGTTACCTTAACGAATATGGAGTATTCGGAACCAACCAATACTACAGCGATTGGAATACCTATATGATAACCAAGAGAGGCGATAAATTCTCACTTGCATGGACACAGTCGGCAGCCGAGAACGGACTGAAATACATTGTTGTATCGGGCGACCGCCTTGAAGCAAAATCGGTGAGCCTTGGCGACAGCTACACTGTCTCTATCATAAACAAGAACGATGCAACATCAATAGAGGGCACTACCGACGAGACGATACAGGTGTGGTACGACTCTGCAAGCGAGAACATACTTTGCAGTAACATTGCCGATGGCAGCCGCATTACCGTTGTATCAGCATCGGGAACCATGGAATGCAATACAACTGCCGAGAGCAGTGTCGCACAGATAAATATGAGTAACCACCCCTCGGGAATCTACATCGTTACCATCGAGAACAACTACGGCAGAAGCGCCTATAAAGTGCTTAAACAATAATAAGATTGCTAACAAAGAGAATATTTCGTACCTTTGCATTCACTATAAACAGAATAACAAATTATACAATAATGACAACAGAACTTTTCACAAAAGAGACATATAAGATAGCCGATATAACATTGGCCGATTTTGGTCGCAAGGAGATTGAGATGGCACAACACGAGATGCCCGGTCTTATGGCACTCCGCGAGAAATACGGTAACCAAAAGCCCCTAAAGGGTGCGCGTATAATGGGTTCACTGCACATGACAATTCAGACAGCAGTGCTCATAGAGACACTCGTAGAGCTTGGTGCCGAGATTCGTTGGGTATCATGCAACATCTATTCTACACAAGACCACGCAGCAGCAGCCATTGCACAGGCCGGTATCCCCGTATTCGCTTGGAAAGGCGAGAATCTTGCCGAGTACTGGTGGTGCACGCTCCAAGCTCTTACATTTGAGGGTGGCGAAGGTCCCGACACAATCGTCGACGATGGTGGTGATGCCACACTGATGATACATCTGGGTTACGCCGCCGAGAGCAATCCCGAGGTACTGAAATACAGCGAAAGCGACCCCGAGGATGAGCGCGAACTGAAGAAACTGCTCGCACGAGTACTCGAAGCCGACCCACGACATTGGCACAGAGTGGCAGCAAAAATAAAAGGAGTATCTGAGGAGACAACAACAGGAGTTCATCGCCTCTATCAGATGATGGAAAACAAAGAGCTTCTTTTCCCCGCATTCAACGTAAACGACTCGGTGACAAAGAGCAAATTCGACAACCTCTACGGTTGCCGCGAATCGCTTGCAGACGGCATCAAACGCGCCACCGACGTAATGATTGCCGGCAAGGTTGCTGTAATATGCGGCTACGGCGACGTAGGTAAAGGCTGCGCACACAGCATGCGTTCTTACGGTGCGCGTGTACTTGTAACCGAGATTGACCCCATCTGTGCTCTTCAGGCAGCAATGGAGGGATTCGAGGTTGTGACAATGGACGAGGCATGCAAATATGGTAATATCTTTGTTACCTGCACAGGAAACATCGACATTGTACGCATCGACCACATGGAACAGATGCCCGACCAGGCTATCGTATGTAACATTGGCCATTTCGACAACGAGATTCAGGTTGAGGCACTGAAGAACTACGACGGCATACGTTGCTTGAACATCAAGCCACAGGTCGACCGTTATTTCTTCCCCGACGGACACAGTATCATACTGCTTGCCGACGGCCGACTTGTTAACCTTGGCTGTGCAACCGGACACCCATCGTTCGTTATGAGCAACTCATTCACCAACCAGACACTCGCACAGATTGAGCTTTTCACAAAGCAATACGAGACAGGCGTATATTGCCTTCCCAAGCATCTTGACGAAGAGGTAGCACGCCTGCATCTCGGTCGCCTGAATGCCAAGCTCACAACCCTTACACAGAAACAGGCCGATTACATCGGCGTAGATGTCAAGGGCCCCTATAAGTCGGACATTTACCGTTACTAAGAGAGCGCATATAATGGCACAACCAAAGAGCATCTGCGTCTACTGCGCTTCGAGCAACCGCGTAGACGAATCGTACAACAGCGCCGCCCACAAGTTGGGTGCGCTGTTGGCTCATGAGGGCATAACCCTTGTAACAGGAGGCGGCAACATAGGCCTTATGCGTGCTGTTGAGGATGGAGCGCTTGAGAACAGCGGAAAAGCCATTGGTGTAATACCACAGTTTATGGTCGAGCAAGGGTGGCACCATACAGGACTCAGCGAATTGCGTGTTACATCCGATATGCACACTCGCAAGCAGACTATGGCACAGCTATCCGATGCAGTGATAGCACTACCCGGCGGATGCGGCACCATGGAAGAATTATGTGAGATAATTACATGGAAACAGTTGGGACTATATCTTAACCCAATAGTAATACTTAACATAAACGGATATTACGATGCCCTCATCGAGCAGTTAAAGCATGCCATAGAAGAACATTTCATGGGTGAGATACACGGCAATATATGGAGTGTTGCAAACTCGCCCGAAGAGGCAATCGAGCAAATTTATAATACTCCCGTTTGGGATGCATCCATTCGCAAATACGCAGCACTGTAAAGAATGATTGGAACACCTATCCCCTACTCTATAGGATGCGACAATTTCATACTGTCGCTATTTATTGCAAGCCTCTTGGGTAGTGCATACGTATTGTTACGCGATGGTTCGAGCATAGTAGAACGTCTTAAAAAAATGTTCTACTATAAGGGACAGGCTGTGCCCTATAATTCTCGTGCAGGAATAAGCCGTACAAGTAATTACATCTTATACATTCTGTTTATCTTCTGCTCGACAATAATGATATTCGGCTACCTTCAACTGAACGGCAAATTACAAGCCTTCGAGACCTCTTATATACCATTTGCCATCTTTGCCGCAATCTCGACACTGTTCCTTGCAGCCAAAGGCATAGTATATGAAATTGTAAACCGTATATTGTTTTCGCAAGAACAAGCACGCGAATGGAGAGAATCATATTTCTTTACATTACTACTTACATCTTTTGCTCTCCTACCCCTTGTAACATTAGTTATTCTATTGCCTTCGTTAAATAACATATTATTTAATGGTTACCTGCTGATTATTGGTATAATATACCTTATAATGCTATTTATTCGCTGTTTTAACATCATTTTCAACGAAAAGAGTTATTTTCTCGATATTTTTTTATACCTTTGCGCGATTGAATTGTTACCACTTGGTTTTATGTGGCAAACAATACACCAAACTTACCTTTTTTTAATAATAAAATTTTAGGACAGTGAAAGTAAGCAAGATTTTAGTTTCTCAACCTAAGCCAGCTACCGGCAAGTCGCCCTATTTCGACATTGCAAACAAGCATAATGTTCAAATAGACTTTACATCGTTTATTAGGGTAGAGGGACTCACCGCAAAGGAATTCAGACAGCAGAAGGTCTCTATTCCCGGGCACACAGCCATCGTATTCCTGTCGCGCCACGCAATAGACCATTTCTTTACTCTGTGCAAGGAGCTGCGCGTAACCATTCCCGACGACATGAAGTATTTCTGTTTGTCAGAGACAATCTCACTCTACATCCAGAAGTATGTACAGTACCGCAAGCGTAAAGTATTCTTCGGCAACGGACACATCAATGACCTTGAGCCTCTTTTTGTAAAGCACAAGACCGAGCGCTACTTTACCCCGATGTCGAATGTCAACAACGATGAGATTTGCAGAATGTTCGACTCACACGGAATAGCACACTCCGAGGCCGAAATGTATCGAACAGTGAGCAACGAGATAGACAGTACCTACATCGACTCATACGACATGATAATCTTCTTCAGCCCCCACGGAATAACATCACTGAAGAAAAATGCCCCCAACTATGTACAAGGCGACAAGATTATTGCTTGCTTCGGTAAAGCCACTGCCGACACAATAGAAGAGGCCGGACTCAGACTCGACCTTTCGGCACCAACGGCAACAGCACCATCTATGCCGGCTGCCCTTGATGAATTCCTGACAAAACATAATGCATAAATAAAGCAGACGGGCGGCCCAAAAGGTCGCCCGTCTCATTCAAACTGACAAAGATGGAGAAAAAGAGATTCGGTTTTCCCAAGAGAGAGCATCTGAAGAGCAAAAGCGTTATAGACAACCTATACGCCAAAGGTTCTTCGGTCACAGCTTTTCCCCTTCGTGCCGTATTTCTATCATCACCGGCAGAGAACAGCACACCCACTGCCACCATACTCATAAGTGTAGCCAAGAGACGTTTCCGTCATGCAGTAGACCGCAATCTAATGAAACGCCGAATACGTGAGGCTTACCGCCTGAATAAAATATCTTTTGTCGAGGAGATTCAGAAAAGCGGCAAACAGATGGCAATAGCCATACTATATATCGACAACCGTCACAGCAGCACACAGTTTCTGCAACGCAAAATGCAGAAGCTACTATCGGCAATCATCGAAAAAGAGCAGAAGATATGCGAAAATTCCTAACATCACTGCTTACACTGCCTATACTTTTCTATCAACGATGCATATCACCAATGACACCCCCGTCGTGTCGTTTCACCCCAACCTGCTCGCAATACGCCCTTGAAGCAATTAAAAAACACGGCCCGGCAAAAGGCCTGTATTTAGCAATACGTCGTCTGCTACGCTGCCATCCGTGGGGTGGTTCGGGCTACGACCCTGTACCCTGACACCATGCTGCTAATAGATATTCACACCCACACAATGCGAGAGGATGGCAACACCGCTATTCTTGATTTAGGAACAACCTATCCCGATGACAGATTATGCTCCATAGGTATACATCCGTGGAAAATCTCGGACAAATGGGAGGAGCAATTTCGTAGTATAGAAGAGAGCGCAACAAAAAAAGAGGTTGTTGCCATTGGCGAGTGTGGATTCGACACGCTGAAATCACCGGCTACAAAAGAAGAACAATATAAAATTTTTATCAAGCACATAGAGCTATCCGAAAGAGTAAAAAAACCACTTATCATCCACCTTGTAAAAGGAGCCGACCTACTACTGAGAGTCGCCAAAGAGTATCCACACAATGAGCGCTGGATAATACACGGATTCCGAGGAAAGCCCGCACAAGCACAGCAACTTCTGTCGATGGGAATGTATATCTCATTGGGAGAGAAATTCAACGTCGAGACAGCAAGAATCATCCCACTCGACAGGCTTTTCATAGAGAGCGACGAGAGCAGCACACCGCTCTACGACATCTACCAACAAATATCACAAGCAAAAGAGATAAGCATCGAAGAGCTTGCGACACAAATAGCGCTAAACGCCAAAGAGTGTGGCTTTTTAGAGAAGTAAAAGCAATTTTACTCTTATCCTTATGTTAATAGTTACAGATATTCAAGAATATTTCCTATTTTTGCGGTAACGCGAAAATATACTGTTATTTTTGCAGATACAAGCTGTTTACTTTATGGAGAGTGTGAGCATAAAAGCCGTTCGTTACACCCACAATTTAAAAGATATATGGGATAATTTTGTAGAGGAGAGCCGCAACGGTACTTTTCTGCACAAGCGTGCATATATGGAGTATCACAGCGACCGTTTCCGTGACTACTCATTGCTTTTCTATTGTGGCAACAGAATTGTAGCACTACTTCCTGCAAACATAAAAGAGAAAGAGCTTATATCGCACGGCGGACTGACATACGGCGGTCTTATAATGAGCAACAGCGCTACCGCCGACCTTGTATTGGAGATTTTCGACACCCTGAAAGAGCATCTTACAAACAAGACAGAAGTAAGCACACTAATCTATCGTCCCGTTCCACATATCTATCACAAATATCCCTGCGAAGAGGACCTTTATGCCCTCTTCCGCAACGAGGCACAGCTTACAGAGCGTAAGATTTCGACCACGATTGAATTAGACAATCCACTGCCTATTAAGGGCCGACGAAAGCTCACCACCACAGCAAAAAGCCGCCTGCACATTGTCGAGGACGACAATTTCGCAGTTTTTTGGGAGATTCTCGAGGAGCGTTTGACAGGGAAATATGGTGTTGCGCCTGTACACACGCTGCAAGAGATTAAGCTCCTGCACAGCCTATTTCCCAACAACATAACACTATTTCGTGTTACCGACAACAATAATAGCACACTGGGCGGCGTTGTCATTTACATAGTGAACAGGGTAGCACATGCGCAATACATTGCAACTACCGACGAAGGACGGCGCATCGGTGCGCTCGACTATCTGTATGAATATCTGATAAAGGAGAGATTCGCTAATCTGGACTATTTCGATTTTGGAGTATCGACCGAGCAAGGCGGACACTATCTGAACAGCGGACTAATTGCACACAAGGAGCGCCTGGGTGGACGAGCCACAATATACGATACATACGCAATAGAGATAAAAAGAGTCGACAATGGCAAAGAGGAGCAGTAGCAAAGTGAGAATTATATCACTTGGTAAGATACGCGACAAACGAGGCAATCTCTCGGTGATTCAGGCAGGCAAGAATCTGCCTTTTGAGATTGCGCGTACATACTGGATATATGATGTCCCCGGAGGAGAGCATCGTGGCGGCCACGCTTACTACAACAGCCGGGAACTTATAATCGCCCTCTCGGGCAGTTTCGATATTAAGGTTCACGACGGCAAAGAGATGCAGACATTCAGAATGGAACGATGCGACAAGGCATTGTATGTGCCCGGCGGCACATGGCGACAGCTATGCAATTTTGCCACAAACTCCACCGCACTTGTAATAGCCTCTACACCCTATTCGGCACGCGATTATATACGCGACTTCGCAAAATTCATCGAACTAAAAACCCGTGGAGAGATATGAGAGAGACAACCATAGACGACTGCCGCATAGTAGAATTGGGCAAACACCACGGGGCAACAGGCAACCTCACCGTGGTAGACAACGGAAAGACTGCACAATTCGAGACAAAGAGAGTATTCTTCATTTATGATATTCCAGGCGGAGTATCACGTGGCGGTCATAGTCATAAGACACTGCGCGAACTTATTATCGCCACCTCGGGCAGTTTCGAGGTATATGTCAACGATGGCAAACGCGAACAGACTTTCACCTTGAATAATCCGTCAAAAGCGTTGCTTCTGCCTGCCGGTGTATGGGAAGAGCTTCGCAACTTCTCCTCGGGTGCCGTGGCATTAGTGCTTGCCTCAATTCCCTACGAGCCAACAGATTATATACGCGATTTTCAGGAATTTATTAAATATAAAAACAGACTATGATACCTTATCTGCCACTGAATGAAATAAACGCACAATACACCAAGGAGATTGAGGCAGCGGTAAACAGCATTCTCCATCGCGGATGGTATATATTGGGCGAAGAGTGCAAGGCTTTTGAAAAGGAGTATGCTGCTTACATCGGCACGAAGCACTGTATCGGATGTGGCAACGGTTACGATGCTCTGTGGCTCATTTTCAACGCTTATAAACAGTTGGGCATCTTGCGTGATGGCGACAAGGTACTTATTCCGGCAAATACCTTCATAGCATCGGCTCTTGCCGTAACACATAATAATCTGAAGCCTATTTTTGTAGACCCCAATCCAAAGAGTTACATTGCAGGCGAAGATGAAATGCTCGCAGCATTGGAAAAAGATACAAGAGCCGTACTACTTGTGCATCTGTACGGACAAAATTCATTCGGGAAACATCTTGCCGAGGTGTGTCACAAAAGAGGTATTATCATTATTGAGGACAATGCACAGGCGCAAGGAGCCTTGTACGGCACTACACGCACAGGCTCGCTTGGCAATGCGGCTGCACACAGTTTCTACCCCGGTAAGAATCTTGGAGCTATGGGCGATGCCGGTGCCGTAACAACCGACAACGACGAACTTGCCAATACAATAAAGGTGCTTCACAACTACGGCAGCAACAGAAAATATGTACACGAGAGCATAGGAGTAAACAGCCGACTCGACGAGATACAGGCTGCAATACTACGCATTAAGCTACGCGCACTTGATGCCGAGAATAATAAACGTCGACAAGCAGCCAAAAGCCTTATTGCCGGGATAGAGAACAATCTTGTACAGAAACCTTTTATATCCGATTACTCGCAACATGTTTTTCACATATTTCCACTGCTATGTAAGCAACGTGATGCATTAAAAGAGCATCTTACCAACAGAGGCATAGAGACACAGATACATTACCCGACCCCTGTTCATAAGCATCAGTGCTACAAACAGTTTGCCAACCTTTCACTACCCGTTGCCGAGTGTCTGTCGCAACAAGAATTGAGTTTGCCTTGTCACCCTCAACTGCACAGCAACGACATTCAGCATATTATTGAGGCTGTAAATAGTTTCAAGGGATAAATCTATTTTTTTCATTACAAAAGATGGTGTGTAAGAGGCTTTTTTATGCACAAAACGCAAAAATAGCATCTATTATTTGGGATTCTCATAAAAAAGCAATACTTTTGCACCGTCTTTTCAAAGGCAGGTCTCCTAACACGAGACGCATGAGGATTGTCCTATGGTGTAATGGTAGCACAACAGGTTTTGGTTCTGTTTGTCTTGGTTCGAATCCAGGTAGGACAACACACAAAAAACAGGTAAGCATTAATGTTTACCTGTTTTTTGTGTGCGCGAGAAGCATCAACGTTAAACGATGTTAAAAAAGAAGGGAGTTTATCTAAGTTTTTTATTCCCCATCTATCTTGAACAAATACTTTTATAGGCATTAACAGCCAAGAATATCAGTATCGGCAGCATATAAGGTTACACTTTTAATCTGTTGTTCAAAGATTATCTCGGCACAGAATAGAGAGGGGAAATGAACGAATCTGTATTAATTAAGGAAATTATATCTGCATATAATGACGTAAAGCAGATGGCATACATTATATGTTGTGGTAACATAGAGAATGCAAATGATATTACTCAAGAGACATTTTTAAGAATGCTGAATTACAAAGAACGATACTGTGAAGGAGGCAACATAAAAGTCTGGGCTTACGTTATAATGTGTAACATCTATAAGAATCTTCAAAAAAGAGAGCAATTTAGATGGAACGCTCTTATAAATACAGAAGAGTATATAGAACGAGACTACGAACTCTACTACGACATTATAAGCGGTATTAAAACACTGCCATTGTCTGCCAGAGAATCAATGCTACTTTATTTAAGGGGATTCTCATACAAGGAGATTGCAAAAGCAACAGGAGTGAATGTATCTACAGTAAGAGGACGAATCTTCACTGCACGACGTAGACTCATCAACATAATCGACCATTTTTAATCCCGTTTCATGTATCACATTAAACAAACTGAAAAGAATCTTTGTTACATTTTGTGTAAAAGATAGTTATTTTAGTTACCTTCGTCACAACTTAATAGTCTGTATAATGTTTACAGTAATTGCAATAATGAGCCTTGGGGTTTTATTAGGCTATCTTATACGCCGCAGGAATATACGAGGTATTATTTCGAGTACTACGACCGTACTTATATGGTTGTTGCTGTTTGTTTTAGGTATTGAGGTAGGACATAACAAACAGGTAATTGAGAGTTTGGGAACATTAGGTCTCGAGGCACTGTTTATCGCTATTATCTCGCTTACAGGCAGCTGCGTTGCATCATGGATATTATGGAGATACATCGTTAAACGAAGGGCGCAATGAAGGGGAGTATTATCATAGTTGGTTTTTTTGTTTTAGGTGTGGTATGCGGCATAACAGATATTATGCCTGCCGAGTGGTTCGAAGGGAGCGTAAGCTTCTATGCACTTTGCGCCCTAATGTTTTGCGTAGGCATTGGAATAGGCAGTGACCCACACACAATGCGCAGTTTCCGTTCCCTTAACCCACGTCTCGCACTACTGCCGATATTTACGATTTTGGGGACATTGGCAGGCTCGGCACTTGCAGGAGTTGTGATCTCGGGTCGCACTCTGCCTGAATGCATGGCGGTTGGTTCGGGCTTTGCCTACTACTCATTGTCAAGCATCTTCATTACCGAATACAAAGGAGCCGAACTTGGCACAATAGCACTACTCTCGAACATCTCGCGCGAGATTATCACACTGCTGTGTGCTCCACTTCTTGTACGTTGGTTCGGTTCTTTGTCTCCTATAGCCTCGGGAGGTGCAACTACAATGGATACAACACTTCCGGTCATAATAAAATACTCAGGACGCGAATATACCATATTATCTATTTTCCACGGTTTCATCGTAGATTTCAGCGTACCTTTTTTAGTAACTTTCTTCTGTTCATTGTAATAATCCTAAACATTTTTATTCTAAAAAGGATAAAAGTTTTTACTTTTTTTGATTATTTCAACTTATTAGGCTATTTTCGTGCAATATTTCTTTACTTTGGAGTGCTGTGCACATTTTTTATCATGAATTCTTGCAGAATAACTTCAAAAAGCAACAGAAATAATACACAAACTATAATATGGAACCTAACAACAATAATTTACTTACCAAAGCAAGAAGATTCTTACTGAGAAACGCACGAATAGCAAAGTTGCTATTTGTAGCAATTCTGACTACTGTTATTTGGTTTTTGCCCGTAGAAGTCTTCGGAATCGAGGGACTCACAGTACTACAACAACGTATCATAGCCATCTTTGTATTTGCCGCAACAATGTGGATATTAGAGGCTGTACCGGCATGGACAACATCATTGATGATTATCGTAATAATGCTGCTGACAGTTTCGAACAGTGGAATATCGTTTCTGATTAGTGATATTCCTAAGGAGGAGTTGATAAGCTACAAAACCATTATGGCCACTTTTGCCGACCAGACGGTTATGCTCTTTTTAGGCGGCTTTATCCTTGCGATTGTTGCATCTAAAAGCGGTGTGGATATTACTCTTGCACGTGCAATGTTACGCCCTTTCGGAACACGTCCTAACGTTGTTCTTCTTGGTTTTATGCTGGTTACGGCTATATTCTCGATGTTCGTCAGCAATACAGCAACTGCCGCAATGATGCTCACATTCCTTGCACCCGTACTGAGGTCACTTCCTGCCGATGAGCGTGGTCGCGCGGCACTTGCACTTGCAATTCCCATAGGTGCCAATGTCGGCGGAATAGGTACACCAATCGGAACGCCTCCCAACGGTATCGCATTGGGATATCTTAATAATAGCGAAGGACTTAACCTTGGTATAGGATTTGACCAGTGGACTATGATTATGACACCACTTATGCTGGTTATCCTATTTATTTCCTGGTTACTGCTAACAAAGATGTTCCCTTTTAAGGCCGACAGCGTACAGCTTAAGATTATTGGTGGCGCAAAGAAAGGATGGCGTACAACTGTCATTTATGCAACACTTATTATAACCATATTACTATGGATGTTCGAGAAAAAGATTGGAATAAACTCATATGTAGTAGCGCTTGTCCCAGTAGGAGTGTTCAGTCTGACGCGCATCATTAAGTCGAAGGACCTTAAGGATATAGATTGGGCTGTGCTTTGGATGGTAGCAGGAGGATTTGCCCTTGGTGTGGGAATGGATAAGACCGGCCTTGCAAAGACATTGGTTCATTCAATTCCATTCAACGAGTGGCCCGTGCTGCTTGTCATGGCAGGCAGCGGTATAATATGTTGGTTGCTATCTACATTTATCTCGAATTCGGCAGCAGCTGCACTTATGGTACCAATCCTGGCAGCAGTAGGTAAGGGAATGGGTCCTATGCTCGATGAATATGGTGGCATAGGCACACTTCTCATTGGTATTGCACTATCTGCTTCGCTTGCAATGGCCCTGCCAATCAGTACACCTCCCAATGCAATAGCCTACTCGACAGGCCTTATAAAATCGTCACAAATGTGTATTGTGGGAGTAATCATCGGTGTCATATCACTAATAATAGGTTATTCACTGATTATATTTATCGGTAGAACAGGATTCTTCGGTTAAAGAACAAGAGAGATATAGAGGGTGACCAATGAATATTGGTTCATCCTCTATCTGCATTGACAGAAAAACACAATAAAAATATTGACATGAAAAAGTTATTCCTTTTTGCAGCAATGGCTATTACAGCATTTGCTGCCAACGCCCAGGAGAGCAAACCAACTGTTAAGCTCTACGGATTTGTGAGAAACTACATGGATTTCGACACTCGCGAGAATCTAAGCAGCAACAGCGACCAGTTCAATATGATTCCCAAGGACGAGGTACTGAATGCATACGGCGATGACCTTAACCAAAGGAATGATATTCACCTGTTGAGTATCACAACCCGTTTGGGACTGAATATCACAGGTCCCGAGTTCCTTGGTGGAAAGACATCAGCAAAAATTGAATCGGACTTCGCAGGATTCGGAACAAGCAATACTGTACTGCGCATTCGTCAGGCGTACGCAAAGATCGACTGGAAAAAACACTCGCTTTTGGCCGGACAAGCATGGCACCCAATGATGGGAGATATGATGCCCGACGTTTTCAGTCTTGCCACCGGCGCTCCCTTCACCCCCTTCAGCCGTACACCGCAGCTGCGCTACGACTACAAAGCTGGGAAATTAACTCTTACAGCAACAGCACTCTATCAGTTGCAGTATCTGTCATACGGCCCTAATGCCAACAACCTTGAGTCATCGACAACCTCATTCGAGTTCGCTCGTAAGGCTGTAATTCCCGAGCTTTATTTTCAGGCACGATACAACAACGGTGGTTTTATGATGGGTGCCGGTGTAGATATTCTCACACTCAAGCCCCGCACCGAGTACACCGATGCTCAAGGTGTGAAAGTACTCTCGAATCAGCTTGTAACAAGCCTCAGCCCCACACTCTTCGCATCGTACAAAAGCGGCAACTGGGGAATCAAAGGACGTGTGACATACGCTCAGAACGCATCGCACCTTAATATGCTAAGCGGCTTCGGTGTAACTAAATTAAAGGACAACGGAGAGGCTGAATACGGAAGCCTTGCAAGCGTAACAGGATGGGTAGATGTAACCTACAAACAGAAACTTGAGAAAGGTACACTCACCTGGTGTCTCTTTGGCGGTTACGGTAAGAACCTCGGTTGCGAGGATGATTTTGTAAGTTCGTCTATGATGTATGTTCGTGGGTTCAAGAATCTCGACAGTTTTTGGCGCGTATCGCCCAGTGTGATATATACCCACAATGCAATGCAGATTGGCATCGAGTATGAGCCTACAACAGCAGGTTACGGCAAGATGAATGCCGACGGCAGTGTCGACAAAACACACTCGGTAACCAACCACCGTATATGCACAATCCTTAAATATAATTTCTGATAAACGCTTTAGAATGTCTGATGATTGAAAATTGAAAATCATCCTACCAGCCATAAAAATTAATGGATTCCCCGGGGAATCCATTAATTTTTATTATTACTGTCCGATAAAAATAGAATAATCCCAAAAAGTGCTATTGACGGAGCTAATATTGCCACTTTTACAACAAAAATACTAACAAACGAGCGAGAAATATGAAGTTCACTTCAATATTTTTCAAAGCGAGTGCAGTCTATTTTCGAGGTTTACCTCAAAAATACTAACAAACGAGCGAGAAATATGAAGTTCACTTCAATATTTTTCAAAGCGAGTGCAGTCTATTTTCGAGGTTACCTCAAAAATACTAAAGCAAGCCCACTTTTTCATAAAATCATAAGGTTGTTCATTGGTGCGCCATAGGAAAATTAGTAAAATGGTAGATATTTTTTGGATTAAGTGCGAGGATGTTTGAGCGAAGCGAGTTCCGCAGC
>JAZNEI010000025.1:0-3672 GCA_045588485.1 Bacteroidaceae bacterium | reverse complement strand
ACAAAACCTTTTGTGGATGATTATCTTCTGTCGGAGCAGACCTTGTGGGCGGTAAGAAATAACTATCTGCATATTCACGACAAGGACTACTATCCCACAAAATCGCTTACTTGCATTCAGCATCCATTGGATAAAATTTTGGAACACGGTTTCCAGGCAGGACACGGCGAGAGCCGCCCCACAAAGCGTATTGAGACAGCATCTATAATGGCTTGTATTTCGATGGAGACCGTTCAGAACGAGATGCACGGCGGTCAGGCAATTCCTGCTTTTGACTTCTACCTTGCTCCATATGTGCGTCGCAGTTATATCGAAGAGGTTAAGACTATAGAGAAATTGACGGGTATTGACCTAAAACATCTCTACGAGGCCGAGATTGAGGATTATATCTATGGCGATTTGGATTTCTTGCAGGGTGATGAGCGTTTCAAGCAGCACGCTATCAACCGCACTGTCAATCGCGTGCATCAGTCAATGGAGGCATTCATCCACAATATGAATACCATCCATTCGCGAGGAGGAAATCAGGTCGTCTTTTCATCTATCAATTATGGCACCGACACCTCTGCCGAAGGTCGTTGTATCATTCGTGAGTTATTACAATCAACTTACGAAGGTGTAGGCAGTGGATCGACAGCCATTTTCCCTATTCAGATTTGGAAGAAAAAGCGAGGTGTGAGCTATCTGCCTGAGGATCGTAACTACGACCTTTACCAAATGGCTTGCAAGGTTGCAGCACGCCGTTTCTTCCCCAACTTTGTGAATCTGGATGCAACATACAATCAGCATGAGAAATGGCGTGAGGATGATCCTAAGCGTTATCAGTATGAGGTGGCTACGATGGGGTGCCGTACCCGAGTTTTTGAGAATCGCTTTGGGGAGAAGACATCTATCGCCCGCGGAAACCTCTCGTTCTCTACAATCAATATCGTGCGTCTTGCCATAGAGTGTATGGATGTTGAGGATAAGACATGCCGTATTGAGAGTTTCTTCGCCAAATTAGATGAGTTGTTGGAGATTACCGCCAAGCAACTTTGTGATCGTTACGATTTCCAAAAGACGGCTCTTGCCAAGCAATTCCCGTTGCTTATGTCGTCGTTGTGGATGGGGTGTGAGAACCTGAAACCTAATGATGTTATAGGTGGAGTAATCAATCAGGGTACACTCGGCATTGGTTTTATAGGATTGGCCGAGTGCCTAATAGCCCTTACGGGCAAACACCACGGCGAAAGCGAGGAGGCACAGGCCTTAGGCTTGCGTATTGTCACCTATATGAGAGATAGAGCAAGTGAATTCTCGGAGCGTTATCAGCACAATTTCTCGGTATTGGCAACTCCTGCCGAGGGCTTGTGTGGTCGTTTTACACGCATTGATCGCAAAAAGTTTGGCGAAATTAAGGGTGTAACCGACAAGATTTACTACACCAACTCTAACCACATTCCTGTATATTACAAATGTTCACCCAAGCATAAGGCTGAAGTAGAGGCTCCGTATCACGATCTTACTCGTGGTGGTCATATTTTCTATATCGAAATTGATGGCGATGCAACTCACAATCCTCAGGCCATCATGGATATCGTAGATTTGATGGATAAGTACGATATCGGTTACTGTTCGGTGAATCACAATCGTAACCGCTGTATGAATTGCGGTTATGAGGATGCTCAGCAGGAATTGGAGGTATGTCCTAAATGTGGTAGCGAGAATATTGATAAGTTGCAGCGTATTACAGGTTACCTTGTTGGAACAACCGAGCGTTGGAATAAGGCTAAATTGGCAGAGCTGAATGACCGAGTTATCCACAAATAGCATTCGCATCCTCGATATAAAGTATGGCACTTCAGTCGATGGTATAGGGCTTCGCACCTCGATATATTGCGCGGGGTGCGAAAACCATTGCGTGGGTTGTCATAATCCGCAATCGTGGGACGAATATGGTGGCGAAGCCATTGAAATAGAGGAGTTGTTCCTATTGATAGTCGATGCCGATATGAATGTTACCTTTACCGGTGGCGACCCGATGTTCCACCCTGAAGGTTTTATTCGGTTGGCACAGATGATAAAAGAGCAGACCGATAAAACAATCTGGTGCTATACAGGATACCGTTTTGAGGATCTGCTCGCGCATCCTCTTCGTCGCAAATTAGTTGAGTTATGTGATGTAATTGTTGATGGTCGCTATATCGAGGCAGAACGAGATTTGTCATTGCATTTTAGAGGAAGCCGAAATCAACGAATCATTGATGTACCAAATTCACTTCAATTTAACAAAGTGTATCTGATAGAATAATCAAGGGTGATAAAAAAGTGCAGACAAGAAAACTATAAGAGAAAATGTATTTGTTCATTTCTTTGTCTGCATTTTTTTGTTAAAAAAGATTTACAATTAAACCTAATATGTTGCGCATAGTCAAATAGTTGAGTATAACAACAAAAATGACTAAAGATGAAAAAGAATCTATTTGTATTGGCGCTGTTGGCATTTGTATTTTCATTTTCAGTAAATGCACAAGAACAACAGAAAAGTAAATTTACACCCGAACAGAGAGTAGAGCTTAGAGCAAAGAAGTTGAGTAAGGAGCTTCTGCTCGACGAAAAGACTTCGGCTAAGTTTGTAACTCTTTATAAAGAGTATGTTGCAGCCTTGAAAGCCACTTATCCTACAAAATTCGAGAAAAAAGGCGAGTTGACAGATGCACAGCGCATAGAGCGTTTGCAGAAAATGTATGAGACACAAGCTAAAGTGGCAAACATTAATAAGGAGTATGTTGGTAAGTTCTCAAAAATACTTACAGCACCTCAGGTCGAAAAGGTGATGAACAAAAAGGGATGGCAAGGACAGAACCGCTTCTCGAAGCATCAAGGCAAGAACTTCAATAAGAAAGGTGCGAAAGTTGAGGCTCGTGGCAAAGGTGCAAAAAATGATAAGAAGTAAGAATAAATAAATGAAAGAGTGCAACAGAAGTTATATGTTGTACTCTTTTATTTTATGCAGGTAACTGTCTTACTTATCTAATCAGTGATACAATCTTTTCGAGCCACTTTTTGTCGCATTCGCCGAATGTGGCAAGATGTTCGCTGTCAATGTCCAATACTGCGGTAACGGTGCCTTTTTTATCAAATATTGGAACTACAATCTCGCTGCGCGATAAGCTGCTGCAGGCTATGTGCCCCGGAAACTTGTCGACATCGGGGACTACAATTGTACGCTGCTCTTTCCAGGCTGTTCCGCAGACACCGCGTCCGTAAGCGATGCGCGAGCAGGCAAGCGGCCCTTGGAATGGACCTAAAATAAGTTGCTCGCCAACAACACGATAGAAACCAGTCCACCAAAAGTGGAATGTTTCGTTTATCATTGCTGATATATTTGCCATATTGGCTATGATGTCACTCTCGGCGGTAGTGAGTGACTCAATTTGTTTGTATAGCAGGCTGTATTTATCCTCTTTTCCGCCATTTGCTATGATTAGTTCCTCGGCCATAGTATACTTAGAAGCTGTTTAAATTTCTAAAAAAAGTTTATTATTATTAGGTGTCCGGTAAAACTTTTTCAGTCTCTCATTTAGTCTTGTTTGCTAAATTCAGCCTTTCATTGTTATTTTTCTCCTACTTTTCGTGCCGACGAAAAGTAGGCAAAAGGCTCTGCGCACGAAAATCTTAACGTAAAATGCT
>JAZNEI010000024.1:0-4504 GCA_045588485.1 Bacteroidaceae bacterium | reverse complement strand
AATATAAAAAACGACGAAACCGTCAGCTTCTATATGAATATTTTTTTAGAAATTTAAACAGCTTCTAAAATGGTAGATGTTTTTTGGATTAAGTGCGAGGATGTTTGAGCGAAGCGAGTTCCGCAGCACCCAAAAAACATCGTGAGTATTTTACGTTAAGATTTTCCGTGCGCAGAGCCTTTTGCCTACTTTTCGTCGGCACGAAAAGTAGGAGAAAATAACAATGAAAGGCTGAATTTAGCAAACAAGCCTAAATGAGAGACTGAAAAAGTTTTACCGGACACCAATAATATATAACAAGGAGAATTTGTTTCTTTGGCATTATAACCATAAAATATAACAACCGAAAAATCGCGATTTTTCGGTTGTTATATTTGTTTGTACACTATTTACACGCTCTTATGATGCAAGAATCTCCTGTGCACGAACAGCGTCGCGGTCAAGAGGTTTATCGTCCTTGATAGCCTTTGTAAAGGGAATGTAAACAATCTCGTTGTTGCGGCTGCCAATCATTACGTTGCGCTGACCTTCGAGCAGAGCGTCGATGGCGGCAACACCCAAGCGGCTGGCAAGGATACGGTCGTTGGCTGTGGGACTGCCACCACGCTGCAAGTATCCGAGGATGGATACACGCACGTCGAGTTCGGGGAAGCGCTCGCGCATACCCTCGGCAACCTCCATAATATTATAATCTTTCTCGCGGCCCTCGGCAAACAGTACGATACTGCTACTCTTGGTACGGCGCAGACCGTTGGCAATAAATTTGTTAATTGTCTCGAACTCGGGGTCAATCTCGGGCAGCACGCACGCCTCGGCACCTGTTGCGATTGTTCCGTTAAGAGCAAGGAAGCCTGCGTCACGTCCCATTACCTCGACGATGAAAAGACGCTCGTGCGACGATGCTGTGTCGCGTATTTTATCGACACACTCCATAATGGTGTTAAGAGCAGTATCGTAACCGATTGTTACGTCGGTACCGTAGAGGTCGTTGTCGATTGTTCCGGGAAGGGCGATACAGGGAATATCATACTCGCGAGCAAGGTTGTAGGCACCTGTTATAGAGCCGTCACCACCAATAACCACAAGAGCGTCAATCTCTTGCTGCTTAAGCATCTCATAGGCCTGTGCGCGTCCCTCCTCGGTCTTAAACTCGGGGCAACGGCTGGTCTTAAGGATTGTTCCACCGCGCTGGATGATGTTACTTACATCCTCGGTCTTGAACTCCTTAATCTCGCCTGTGATAAGACCTTTGTAACCGCGATAGATACCCTTGATGCGTATGCCGTGATAAATACAAGCACGTGTGACGGCACGGATAGCAGCGTTCATTCCGGGTGCATCGCCTCCTGAGGTGAGCACTCCCACACAATTAATTCTGTTTTTCATATTCTTGTTTTTTATAATTTAATATTGCCTGTTTACAATCTTCCATAAGCCATTTGGGGGTTGATGTCGCACCGCATATTCCTATACTCTCGACACTGTCAATCAGCGAAAAGTCTATCTCTAATGGCCCCTCGATGTGGTAAGAGTTGGGATTCATACGTCTACACTCGTCATAGAGTATTTTTCCGTTGGAACTTTTGCGACCGCTGACAAAGAATATCAGTTGGTGCGATTTTGCAAATTCGCCTATTCCACTCATACGATTGGCAACACGACGGCATACAGTATCGACAAACTCTATCTTATGTTGTGGCTCGACGTGCTCTTTCACCGCGGCAACAAGCTGTTTATACCCTTCTAACGACTTTGTTGTCTGAGAATAGATATATGTATCTTTGTCGGTTGCCACACGACCAAGCTGAGAGATGTCTTCTATTACTACTGCCTCGCCACGTGTCTGCCCCACAAGGCCCAGCACCTCGGCGTGTCCCGCCTGGCCGTATATTATTATCTGACGATTGTCGGCTGCACTCTCGGCCCACTTTTTGTGGATGCGCTGTTGCAATTTAAGCACCACAGGACAGGTTGCATCGATAAGATGCAGATTGTTGCGTCGGGCTATCTCGTATGTTTCGGGTGGCTCGCCGTGGGCACGTAGAAGCACCTTTGCATCGTGTAGCGTGGCGAATGTAGCGTGGTCGATGGTGATAAGCCCCAAACGTTTAAGACGTTCACACTCCTTACCGTTGTGCACAATGTCGCCCAAGCAATAGAGTGTATCGCCTTTGCTTAGTTCCTCCTCGGCTTTCTGTATTGCGGTAGTTACCCCGAAACAGAATCCCGATTGTTCGTCAATCTCTATCTTCAACATTCTTAAAGAATTTCAGAATATTATTTCACTATCTCGTTGAAGCGCTCTAGAAGCCACTGCTCCTGCTCTTCGCGTGTCATAAAGCTGTTGTCGAGCAACAGTGCATCATCGGCCTTGCGCAGAGGGCTTACTTCGCGTGTCTGGTCGATGTGGTCGCGCTGCTGTACATTCTCAAGAATCTCATCAAAGTTGGCACTGTCGCCGCGAGCTATTATCTCGTCGTAACGGCGCTGTGCGCGTACTTCGGCTGATGCTGTTACGAAAATCTTCATCTCGGCATCGGGAAATACAGTGGTACCAATATCGCGTCCGTCCATAACAATACCCTTTGCCTCTCCCATACTGCGCTGCTGCTCAATCATATCTGTGCGAACAAAATCGAGTGCCGCTACCTGACTTACTATACGGGACACCTCTAACGAGCGAATCTCTTTCTCGACATTACGACCGTTGAGGAATGTTACCGAGTTTTTTGTAACGGGGTCAGCCTCAAAGGTAATACGTATCTCATTCATTCTGCTACGAAGAGTCTCTACATCAATTACTCCGTCGGCAATGAGGCCCTGCTCTAAACAAAAGAGCGCCACAGCGCGATACATCGCACCACTATCGAAATAGAGGTAACCGATGTTACGGGCCAAAGACTTGGCCATAGTACTTTTTCCACACGACGAGAATCCGTCAATAGCAATTACAATCTTTTTCATATTATCGTATTTTGTTTTTATCACAATGTATATGAGGCTCCAAACATCAGCGAACCCGAGGATACATGCAGTTTACTATAAGATACTCCTAATTTCAGTTTCTTAAGATTAACTCCTGCACCCAATGTCAATCCGTCCCATTTTGTTCCTTCGGACGAAAGTTCTTCGGCTATACGATAGTTATATCCCAACGAGGCATAAAAATTGCTTCCTATAAGCAGATCAGCACCAAACACCGCGTGTTTAAGAAGTATATCTCCGAAACTATCATCGCTGCCATCGGGATTAGTGAAGCTATCTTTACTCCATTTGTGCAGATTGACAAGTGTCAACGACAAACGCAAAGGAGCATGCGCCAAACGCTTGGTTATTCCCATCTGCATATCGAACGGCATACTCTCGTTCTTATCTTCAAATGCCTTGACCTGACCGCCCAAACTGCGCAGTACGAATGAGAATGAGAACTCATTATCGGGGTTATAATAGTTTACACCAAGGTCGACACCAAGCGCCAATGAGGTGTAACTCTCATACTTTGAACAAATGAACTTACCTGTCACACCACCACTCCATCTGTCACTAAGCAGATAGTTATAGAGCACAGATAATTCAATATCCTTTGCCGAGAATGTTCCTGTAGAGATATTATCGGCATCGTAACCGTCAAAAGAGCCATAATCGATATAACGTACAGCAAGAGCAGCAGCCGAACGCTCGCCAAACATTCTGTTGAAAGCAGCACCGGCAACCTTGCTATCACTCATATATGTCATATAGTTTAGACTCAACGTCTTATCCGAGACATTGGCAAGCAATGCAGGGTTATGCATTGCAAGCATGATATCGTCATCGGGTAGCGAAATATTGCTTCCTCCCAATGCCGCTGCGTGTGACGAATAGGGCAACCTCAATATATTGAATGCACTACCGCCATCCTGCGCAAAGAGGAGCATTGGAAATACCAGCATCAATGTCAACACTATTTTTCTCATCAAATTCCGTAAGTTTAGGCCTCGCTAATACTATAGTCGAGGGCGAAGATAATGCTTTTTTATTTCTTAACCGCAAAAAGAGTCATTGAATTGCCAACAAAAGAGTGCTTAAATCTTAAGAGGCAGCAATGTCTCTACGAAGATAAAAACGAAAAACAAAAGCCTATAGTGTACCGGAAACAAAAAATATTATGTCATAAGCAAAAAAGGTTCAATAAACATCGGTGAAGTGAAAAATATTGTTTATTTTTGCAAGGTTGAGCAGACTAATTATAAAAAAACAAAATAATATGAGTAACGAGAAAAATTACATCGAACAAAAGAAGAGCCAATCGGCTAATCTTGAGCCAAGAAAGACAACATGGTTGCTCTTGGGTTACATCATGGTATTCGCTGTGTTGTTTGCAGCATTCGAGTGGACTGCAACAGAGAAAAAACACACAGGAGAGATTATACAGCAGGGTATACTACTTGAAGAGGAGATTATGGTGCCCATCACACTGCCCGAGAAGAAGGTGGTGCCTCCCCCTCCACAAGCAAAGCAAATT
>JAZNEI010000023.1:0-2407 GCA_045588485.1 Bacteroidaceae bacterium | reverse complement strand
ACAGGAACTCAAGAAGTATATCCATTACTACAACAATGACAGAATTAAACTGAGACTAAAAGGAAAGAGTCCGGTGCAATACCGAACTCTTTACCAATAAATTTATCTATTAATCCGTCCAACTTTTTGGGTTCATGTCACAATCGTCAATCGATACAAGGCGCACACCCGTTTTTTCACAAAGCATCTTCACTGCTCCTTGTTGCAAAAGGTCGATGTAACGCACTCCCGCCTTTCGGCACTCACGTTTTACACGCTCCCTACTCGACTGATATAGCGTAGCATCGAGTATCACATAACGCGACGGAAAGATGGTGAGCAATTCCTTGATATCACCTAAAAAGCCACGACACAGCCAGATACAATCGACGGGAGCGATAACATTCTGTTCGCGCCAATGTTCATCGGCAACAAGAGCAATTCTGCGCCCTGCAAACGACACAAGCCCCTTCTTTACATTCACATACTCATCGTTATATGGCTCGTAATAACCATTTTCAATTATTACAGGTGGCGACAGACGTTCGCGCTCCCAATAAGGCTCAGCTATATATCGTGTATCTATTTCCCACGATGGATAGGATGTTAACAGATAAGATTTTTCGCGGTCGACAAAAAGCTGCGCAGCAGAAAATCCGCGACTATTGTAAAAGACAATCTGCGAAGGCCACTCTCCACGAGGCAATGCATTAAGTACAAGTAGAATAATCGACACAACAGCGCCCCAACGAACAACTACTCTTCTCTTGCCATACGCAAAGAGAACAATCATCATAAGCACTGCGAAAAGTGTAGCCTCTATCGCATTTAAATAGGGTAATTCGAACAACGCTCCCGGCAGCTGCGCCACCCAGGAGAGAAAACCGTTCATACAACCTATTATCTCATTCAACAGCTGTGCCACATACCCCTGCACAAAGGGCAAAGGAGTGAGCGCAAGCATTACCACAGCAATCAGCATTATTACAAAAGCCGATGGCACAACCACAAGATTAGTCAACAGGAAATAGAGGGGGAAAGTACCAAAATAATGCCATATAAACGGCAATGTTCCAATCTGAGCAGCCAACGACACTGTTATAATTTGTGCAATATAAGCATACACCTTGTTCGAGTGGCTATCAACCCGAAGCATCTTGCAAAGAGACCCATTCAACAATAATATTGTGGCCACCGCCGAGAACGACAGCTGAAAACTGACATCGAAAAGCAGACGGGGAGAGAGCACAAGCATCAGCAATGCAGCCAATGCCAAAGAGTTCATCGAGCTTGTATCGCGACGCAACAAACGCCCCACCGACATCAACGAGAAAAGGATAGCGGCACGCACCACCGACGGGCTTAATCCTGCTATAAAGGCAAAAGCCCACAACACAGCAAGCACCACCAACTCTCGCAAAAGCCTTGTTACACCCTTGGCACGAATAGGCAGAAGAAGGGTGAGAAGCATATATAATATGCCAAGATGCAGTCCCGATAGTGCAAGGATATGACTCGCACCCACCGAGGAATATATATCGCGAATATCGCGCGAAAGACCACGTTTCTCGCCTACCGTCAATGCCGACAGCACTGCAAGTTCCTCTTTACCGAAGTTCAGCCTATTATACACCGACAGGATTGAATCGCGAAACTTCAAAGCACGCATCGGGAGTGTAAGCTGACCCTTTCCGATGTAACGCCATCCGTCAACGGGCAGATAGACCTGCCCCGTAACACCACGTATATACATATAGCGCTCTACGTCAAACTCGGCCGGGTTACCGGCATTACGAGGTTGCTCGACCTTTGCTTCGAAGAAGATTCTATCGCCCACCGAAAGAGTCTCGATATCGACGCTATTGGCAAAAGATATCTCTATAAGCCCTTCGCGTCTGGCACCCAAGATAGAATCACGGCCTATACGCACAGCCTTTGCAAGCAACCTTACAGTACCACGTTCGCCATAGACCTCCTCGCATAGTTGCGCCTCGAAGCGTCCCTTTTCGCCACTCCAACAAGGAGCCATCTTACTTGCATCCAGACGTTCAACAACAGCGCCCAAAGCAAGCATTGAGAGTAAAGCAGCTACCCCAAAAAGATTACGGGGAGCCTTGGAGTGCAGTCCAAATAGCAAAAATGGTAATGAGATGATAAAAAGCGACAGGCTGCACAGCAGAGGAATGCTGTACAGCCACGAAAGCACAATTCCCAGAACAAGAGGGAACAGAAGCCTCAGAAGCGGATTAACCTTTACAAGGTGTTTCACACTATTAATTATTATTGATGTCCGGTAAAACTTTTTCAGTCTCTCATTTAGGCTTGTTTGCTAAATTCAGCCTTTCATTGTTCTTTTTCTCCTACTTTTCGTGCCGACGAAAAGTAGGCAAAAGGCTCTGCGCACGGAAAATCTTAACGTAAAATGCTC
>JAZNEI010000022.1:0-16900 GCA_045588485.1 Bacteroidaceae bacterium | reverse complement strand
GTAAACCTCGAAGATAATTCTGCACTCGCTGAGAAAAATATTAAAGCAAGCTTTATATTTCTCGCTCGTTTGTTAGTATCTTTGTTGTAAAAGTGGCAATATTAGCTTCGTCAATAGCACTTCTTGGGATTATTCTATTTTATCGGACAGTAATAGTTCTTTATAGGAGGGTGTCAGGCAAACATTCGTGCCACTCGTTTAATACCTTCGACAAGCGTGTCAACCTCTTCACGTGTGTTATAGAGGGCAAATGAGGCGCGCACTGTTCCCGGGATTCCCAAATGGTCGATAAGGGGTTGTGCGCAGTGGTGTCCGGTGCGTATTGCTATTCCTAATCGGTCGAGCAGGGTGCCGAGGTCGGCAGGATGAATATTGCCTACAAGGAAAGAGACTGCCGAGCCGTCGGGCTTTCCAATGATGCGCATATCCTGAATCTCGCTGAAGCGTTCGAGGGTGTACTGCGTGAGCATACGCTCGTGAGCTGCGATATTCTCTATTCCTATCTGCTGAACAAACTCAAAAGCTTTTCCCAATGCTATGGCTCCGACATAGTCGGGGGTTCCTGCCTCGAACTTATAAGGTAGCTCGTTGTAGGTGGTTTTTTCGAAACGTACTGTCTGTATCATCTCGCCGCCACCGTGATAGGGTTGCATCTTCTCAAGCCACTCCTCTTTGCCGTAGAGTACTCCAATACCTGTGGGGGCATATACCTTATGTCCGCTGAATACAAAAAAGTCGGCATCAAGGGCTTGCACGTCTATTTTTGTGTGTGGTGTGCTCTGTGCTCCGTCAATAAGCACAGGTACTCCGTTGCTGTGTGCAATGTCGATGCACTCTTTTACGGGATTGGTGCATCCGAGTACATTCGAGACGTGTGTGAGGCTCACCAATCGTGTGCGCTCGTTAAAAAGGTTGCTGTAGGCTTCTACGTCTAATGTTGCATCGGGGAGCAGGGGAATGACTTTTATCTCTATTCCTATGCGGTCGCGAAGCAGTTGCCAAGGGACAATGTTGCTGTGATGCTCCATTGTGGATATTATCACTTGGTCGCCCTCTTTTAGAAAACTGTTACCGAATGACGTGGCTACAAGGTTTATGCTCTCGGTGGTGCCTCGGGTAAAGATTATCTGTCGGCTGTGAGGAGCATTTATGAATGACTGCACTGTGCGTCGTGCCTCTTCGAATTGCTCGGTGGCAATCTGAGAGAGGTGGTGTACGCCTCGGTGTACGTTGGCGTTGATGCTACAATAGGCCTCGCTTATTGCGTCGATGACGCAGCGAGGCTTCTGTGTTGTGGCGGCATTGTCTAAATAGACAAGAGGTTTACCATAAACTTGTGTTGAGAGTATGGGAAACTGCTCGCGTATTTTGTTTGGGTCGAACATCTTTTTTTTTATTGCTTGCACAGTGCACAGCCTTTACAGCGGTTAAGTTCGCCGCGGAAACGCTTCTCGACAAGAAGGTGCAGGCGGTCGCGCAGTGCTTCAATGGTTACGTTGTCTATAACTTCGCCGGCAAAGGCAAACATAAGCAGGTGGCGTGCCTCGTCTTTGGGAATACCGCGCTGCTGCATATAGAAGAGGGCATTTTCGTCGAGTTGTCCCACTGTAGAGCCGTGGCTGCACTTTACATCGTCGGCGTAAATCTCGAGCTGGGGTTGTGCATACATACGGGCACACTTTGTGAGGCATAGGTTACGGTTGGTTTGCTGCGAGGTGGTGTGCTGTGCATTGGGGCGTATCAGCATTTTTCCTGCAAATACTCCCGTCGACTCTTCGTCGAGGATGTATTTGTATAGCTCGCTGCTGTTGCAGTGTCCTACTTTGTGGTCTACGAGTGTGTGGTTGTCGGTGTGCTGCACCTTATCGCAGATGGCAAGACCGTTCAGATGTGCCTCGGCACCACTTCCTGTGAGCGTAACCTTTGTGTTGTTGCGTGTGAATCCGTTGGTAAGGGTTATATTGCTGTGTGTAAAGTTGCTGTTGGCATCTTGTTCTACAAAGAGGTGGCTCAGACGGCCATTTTTGCTCTCGGTCTCCTCGATTTCTACTAGGTTTAGACTTGCTCCGGGAAGCAGGAATATCTCGGTGACTTGTGTCGAGAGGGTAGCTTTCTCATTCGATGAGTGGTCGCAGACAAGCAGATTGGCTTTTGCATTTTCGTCAAGAATAATGAGTAAGCGTCTGTTGCTCAGCATCTCTATGTTCGAACGTAGCAGTGTAACCAATTGTATGGGTTCGTGCAGCTCGGTGTTACGTGGTATGTACAGTAATAATCCGTCCTGAACAAAGGCTGTGTTGAACTGTGCAATGCTGTCGCCCTCTTTGGCCAGTCGGTTGTAGTATGACTCGATAAGTGTGCCATGACTTTGGGCAAGCTTGTTGAGGCTTCCAAGAAGTACGCCGTTGGGTAGGGTACTCTTGCACTCCGATGGCTCGCAGTAGCTGTCGTTGAGGATATACTCTTGACGGGTCCTCAGATTGGGTACGTCGCAACTGAACAGGTCGCCGGGACTGCTCTGCATTTCGACGCGGCCGAGATTCATACCGTAGTCGGCAGCAAAGAGCTTTACTACTGATGTATGGCGGTACTCCTCGTCGTTCTCTTTTGGGAATCCGTTGGCTTTGAACCGTTCGATGGCCTCGCTGCGCTCACGGTTAAGCAGTGGGGCGCAGGGTGACTCTATCAGTTGGCGGTTTTTTTCGAAAATTTCGATATATTCTTTCTCGTTGCTCATCATTCTCTTATTGGGGATTCTTAATCCAGTCGTATCCGCGCTCTTCGAGTTCAAGGGCAAGCTCGGGACCGGCTGTCTTTACAATGCGTCCGTTGTACAGAACATGTACAATGTCGGGCTTGATATAGTCGAGCAATCTTTGATAATGGGTTATGACGAGTGTCGAGGTGTCGGGACGTTTCAGTTTGTTGACTCCTTCGGCAACGATGCGCAGGGCATCAATGTCGAGTCCCGAGTCGGTCTCATCGAGGATGCTTAATGTTGGCTCAAGCATTGCCATCTGGAATATTTCGTTACGTTTTTTTTCACCTCCGCTGAAGCCTTCGTTTACCGAACGGTTGGCTAGCTTGCTGTCAAGGTTTACGAGGGCGCGTTTCTCGCGCATCAGCTTCAGAAAATCGCTCGAACTCATCGCAGGTTCGCCAAGCGATTCACGCTTGGCATTGATGGCTGCACGCATAAAGTTGGTCATGCTGACACCCGAAATCTCAATAGGGTACTGGAACGAGAGGAATATTCCTGCATGACTGCGCTCCTCGGGGCTGAGTGCCAGGAGGTCTTTCCCTTTATATATTAC
This sequence comes from Bacteroidaceae bacterium, assembly GCA_045588485.1. Classification (GTDB taxonomy): domain Bacteria; phylum Bacteroidota; class Bacteroidia; order Bacteroidales; family Bacteroidaceae; genus HGM04593. The sequence continues at coordinate 13,586 of JAZNEI010000022.1, read as the reverse complement.
TTCGCCCTCGGTTACGGTGTAGGCAGGGTGTCCTACAAGTACGTTGCTTAGTGTACTCTTTCCCGAGCCGTTGGGACCCATTATGGCGTGTACTTCGCCTGGCTTTACGGTGAGGTTGATGCCTTTAAGTATCTCTTTGCCATCTATCGTGGCATGAAGATTTTTTATTTCTATAAGGTTTTCCATTGTCTTTTTCCTATTCTTATTAACCTACTGCTCCTTCGAGCGACACACTCAAAAGTTTTTGTGCTTCGATGGCAAACTCCATAGGTAGTTTGTTTATAACCTCTTTTGCATAGCCGTTGACTATTAGGCCTATTGCCTCTTCGGTACCTATGCCTCGCTGGTTGCAGTAGAAGAGTTGGTCTTCTGATATCTTAGATGTTGTGGCTTCATGCTCTATCACTGCATTCTCATTGTGTATGTCCATATATGGGAATGTGTGGGCACCGCATTTGTCGCCGAGCAATAGTGAGTCGCATTGGCTGTAATTGCGTGCTCCATCGGCATTCTTGCTTACTCGAACAAGACCGCGGTATGAATTTTGGCTGCGTCCTGCCGATATTCCTTTGCTGATGATAGTACTGCGTGTGTTACGTCCAAGATGAATCATCTTTGTTCCGGTGTCTGCCTGCTGGTAGTTGTTGGTTACTGCCACCGAGTAGAACTCGCCTTGTGAGTTGTCACCGCGCAGTATGCAGCTGGGATATTTCCAGGTAATAGCCGAGCCTGTCTCGACCTGTGTCCAGGAGAGTTTGCTGTTGTTGCCTCGGCAGTCGCCACGCTTTGTTACAAAATTGTATACACCGCCTTTGCCATCGGCATCACCGGGATACCAATTCTGTACGGTACTGTATTTTACTTCGGCATTCTCGCACACAATAATCTCTACAATGGCTGCATGAAGCTGGTTCTCGTCGCGCATTGGGGCGGTGCAGCCTTCGAGGTAAGATACGTAGCTGTTGTCATCGGCTACGATTAGTGTACGCTCGAACTGACCGGTGTTGGCGGCGTTTATGCGGAAATAGGTCGATAGCTCCATGGGACAGCGTACTCCTGATGGGATATATACAAACGAGCCGTCGCTGAACACGGCGCTGTTGAGTGCTGCAAAGAAGTTATCGCGGTAATTGACTACCGACCCGAGGTATTTTCGTACAAGGTCGGGGTACTCTTGAATGGCCTCACTCATCGAGCAGAATATTATCCCTTTCTCTTTAAGCTCCTCTTTGAAGGTGGTCTTTACCGATACCGAGTCCATGACTGCATCAACGGCTGTGCCGCTTAATGCCAAGCGCTCTTCGAGGGGGATACCTAACTTCTCGAATGTCTTCATCAACTCGGGATCAATCTCTTTATTCTGCTTATCTTTATTCTTTTTTGTAGGGTCGGCATAGTACGAGATTGCCTGATAGTCGATGGGAGGAATATCAAGATGCGCCCACTGCGGTGTCTCGAGTGTGAGCCAATAACGGTAGGCCTGTAGTCGGAACTCGAGCATCCACTCGGGTTCGTTTTTCTTCTTTGATATTAGTCTTATGACCTCTTCATTGAGTCCTTTCTCAATTATCTCGGTCTTTATATTGCTGACAAAGCCATACTCGTAGGCCTTGTCGGCTATCTTGCGGAATATGTTATTGCTTTTCTTTTTCATCTATCACTTTTTCATCTCTCCAATAAGCGAAAAGGTTGCATCCTGTACATGTTTGTATAACGTAGAACTCTCTTGTGTTGTTTTGTCGAATGCTTTTATTCCCAACGAGAGGGCATGCGAGGCATTTGCTGCTCCAACAATAAGCATCATTGATATGACACAACTGAAAATGCCGCCAAGAATCTTGTCTATGAATCCAAGCTTAATGGCATCGAGAAGAAACTGCAAAAGCCATCCTATAAGTTTTACAACAAGCAATACCAATACAATTATACTTACGAATGCAATGATGCTGCATATAATGCTGTCCCAACCGGTCAGCGATTCTATGCGCCCACCTGCTGCTTTGTAAAATATCACTGCCTGAAAAAGTCCCAGTATAATACCTACACCAAATGACAGCTGGCTGATAAGTCCCTTGAAATATCCAATGGCAAAACCTACAACCATTGCCACTAACAGTATAATATCCAAATTATTCATAAAATTGTGTTTGTAAGGTGTTTATTTTGTGTGCTGGTAACTTTATATAATAGGGTGGGGTGCTGCGGTATACAACACCCTTACCCTCTACATTCTTTATAGTTTCTGTTTAACCTCTACCTCAACGAATGTCTCGATGATATCTCCAACCTTGATATCGTCTTGTGATACAAGGCTGATACCACATTCGTAGTTGGTTCCTACCTCGCGGACATCCTCCTTGAAGCGCTTCAAGGCTGCAAGATTTCCTGTGTGGATTACAATTCCGTCGCGGATGAGGCGTGCGCGGTCGGTTCGCTTTACTTTTCCTTCGCGAACCATACAGCCGGCTACAGTACCAACCTTGCTTATGTGGAATGTCTCGCGCACCTCGATGGTGGCTGTCACTTCCTCCTTTACTATAGGAGCAAGCATACCCTCCATAGCTGCCTTAACCTCTTCGATGGCATCGTAGATGATAGAATAGAGGCGTATATCAACACCCTCGTTCTCGGCTACTTTGCGTGCCGTTATCGAAGGACGCACCTGGAAACCGACGATGATGGCATCTGATGCTGCTGCAAGGCTTACGTCGCTCTCGGAAATCTGTCCCACTGCCTTGTGGATAACGTTTATCTGTATTGTCTCGGTCGAAAGCTTTATAAGTGAATCGCTCAGAGCCTCGATTGAACCATCTACGTCACCCTTGACAATGATATTGAGTGTCTGGAAGTTACCAAGGGCAATACGGCGACCAACCTCGTCGAGTGTGAGCATCTTCTGTGTACGCAGACCCTGTTCGCGCTGTAGCTGCTCGCGCTTACTTGTAATTTCGCGTGCCTCACGCTCGCTGTCAACGACGTTGAATACGTCACCGGCGGCAGGTGCACCGTTAAGACCAAGGATAAGTGCAGGCTCGGCGGGGTGTACCTCTTTGATACGCTGATTACGCTCGTTGAAGATAGCTTTTACTTTGCCCCATTGTGTTCCGGCAACTACGATGTCACCTACGCGCATTGTACCATTCTGAACCATTACGGTGGCTACATATCCGCGACCCTTGTCAAGTGTCGATTCTATTACCGAACCTGTAGCCTTACGGTTGGGGTTGGCTTTCAACTCAAGAAGCTCTGCTTCGAGAAGTACTTTCTCCATAAGCTCCTCTACACCCATACCTTTCTTAGCCGAAATCTCTTGTGACTGGTACTTTCCACCCCAATCTTCGACGAGCATATTCATCTGTGCAAGCTCCTCCTTGATGCGGTTGGGATCGGCTGCGGGCTTATCTACCTTGTTGATGGCAAAGACGATGGGTACACCGGCTGCCATTGCGTGGTTAATGGCCTCTTTGGTCTGGGGCATCACATTGTCATCGGCTGCAATGATGATGATGGCAATATCGGTAATCTTGGCACCACGGGCACGCATAGCGGTGAATGCCTCGTGACCGGGAGTGTCAAGGAAGGTTATGTGCTTGCCGTTCTCCATCTTTACGTTATAGGCACCGATGTGCTGTGTGATACCTCCGGCTTCACCTGCAATCACGTTCGATTTACGGATGTAGTCGAGCAACGAAGTCTTACCGTGGTCGACGTGTCCCATTACGGTGATGATAGGTGCACGGGGCTGCAAATCCTCCTCGGAGTCTTTCTCCTCTTCGATTGCGTTGGCTACATCGGCACTCACATACTCTGTTGTAAAGCCAAATTCCTCGGCTACAAGGTTGATGGTCTCGGCATCGAGTCGTTGGTTGATAGATACCATTATTCCGATGCTCATACAGGTTGCAATAACTTGTGTCACCGAGATGTTCATCATGCTGGCAAGCTCGTTGGCGGTTACAAACTCGGTGAGCTTTAGTACTTTGCTCTGCTCCATCTCGTCCATGGCCTGCTGCTGTTGACGCTCGGCAGCAAGCTCGCGCTTGTCCTTACGGTATTTTGCCGATTTTGTCTTACCGCGGCTTGTGAGACGCTCTAATGTCTCCTTTATCTGTTTTGAAACATCTTCGTCGCTGACCTCTGACTTGTCGAAACGCTTGTGCTTGTTATCACGCTCCTTACGGCTGCCCTGTGAGGGATTGTCGCTCTTGTTCTTATTGCGGTTGCCCGACCAATCTTGCTGCTGTTGCTGCTGAGGCTCGTTACCTTGTACATTGTCTATGTTGACACGTTGGTTGCCTATGCGGGCACGTTTCTTTTTCTTGTCACCGCCCTGAGTGTTGTTGGCGCTCTTTTGCGCCTCTTTCTGCTGCTTACGCTGCTCCTCACGCTGGCGCTCTTTCTCCTCGCGCTCTTTGCGTTTCTCTTCTTTGCTCTTTTTCTTGGGGCGTGTCGATTGGTTGATAGCCGAAAGGTCGATCTTGCCTACAACGTTGAATGCAGGTTTTATATCTTCAACCTGTGTAAGACTTACGGGTGCCTGCTTCTCTTCTTGATTTACAGGCTTCTCCTCATTCTCTATGGGTGCAGGAGTAACTTTTTCAATGGGCTTCTCCTCTTTTACCACAGGAGCAGGCGCGGCCTGCTGTACGGGCTTTTCTTCTTTCTTGGATGCAGGGGCGGGCGTGTTCTGCTTTTTCTTGTTGTGCTTGTCGCCCTTTGCTGCCTGCTGCTTACGTTTAAGCTCGTCGAGGTCGATGCTACCCATTACTTTAATCATTGGCTTTGTCTCCTCTTTTGCAGGAGTGGGGGCAGGCTGAGTCTCTACTTTCGTCTGAGGAGTATTCTCTACAGGCTTAGGCTCACTTGTTGCAGGTTTTGTTTTGTCTTTGTTTTGACGCTCCTTGGTGAACTTATCCGATTCGAGTCGGGCATTTTTATCGGTGCTGAATGCTTCTATCAACAGATGGTATCCATTTTCGGGTACAACGGCATTAGGATCTTCCTTAATGTCGATGCCCTTCTTTTGCAGGAATTCTACAATCGTGGTGAGCCCGATGTTAAGTTCTTCTTGTACTTTATTAAGTCTTATCTTCATCTTATACTTTTTTAATTAGAAACTGTTTTGATTAATATTGTTTGCTTATGAAATCATCGGTGGTTTACACGATAATCCATTACATAGAGCAATAAAGAGTGTTTTTATATCATTTTAAGGACAAATAATTGTATCCGTTTAAAGATATTAAAACAGTTTCTTAATCGTTGGCTTCTTGTTCGTCTTCAAATTCGGCTCTTAGAACGCTGAGGACATGGTCTACTGTGTCTTCTTCGAGGTCGGCTTTTTCAATGAGTACCTCGCGGGGTGCATTCAGAACAGCCTTTGCTGTGTCGTATCCGAGTTTCTTAATTGCGCTGATTATCCACTCGTCAATCTCGTCGGTAAATTCGTCGAGGTAGATATCATCCTCTTGTGTGTTCTCTTCAATTTCGCGGTATACATCAATTGTGTACTCAGTGAGCATACTTGCAAGTTTGATGTTAAGACCATTCTTACCGATTGCGAGTGATACCTCCTCGGGCTTAAGATATACATCTGCGCTCTTTTTCTCCTCGTCAAGAGATATGGTGAATACCTTTGCAGGGCTGAGAGCTCGCTTGATGAACAACTCGATGTTTGATGTGTAGTTGATTACGTCGATGTTCTCGTTACGTAATTCGCGTACGATACCGTGGATACGTGAACCTTTTACACCTACACAAGCACCTACAGGGTCGATACGCTCGTCGTATGTCTCTACTGCTATCTTTGCACGCTCGCCGGGGATACGGGCAATTCTCTTGATAGTGATGAGTCCATCGTTTATCTCGGGAACCTCAAGCTCGAAAAGACGCTGAAGGAACATTGGTGATGTACGGCTGAGTATAATCTTCGGGTTGCTGTTCTGGTTGTCGACACGGGCAACGACAGCACGTACGTGGTCGCCTTTACGGTAGAAATCCGAAGGTATCTGCTCGCTCTTGGGAAGAATAAGCTCGTTGCCCTCGTCGTCGAGCAGAAGAATCTCTTTTTTCCATATCTGATAAACCTCTCCGCTTACGATGGTACCTACCTTCTCGCTGTATTTGTTGTAGAGGCTGTCTTTCTCAAGCTCCAATATCTTTGAAGCGAGTGTCTGACGAAGGTTAAGGATGGCACGACGGCCAAACTCGGCAAAGTTGACAAGTTCGCTAACCTCCTCGCCAACCTCGAAAGTTTCGTCGATGAGCTGTGCCTCGCTAAGACCTATTTCGAAATTACTGTCTTTTACATCTTTGTCGTCTACAACTGTACGACGACGCTGAATCTCGAAGTCACCACGGTCGGGGTTGACAATTACCGAGTAATTTTCGTCGGTTCCGAACATATTTACCAACACTTTGCGGAAACTCTCCTCGAGTACGCTTATCATTGTTGTACGGTCGATGTTTTTCGACTCCTTGAACTCTTGAAATGTATCAAGAAGGCTTACTGTTTCTTCTTTCTTTGCCATTTTATTTGAAATTTATAATATACTTCGTGTATTTGATATCGCCATAGCCAAAGCTTGTCTCTTCCTCGATGATACGGGGGCGTTTGCTGCCCTCAACTTTCTCTTTTTTGCTTACGGCTATTACAAACTCCTGTTCGTCGGCTCTAAGCAGTGTTCCTTTGAATTTCTTACCAGCTTTGCTAAGAACCTCAACCTCTTTTCCTATGTGTATGATATACTGTTGCAGAACCTTGAAGGGTTGTCCAAGGCCTGCCGAACCGACTTCGAGTTCATAGTCTTCAGTCTCGCGGCTGAGACCCGATTCAATGTGACGGCTAAGGTCGGCGCAATCCTCAATCCAGACACCATCGGCATGGTCAATCTCAACGGTTATCTTGTCATCCTTACTGATGGTTACGTCTACCATAAAATACTCTTTGTCGGCGAGCCACTCTTGTGTAAGCTCAATGACTTTTTGTTTGTCAATCATAGGCTGTTTTGTAGAAGATAGATTGTGTGTGAATATATTGTATGAAAAAGAGGGGCTTGTCGGCCCCTCTCAATCATCATTTCTTTTGCAAAAGTAATAATAATATGTTGTCCTACCAAATGTTTGAACTCTTTTTATCGCTTTTCATCTCTTTTTTTTGTATCTTCGCCCGGTATTTGGGCAGACAAAAGGGGGATTTCCTCTTTGGTAATGTTAACCTATTAAAGTTTAGTTTATATTTATGCGTAATACAAAAGGTCGGGATGCGAATATGAGGTTCCTGTTTGGCAGTGTGCTGTTCTTTTTTATGATTATAATGTCGGTGATGCTTTTTGTCTATTATGTTATAGACTATCAGGCTTCAAATGAAGTGAAGGTGAAGGACTGCTATGAGATTTCTTTCTCTAAACAGTTTGATGGATTGGGTTACGACTTATATCTAAACGACTCTCTTTTATACGAGGGTAATCCTGTTATATCCGATTCTATAATAAAAGTGGTCCGTACTCAGGACGAAAATTCTTTGCTTGTCGTCAATCGTGCCACTGAAGGCGTTTCTATTCTCGAAATAGGTCGTCGCGGTAGGGTGCTTATCGGCTTTGGACGCGATGGAAATGTGGTGGCTGATGTAGTAGAGTAGGGGCTTTAAATCCTGTTTCTATTAAAGAGAATAATAAAAGGGCGCCTCTGCATAATAGGTGTTTGAATTTTAACTGATTGATTTTTAGTGTTTTTTTTATGAAAATTGCAAAATGCTACATAGAAGGCTACATGTAGGTTGTAATTAAGACAAAATACAGCGAGTGTCAATGTATACAAAGCCATTGAAAGCAAAGCTATGGAATCAAGCATATTCCAAAAATGCATTGTGAATAAACTTAGGTGGCGTATAAGGGACTATAAGGTTCACTATATACGCCATTTTTATATCTGATAATTAACTATTAAATAAAAATTCTACTCGCTATATCTTTTATGATATTTATTGTATCATCTTTTGCATTAATGACCTTTGCAAATTTCAACAACCCATCGACAAAATCACGTATCGTTAATGTCTTTAAATCACAAATCCTCAGTTTGGCATAATGAAGAATTGAAATCAAGCAGCAATGATGTCCTTTACGTCCTATTTCTTTCAACAGCTGAAACACTTAACTTAACACATTGTAAATAAATAAATTCGGTGGTGTAAATTAATTCACCGCCAAAAAAGGGCACTGCAATGAAGTGTCCTTTTATATTAGTAGGCTATAATCTTGATAGTTATGCTTTTGTCTTGAACTTTTTACGTCTGATAAGGACGAGGCAAACAATTAAAACAATAGGAAATATTGATGCAGCAAGAAGGCCGCCTTGGATGTTGTTCTCTGCCGATTTTGTGCATAATCCTACAAGAGACGGTCCTAAAGTTCCGCCCATATCTCCAGCTAGGGCGAGTAGGGCAAAAAGCGCAGTACCGCCTGTGGGAATGTGGGCCGATGTGAGGCTGATAGAGCCGGGCCACATGATACCAACGGCAAGGCCGCTTATCATACATCCTGCAAAACTTATTAGTGGAATTGTTGACAAGGAGGCTGTCAAGTAAGCTGCGAAACCAAGAATGCCTGAGCCTATCATGTAGGCTGACAAATCGAGGTTATGCCCCTTTTTTCCGTACCATAGTCGTCCAAGTCCCATGCAGAAAGCAAATCCGCATGGTCCTGCCAGGTCTCCGATAGCTTTGTCAACACCCAAAGATGCTTCGGCAAAAGCTGATGTCCATTGTGCCATAGTGCTCTCTGAGGCACCTGCACCTACCATTAGGATAAGGAAAAGCCAGAATGTTCTGTTTTTAAGCAATTGGCTCATGTTCATTCCTTCGGAATCTTGTACGATAGGCTCAATGGGGCAGGTTGCAAAATTAATAATATTATAGAGTGGAATCAATGCCCATAGACAGGTTAGGATTCGCCAATTTTCAAGCCCGAGAAGCGTAAAGAAAATTGTAGAGCCGACAATCACTCCTACTGCTCCCCAACAATAGAATGAGTGAAGCAGGCTCATCATGCTCTCTTTGTCGGGAAAAGGGCATGCCTCAATTATTGGGCTGCATAAAACTTCTATAAGGCCACTGCCGACTGCATAAATGCAGACGCAAATGAGAATTCCTATTAGTGGATTATGAAAAAACTCGGGTAAAAAGGCTAAGCCGGCAAGTCCGATGGCGGATGTTATAGCCGATATTATTATACTTTTCCGATAGTTTATGTTTTTGAACTTAGCACATAGAAGGTCGGTGATTAACTGAACGATATAAAAGAGTGCCGGAATAAGTGCAAGGCTTGAGATTGATATTTTGTACTCACGATGGAAAGCCATAAACAGAAGTGGTGTGAAATTTGCAACGATGGCTTGCGTCACAAACCCCAGGTAGCATGCCAGTTTGGTTTTTCTATAGTCTTTCATTTGTCTTGTTATTATAATTTTGTGTCCAGTTTTAGAACTGATTTCCGTTGTGTGGTTGTTTGGTAGATTATGTACAAAAAAATAGAATTACGATAAATTACGCAATGTTTTTATCAAAAATTATGTTAATATAACATTTGTTGTTTGAACCTATCGTTTCTTTGACAAATAGCCCTCCATTGTCACATATCTGGACAATGGAGGGCTATTATGCTTCTTCGAGTGTTGGATTATTCGAGTGTCGAAAAATCAATGTCGGGTGCCTCGGTTGTGTTGCCGGTGCGGTCGAAATAGGTGCGAGATTTAGTATATTCATCAAAGAAACCTCCCATAGAGAGGAAGAAATTCTCGCCTTCTACTCCGCCTGTGTAGTCGAGACGCATCTCTTGGCTACCGGTTGCATCACATGTGAAACGTGCCTTGGTTACAGGAATCCAACGGCCGTCTGTTGTACGTGCCCATTGGTTACCGTAGTATGCCTTTCTGTTGATATAGCCCATTACGGGGTTGAAGTTCTCTAAGAAAGAGTGTGCATTGGTGTACCATGTAGTGATTTTGGGTCGACGGAAAGAGGCTACGAGTCTCCACTTGCCCTGATTGTTGTCGAAGAAGTAGGCTGTGTAGACAGTGCTGCCTTTGCCGTCGGGTCTAACGCCCATAAGGAAACGACAACGTTCGCCCGCTTTCCATTCATAGTGCATAAAGCTCTGTCCGCCTGAACCCTCGTTTCCGAAATCCTGAACTCTTACACCCTCGCCTTTCTTGACGAGTGTCACACGCAGTGAGTCGGGAATCTCGGCTGCGTTGTCGGTTTCGTATGGACTCCACACCGAGAAGAGCACTCTTCTTTTGTGTGGGCTGTTGTTTTGCATACCAAAGTAACCCTCACCGAATCCGCAGGCCATATAGTAGCTGCTGGGGATGTCGCCTTCCTCGGGTACAATAATTTCGTTGTAGAACCACTCTATGGTTTCTTTGGGAAGTACGTAACCCAAATGTACCGATGGACCGCGTCGTCCGAAATGGGTGCTGAAGTTAGGAGCAACGCAAACTACGGGGCTTACATCACCACCTACAATAACGGATGCAATAGAGCCGAAATCGGTTCCTTCGTTAATCTTCAAACCGCGGATATCCATTTTTATATACCCGGGGGTTTTAACTTTGAATTTACCCAACTCTACACGAGAAAGGGTGTTGCTGTTGAGTGTGATTTTTTTCTTTTTGCCAAGCAAAGAGACTTCGATGCGCGAGTTTCCTTTTGCTTGTAAGGCAATGTTCATGTTGCCGCTTTTCTGTGCTCTGAAATAGAAGCTAATCACTGTCTCTTTGTCATTCCAGTTGCGTATGGCGCAGTTGTTCTCATCAATAGATGCTGTGCTCCCTGAGGTTATGTATGCATTACCCGATAGGGTGATAACGCTTTCACTCTGAGCAAATGATGGCAAGGATAGAAATAGGGCTGCTGCCAAAGATGCTAACTGAAGAAATACTCTCTTTTTCATAGATGAATTGTATTAGATTAAATATTCCGATGCTGTTTTAATTTCTATTAAACTCTTCTCTTTGTTGAAGCTGTGTATTGCAAATGACAAAAATTAAGCAACTTCTTTCTGATAGAGAATATATAAATGCAAAAATAATTAAAATTAGTTTAATACCTAATGCCAAAAGCAGAAATTGTTATAGCGTTAATAAATATATCTTTATTGTGCAGAGTAGTCGGGTGTTCTTATAAAGAAAAAAGACAACCGAAATGGTTGTCTTTTGCTCTTGCTCTTCAGGTAGGACTTGAACCTACGACCCCCTGATTAACAGTCAGGTGCTCTAACCGACTGAGCTACTGAAGAATGTCAGTCAAACTTGAACCCTTATTTTGTCGCTCTTGCTCTTCAGGTAGGACTTGAACCTACGACCCCCTGATTAACAGTCAGGTGCTCTAACCGACTGAGCTACTGAAGAATTTTTACGACCTTTCTCGTTTGACGATGCAAAAGTAGTACTTCTTTTTTTTACAGCCAAGAAAAAAAGCATTTTTTTTTCGAAAAAACATCAAATAGTACAAAATAGTACCTTTTTAGCTTAAAATAACCCTGAAAAGAGTGATAAAAGGAACTAAATGATGTATCTTCGCGGAATCAAATAGTAAATTCCTTATAATCTTATGCGTAAAAGAATACCTTTTATTGTATTTCCTTTGGCAGTGCTGTCAATTTTCACTCTGCTTGCATTCAGTGGCGACCGCCGTAAATTCAATTTGTCGCAACAACTGAATATCTTTAATACCATCATAAAAGAGCTTGACCTATTCTATGTCGACACTATTGTGCCCGAGAAAATAATAAAGGATGGTGTGGATGCAATGTTAAGTAAGTTGGATCCTTATACCGTATACTATTCCGAGGATGATGCCGACGAACTGAAAATGATGATAACGGGTAAGTATGCAGGGATAGGCTCTATGATTCGATATCATACCGATAAAAAGACAACTGTTATTGCCGAACCCTATGATAATATGCCGGCAGCAAAAGCCGGACTAAAGTGTGGCGACGCTCTTCTGACCGTGGACGGGGTAGATGTAAGAGGTATGTCAACCGATAGTGTCAGTAATTTGCTGCGCGGTGAGCCGGGAACAAAACTCAGAGTCGAGATTGAGCGTCCGGGAGTTAAGAAACCTATGCATATTACCATTGAACGTGCGAGCATAGCTCTGCCTTCTATACCTTATTATGGTATATTGCGCGATAGCATAGGCTATATACTTTTCGATAGTTTCACCGAGAATTGCGCAAAGGAGATGCGCCGTGCCATTGTCGACCTTAAAGGAAGAGGGGCAAAATCGTTTATCATCGATCTTAGAGGCAATGGAGGCGGTTCGCTGCAAGAGTCGGTGAATATAGTTAACTTGTTTGTGCCAAAGGGTAAGACTATTGTAACAACAAAGGGTAAAATTAAGCAGTCGAACGAGGAGTATAAGACGACACGCGAGCCTATGGATACCGAGTCGCCTCTGATAATACTCGTCGACGGCAATACTGCATCAGCTTCCGAGATTCTTGCCGGTTCGTTGCAGGATTTCGACCGTGCCGTAATTGTAGGTTCCCGTACATTTGGTAAGGGACTTGTGCAGACTACACGTTCTCTGCCGGGAAACGGATATTTGAAACTTACAACTTCAAAGTATTATATTCCCAGCGGACGTTGTGTTCAGGCACTCGACTATAGTCATCGTGGAAGTGACGGTACTGTACAACGTATCCCCGATAGCCTCACTAATGTATTTTACACAGTAGCCGGGCGCGAGGTTCGCGACGGTGGAGGTATACGTCCCGATGTTGAGCCTAAGAGCGAGGAGCTTTCGACATTATTGTTCTATCTTATGCAAGATATGACTATGTTTGATTTTGCTACAGAGTATGCTTTGCGATACGATACTATTGCTTCGGCCTCTTTATTCGAAATTAGTGATGCCGATTATGAGATATTCAAGAAGAGACTCATTGAGAGTGGATTCAGCTATGATATGCGCTGTAGCAAGATGTTGAAGCAACTTAAGGAGATGATTAAGTTCGAGGGATACGAAGAGATAACAAAAGATGAAATTGCGTCGCTCGAGGGTAAGTTGCAGCAGAATTTAGGTCACTCGCTTGAGCATTTCTCTACACATATCAAAAGGCTCATAGGTGATGAGATTGTGAAACGATATTATGGACAAAAGGGTGGTGTTGTTTATAATCTGCGTGACGATACGGATATTGAGGAGGCTTTCAAAATTCTATCCGATGGAGAACGCTACAAAAAGATTCTTGCTCCACAACAGAATGAAGAGATTTAACAGTATGGTTTATAAAACGAGGGATACGCTAAACGTTTAGTATATCCCTCGTACTTTTTTATCCCAATCAACGATAAAGTACTGATAACATAGCTGTTTTTTTTCAGTTTCTTATTATTACTGTCCGATAAAAATAGAATAATCCCAAGAAGTGCTATTAACGAAGCTAATATTGCCACTTTTACAACAAAGATACTAACAAACGAGCGAGAAATATAAAGCTTGCTTTAATATTTTTCTCAGCGAGTGCAGAATTATCTTCGAGGTTTACCTCAAAAATACTAACCAACGAGCGAGAAAT
>JAZNEI010000021.1:0-17113 GCA_045588485.1 Bacteroidaceae bacterium | reverse complement strand
ACATAGTGAGCATTTTACGTTAAGATTTTCAGTGCGCAGAGCCTTTTGCCTACTTTTCGTCGGCACGAAAAGTAGGAGAAAAAGAACAATGAAAGGCTGAATTTAGCAAACAAGACTAAATGAGAGACTGAAAAAGTTTTACCGGACACCAATAATAAAAAAACTTTTTTTGAAATTTAAATAGTTTCTTAATAATATGTCGATAATAGTAAATGTAGATGTTATGCTTGCAAAACGCAAGATGACCTCGGGCGAGCTTGCCGAGAAGGTAGGAATTACACAAGCTAACCTTTCCATTCTTAAGACCGGAAAGGCACGTGCAGTACGCTTCAGCACCCTCGACGCACTATGTCGCGCTCTCGATTGTCAGCCTGGAGATATCTTAGAGTATAAAGAAGATTAAAAACATAAAAGGTACATGAAAGGAGTTTTTATCATTGCACTTATATTATGTATCTTCACCGACACTGTTGCCCAAGAGAAGTGCGACACACTTGACAATGTTACTATATACAGCGGCAAGAAAAAGCATAAAAGACTTCTTGGCAAGGGAACACGTTTTCCGGGAGGAGTCACTCAATGGACTCCCGACAAGCTGGGTGCCGAGGTTGGGTCGGTAATAAATGTCAAGCATCCTTTCGAGGTCGAGGAGATTCTATTTAGTACGCAATCAAACAATATCGACAGCCTTAAGCTAAAAATAGATATTCGCCGTACCGAAAAGCTCGACAGCTCGATACTTGAGAAACCGATTGAGATAAAAGTACCGAAAGGAAAAAAACAGGAGTTTTGCATTGTCCCCGAAAAGCAACTGATAATAGAGCCCGGTGAATATTTTGTCGCGGTTGTTTTTGCCGACTGCCATAGCGAGACAAAGAGACGCTGGAATAACGACAGCAATTACGATGGCAAACAAAGAGACAAAATATTAAAAGAGAGTATTCTCTTTCCTCTCTATTTTAAAGCGAGCTATACTCGTAGTGGTAAAGGAGAGGAGTTAGAGAAAATTCCGGTAAATCTTGGACTCAAAGTAAGAGGGATAGAGTACCGATAGCGTAATTAGCATTCAGGTGCATGGTGTAATACCATGCACCTGAATGCTATCAACTATCTTTTAAGTTGGTACTTTTCTTTAAACGACCGTTCTTTCGTAAAGCATTGGTTATTATATACTCCAACTGCCCGTTGACACTGCGAAACTCATCGGCAGCCCACTGTTCGAGCGCCGACATAGTCTCGCTATCTATCCTAAGCACAAAAGATTTTTTCTCTTTGGCCATAGGGTCGAGATTTTATTGGTACAATGTACCTGTATTAACAACCGGAGTAGCGGCACGGTCGCTTGTAAGCACTACCATAAGGTTACTTACCATTGCTGCCTTTTTCTCTTCGTCGAACTCTATTATATCCTTCTCAGACAACTGTTCAAGAGCCATCTGCACCATTCCCACGGCACCCTCTACAATCTTATGACGTGCAGCCACCATAGCTGTTGCCTGTTGACGCTGCAACATAGCACTTGCAATCTCGGGAGCGTATGCAAGATAACTTATGCGTGCCTCTATAACCTCAATTCCTGCAATGGAAAGACGCTCGGACAGTGATTTTTCAAGAAGTTCATTTACCTCTTCGCCTCCATTGCGGAGTGTAATGTTGGCATCTTCATCCTCTAGATTATCGTATGGATAGGCTCCTGCAAGGTTACGTATAGCCGCCTCACTCTGAATATCCACAAAACGAGAGTAGTTATCAACCTCAAATGATGCCTTAAATGTATCTTTCACCCTCCACACAAGCACGACACCTATCATAATCGGGTTACCCATAAGGTCATTCACCTTTATAGGCTCACCATTAAGGTTGCGAGCACGTAGCGATACACTCTTCTTTGTCATAAATGGATTCATATAGAAGAAACCATTCTCTACGACCGTACCCTCATACTTACCAAAAAATGTCATTACGGCACTCTCATTGGGGTTCACAATAAATAGACCACACATCATCACAAGTGAGAGCACTGAAACAAGCACCAGACACCACCATGCGCCTGCACCCTCGTCGCCACTGTTGCTTTCGATTACACCGGGAACAGCTATTCCTGCAACCAGACCGATGAGGCACACAAACAACATGAGCCATCCACTCGAAGGGGTTATAAACCTCTCTTCACCTTTTACCTTTGCATCCATAATAGTAATTATTTAGTTATACAATATGATATCATTTTGATTGCACAAATATATCTTTTATTTTCTAATTAGCAAACAAACGAGCGAAAAATATCAAGCTTGCTTGATGTTTTTCAAAGCGAGTGCAGAATATATTCGAGGTTTACCTCAAATATAGCCAGAACTTTAATTTTCGCTTTAAGCAAAATATTACAAAAAAACACTGAAACAATCGACCTAAATCGAAACAATAGTACTTCTTGAACTGATAATAAATGCATTACACTGAAAATATCGAACACACGAGAAATAGCAATTTAGCAAAGAGACGCGAGGTAATGAAATAGAACGGTTGCCTAATCGTCACCCGAAAACGAGTAAGAAGCTGTTTAAATTTATATCGTTAAGTTTTTTATAGGTCAAAAATAGAATGTTTTATTTTTTTTTGAGGGCGCGTAGCGGGCTACGTAACCGAGAAAAAGATAAAAACAGGCATTTTTGAACATAAAAGACAACGAAATAGCAGCTTCCGATATAATATTTGTTTAGAAATTTAAACAGCTTCTAAGATTTTTGTCACGTTTCATAGTTATGTATCATATTGCGCAGCAATGCATAACTCGCTGGCAGCTATTAAAATAACAAATAATAATAGTTTTTCGTTATGTCTAAAATGTATAGAATTATTTATTTATGTATATTGTATTGCAGTTAACATCTGTTTTACTAATTTTGCAGATGAGTTACCATTACTTGTTATATTACCGTTACTTGATATATTGAATATTTTAGGTGCGACATAATAGACGTGAATCGTTCATAATGTTCAAAGCCAATGATTGACCTTAAGACAATTGTTTCAAAGACGGACTATATTGTAAAGATAGTCTCTATACTGACATCTATATGTGTTGTCGCAGCCATGATAGTTGATTATGGTTTCGAGCTTGATGCCCACGAGATGCCTTTCATCTTGTCGGTCTATAACACTGGTTGGTGGGTCTATTTCATATCATTTGCCTATAAGATTATCGTTCATTGGAGTGAGGTTTGGCGTAAGAGGATGTCATTTACCCTAATTTTGGGCATATTGCTTTGTGCTTCTGCATTACCGAAGTTTTTTGTTGCGTCCGGGGATAATCAAATTATCACCCTTGCATGGTCTTTTCTGAGTCATAAATATTTTATTGTAAGCGTCATAGGTCTACTGTCATTGATTACAATATCGCAGTGGATAGTAAACTTCGTAAACAAAAGAACAAATCCGGCGCTTTTGATTGTCGTCTGTTTCATAACGTTGATAGCCTTCGGTGCTCTGCTGCTTTTGCTTCCTCGCTCTACATTGGAGCATATCAGACTACCTATGGTAGATGCACTTTTCATCTCAACAAGTGCAGTATGTATTACAGGATTAAGCCCAGTGGAGATTGCACATACATTTACTATAGAGGGGCAGATAATCATAGCTCTATTGATTCAGATTGGCGGGTTAGGCATTATGACAATAACGAGTTTCTTTGCCCTATTTTTCATGGGTGGCATCGGATTATATTCTCAATTTTCACTGAAGAATATGATAGCGTCAAGTTCCGAATCACTGAAATCTGTGTTGACAAATGTTTTAGGGTTTACTTTCGTGATAGAGATAATTGGCACTCTCTTCGTATGGATTAGTATTCATTCAACAATGGGAATGACCCTCCGAGATGAGTTATTCTTTTCTCTCTTTCACTCCGTATCAGCATTCTGCAATGCCGGATTCTCCACACTGGAGGGGAATCTCGGAAATGATTTGATACTATACAATCATAACATTTTCTATCTGACAATCTCGCTTCTTATAGTTTTGGGCGGTATCGGATTTCCTATACTTATGAGTTTAAAAAGAGTTCTTTTATATTATGGCTCAGAATTCTTGCATAAAGTGTTCAGAAAGGACGGGCAGCGGTCACGATATATGCACATTGCCGATATCAACACTAAGATTGTACTATATTCCTCTCTGGTTCTTATACTCCTTGGAACTATTGGCATTGCCCTCTTTGAGTGGAATGGGTCGCTTGCCTCATTCTCTTTTAGTGAAAAGATTGTGCAGTCTCTGTTTAATGCCGTAGCACCACGAACAGCGGGTTTTAACAGCGTTTCACTAAGTGATTTTTCGGGAGTGACTATCATTCTATATTTGGTACTGATGTGGATAGGTGGTGGCTCACAATCTACGGCAGGAGGTATCAAAGTAAATACATTTGTAGTGGCTCTCGCTTCGTTAAAGTCGCTGATTAAAGGCGAACACTTCACAACACTGTTTAATCGTGAAATCACATACAGTTCGATACGAAGAACACTGGTCGTCGTATTTGGCTCAATATGTATCATTGCTATTTTCTATGTCGCACTCTTGCTGCTGGAACCGAACTTACCATCAAATGACTTGCTATTTGAAAGTGTGTCGGCATTCTCTACTGTAGGCTCGAGCTTGGGCATTACACCCCTTTTAAGCGATATAAGTAAAATTCTGTTAGTGGTGCTTATGTTCTTGGGGCGCGTAGGTTTCATTACCGTACTTATGAGCATTCTACCACAAAAAGAACAGCCAAAATACCGTTTGCCAAAAGAAGATATAATAATAAACTAATAAAGACGAATGCGTATGAAATACCTTGTAATAGGATTAGGAAATTTTGGGAGTACCCTTGCTACCACCCTAACCGATATGGGACACTCAGTCATCGGTGTTGACTGCAATGAGCATTGCATCGAAGAGGTTAAAGATAGAATAGACTTAGCATATATTATGGATGCAACCGAAAGAGTCTCATTACGAAGCCTGCCTTTGGATGAAATCGATTGTGTAATTGTTGCAATAGGGCAAAGTATGGATAGCTCATTAAGAGCCGTGGCTTCATTGAAGGAACTAAAGGTGAAGAATATCATAGCACGCGCACTCGATACAACGCATTCATCCATTCTTAGGGCCATGGATATTAAGAAAATTCTGATACCCGAGAGTTATGCGGCTCGTATTTTTGCCGAGAAGATACTCTCAAACGATTCCGGTGAGTTATTATAAAATTTCCGGGAATGGTAGATGTTCTGACATATTTGCCACTCAAACAAAAAGAATTGCATCCTGAAAGAAAACTATCATCAACCTCTTTAAGTTTGCAATTCTTTTATTACTTTTGTAGCGTAATAGTTATCACATTGTAGCATAACAATAAAGAACTCAGAAATACGAACGGTTGCAAACTCGTTACCCATTTTTCAAACAATCCTACCAATCGTTTTATTCAAAGCAAGTTATCCTTACTTGCAAAAATTACAAAAATTAATAGAATATAGCAGATAATTTGTTTAAATTTGCGATTTATATTCATAAACAGTCGTTTTTTACAAAGCATTTAAAGAGAAACCATAAAAACCAATAAATATGAAACTACGTTACGCAATTTATTCATTAGCAGCTGCCGCACTATTTATGACAGCCTGCACAAACGAGAATGACGCATTCGACTTAGAGACAGAGAACAGTGCAATGCAACAGCAGAAAGTCACTTTCCCCGAGGATGACGGTTCTAAACTACTTTCAGGTAAGACCTACGTTATGGTGCGCACAATACTACAGAATGCTCCCAGCTACGATTTTGCAAAGACATTGGCTAATATACAAATTACCGAAGAGCAGTATAACGAGATTGCGACATTTACCACCGAACTTGTAAGCAATTGCAAGAACAACAAAGAGAAATACAACACTGCATTCAAGTGGATTACAACCAATGTAAAATATGCACAAGGTTGGGTAGACAACAATCCCTACCCTGTTTTCAAGAACAAAGAGGCAATATGCCAGGGATATGCCGACCTGCTTACCGTTATGATGCACTCACAGGGTATTCCCTGTTTCACCATCAATGGCGAACTTTACAACCCCGGCAGTGAGTGGTACATTGGCGGACACGCTTGGAACTATGTATATACAGGTGCCGAAGGTACTACAAATATTAAAGAGTGGTATGTGAGTGACCCCACAAACAATGGAAGTTTTGGAATTGGTACAACATCGTCATACGGCCATCTGCGTCCTACGATTATAACTATTCCCGTATACGAGGATGAAAACTTCCAATATAATTTCGAAGACTCTCAGCTCAACATCTTCAGCATAAAGAGCAAAGAAGCACAGGTTGTCATACCTTTCAGTGTAAATAATTTAAAGATTACATCACTGAATATTCAGCGTGCCACCCCCGAGGAGGTTAAGGAGATTTATATTGGCAAAAACATTACATCACTTGGAAATAACTTTGTAGGTCTTTCGGTTCACGCAACTAAGGTAGAGCAATTCTATATCGACCCCGAGAACAGCGTTCTCGAGAGTTTCTCTAATGTAATTTACAGAAAGAACGGAAACAATTACGAAATTTGCATGATTGCTCCACAGGCAACATCTATTGAGTTAAAGCCAATAGAATCGTTCGACAAGGAGAGCAAACTGAAGAACCTTGAAAATTTAGAGAGCATTGTCTTTGTTCCCGGTACAAAAAACATAGGTGCATGGACTGTAGAGTACTGCCCCAAGCTTCACACAGCCTACATCCCCGAGGAGACAAAGGTTGAGGATGGTGCTTTCAGCGGAGTTGCAAGCAATTTCAAGATTGTACGCGGCAACTACACAAACATTACTCAGATTAAGTATTAATATTATATAAATTTTACTTTAATGGGGCACTGTTTATATGCAGTGCCCCATTTTTAGTGTATATTTGCTGACAATGAATATACACTTCACTCACCTTGAAAAAGTATTCAAATTTAGACTAAAGAAAATAGCATACAATGGATATAACAATGCCTACATTTGTACAGATAATTGAGTTCTTGGGAACATTTGCATTTGCCATAAGTGGAATACGTTTGGCATCGGCCAAGCAATTCGACTGGTTCGGAGCATACGTGGTAGGTATGGCTACCGCTGTTGGCGGTGGTACATTTCGTGATATGATGCTTGGTACCACCCCATTCTGGATGACCGACCCCATTTATGTAATCTGTTCGGGGCTTGCTCTAATATGTGTAATTATGTTCAGCAAGCATCTTATACGTTTGAATAATACTTTCTTCCTTTTCGACGCAATAGGCCTTGCACTGTTTGCCATTGTAGGTATACAGAAGACCCTCGATTTCGGCTACCCTCTTTGGGTTGCTATAATTATGGGAACAATGACCGGTGCAGCCGGAGGAGTGATACGCGATGTCTTCATAAACGAAATTCCACTTATTTTCCGCAAAGAGATATATGCAATGGCCTGTGTAATAGGCGGTGTCGTATTTGGCATCTGCGATTTTCTCGATTTTAATACTATGGTAACACACGTTCTGTGCGGAACGAGCGTATTCCTTACCCGAATCCTTGCTGTGAAATATCACATCTGCCTGCCCATACTAAAAGGCGACGACAATAATGACAACATTACATTATAATAACAACCTAAAAGAACGACAATGAGAAAGACTACACTGACACTTTTAATCCTTACACTGCTTGCACCATTGTGCATTAAAGCAGACAACACAATTAATCTTACTCCGCTACCTAAGCAGATAGCAATTAAGCAGGGAACGCTTACCCTGCCCAAAGACTTTGCAATAAACAGCGATGGACTATCCGAGGAGATGGTTAGCGAGGTTAGAAAGTTTTCAAAAGCAATTAACACTGTCCGAGCCGGCGATATAAAAATCGGTAACAACATTCAAGATGCGCTTATAACCGTGTCGCCCTATTCGGGCAGCACAAACATTGGTGACGAGGGGTATAAGCTCGATATTACAACTACAGGCATTACACTCTCGGCAAAAACTGCGCAGGGACTATACTATGGTTTTCAGACAATAAAAAAACTTCTGCCACCTTGTGTTATGGCACAGGTGAGCGACAGCAATGTTACAGAGTACACCTTGCCTTGCCTGAGTATTGTAGATGCGCCACGTTTCGAGTATCGCGGATTTATGCTCGACGTTGCTCGTCACTATTTCGAGGTTGCCGAAATTAAGCGTATGCTGGATGTAATGTCATACTACAAGATGAACCGCTTCCATTGGCATCTTGTTGACGACCAAGGCTGGCGTATACAGATTGACAAATACCCCAAGCTCACCACAATAGGCGCAACACGCAGTAATTCGTGGAGTGTCGATCCTATCTATGGTGGCTACTACACAAACGAGCCCTACGGTCCCTATTTCTACACAAAGGAAGAGGCACGAGAGATAGTAGAATATGCCAAAGAGCGCCACATCGAGGTTATCCCCGAGATTGAATTTCCGGGACACGCCTGCGCCGCCCTTGCCGCCTATCCCGAGTTCAGCTGCACACCCACAGGCAGTCATAGTGTAAAGGTTGACGGTGGAATTTATAACGACGTATTCAATGTTGGAAACCCCGCCACGCTACAGTTTGCAAAGGACGTAC
Source organism: Bacteroidaceae bacterium (assembly GCA_045588485.1). GTDB lineage: Bacteria > Bacteroidota > Bacteroidia > Bacteroidales > Bacteroidaceae > HGM04593. The sequence goes on along the minus strand of JAZNEI010000021.1, from coordinate 8,470 downwards.
TCGACGAGATTATTGAGATTTTTCCATACAGCCAGGTACATATTGGTGGCGACGAGTGCCCTACAACTGCCTGGAGCAGCAATAAAGAGTGCAACGACCTTATGAAAGCCGAAGGATTCAGCAACATACGCGAACTTCAATCGCGCTTCGTGCGTCTGCTTGCCGACCATCTGCGCGAGAAAGGCAAAGAGAGTATTATGTGGAACGAGAGCCTCTCGGCAGGTGGAACAAATGTTGACCTTATCAAAGGCACTAACGGAACAATGATGTGCTGGGAGCAGGGCAAGGTACAGTCGACAGCCTTGCAGGCTGCACAGTTGGGAATGAACTCAATCATCACCCCCTGGGGTCCCTACTACATCAACCGCAAACAGAGCACCAACCCCGGTGAGCCCGTTGGAGCAGGTGGAGGTGCCGACGACCTTCGTGCCACATACAACTATGTACCCGTACCAAGCAGTGTTCCCACAGCGCTACAAAAGTATTATATAGGTGTACAGGGAACCTTCTGGACAGAGCATGTACAAAGCAACTACTTTTTGGAATACCTTGCTCTTCCCCGATTAATTGCCATTGCCGAGACAGGATGGTCGCCTGAAAGCAAAAAGAATTTCGACGACTTCTGCCGTCGTGTAACTGCCGACAGCGTACTTCTTAACTACAACAACTACGAGTATGGCCGTCACTTTATGACAAGCGGCAGCAGTAGCAGCGACGATAAGGTTATGCCCCAGACATCTACCGAAGATAATTGGCATTGGCATCATATTGTAACAGGTGCCACTGATGCCACACGAGCAGGAAAATGTATCGAGCTTTTGCGCGAAGGAGCGCCCCAGATAGGTACAGGCAATGCCCGTGCAGGCCGTCTGTGGAATGGCACAGTGGCAGCAGAGGGCGAGGCAGCCTACGACTATCAGCTTTGGGCACTGATGGAAGATCCGTCGAACCCCGGAAAGTATGCGCTTGTATGCAAGGCAAAACCCGAAGGCTCGGTAAACAGCACACCTACTGCAAGTAACAATACAGCACGCTGGGATTATGACGAGAACAAACGTCACTACGATTTTATCTTGGGCGAGGCCGTTTACAGCAAGAACGGCAACTACTATCGTTACAGCATACGCAGCCAAAAAGCAGCAGAGGGAATGTATATGAACTTTGCAGGTGCTGGACAGAATAACTCCATAAATATGTGGAGCGACCCCAACGATGGCAACGGTGGAATATGGGAGTTCCAACCGATAGGCAACGAGGCTGAAGTACCTCAAATAGACTATCCTCAAAAGGGTGCTTTCGTAAGAATATCTAACAATGTACCGGTGTTTGCAGGATGGAAAATGGTAGATGATGGCGGTAACAATGTAAAAATCAGTGAGCAGGAATTTTGCGCCGACGTGTGGGAAATTACAGCTGCAAACACAACCTCAGATGGGCAGTCGGTAGCACTGCGCAACCTTGCCACCGGTCGTTTCATCAACAGCACAAGCTCACCCGTTACATTGGGAAGCAATGTCATTCAGCTAAAGAACGTATATAACGAGCGCACAGGCGACTTTTCAATTATGGCAGGCGATGGTGCCCTGTTCCCAATGCCACAGCGTGCTGTCACCAACCCTTTGACACTGAATGTAGGAGGAATATATCCACAAGGCTCGGCCTGGATATACGAGCCTGTATATCAGATAACATACGAGTGTTACGACAACGAGGGAAATCTCATCGGGAAATATTACCATTCCGCTGCACAGAATGAGCCATACGAGTGCTCTGCTCCCGAGATTAAGAATATGAGAGTAAAGAGCATAGATACTGCATCTTTTGCACAGCTTGATGGCCATAAGAGCGTAAAGGTTACGTACGAGCGAACAGCATACGCAGTGACGTTACGTCACATCGAGAGTCGTGGCGGAATAATTTTAATCGAGGAGCACAGCACCCCATTGGGCGAGAGTTTCAGCGCCTCGGATAGTACACTACCCTCTTACTACACACTTATTGGCGATAATCTGCCCAAGCAGATAACCGTTACTACCGATACAACAATAACACTCACTTACAGCACCGACGCACACATTGGATTCAAAGCTGTAGGCAATGCTGTCACAAAGGTAGAAAACGGCAATTCCTATCTCTTCTTCAACAACAAGAACGAGAGCAGCCGTAACGGATTCCTTAATGCATCGGCAATAGGAGATAACATACTCACCGACAATAGTGCTGCATCGGGCAGTCCTGCATACGTATGGTTCATCGAGGCGGCAGGGAACTATTACAAAGTAGTCAACGGACTTGGTTGCTACATTCCTGCACTCACAAAAGGCTCGGCCAACAGAGCAAGCGACACCGGAGGAAACTTTACATTCAGCACAAACAGCAACGGCTCATTTAGCGTTAAATGCAGTAACGGCCTCTACTGGAACGGAAACAATGACCACACATTTACAGGATGGAACGATGCTCACCCGTTCATTGCATACCAATATGTAGTACAGCCCTATTTTACCATAAACATTACCTGCACCGATAGTGAGGGTAATACCCTGCAAAGAAGCAGCACAATGATGGCTGCCGATGATAATTTCACCCTTAGCATCCCAACAATCGACGGGTACATATTCCAAAGTATCGAGGGAGGCAAAGAGGGAGTAAACAATGTAGATGGACATAAAGATATTACAATTGTCTACACATCATCAACAGGGATAGAAAAGGTTGAACAAAACAGACCGGATAGCGGAACATTCGACCTGCTGGGCCGCAAAGTTACAAAGCCCACAAGAAGCGGAATCTACATCCGAAACGGTAAAAAAATCTTCATTACAGAGTAATAAATATAAAAGACATTAAAAAACGGCAGAAAGCAGAAAAAAATGCTTCTGCCGTTTTTTAACAATTACACAACTTTTATAACTTTGCGAATATTTTAAGAACCATTTAAAATGGCAAAGAAAGAGCAGCAGAGGGCCATTAACGAGGCTTATATGGCCCAAAAAGCGAATGAGCCACAAATAAAAAGACTCGATGGCGGAGTTTTGTACGAGGTAATATCGTCAGGAGAAGGAGAGCGTCACCCCACCCCAACAAGTGTCGTTACCTTGCACTATCGTGGAAAGTTGATAAACGGACGTGAGTTCGACAACAGCTACAAACGTAATTGCCCCGAAGCCATGCGCGTGAACGACCTTATCGAAGGCTTTGGCACAGCATTACAGAATATGCGCATCGGTGACCATTGGATAGTATATATCCCGTGGCAGATGGGATATGGCAAACGCTCGAGTGGTCCCATCCCTGCATTCTCGACACTCATTTTTGAGATAGAACTTTTTGGAATAGCATAAAATACGATGAAAAAGACAGCACTATTTCTGCTATTGGCAGCCACCCTGCCGACAGCCTGTATTCAGGACGAGGCACCCAATGCCGAAGCGGACATTCTCTCGATAACCCTTCCTGAAGGGGTAAGCATAGAGGGTACTCCCGATTATTACCGTCCTTACGACAGCGAAGCACAAGCCTATCCGATATCGGTTGAAGTTGCATTCGGCACCGACCTTAGCTCCATATCTCCCACATTCGAACTTACCCCGGGTGCCATCCTTAAGGTTATTGAGAAAGGCGATACCATAGATGTAGAGTCAATCGACAGCAAGGCGCAAGATTTCAGCACCCCCGTGCGTTATATTGTAACATCAGAAAGCCGCATGTGGCAACGTGTCTACCTTGTAGATATCCACTACCCCGAAAACAGAGAAATCCCCACACAATACCATTTCGAGAGTGTGATACAGCAAGATAACTACTACCAATTCCATGAGACTTCGGATGGCTCCGCACCTCTTGTTTGGGCAAGCGGCAACCCCGGTTTTGCCCTTGCCGCACAACTGCAAGGCATAACATCGCCCAACAGTTACCCCACCACAATAGAGGAAGAGGGGTACAGCGGAAGATGTCTGAAATTACAGACACTGCTTACCGGCGAATGGGGCGAGCGAGTGGGAAAACCCATTGCAGCAGGTAATCTGTTTATGGGAACATTCTATCTGCCTACAGCATTGACAAACTCGCTAAACTCGACCCGATTCGGTGTGCCATTCAAGCATAAGCCCACTGCACTGACAGGCTACTACCGTTACACCGCAGGCAAAGAGTTCTACGACAACGGTAACTACACCGATGAGAAAGATTGCTTCAGTATATATGCAATGTTCTTCGAGAAAGGTGATGATACACCTTACCTCGATGGTTATATCCCTTCAAATAATTTCGAACACAGCAGAATGGTGGCAACAGCGCTTATGAATGATAGCGAAAAGGTAGAGAGTGACGAGTGGCGACGCTTCGAAATTCCATTTGACTACACACGTTACGGCAAGAACATCGACCCCGAGAAACTTGCTGCAGGCAAATATTATATTGCCGTTGTATTTGCATCGAGTAGCGGAGGCGACGAGTTTAAAGGAGCCCCGGGCAGTACCCTCTGCATAGATGAGGTTGAGTTATTATATGAATAAAAAAGGAAAAGATGAGAAAGAGAGCAACAACAATATTAATATTTATGGTCGCTATTTTCTCTGCATCGGCACAAGAGAGTAGCAGAATATGGGAATTTGACGCGAAAATAGGAGTGAACATAGGCGGTACATCCCCCCTTCCACTTCCCGAAGAGATTCGCAAGATTGAATCATACTCACCGCAGTTTGCCCCCACGTTAGAGGTCAATGCCACACGTTGGATAGGCGGCAGATGGGGAATAGGCAGCGGAATAAGAGTAGAGAAAAAGGCCATGAGTACTCATGCACAAGTAAAAAACTACCGCACCGAGATTATTGGCGAGGGAGGCAATAAGCTACGTGGAAATTGGACGGGTGACGTACACACGAACAGCGATAATCTGTATCTCACAATCCCGGTGCAAACCGTTTACCGATTGAACAAGAATTTCGACTTTTCGGGTGGACTTTTTTTCTCTTATCTGCTAAACGGCAGTTTCGATGGATACGTCAACGATGGATATCTGCGTAAGGATAATCCGACAGGCGACAAGATTATATTTGATAAAGAGAGCAAAGGCACATACGATTTTTCGGACGAGATAAACAGTTTCTCGTGGGGATTGCAGGCCGCAGCACACTGGAACGCATCGGATAGAGTAAAACTATCGGCACAGCTCACATGGGGAGTGAACGAACTTTTCAAGAGCAGTTTCAAGACAATAAGTTTCGCTATGTACCCCATCTACCTGAATATTGCAGCAGGATACAGATTCTGAGAGATGATATATTCATAATAACAACAGCGTCCCACTGAGAATGGGGCGCTGTTGTTATTATCTTAAGTTTCCTAATTTATTTTTTTCCAAAAAACTCTACCTCAAGTTCACCTATTGCAGGAATATCTTTAATAGAGATTGTAACCTCAAGCTCTTTACCATCGCAATCACCATCGACAACAACAGGAAGTTCTGCATTTCCTAACATTGCCACAGTTACCGTAGCAGTACCGTAAATATCGTACTCAGTAGCACTCTCGTTCTTTGCAACAGAGCAGTCGGCGCTTATATCACCAATACTCATAGCACCAAAGCTGAAGTCCTTGAGCTGTACTCGAACATGAGAATCATCAATCTTATTAAGTGTGAGTTGCTCCTCTATAGGACTACCCATCACCTGCAAAGTGCCCTTATAGGTACCAATAATATCATTCAGCACAATAGGCTTTTTTACATCGTTGTTGTCATCATCATCACTACTGCAAGCAGTAAACATACACACGGTGCAAAGCGCCATAAACAACAGATAGAAATAATTTTTCTTCATAATAAAACAAAATTAATTAATACGACCGCTAAGGTAGTAAAAAAATATACTAACACAATGCAGAGTAAAAGCGAAAAAATGATACTATTTTCTTTTTTTAACAGTAGTGAACTACTTTCTGAAACGTTTGGTGACCGCTGCATAACCACAGCGACGACATAAAGGTTCAACTGCGACATGACGTGTGAAACCATCGTATATTGCACGTGCCCGTTCAGAGTCAAGAATTTCCTCAAGCTCTGTTTCAAAGAGATTTCCTAAAATTATTTCTCCTGCATGGTCGAGGCAACAAGGAACTACACTGCCATCGACAAGAACACCTATCTGATTTCGTAGTGCATAGCAAAAGGACTCATCACAGGCATATTCGTTCCGTTCACTGTCGGGCCACTCAAATATTTTATCATACTCGATATATAGATTCTCCTTCAGCCTCCACCCATCGTAACGCTGCACCCAAGGCTGCGTGACGTACTGCGAAATAAGTTGTATAAGATTTTTATTATTACTATCACTCCCCCCTTCGTTCCAAAAACGCAGTACAATAACAATGCCTCGCGATGCAGCCTCAATAGAGAATCGCATTACATCACGAATATACCCCTCGGCATCCTCGCGATTGTTACCCTCGTGCGAATGAAGCGATATTTGTATCTTATGTGGCAGTGAATCAATCACATCGAATGCCTTAGGGAGCAGAGTACCATTTGTAGTAAGCACAGGAACAAAGTCCTTTGCTCGTGCAATTCTTATAAATTGAGGCAACAGAGGATGCAGTAACGGCTCGCCCATAAGATGAAAATAGAGGAATTTTATCTTCCCTTGCAAACGATTGGTAAGCGTCTCGAACTCATCAAGAGTAAGTCGCCTCTTTGCTCTATCGGTCTTAGGACAGAAAAAACAGTTTAGATTGCAAATATTTGTTATTTCAAGGTAGCAACGTGTAATCATAGCGCAAAGATAGCAACAAACGAGCAAAATAGGCAAAGTTCACTTTGACATTTTACAGCGAGTGCAGCATATGTTCGCTGTTTACAGCAAAGATAGCAACAAACGAGCAAAATAGGCAATGTTCACTTTGACATTTTACAGCGAGTGCAGCATATGTTCGCTGTTTACAGCAAAGATACTCACAAACGAATAATACTATATATTATAAAGGATAGATTTAAGATGCATCCAAATAAAAATAATAGTTACAGTTTTTTTGTAAAATTTCTTGAATTTCAAATTCATTTCAGAATCGTGTATAATCTTTGCATTATCAATAATGAACAAGATATTATAAACATTTAAAGAATAAAAGTATGAAAAAGATTTTTTTAGTAACATTTACACTTTTTGTAGCATTATCAAATGTAAAAGCAGATGAGCGTGACAGATTAATTACAAAGGAGCAGTTGCCGGCAGCGGCTCAGAGTCTGTTGACAACACATTTCTCGAATCTTAAAATATCGCTTGTCAAGGAAGACCGAGAATTTATCTCACGCAACTACGAGGTTATCTTCACAGATGGTACAAAGGTTGAATTCACACGCAACGGAGAGTGGAAAGAACTCGACTGTCGAAAAGATGCAGTACCCGCAGCTTTAATTCCAGCAGACATCAAGAATTTTGTAACAGAAAGATACCCCGATGCAAAGATTCTTCAAATAGACCGCGACAACAACGATTATGAGATTAAGCTGTCGAACAAACTCGAGCTGACTTTCGACAAGAAATTTAACATCATAGACATTGACGATTGATAAAAGATTATCTTAAGATTATTGCCAACGGAATTAAAAGTCAATGCGAGAGAAGTTAACTACTCTCGCATTGACTTTTAATTCGCTGACTATTATTCTGTCTAATAAGCACAAATCTTCAAATTTCAAATTATATACTCAACATTATCACTAACCATTTTTATGCAGAATATCACTATATGACACAATTTTACATTGAACCCACAAGAATGTGCATAAAATTTCTTTGACAAACGATCCACGAATGCCGCTTCTGAATCTTTCAATTCTAAAATAAAAGCATATAGAGCACAGTTAAGAGGGGTAAAAGATAAAGATTTTTTCCTTTTTAGACTAGCAAAATTATATGCATGAAAATAAAATCCCTCAGAATTTTACGTTAAGCCCCATAAACGCGGTGGCGGGCGATTAGAAATCGCCCCTACAAGCAATGATAATAGTTGCATAAACAAAAAAGAGCCTTAGTGTATAACTAAAGCTCTTCTCTAAAAAAAAGTGGCGATGACCTACTCTACCTGTGGCATAATGCAGTACCAGCGGCCCAAGCTGAACAAAGGGGATTAACAGCAAGTAAAATACAAACAAAAAAAGGACACCCTTGATAGGATGTCCTTCAATAAAAAGTGGCGATGACCTACTCTACCTGTGGCTTAATGCAGTACCAGCGGCCCAAGCTGAACGAAGGGGATTAACAGCAAGTAAAATACAAACAAAAAAAGGACACCCAAAAAAGTGGCGATGACCTACTCTCCCACAACTTAATGCAGTACCATCGGCCCAAGCTGAACGAGGGGGATTAACGGCAAAGCGATTATAACAAAAAAAAGAGCCTTAGTATTAACTAAAGCTCTTTCGAAAAAAAGTGGCGATGACCTACTCTCCCACAACTTAATGCAGTAC
>JAZNEI010000020.1:0-14687 GCA_045588485.1 Bacteroidaceae bacterium | reverse complement strand
TGTTTGTTTCTTTTTTGCGGTTACATAGCCCGCTATGCGCCCTTAAAATATAAATAAACATCCAATTTTTGCTCTATAAAAAACTTGACGATATAAATTTAAACAGCTTCTACTAATTTTTCTATGGCGCACCAATGAACAGCCTTATGATTTTTTTCTTTATCAACCTCTATGAACAACTAATAATAAAAGAGTAGCGACCTTTGGCGGTCGCTACTCTTTTATTATTAGTAAGGACTGTTTACTCGGCAGCCTCTTTTTTCTTTCTTGTGGTCTTCTTTGCAGCCTTAGCTTTGAGAGACTCAAGCTCAGCCTCGAGCTGAACAATTTCAACCTCCTGATTCTCGATAACCTGCTTCAATGCGCTCAACTCCTCGTTGTCAATCTCCTCGGGATACTGTGCACGTACACGAGCCATAAAGTCGCCAAGGATATTCATGTAGTTGGTGAAAGCATCGTAAGGCGAGTCGTAGATACTGCGCTCGGTGATGATACCGTTAGACTTTGTAGTCATAAAGCGGAAGTTCTCGGCAGCCTGTAGATAATCCCAATCCTGTTTCAACTTCTTGTCATCCGAGAGAGCTACACGCTCGGCAACGCTATAGAGCTTGTCGAAAGCCTCGCGCTGCAATGTGTTACCCAACCAAGAGCTAGTGTCGCGCTCCTCGTCCATCCAAGATGTAGGATAGGGAACCTCGAGAGCACCAACCGACTTGAATTTCTCGACAATCTCCGAAGGAGTAGAGAAGCTGATACCACGCTCTTTAGCAACAGCAGGGATAGCCTTCAAGAAATCGAGGATATGTGATGAAAGGGGCTGAGCCATACCGAATGCCGACAGGTTCATGAAGATGTTTACAATCTGCTCTTCCTGGGGAAGTGATGCAATCCAATCTACGTATGTCTCGGCAAACAGAGGATACTCGCTCCACTCTGGATTAGAGAAGCGCAATGAAATATCATCCGAGAACTTGAAATCACGGAGCAACAGCTTCAGGCCCGAAGCATTTGCGCAGTTGTAAAGGAAGTGAGGACTCTTCCAAGCAAGGATGTGCTTAGCACCCTCGGCAAGCATACCTTTGAAGCCCATTGAAGATGCCATTTCTCCAATCTCATCCGAGTAGATAAGACCCGAGTTACGCAATACCTTGGGCTGTGTACCGAAAAGTTCCTTTACCTTGCGCTGCATTCTCTCGACCTCCTCCTTGAAAGCAGTGGGAGATACGAGTGATGAGAGACCGTGTGAATAAGGCTCGCAGAGGAACTCACAGCAACCGGTCTTGGCAAGCTCTTTAAGAAGCTCGATTACCTGAGGAGCATACAACTCGAGCATCTCCAAACCAACACCCGATGCAGAGAGAGCCACCTTGAAGTCACCGTTATTCTCCTTAATCATATCGAGCAGGGTTGTAAGCGCGGGAACGTATGAGTTCTCGGCAAGCTCGGCCACTGCACTTGCATTGGCATAGTCATCATAGTAGTAGTGGTCACTACCTATATCGAAGAAACGATAGCGTTTCAACTGTCTGAGCTGATGAATCTCGAAATAGAAACAAATTGTCTTCATATCTTTATTCTGTTTTTATTTTTTTTAATGAGCCATTACTTCTTCATACAACCTGCGCAACTTCAGTGCTACATTCTCCCAGGTGATGGCATCGACCTCGCGACGACCCTCTACCTTAAGATACTCATAGAGTGAGTCATTGTTACAGATGGCGTAAATGGCATCCGCCATAGCGTTTATATCCCAATAGTCGGTCTTGATACACTTGTCGAGAATCTCGGCACAACCCGACTGCTTAGAGATTATGGTAGGCACGTCGCACTGCATAGCCTCAAGAGGAGAAATTCCGAAAGGCTCGCTCACCGACGGCATAATATACACATCACTTGCTTTAAGGCACTCGTACACCTGACGACCGCGCATGAATCCGGGGAAGTGGAAACGGTCGGCAATACCGCGCTGTGCTACAAGCTTAATCATATCGTTCATCATATCACCGCTACCGGCCATACAGAAACGAATGTTACGTGTCTTTTTGAGCACCTGTGCTGCTGCCTCGACGAAATACTCGGGACCCTTCTGCATTGTGATACGTCCAAGGAAAGTCACCACCTTCTCATTGGGTATCTTCTTTGGCTCGATAGCCATAATATCGTCAGACAAAGGTGTAACGGCATTGTGCAATGTTGTCACCTTATCGGGATGCTGATGATATTTGTCGATTACAGTGCGACGTGTAAGCTCACTTACGCAGAAGATGTGGTCGGCATGATCCATACCGTTCTTCTCGATAGCATACACTGTTGGATTCACATTACCGCGGCTGCGGTCGAAATCGGTTGCATGAACGTGGATAACAAGTTTCTTACCCGATACCTGCTTTGCATGGATACCTGCAGGATATGTCAACCAGTCGTGCGAGTGAATAATATCGAACTCCTCGGTACGTGCCACTACTCCTGCTATTATAGAGTAGTTATTAATCTCTTCGTGAAGATTCTCGGGATAACCGCCGGCAAACTCCATACAACCAAGGTCATTGGTGTTCATATAGCTGAAGTCGCCATATATGTGGTCTCTGTAACGGTAATACTCATCGGGACGTATGATAGAACCGACACGTGACTCGACATAGCTTGAGTCGACATCTTTCCAAACAATGGGCACACTGTTCATTCCGACGATTCTCAAGAAGCTGTTATCTTCATCACCATAAGGCTTGGGGATACAGAACTTTATCTCTACGTCTCCCTGAGGCACAAAGCCTTTGGTGAGTCCGTAGCTTGCAGTTCCAAGACCTCCGGAAATATGAGGGGGAAACTCCCAACCGAACATTAGTACTTTCATAATGCTTATCTTTTTACTTTTTAAATTCTAAGAAATCACGAAGCTGTTCCAAGTATCTTTCATTTTTTGCAAGGAGAGAAGCCCGAACAGCCTCAAAGTCCCTTAAGCCTCTAATTTTGATTCGTACTGATTAAGAATATGGCTTGTTCTTAAGATACCGGCTACATTCATTGCAAATGCTACCGCACCACGTCCCTTGAAAGGCGGGTTACCGTCGAACAACTCGGGAATAGAACCTACACAGTGCTGTACAATTTCGTCCTCGAAGCCAATCATCTGTCTCTCGACGAACGATACACCGCTTAGTTTATATATTTTCAGATACGCCTCGTAGTAGAATGCACCCAACCAAGGCCATACGGTACCCTGATGGTAAGCATAATCGCGCTGAATCTGAGGACCTACATAGTTGGGGTTATATCCAACGCTCTTAGGTGAGAGTGAACGCAATCCACGAGGAGTAAGCAACTCACGTGTAACAATATCAAGTACTTTCTTCTGCTGCTTGCTGTCAAGCGGAGAGTGGTCGAGAGCAACAGCAAAAATCATATTGGGGCGTACACTCCAATCGACATAATCGCCATCTACATAGTCGTAAAGATAACCGTGCTCGTTGAGGAATACCTCTACAAAAGCCTGCTTTGCAAGAGCAATGGGGCGTACCAAAGACTCGACAGCCTCGTTATTACCCATAAGTTGGGCCATCTCTTGTGTAAACTTAAGAGCATTGTACCAAAGAGCGTTAATCTCTACTACAAAGCCTGTACGGGGAACGACAGGACGACCGTTTGCTGTAGAGTTCATCCATGTAACAGCCTTGTCACGTCCGTTTGTACAGAGCAAGCCGTTGGGTGCAAGATGCAGATTCAGATGTTTGTTGGCACGGATGTAATCCATTATCTTAAGGACAAGGTCGCCGTATTTGTCACGACAAGCCTCGACACCGCGCTCCTTGGCATACTGTTGGATAGCCCAGATAGCCCAAAGAAGAACATCGGGATGCTCCATTTCGTAAATCTTCACTGCACTGAACTTGTCCGAGATGAAATCCTCGATGGCGATACGTGCTGTACGCATCACCTGCTCGAACTCTCCGGGCTTACCCGAAGGAGTAAGTGTCAGACCGGGAAGTGATACAAAAAGGTCGCGTGCACGACACTTGAACCAGGGATAACCTGCGAGAATATAGATGTGTTCTCCCTGAACATTGAAGAACTGGTTACCCGCACACTCCATACAGTGCATGAAGTTGTCGCGAGGGATACGAATCTGCTCCTCGTGCTCGAACGCAGCCTTCATTGTACGAGTGCTGATGGGGTCGATACCACCCGAGAAGACGATACTCTCGCCGACCTTCATCTTCAGCTCGAAGTAACCGGGAACGAAGAGGTCCTCGTTGAAATCATAACCTCTCTCAAGCTCCTTTACATACTCTATACCTCTGTACCAATCGGGACGATATACGAACTCATTCTTCTTGTTGAGCTGCATGTAGAGGTCGGGATAACCCGAATACATGCACATGCTTATACCGTTCTCAACCTCGCGGTAGCTGCGGTTGGCAGCATGATTCTCGTGAGTATACTCACGTACACTGCGGAATGCAAGGAAAGGACGCAGGCGCAATGTCACAGCGGTATTTGCCTTGAGCAAGGTGTAACGGATAAGAATTCTGTTCTCGTGATGCACAAAGGCTTTCTCTTTTTTAAGCCATACACCACCCACATTATAGATGGTTGTAGGCACACGCTCCCACGCGAACTCGCGAATGTACTTATTGCCTCGGGGACTGAAGTTGTCGGCATTGTACTTGTGAAGTCCAAGGTTGAACTCGGCACCGTGAAGAACCACTGTCTCGTCGAGAGACGAAAGAAGCACATGGTTCTCGTCGTCGAGTTGCGGAATAGGAACTACCAGCAATCCGTGATACTTACGGGTATTGCAGTCGACGATAGTCGAACAGTGGTACGCACCGGAACGGTTTGTCCTCAAAATCTCCTTTTGCAACGACTCTTCTAAGTTCGTCATCAGCGTTTTTTCGAATCGCAAATAACTCATCTCGTATAATTTATATGATAAATAAATATTTAAGCTCTTGTCTCAAATCTAAATACTACACTGTGTCCAGCTAAGGATTCTCATCATATTGTACAAAATTCGCATTTAATCGCCCAACACCGAGAAAAACAAGCATAAAAACGCAGCATATAACCGACTTTGGCGCAATACACTCACATAAGAGTATAAAGCAACCCTAATCACTTTCAAATGTAGGCATTAAAAACATTAATAGCAAAAAAGATAGCACATTTTTTTAAAAAAACATAAAAAAACTCTTTTTTTCTTTAATCTCGGAATAGGGAGACATTGATTCTGAAGCCTATTTTATGAAATTTATGATTTTTACCGCACATAAAAAGCCCCAGGTCGATATAAGGAGTACCCACACCGTATCCCACCTCGGAGTATGGTGTCAGATGCGAGATAAAAAGCATATTGAAATAGAGTCTCTCGTTCTTTATAAAGTTCACACGTGGCAACATACGCTGCAGCAAAAAGAATGGCGACAGATAAGTAACGTTTGTCCTGAAATATTTGTTTGCAGCGTTATACCACTCTGAATCAAGCAGCTGAAAGACCCCGTCGAGTTCGTCGCTGCGGTCGACCGGCAAGCTATTGTGACGCAAAAAGGCATAATCGACAAAATAGGTATTCTTTGTATAGAAAAAGCCACCGCCTCCGGCACGCATAAACAATGCGTCGCTCTCATTTATCTTGAAATTATACTGCACATCGAGTTCGGTTCTAGTATATGTACCCGTCGAACCTAATATTTCATGCAAGCCCTGCTCTACATCAAGAGAAAAACGCGGCAAGCGCGAACCGACATTAACCTTTCGCGTACCTTTTATATAATAATACATTCCGGGATGCCAGGTAATACGCACGTGAGGGGCTAGTTGAACATACTTTTTTTTCAAAGGGACACCCGATGCTGCAAGTTTTTCACCGGCCGTTCCCATAAGAGTACGTCGATAATAGTTAGTACCCACTAAAAGTTCGAGTCCATTTGCTATTTCAGTACTATGCGAGAGGTTGACATAAAAATTACGGAAATAGCTTAAATCGAGACTACCGAAATTAAGTGAATCAGCAGCCATTTTTTCTATGTATTTGAGAGCCTCACTACTGTATGTTCGATTACCCGAACCCACATCAATACGCAAAATGCCTATATTTCGTGGCGAATAGAGATAGTGACCATCAACATCCCAATAGAAAGCCTTCTGTTTAAAATTGTAGCCGAGCATAGGACGTAATGAGAGTTCTTCACCATTTTCTACTGTACTTAACAAATTAAGCGCTATTTTATACGAGAGTCCTCGGCTTGTACTATATGACAAGTAAGATGGATTCACCAAAGGAGACATACGCATTTTTCCACCATTCCACTCTACAGAATAGCTACTTATCATCTGGTCACCAATATCCCATAGCCAATCGGCAGCATCATTATCCAATGTATCTTTTTTGGCCTGCCGGCGAATATCGAACACCCCTTTTGCACGATAAAGAAGAGTATCTGAAAGGCTTAACGGACGTATACGTCTTTTTTCGACATAGGCTAAGCGGTCTTCAATCTTTATATCGGGAAGCTCATCAACAGATGCAACAGCTATATTATACTTACTGAGACGCTGTTTCGTATCAAGAATAGGAAGCACAGTATCAAATGAAAAAGCTGCATCAGCTAGAACATTGAATTTGTTTCCCGCGAATTTATAATCGACAAACAATTCTATATTTGTCGCAAGATTACGTTGAAGCCCATCATCACCCATAGTATAACAGACCTCAAAAGAGCACTGCTCATCCCAACCGTTTGCCGAGAAGATACGTACCGAACAATCGGAATCGAGTAATACCCACCCTTTTTCGAGTAGTTTTATATTATCAAAACGATGTGTAAAATTAATCTTTACACAGCCATACATATCCTTATATAGAGAATCTACACTGTAATAATAGAAATCTTTGTTCTTAGAGTGCAGTGGCGACAGGAACTTTCCGCCTAAAATATTATCCCCAAAAATATTGGGATTCATAAAGAGCAATATGCAGTCTATCTCACCACTCCCATGTCTATGTGTTGTTATTGCCACACGCCTTTTGATAACAGGCATTGCGTATTTGAAGAATCGTACATCGTAACACATTTCACTGAGGTATCTATTCTCGTCACGATCGAAGCGTGCCATACCTGGAATGAAATTGAGTCCTATATTTTTCTTTTCAACATCTATATTTTGTTTGACATATAGAGAGCCGGAAGCTTCACCAAATGCAAACTCTTCAGCATCTATACGCTGCGATAAAATAGCCATCAACGAATCGGCACGCGAATCACCCCCAACCGCTGCTGCCGTCGGGATTGCCGGTGTACACATCAGAATCAAGAGCACCGACAGACACCGTAAGTATATTCTTTTCACGCACCTCATATATACAACAACGAGCAGCATCAAGGCCGCCCGCCGTTAGTCACATAAAATATTTACAATACAGCCTCACGCAAGCGAAGCAGACGGTCGAGCAGCCCTTCGAGAAGGTCGAGCCTCAACATGTTCGCGCCATCACTCTTTGCCTCGGCAGGATTCTCATGTGTCTCGATAAAGAGACCGTCGGCACCGACAGCAATGGCAGCCTTTGCCATCGTCTCAATCATCTCGGGCATACCTCCTGTAACGCCCGCACTCTGATTGGGCTGCTGCAACGAGTGGGTAATATCCATCACCACCGGATAGCCGAAGCTACGCATCTGCGGAATACTGCGAAAATCGACCACAAGGTCTTGATATCCGAAAGTCGTACCACGCTCGGTAAGCATTACACGACCCTCGCCACCCTCTGAGACCACCTTCTCGGCTGCGAACTTCATAGCCATTGGCGAGAGGAACTGGCCTTTCTTAATATTCACTATTCTACCGGTCTTCGCTGCAGCAACCAATAGGTCGGTCTGACGACAGAGGAATGCCGGTATTTGCAGAATATCGACATACTCGGCTGCCATCTCAGCCTCCTCGGCCGAGTGAATATCGGTAATTACTGGGATATTGAAAGTCTCGCGGACACGACGCAACACACGAAGTGCATTCTCATCGCCTATACCGGTAAAAGAGTCGACACGCGAACGGTTAGCCTTACGATACGAGCCTTTGAACACGTATGGGATACCACGGTCAGCAGTCATTGCAACAATACGCTCAGCAATGCGCATAGCCATCTCCTCGCCCTCTATTACACAGGGGCCTGCCAACAGAAAGAACTTATCTGTAGCTGTTAATTCTCTTATTGTCATATCTATTGTGTTTTGATTTTCCTATTCGGTATTATAAAATTAAAAGCCTCGGGTATCACCTCGACACGCATCGGATAGGTGGGTTTAAAAGGACGGCCATCTATTCCGGCATGAGCATCATCTACACTCTCGATTATAATCTCTGTTGTACGGAAAGGTACCATCAGTTTGTAATTCATAATCTTTTTTCGTGCCACCATAAACAGCCCCTGCAACATACCCAGAAACTTCGGCATCTTTATAGCCGAGACATCGAGCCATCCATTATATGGGACAGCACTCGGTGTCATTCCATAGCCACGTGAATTTCCGATACAAAGCATCATAAACTTTTGCTCGACAGTCTGATTGTTAAGCACAATTTTCATATTATAATTCTGTCGATGAAACAGCAGATGTATTAAGCCGGTAAGCGCCGATTGCGCACGTGCAAACATATAGCGTTTGCGATTGGCAATCTCGACAAGATGAGCCGTAAGACCTATATTCAGTACATTAACAAAATAACGTTTCTGCTCACCCTCTGAAGTAGTATAGCAACAACAGCCCACATCTACAGCGCGTGTACGCCTTGCCATAATGCAGTCAACCGCATGCCTGAAATCATAGTCATTAAGCCCCCAATATCTAGCAAAGTCATTTGCTATACCATTGGGGATTATTCCGAAAGCAATCTTTGAACGGTTTTCCGAAGCCATAATACCATTTATGGCATCCTGAAGCGCACCATCACCACCCACAAGTACAATTGTCTCGTAGCCATTGTCGGCAAGCACACGGGTGAGACGTTCAATGGAACTGTAATTCTCGGACTGCAAAAGGTCATACTCTACTCCACGCTCTCTCAGGTAGTCACGAATCTCGTTCCAACGTTTCATTGGCTTCCACGCTCCCACCCTCGGGCAATATATTATTCCCCATCGGTGTCTGTTATCATTCTGCGCCTTTATCATAGAACCACTCCTTTATTATTCCAATCTGCTCTTCAACAGGCAGAAAGGCATCAACCCAATTAATTTTAACTCCTCGGCGCTCCATTCCACGGAACCACGTCATCTGTCTCTTAGCAAACTGATGAATAGCAATCTCGAGTCCGTTTATCATCTCGTCACGTTTCATAGCGCCGGTTACATAAAGCGTCACAAACTTGTATTCAAGTCCATAATAGATAAGCTGCTCGGGTGTAAGTCCACTGTCGAGCAGAGTTTGCACCTCATCAATAAGCCCCTCATCGATACGCGCTCTCAGGCGACGGCTTATCCTCTCACGGCGTATCTCACGGCTGACATCAACACCGATAGTAAGAGCATTTATCGCAGGAAAGCTACGTTCCTCTATCGGACACGAAGCATAATACTCCTCAATCTCTATGGCACGAATGGCACGTTTCACAGTGTCGGTATCAGTGTTATTATGCAACGTCTTATATGTCGCAAGAATAGCCTCAAGCTCCTTGAGTGAACAGTTTGCGAGACGCTCACGAAGAGGCTGATTCTCGGGGACAGGCAATAGTCTATACCCCCTGAGCACCGATTCGACATACATACCACTGCCACCGCACATCACAGGAAGCGCCCCACGTGAAAGCACATCATTATATGCAACCAAAAAATCGCGTTGAAACTCAAAGACGTTATATTTCTCGCCTGCATCAACTATATCAACAAGATGTACAGGAATAACCACATTGCCCCTAACATATTCGGCAAGGTCTTTTCCCGTTCCAATATCCATTCCACGATAAACCTGGCGACTGTCGGCACTTATCACCTCGCCACCAAGAGCCATAGCCAATTCCACGGCAAGAGCAGTCTTGCCGCAAGCTGTCGGCCCTACAACAGCCAACATATCGTATTTTGCAGACGAATTTTCCATTCTGTTTATGTTGCCGCCAGATTATAAACAAGTGAAATATATAAAATTATATATTAAAACAAGTTCAGCCATCTTCGCAGTCTCAGCAAAGATACAACAAACGAGCGAGAAATATCAAGCTCGCTTGAATATTTTTCAAAGCGAGTGCAGGCAATCTTAAAAGTTTACTTTAAAGATACAACAAACGAGCGAGAAATATCAAGCTTGTTTGAATATTTTTCAAAGCGAGTGCAGGCAATCTTAAAAGTTCACTTTAAAAATACAACAAACGAGCGAGAAATATCAAGCTTGCTTGAATATTTTTCAAAGCGAGTGCAGGCTATCTTAAAAGTGCACTTTAAAGATACAACAAAGACATAATGTAAGTTCCCACAAAGTAAACATACACAACACGACATATCGCACAACCACTCAACGCAACAAATTTTAACTTAAAAAAGACAAAAAGAAAACCAAAAGAATACATTGTAACAACAAAGAGAGCTATCTTTGTATAGATATTCAATTAAAAAATGTACGAGAGCCTATTAAAACTACCATATTTCCAGGGAATGAGCAAGGACGAGCTTACAGCAATCCTTGACAAAGTGAAGTTCAATTTCAGTCGTCACAGCGATGGAGAACTTATTATTTCCAATGGAGAGAGCTGCGAGAATTTTGTAATACTCATTCAAGGAGCGTTAGAGAGCGAACGCTCTACCCCCGACAACGGATACAAACTCTATGAGACACTCGATGCACCATTCGCCATCGAGCCGGGTTCTATGTACGGCATACAAACAAGCTACCGACACAGTTATTATGCAAAAGGAGAGTGCAGCGTACTCACAATAAGCAAAGCATACCTGTACAGCGAATTTTCGAAGCACCACATTTTCGGCATAAACCTTCTGAACCTCATCAGCCGTCAAGAGCAGATGCTCGACCATCAGATATGGAGAAACATACCGCAGAGTATAGAAGGGCGTATCGCTCGCTTCATTGCACTGCGCAGCGAACTACAAACCGGGCGCAAAAGACTTATTATAAAAATGGAAGAACTGGCCCACCAACTATCAGAGACACGCATAAACATTTCACGCGCACTCAACAACATGCAGCAACAGGGACTATTAGAGCTTAGCCGTAAAGAGATTTTAGTACCATCATTAGAAGAGCTGCTCGAGGCTGTATGGCTCGACTGATAAGGCCAATCATAAGTTCTTTCTTAACTTTACACAAAAAACTTTTAATTTTTATTGGTTCGAGCCGATAAAAGCACTATCTTTGCACCCGATTGGCGCAACAGACCAATCGTAAAAGGTTGGTTCCGTAGCTCAGCTGGATAGAGCAACGCCCTTCTAAGGCGTGGGTCCTGCGTTCGAATCGCAGCGGAATCACAAAGGGGAAAGTAAGTTATTTATCTTACTTTCCTTTTTTTATATGCTTAAAACGAGGTAATTAAAGGAATATCAATAGTTTATTTGTTAGATAGTCGTAACTTAAATTTATTTTTTGTTTAACTATTGAGCAGACAGAGAAAGACAAAAAAAGACTGAAAAAGACAAAAAATGCAAACCAAGTGCAAACCAACCTGCCTAAAATGCAAACCAAGTTTGCCAACTTTCACGAAAATTCAGCCATAATCGTAGAGCCAATGCGTTTTTAAGAATAATTAACAGTTCCCTTGTCATTTCTCACCTGTTCGCAAAAAAAATTACGACTATGGCAACAAATGTAAGAGTGGTCTTTGACCGAAGAAAGAGAGTTGAAGCAACAGGTAAGGGCAATGTTGAAATCATAATTCAACTATCCCGACTTGCGGTAAAGAAAATCATCGTGGACTCAATGACTCCCGAAGAATGGGAAGTTTACAAAGATGCCCCATTCTTAAAGAGGGAAATCACAAACTATCAGAAGATAGTAAGTGCTATGGAACTTCTTGGCGAAGATATGACAGTTGATAATTTCAACAAGCATATCGGAGTAGAGACAAGAACAGTAGAAAAGGTCAAGGAAGAAAAATCCAATAATGGCTCTAACAACAATTTTATAGAGTTCATGCAAAAGGCCATTGAAGTTGAGAAAAGCAGAGAAAGCACAAAACGGCAAAAATATGTTGCCGTAGATGCCCTAAAAAGGTGGGGAGGAATAATTACTATGGCCGACCTCACCGTTAAGAAGCTGAAGGAGTTTGATTTGTGGTTGAGAGAAGACGGAACAAGGACAGATGTAGCGGTTTACAACTATCATAAAAGGGTAAAACTATACGTTAGACTTGCTTATGAAAGAGGACTTATAGATAAAGACCCCTACGACATTGTAAAGTTCCCTCGCGGTAAATGCAAAGAGCGCAGGCCTCTATCGGAAATTGAACTGAAGAAAATGCGAGAAATTGAACTTCCCCAAAGAGAAGCCCGTGTACGCGACCTCTTCATCTTTGCATCATATACAGGACTTGCCTTTTGCGATACGCAGGACTTTGATTTCTTTACGATGACGGAGCAAATAGACGACCTATTTTATATTGACGGCTCTCGACTGAAAACAGGTACTAATTTTTTCACCCCCATACTACCACCTGCAATGGAAGTATTGAAAAGGTATAATTTCAGGCTCCCCAAAATAAGCAACCAAAAAGCGAATGATAGCCTGCATATGATTGAGGTGCGATTGGGGCTGAATAAGCCTGTAACATTCCACGTTGCCCGGCACTCATTCGCGACATTAAGCCTATCGCACGACATACCTATTGAAAAGGTCGCGCGTATGTTAGGCCATAAAGATGTAAAGACAACACAAATCTATGCAAAGGTGCTGAAATCTACCATAGCCAACCACGCAAACGACCTTTCAAGAGCAATCATCTGACCTTATAAAAAACCCCTTTCAATAACTGCGACATTCCATTTTCAGTGAATGTTGCAGTTATTTTTTCACACAAATACCTCTGTCCTTTTATATAGAACAGGGCACGAGGGTTAGGTATATCATCTGCAAGGAAGGAGAAAGTATATTTGACATTTTCTTCAAGGGTATAGAATTGCTGTTTGTTATAACCATTCGTAAGACGAAGCGACATATCTTTAATATGATAGGTACGCTCACCGACGACTGTAATGTAATCAATAATCGGACACGGCATAAGGTATGTTGTAAGTGCATTTCCCGTCCAAAAACCAAGATATATCTTATCGAAGAATTCCGTCTTTCTCTCCCTCTCCCCAGCAAGCAGATTATTTACAACAGGCACCTGTTGCCCTGACGGGTTCCAGCCGTTATTGTCATTCGTGCGCTCATAGTTCTCTTCAGAAGCTGACGCATCAAACTCCGGCAGGTCGAGATATATACCCCAATTATAGCCCTCTACATTATCCAGCCATACAGGTACGCATTTAAGTTCAATGGTTTCGCCATTCTCATTACTGCTTTTTCTCTCTCTGAAAACATTTATAGGCATAACCACATACTCCTGTTGCCACCAAGTAAAGTCGCCTGTCCGCTTCCGACAATAAAAGCACCTTGCTACAAAATAGGTATCAACATCTTTTACATAGAAAATGTAGTTCATTGCACGCACGCTACCGCTCCCCTCATACCAATAACCGCCTCTATCGTCCGAGTCGTCCATATATTGATAAAGATAATACTCAAATTCTCCCATATCGGGAAATTCCTTCACGGAACGCCTGTTCTCGTTGATGAACCAATCGCATACATAACTCTTCCAAGCTTGGTGGTCGCAGTCTGCATACCTCAAACCTACCTGTTCGATGTACTTGCAGGCATTATCCTGTGAAACATCGGCAGAATAACTATCTACTACCTTGTCGATACGGCAAGGCTGTATCTTCTCCTGCTCACTACGAATAAAGTGAAACACTATGCTGTGTGCTTTATGGTCGATACTGAAATCACCCCCAAGCAGATAGCCCAACTGCTCGAAGAACTCCGTAACAGTCCAATGAGGCAGAATAGACTCCCAATAGTAATTTTCCCAAGCATACGGCAAGGCATTGCATATAATGAGGTACTTGTATTGCGACTTCTCTATCTCGGAAATATCAACCTCGTATTCAAGTCTAATACATATAAGCCTTATTATATATACAAGGTAAGGTTGATACGACAGTCCTTTCACATCGCTACCCCATTGCCAATTCGCACCTGATGACGGCTTTGTAATCTTGTTCTGCACATTACCGCTGGAGTTGTTCACCCACGGAAGAGCAACATAATTTTGGCTACGGTCAATACCGCGCCAACTATCGTATGGCGATGAAGTAAGAGTCGGAGAATATGAGCCAAGCTGCAATTCATTGATATAAATTTCATCAAACTTTATATCATAATTCTGTACGCTACGCCCTTCAAGGAACTGCGTCTTTACCTCGCTGTCCGATATGCTCGTAATGGTAATAATACCCTCACGACGGAATTTCCTGTCTATAATGGTACAGTCAAAATTCACCTGCTCCCTTTCAACATCGGTACGGTGAATATTGCCGAATATTGCAATGTTCTCACTGCACCCTTTCAGCGGAAAGGTAATAGAGAGCGAATAGGAGTCCGAACCTGTAAAGTGCCTGTTCTCGGCCACGAACTGAAACGAAGAGCCTT
>JAZNEI010000019.1:0-11536 GCA_045588485.1 Bacteroidaceae bacterium | reverse complement strand
GGATGTTTGAGCGAAGCGAGTTCCGCAGCACCCAAAAAACATCGTGAGCATTTTACGTTAAGATTTTCTGTACGCAGAGCCTTTTGCCTACTTTTCGTCGGCACGAAAAGTAGGAGAAAAAGAACAATGAAAGGCTGAATTCAGCAAACAAGACTAAATGAGAGACTGAAAAAGTTTTACCGAACACCAATAAATTTGTTTAGTTACTTTTTAATATTGCGTGTTGCGGGCGATTGGAAATCGCCCCTACTATTTGCGAAAAAAACCATCAGTTACTGCAAATTCATTGCGTGTAGGGGCGATTTTCAATCGCCCGACTGCCTGCGGCAGATGAAAAATGTATGCAGCAAGCTGCACTCCTTTGTAAAGCTAAAGCTTCAGTCGTCGCAAGCAACGCTTTATTCGCGTTGCCGCTGCAAAATATTCAAGCGAGCTTGATATATTTCGCTCGTTTTTTTGTACATTCGCAAAAAATAACGTAAAAGCGACAATTATGATATACAACGAACGTGAAACGCGCCATCAACAGGTGATTGATGCCGCAAAACAGATGATGACAGCAGCACGCACTGCTCCAAAGGCACGTGGATGCGATATTATAGAGATTTTCCTTGTTGTAGAGGATGATATCTACGCACTTTCCAATGCACTACGTCAAATAGGAGAGGAGCGCCAGCGTGCAGGAATGATACGAGATGCCGAGAATATCCTCTCGGCCGATGCGATACTGCTCATAGGTTCGCGCAGTCAGGCAATGGGACTCAACTGCGCCTACTGTGGCTCGGACACATGCGAAGCACGTGGCGAAGGTGTACCCTGCACAATGAACACCATTGATGTAGGTATTGCCATAGGCTCGGCCTGTGCCACAGCTGCCGACCTGCGCGTCGACACCCGTGTAATGTACTCGGCAGGATACGCTGCACATAAACTCGGATGGTTACCGGGTTGCAACTACGTAATTGCAATTCCTGTAAGCGCAAGTTCAAAAAATCCATTCTTCGACCGTAAATAAGCACAACAATGGAACAGAGACGAGAACTTTTTCTACCTGCCGAGTGGCATAAGCAGCAGATGGTACAGCTCACCTGGCCACACGAGAATACCGATTGGGCATACATGTTGGATGAAGCAATAAAATGCTTCATAGACATTGCAGTAGCCATAAGCCGCCGCGAAAAACTGCTTATTGTAGCACCCGATACCGATGCTGTGCGCAAACAGTTGCAGATGACAGCGGCTAACATACAGAATATTCGCTTTTTCCAATGCGAAAGCAACGACACCTGGGCACGCGACCACGCCTTTATAACAATATTGGGTGACACGGTCCCACACTACCTCGACTTTGAGTTTAACGGATGGGGACGTAAATTTGCTGCCGACAAGGATAATTCCATCAATAGCAAGATGTATGACGCAGGTGTTGTGAAAGGCGAATATGAGGATTGTCTGAGCCTTGTCCTTGAAGGAGGTTCGATAGAAAGCGACGGCAAAGGAACACTTCTCACCACAACCCACTGCCTTATGGCACCCCACCGTAATCAGCCACTGACACGCGAACAGATAGAAAAACGTCTGATGCAGATGCTGCACGTAAGACGTGTGCTATGGCTCGACCACGGCAACCTCATTGGTGATGACACCGACGGACACATCGACACCATAGCACGCTTTGCTCCTAACGACACAATCGTACACGTGCGTTGCGACGACCCAGAGGATGAACAATTTGCCGACCTTCAGGCAATGGAGGCGCAGCTGGCAACATTCCGTACCGAGGAGGGCAACCCGTATCGTCTGCTTGCACTACCCTCGCCCGATGCCATTTTTGACGAGGATGGCGAGCGTCTGCCGGCAACATACGCCAATTTCCTGATAATGAACAATGCAGTACTTTACCCCACATACGCACAACCCGAGAATGACAAACGTGCAGCCGAGATAATAGCAAAAGCATTCCCCACGTACGACATAGTAGGTATTGACTGCCGCGCACTCATCAAGCAGCACGGCTCGCTGCACTGCGTAACGATGCAGTATCCCACTATCGAGAGGTACTAATCTTAACCATCATTCAAGTAGAGAAAATATGAAAATAGGTATTATACAGCAGAGTAACTGCGAAAATGTAGAACAGAACAAACAAAAACTTGCCAATAACATACGTAAGGTAGCCGCCGAAGGTGCCGAGCTTGTAGTGCTTCAGGAGTTACACAATTCGCTCTATTTCTGTCAGGTCGAGAGCACACAGAATTTTTCATTGGCCGAGACTATTCCCGGCCCATCGACCGAGTTTTACAGCGCCATAGCTGCCGAGTGCAAAGTAGTGCTTGTGACATCACTCTTCGAGGCAAGAGCAAAAGGACTTTATCATAACACAGCCGTTGTTTTTGACAAAGATGGCAGTATAGCAGGCAAATATCGCAAAATGCACATCCCCGACGACCCGGCATATTACGAGAAATTCTATTTCACTCCGGGCGACATAGGATTCCGGCCCATAAGAACATCAATTGGTACATTAGGCGTACAAGTATGCTGGGACCAATGGTATCCCGAGGGCGCACGCCTTATGGCGCTTCGCGGAGCCGACCTTCTCATTTACCCCACTGCCATTGGCTGGGAAAGCAGCGATACAAAAGAGGAGCAAGAGCGTCAGCTTGGTGCATGGCAAACAGTACAACGCGGACACGCTGTTGCCAACGGAATACCCGTAATTGCAGTGAACCGTTGCGGCCACGAGCCCGACCCATCGGGAATGACAAACGGCATACAGTTCTGGGGACATAGTTTCGTTGCAGGTCCTCAAGGCGAGTTTCTTGCACATTTTGGCGAAGAGGAGCAAACAGCAGTAGTTGAGGTCAGCATTGAGCGTAGTGAGTCGGTGCGTCAATGGTGGCCTTTCCTGCGCGACCGTCGCATCGAGGAGTACGCACCAATAACAAAAAGATTTCTTGACGAGGAGTAAGAAAGTTGAGTTATTTCGATTACGCAAAAAACAATATACATAGCATTGGAGGTATCCCTAACTACACGCTTATCTCGCCCGATGGCATTGTCCTTGAACAATGGACCGGTTACCACGAAGGCTGCTTAAAGCAGAAGGTTGATGAATAAAACAAAAAATGATAAAATACGATGAATAGGATTTTAAAATCACTTTTACTGCCGGCAGTGGCATTGCTTGCATCATGTGCTTCATTGAAGACAGGAACGGATTCGTTTATAAAGAATGAGTACACCTTGGATAGTGTACATGTGAAGGGAACGGTAAAGAAATCCCATGGCACCGACCGTGAGGCGTATGTGGGCTATTTAAAGGATATGTGCGAGTATGACAAGATTTTCTTTGAGCCTGATGAGCAGGGTTATTTTTCATTCACAGTCCCTGTATATAATGCTACGCTGCTCGACCTGTATATTGGAGGACGCGAATTCAAGATGCTTGCCAACGGTGGCGATACACTACAGGTGGTGTGCGATGGTTCAAGCGTCACTTTTGACGGCGACAATGCTCCAATAAACAACGAACTTGCCCGTTACGAAACTTTCATCACCGGGTGGGAAGTGGAATCACGTGCTTTACGCCTTCACCCCATTCATGACACAATGGAGCCGCAGGAACATCTGCGTCGTTGCAGGGAGTTCTACAACGGTTCAGTGGCTACGCTCGACAGTCTGCTCAGTGGAACTACTCCGTTGAAGCGACAAATCTATCCCTTGATGCGCGGTTACATAACATCTCTTGCCCTTTACTATTCTGCTCTTTACTGTTGCGACAATACTCCCGAACCGCCTACAGCGGAGTATTTCGCTTTCATTGATGAGATGTGGAAAGCGAGCCTGCCACCATACACTTTGTGGATAGACCGTTATGTGGATATTGACCAATGCATGCAAATTGAGAATCTTTATCCTTATATGCCTTGGACTCCCACTCCTTTATATTTGATTGCCGAGGAATTGAGGTGCAGGGGACTCATTGATGTCCCGGCCGAAAGAAGCCACTCCTTCAGGCGTGCCTGGACAGCCCGCGCCGGAGCACTCGCAAAGAAGAGCAACGGCGCTACCGAAGAGCAGGCCGAGACATTCCTCGCTCCATACCAAGAGGACTTAGCCTTTACTGATTCCATTGTCGAGGCTAACAAACTTAAATCCTTAGTGGAGCAACAGCCCGACAGCGCAATGAACCTTATGATGACACTGAGTTTCCGTCTTAATTGTGAATATACCGATGCGTATCCAATTCCAAAGAGCGAGAAGGATTTCATCAACGCATCCTACATAATGTATTTCTTGGACAATACATCGGGGATGCAGTGCCCTGATGGGTGGAATGTTGTGAAAGAGAATATTGAGAACCGTTTCTTCATTGAACTGATAGAGAAGCGGATGGAACATTACAAGCGTATAGCTGAGGAGAAAATCGCAGTAAACAAACCCGAAGTAGGCGAGATTTCCGAGACCGATTCGCTGTTGAATGCTATTCTTGCTCCGCATAAAGGCAAGGTAATATACATTGATGTATGGGGCACCTGGTGCGGACCGTGCAAAGAAGAGATGAAACACGCCCCTGCAATAAAGGAGGCACTGAAAGGCAAGGATGTGGTATTTCTCTATTTTGCCTACAGTTCCGATGAAGTATCGTGGAAGAATGTAATCAAAGAGAACAACATAACAGGCGACAATGTATATCACTACAACCTGCCAATGGAACAGCAACTGCTGCTCAATGAATTATGGAATGTGACTGCATATCCCACATATATATTGTATGACAAGGAGGGGCGGCTGGTAACCACGGATGCCCAATCGCCATCCTCAGGAGAAGGCTTGCTGCTGCAAATAAACTCTTTGCTGAAGAAGTAAGTTTCTTATGGTGTCAGTGCAACAAACTTTCTTTCCAAGTGTTTGTATTTCAGTTTTGCATAGTAAAAAGAACCTTAGTTTGATATAAACTGAACCAAATCGCAAAACTGCCCCAGGAGACCTCGATGCTTTGGAAAACCTTTTAAAAGCATTGTAATTACAAGAAAAATAATTTATCTTTACGGTAATCCGCGAACATATACTGCACTCGCTTTGAAAAATATTGAAGCAAGCTTCATATTTCTCGTTCGCTTGTGTCTATATTTGCGGTAAACCGCGAACATATACTGCACTCGCTTTGAAAAATATTCAAGCAAGTTTGATATTATTTCGCTCGTTTGTTGCTATCTTTGTTAATCACCTGAAAACTTTAACAGCTATGAAACCAAACCGAATTATTGTATTTATTGCTATTGCAACAATGGCTTTATCATTGTTCTGTATTCCTTGCCACGCGCAGGATAAGTGTGATAAGCCGTTTGAAATCGATCTTCCAGCAAAGGGGAAGGATGTCATGCTTGTTTCTGAACAACAACCTGAGTTCCCCGGCGGAATGCGTGCTCTTATGGATTATTTGAAAAAAGAGATACGCTATCCCAAGAAGTGCAGTGCTTCGGGAATAGAGGGAAAGGCATTTGTAAGATTCATTGTTGAGAAAAACGGTAAAATTAAAAAGGTTGAACTCGCTAGAAGTAGTGGCAACAGCCTTCTGGACAAAGAGGCTATTCGCGTGGTAAAGAAGATGCCTCGCTGGAACCCCGGTACGATATATAACAAGCCTGAACCTATGGCAGTTACGATGCCTGTGGAATTCAGACTTGACACAATAGATAAAGTTGTGAAATGCCCAATCGTTGGCGTGTGGCAACAATGCGTTGTAAAGCAGAATGCTGCGGGCAAGTTAGATGTCAACGTAGGAGCTGCTATAAAGGTATATGATAATGACAATACCTATTACTCGTTATTCCCGTACAGGAATAATATTAGCGGATTCGTTGTACAGAAAGGATGCTATGATATTGTCGATGACAACACGTTTCATGAGAAAATTCTAAGCCATTTCAACAAGCCATGGGAGGGTACTGTCTCTGTCATGAATTATGAGTTCATTGATGAGAAAAAGATGATAATGAAAATAGTATATACAAACACAAGCAACAATTTCACAGACACTGAATTCTGGCTAAGAATAAAACCACTGGAGTAGATTTCACCTACTCTATCCCGGACAAGAGGCTGGGTCAAAAGTATTTTTGACCCAGCCTCTTTTTTCGGGGGTGAATAAAAAGCAGAACTCAAGGCTTGTGCAGGCTCCGAAACCGCAGTTTACTTGGTGTAAATGAGGATTTTGAGGGCAAACGTAACACTGAAATTTACTTTTTAGTCACCCCCGTACTATAATTACCAGTTGTTCAACAACTGCATTGCATTGACTGAACCACCCACTCTACATCACGCAGAAAATCCTGAAGATCCTGTTCGTGTTCCTCTTCCTCGGCCATAATACGTTTAGCAATATCACAGGTCGTATAGTCGATATTATTCGTATAGCTTGCAATCTCTTCGTAACGGATAACAGCACAACGTTCGGCTGCGATATTCTGTTTCAGCATACTTATGACATCGGTGTTCATCGGCACTGCATATTTGCATCGCGCAAGATTGAACCACTGTGCCGGATTAAGCACAGGTACACCCTCGAGCTGTATTATGCGGTTGGCAAGCATCTTTGCATGAAGATACTCCTCCTCGGCATGCGCCTCGAATTCTCGCTGTACATCGGCACGCATAGCCCCTTCGACAACTAAACTACCCACCCAATACTGATAATAGGCAAGCCACTCTTCACTCAGTGCAGCATTCAGCTGCTCCAACAACTTAGGCAGGTCGATACGCTGCCTAAGAATCAACACACTCTCTTTAGCCATAATCCCGATATTGTAACAATAATAAATAATAATATAATGTATAAACAGCAGGACCGACTATTTGTTTATATTACAGCGTCTTTTATTATAGGATAAAAATAATCCTATAATATTGTTTTAATATAATAAAAAATATTAAATTTGCAAACTATAAGGGGCATACAGCAGCCCTTAGGCAACAGTTGTTGCCACTATGTTGAATATACAAAAGCCAAAGACAATGAAACTCGCCGTTGTAACAAAACCGACATTTTTCATTGAGGAGGACAAAATTATAACCCGACTATTCGAGGAAGAGCTTGATTATCTTTTCCTTGATAAGTCGTATCCTCATCCACAATACATCGAGCGTCTGTTGAACCTCATTCCAAAGAAGTTCCACAAACGCATATTTACCTGTAACAACCGACTTATGCAGGACTACAAGCTGGCAGGTCAGTTATTTCCTTCCGGTTCGCCACACCCAACAGAAAAGCAGAGTGGCAAACTGGTCGGATATGCAGCCAACCTTAAGGAGTTACACGAATTCAAGGGATTCTATGAGATAATGTGCTTTGGTCCTATGGGCCGCACATTCTATCAGAGTGCCGAGCTTAACGAATATGGAAAGAAAGTAATCAACAAGAAAGTTTGGGCATTCGGCGACATTGACGAGGGCAACCTCAAACGTCTCGCCACATACGGATTCGGTGGTATCATACTTGATGCTCAGGTGTGGGACCGTTTCGATTCGTGTCGCTCGACCGATTACAGCGAGCTTATGGAGAGTTTCAAAAAGATACAGAAACTTGCAAAAAAACTATAATTACACAAATAGAGAATAAAACAATAAAAATAACAAACTAAACACTTTACCTTTATGAACAATACCCCTTATATGGTATTCTCGGGAACAAAATCTCGTTACCTTGCCGAAGAAATTTGTAAAGAGTTGGGCTGCCCTCTTGGTCAGATGAACACAACCTATTTTGCCGATGGTGAGTTTGCAGTCTCTTACGAAGAGTCAATCCGCGGTAAGAATGTATTCCTTGTACAGTCTACATTCCCCAACTCGGACAACCTTATGGAGCTTCTGCTTATGGTTGATGCAGCAAAGCGTGCGTCGGCAAAGAGCATCGTAGCCGTAATGCCATATTTCGGTTGGGCTCGCCAGGACCGCAAGGACAAGCCCCGTGTATCTATCGGTGCCAAGCTCGTTGCCGACCTTTTGAGCGTAGCCGGTGTGAGCCGTATTATCACAATGGACCTTCACGCCGACCAGATTCAAGGATTTTTTGACATTCCCGTAGACCATCTGTATGCGTCAATGGTATTCATCCCCTATATCAATTCACTTAAACTCGACAATCTTGTTATTGCGACACCCGACGTTGGTGGTTCTAAGCGTGCAAGCACATACTCGAAATTCTTGGGTGTCCCTCTGGTGCTTTGCCACAAGACACGTGCAAAGGCTAACGTTGTTGACACAATGCAGATTATCGGTGATGTAAAGGGTAAAAATGTAATCCTTGTCGATGACATTGTAGATACAGCAGGTACAATTTCTAAGGCAGCCAACCTGATGATGGAGAACGGTGCCCTCTCGGTACGTGCCATTGCATCGCACTGCATCATGTCGGGTAACGCATCAGAGCGTGTACGCGAGTCATCAATGACCGAGATTGTATTTACCAACAGTATCCCTTATGACAAGGGTTGTCCCAAGGTAAAACAGCTCTCTATCGCCAAAGGATTTGCCGAGGCTATACAGTGCGTACTTAACAACAAGTCTATAAGCAAGCAGTACGTTTGCTAAACGAACCTTTTCCTATTGTATATTGTTGAGATACAATGATAAAAAAGTTTATTTCGATATTTTCATTTCTTGTAGCACTTGTATCGTGCACGGGAGGGAGCGAATACACCATCAATGGCACCATAAACGGTGCCATTGATGGTGATACAGTACTATTGGGCTACTCGGTAGATGGTATAGATTTCACCACTGAGCAGAGAACTACCATCGAGGGAGGTAAATTTCACTTCAGCGGTAAGGTCGATGGTTGTAAAATATATTATATAGGTTATAACTACACCGAGCCACCCATCTACTCATTGCTATTCCTCGAAGGCGGCAACATAACCACTGAGATTTCGCCCGAAGGTAGCATTACATCGGGTACTCCTGCCAACGACCTTAATGCAAAGATAGAGTCAGACCTTGTAGAGTATGTAAATACAATCTACGATTGTCAGATACAGATATACAGCGACTCACTAATGTCGGACACCACAAAGTCAAGATTGAGTCTATTGGCAATGGAGGCACAGCGCGATGCATCGTTATACATTAAAGAGGTTATAAACGAAAACATATCTTCTACAGTAGGGTTGTTCCTACTTGTCCAGTATGCCGACCTTTTCGACAACGATGAGTTCACTCGCCTTGTTGCAAGCATTCCAGATGAGAATATAGATCGTAACAACAACTGTCTGTACGACATTCTTTGTGAGATGAAGAGTGAGCGCGAGAACCCCCATCCATCGGACGAGTCTAACGAAGAGCAGATAAACAAGGCTTTGGAGCAGACCATTAATGGAGCTATGGAAGCTGAATCAGAGCAATAATATTATTATAACACAAAAAAAGGATTTTCCTAAGGGAAAATCCTTTTTTTGTGTTAATAAGCAGTTATCAGTACTGCTCATTCTCGTTGGGAAAATCCTTTGCCTTAACATCGCTGATATAGTTACCCACAGCATTGCTGATTACAGTGTTAAGGTCGGCATAACGACGCAGAAAACGTGGTGTAAAATCGGCTGTCATACCCAACATATCGGTACAAACAAGAACCTGACCATCGACACCGCCACCGGCACCAATACCGATTACAGGAATTTCGAGGCTCTCGGCAACCTTTGTTCCAAGATGCGCCGGAATCTTCTCGAGCACAAGAGCAAAACATCCTGCCTCTTGTAACAGCTGAGCATCGTGGCAGAGCTTAGCAGCCTCGGCCTCGTCCTTGGCACGAACACCGTATGTTCCAAACTTATTTATACTTTGCGGTGTTAATCCAAGATGTCCCATAATAGGAATTCCTGCATCTAAAATCTTTCGTATCGAAGGAAGAATCTCCTCTCCACCCTCGAGTTTCAGAGCATCGGCATGTGTCTCCTTCATTATACGAATAGCATTCTTAACAGCCTCATCAGCATTTACCTGATATGTTCCAAAAGGCATATCGGCAACAACAAGGGCACGTTTCACACCACGAACAACCGACTTTGCATGATAAATCATTTGGTCGAGAGTGATAGGCAGTGTTGTAACATTACCGGCCATGACATTAGAGGCCGAGTCGCCTACAAGAATAATATCTATACCGGCAGCATCGATGATAGATGCCATTGTATAATCGTATGCTGTAAGCATTGCCAACTTTTCGCCTTTACGCTTCATCTCGATGAGACGATGGGTAGTAACCTTGCGTGTGTCTTCAACAATATACTTCGACATTTGTGTTTATTGATTGATTGTTAAACATAGAGTACAGCACAAAAATGTGCTTCATCCAAAAAACTGCGCAAAATTACTGCAAAAAATGTACCCTGCAAAAGAAAACTGCTCCGAAAAACTTTTTCAGCAAAAAATAACTCTTGATGTAACAAAGGTACAAACAGAAATGCTGATAAAAATAATCTCGCAGATTTTTTATCAGCATTTCTGTTATTATATCATCTTCTTATAAATATAGGTCAAGTAGTCGTTAGCATCGGCTTTCCATTCGTCACTCTTAAACTCGGCGACCTTCTCGAAGCCTTGGTGAGCGTAGTAGCTGTGGTTGCACGACGAGTCAGTCCAAAGGTAGAGGCTCTCGTAACCCTCGCGCTTTGCCTGTGCTACAATCTCCGCAAGCAGTTGCTTGCCGCATCCCTGCACAGCTGAGATGAAGAACGAAAGATACAGATCCTTATCTGCACGCATATGGCGATAGACCTTTGGCGAGGTCTTGTCGAAGTAATCGCGCAGAGCACACGCCTCCTCGCGCTGCTGCCCGTTGAACTTCGGCATCATGGCATCCAGCCATTCGTTGTAACCGTTATCCTGCTTGATATTGCCTGCAAGGATGCAACCCACCATCTTACCCTCGTCGGTAATCTTGAAGGCGAATGGCGCACCATACCACCCGTAGCGGATGATATACTCACACATCAGCAGTCCGAACTCCTCTCCCTGACCATTGGCAGCATGACCCTCGCCCCAGACGGGATATGCAAGATGTGCCGCTTCACGAATATCCTCTTCTGTAAATCTCTCTATAATCATATCATATGAATTTTATCGGATGCAAAGATATGATACATAGACGACGTCGTACATATACAAATCACTCCTTATATGGTACTTTTCGATACAACACTAAAAGAAATGATGTATTTTAATCTATCTTTGCAGCACAAATCAAGAATATGGAGAGATTGCAGATCGGGATCATTGCCGATGGCGGCAGAACGGGACAGACAGATTTCAGAGCATACGGAAACAACCGCATAGGAATAGGCGGCTGTATGGTCATTCTTGTTGACAGCGGCTGTGCCATTGTCTCTGTGGGATTCAGACGTAGAGTTCTTCGTCGGGGAATGATGGCTGTATTGTTCTATGACGACACGTTCTGGATAGAGCAAAGCAGCAGTGCATTCAGTTGCAGATATGTGGCTATTGCCGATGATAATGTGCAGGAAGCGATCTATAAACT
>JAZNEI010000018.1:0-78853 GCA_045588485.1 Bacteroidaceae bacterium | reverse complement strand
CCTTGCCGCAGGCGCTTATCCTCTTGGTTTCATAACAAAACTTTTTACATTATTTAATTGGGGAAATATTCCCCAAACCCCTTGCCGCAGGCGCTTATCCTCTTGGTTCCATAGTAAATCAATATCCACTCTGCGGTTGCCTATCTTTGCAACCCTTACGTTCACAAAGTTTCATTTTCCTCTCGGCAAGCAGTTCGCTAAGCTGAGACTGCAGGTTCCCAATCTCGGTCTGTTTTTCCAACAGTTGTGTGTTAAGTTCCAACATCTGACGGTTTAAGTCTCGTACCAGATTCGTCTGCTCTACGAATCTCTGCTCCTTATTGAGCAGCTGCCTGTCGGCAAACTCTATGCGTTCCTTCAAGTAATGAAATTCGTCGCTATCGGCTTTCGACTCGGCCATCCTTGCACTCTGTTTGCGAGTGAGTAACCATTTAAGCAGTTCAAGCCCACCGAAAGCACCTGCCACAGTAGCAATAACCTCAATCCAATTCATAGAAATCAAGCATTAGGTATTTCTTTTTGCAGTTCTTTTTATACTCGGCATTATACTTTCGGGCGTGCCGTTTGGGCAACGGTAACCAATCGAGCAGACTCTTGGCATATTTCTTCGCCCAATTAAAAGTCCAATAATGCTCCTCGTAGCTAAGCTGTATGCCACTCTTGTAAGGATACTCTTGTGAACCCTCAATCCAAGCATATAGCATCTTAAGGTTGTCGCCTTTCAAATCCTCCACGATAAGCTCAACAAGCTCTTTAAACTCCTCAGCAGGCTGCCCCGTAAACCAATTATCATCAAGCACCAACTGAAAGTAGATTGGCTTCTCTTGGGTAGCATAATGCAACATCAAAGCAAGCGTAGGAATAAGTTCCTCTTTGTAAATAGCTGTTCCGTGCGAGAAAACCCACTCGCCGTTATACTTTGTCACTTGCAGGTCAAAAAAACGTACACCGTCCTTTAACTGCTCCTCTATACTCTTTGTCTGACATTTGCTTGTCAGATTGACAAGCCACACAAGAGGGCGCAGCCACCAAACGAGCTGTCCCCCTGTCGCGCTATTATGTGTTCCGTAAATCATATTCATTGTATCTTTTATACTGTTGCTGCCTCTCCGTTTACATCTATCCATTTTGCACCATCCCAAAAGATAACGACACCATTATAAATAAATGTTTCCCCGACAGCAACACCCTTAGTAGGAGGAGTTATATTAGTAAGTATTACAGTTTTACTGGCATTAGTTACTGTAATTCTATATTTAGTTGCAATAGGTTCTGTATTTACGATAATACTTTCATGAGATATAGATAAATTAGTGTCGCCAAGTTTAGGACAAATCAAATGCACCTCGATGGGAGAATTAGAATAATCTTTATCATCGTCTACAATCTTTATAATACCATTAGGGTTGCTCTCGATGAAACTAAACCAACTATTAATTTTAATTGTACATTTTCCCGATACTGCAAAAACAGGAGGGATAATCCTATCTGCAACGGGTATTCCATCTATAGACACAGTTGTTAAATCTTTATACAATGACAAAGACGTATCTCCATCGTAACCAATTTCAATACAACTATCGTGCAATCTCATTGGTTGAAGCAATGCGAATCGGTGGTCTGTTGCTATTCTATTATTTGTTCCTCTTCTAAATTTAAAATTTTTATTTATAAGTAGTTTTCCTCCTGCCGAAAAATCAGTATTAAAAAGAGATTGCACAAATACTGCATTATCAGGGTCATACCTTTCGAGAATATTTTTAAAACTTGTTGGTGCGTTATATACCAATCCCGAAGCTACATCTTGATAATAATAGTCGAAATCAGTAACTTTATAATCAACATATCCTACATAAAAAGTTTGTTGTCCTATATATTGTTTGTTAGCACCTACTCCACTATTTGTAGTACGTATTGTCTTACCACTTACAGTAGCTTTATCTTCTATTATATTATATTTATCAAGATATTGTGCAGTCTCCGCTAATATATAAGATGGAGCATCATGAATATATTTTTTATTCGTTTTAACTCCACCTTCATTTGTAAATGTAGCAGCTTGACGATAAGGGAAACAAGTTCCATCGGTCATCCTATCCGATTTTATTTTACCCCACATTGTTGCTAAACCATAAGGTCTTATCTTTTCAGTTCTTGCAGGATTGTTCCATGTCATAGTCCCTCTATATGTATATAATCCTGTTTTAAATTGTAGTTCTGGCGTGCCTGATTTAGATTCAACATAACAAAAATCTAAATCTATTTCGCCGCTATTATCAAGACCAATACAATTCAGCCAATGAAATATTATCGACTGAAATTTTATTTTATTTATATCTGAATGTATATAACCCTCGCTAATAAATCCAATTAATTTAAGGTCAATAGGCTCATTACTATATTTTTCATCCGCAGGATAATAACCAAAGTCTTCTGTATTATCACTAAATGCAGGGCGATTACCGTTTATATCGTATGGTGGGAAAATAGTAGCTCTGTCACATCTGTTATCTTCATCTTCTGCTTTAGGTCTCCAGTTAAACTTATCACAAAATCTATCTGCAGTGGTATCAATAGTTCCATCGTTAGACACCCATTTGAAATCTGTAGTACCATATATCTTACAAGAAGATAGATATTGAATGGTATTATGCATGCCAAAATAGAAACCACAGAAACACACTGTAAGATATACTTTGCTAATATGGTATTCCCAACTCTTATGCAAACTTATACCTACCGCAACTCCCGAAATATGCACATTCTCAATGTATCCATAATAAGCATCTATAAGTCTTATACCACCGAAAGGTACGTTATATGCACCATCTGTTTTTCTATAGGGTTGAATTGCAATATCTCTAATATTAGTCTGCTTGCGGTGTTTAAAAGTACTACCAGTCTTTATATTGTTATAGTCTATCCACATATCTGTGCAGGCTATTTTATAATCCTTTGCAAAATCACTATCAATAACATATTTATCATTGTCACTGAAATTTGCAATGAATCCACACCCTATAGCCTCATTTTTAGGAGTATTAGTAATATAATCATCTGTTCCGTAAGTACCAATGAGCGACACTTTAGGATACAGATAGATAGTATCTTTTAATACATAATGAGTAGTAAGCATCAGGTTATGGGCACCGTTCATGCTATTTATAGCCTTAATAGCCCTGTTGAATGCCTCACTGTTATCTGTATTTTCATCTATCACAGATGTAGCACCGAACCACTCGGGATAAAAGTCACAATTAAAGTCACCTCTAAAAGTCACATTATCTCCAAAAATCTGAACCAGTGGAGCCTCTATTGTTACGTTATTTCCAACAATAGTACAATTAGAGAGTATTCCACCAGTAAACTTCAGAACGCTGTTTGCAGGGAGTTCAATTGTTGCGCTATCTAAATCAAAGTGGAACTTTATTTCATATATTGTATTCCCATCCTTAATCTGAGTAGCAAAGTCCTTACCTTTTATTAGAGTAGCATACCCTAACGCAAGCACCTTTCCCGATGTATCTTTTATAGTTCTACGTGTACTATCAAAAGGCACAAACCAACCAGTTATAGTATCTTTATCAGACGCTACGGGAGGATTATTATAATCATAATTAAATACATAATGCTTACCATCCTCTTCACAAAAAACCAGATGTCCATAATCGTACCCTTTGTTTTCAGGCTCCACTTCGTATAGTTGTGCTAAAGTCTTAACACTATCACGTTCAAAATTTGGTTTATTGTTATTGTAAGAAATATTCTCAATATAATTAAATGCCATAGCTATATTTTTTAAGGTTAATCGAAAGTTGTTGTAGTATATGTTATATTTCCAGATGTTACATTTGTAACATCAGATTCATAAACATAATAATTTAGAGTAGTGCCACTCGATAGAGTAACAGCGACAGTTTCCGGTCCTTTATTAAAAGTCTTCCCTTTGTCATTCAGCGCAAACATTGAATTCCCATAAGTATCTTTTATGGATGAGATAAGTCCGTGAGAAGCGGGATAGGCAAAAACTATCTTTTTCTGAGTAGCAGCAGCATAATTTACTGTTATAGCGGCTTTATCCTTTAGTGCAGTCTCGGTAAGATTTTTAACTGTATCACTTTTAGCCAACCAACCACTATCCACAACTCCCGAATAATATCTACGTGAGAAATTAATAAACCTCTTTATTTCACTCTTACGACCATCGGCCTCAATAGTCAAAGTAACCTCCGAATCATTAGATGCAGAAACGTCCTTATATGTATCTAACACATCAACAGGAATTGTACTATTTCCAACTTTCAATGTAATACTTGTTACGTCAGCTCTTTCACCTTTTATCAGTGCTTCCCATGAAATTGTAAAATTTTTATTATTTCCTGTATATTCTTCAATAGAAGGAGATATGTCAAGAGTTATATTTAGAGGAAACAGAGTGTGTTCAATCTGTTGTAATTTATCATATAAAACAGCATTATAGCCGCCACATTCATCCCAAGAGGTCCATTCTTCCTTGTCTGAATCGTATTTACATGAACGGGTACATAGAATCGTTGTTCCAGATAAATAATCGGACATAAATAACAGTTGTCCAACAACCCCTTTATGCTTTACAATTCCGACAGGTACAGTATCTACAACCATCAACATAGCGCCAAAATCATTACAAGGAAAATTTGGGAAGCCATCATCTGATTGTATTCTGGTACCTTCAATTATATAACAGCCACGTTCTTTAAAATCATCCAACGACTTTTCATCTTGCCATTCTACATATGTCCAGACATTCTTTCTTGAGATAGCATCCTTTAAAAACTCTACACTCTTTTCTACTCTGCGATTAAGAACTGATACACCCGAATGACTGAATACTACTTTTTTTCTATTACTTCGGTTCATACTTTTTTGCAGCAAAATTATAGCAACATAGTTGTGATGAGGTAGTTATATTATCACAATTATTTTGATGTTCTGTAAGTTTAGGTTATCTTTGCAAGTTGTGATAACCACAACAGAATAAACTTTTAACATAATGATACAAAGTACCTCTACAAATCTTTTCTATAAACTCATTCGCGTAGCATTGGGTAATAATAGCGCTGATTTTCCCGATAATGTCACTCAAGCTCAATGGGAAGAGATTTATGAAATATCCAAGAAACAGACACTATCCGGAATTGCGTTTCTAGGAGTAGAGAATCTTTCACCGGAACAACGTCCAACCAAAGACCTTATAATAAAGTGGTATCTATTGTGTGAGCGTATAAAGAAAGAAAACAAAAGACAAGATGAGTATGCTCATAAGGTCTCAGAACGTTTTCTAAAAGATGGATTTCGCAATGCCATATTAAAAGGACAAGGGATAGCACAATTATACCCATCGCCCGAGTACCGCCATCCTGGTGATATAGATATATGGCTTGACGGTACACGTGAAGAGGTTATAAGATATATCGACACTATCAGCCCCAATAGTAAACCGGTGTATCATCATGTCGATTTTCCAGTCCTAAAGGACATCGACATAGAGGTTCATTTTACACCATCGTGGATGAACGAATTTTTTACAAATCGAAGATTGCAGAGATACTTCAGAGAAAATTCCGAGAGTGCTTTTACCAATAAAATTGATTTGAGTGGCGATTTTAAGATTTGCGTCCCTACTCTATCATTCAATAGAATTTACATATTGCTGCATATCTATCGCCACCTATTTTCCGAAGGTATAGGACTACGCCAGATACTCGACTACTATATGGTACTTAATGCAGGTTTTACCCCCGAGGAGCGAGAGGAGACCGTAACAACTCTTAAGAAACTTCGTCTATACGGATTTGCACGTGCTGTGATGTACGTTTTGCAGAATGTATTTGAGATGCCCGATAAATATCTTCTGGCAAAGCCCGACAAGGAGCAAGGAGAATTTCTGCTAAATGAAATAATGTTAGCAGGAAATTTTGGTTCATTCGATAACAGAATGAAACATCAACTTTACAGCAAGAATCCTTTGACACGCTTCATATATAAGAATAAACGCAGCCTGCGTTTCCTAAAGTATCATCCACTTGAAATAATATGTAGCCCATTTTTTAGAATATGGCACTTCTTCTGGCGTAAAAGAATTAAGGACAAAATACTGAACTCTTCGAGATAGTATTATAATTCAATCAATAGAAATGAGGAAATTAGTTTCTACAATATTACTTTGCCTGACAACAGCAATATCGGCGCAGGATTTCTCATATAGTATAGAGATGAACAGTGTTGCCTCCAATGGCGACTACACTCCCTTTTGGCATGTCTCGAACCGACAAGGATTAGGCAGCATAGATACACGCAGCGGTTATGTTCGTACAGCGTTAACAGGTGCTCATAAGTTTAATAATAACTGGTCGATGACATACGGAGGCGACATTCTGTTTGCAGGTAACCATACATCAACAATCATTATTCAACAGGCTTACGCTGATATAAATTGGAAGGTGTTTACCCTCTCACTGGGACAAAAAGAGCGTTGGTGCGGACTCAGCAACCACCGTCTATCTACAGGAAGCCTCACTGAGAGTGGCAATGCCCGCCCGATACCGCAAATCCGCATAGAAGTCCCCGAATATTGGGACCTATTCGGCACTAACGGATGGTTCACCCTTCGCGGACATCTTGCATACGGATGGTTTACCGACGAGCATTGGCAAAAAGATTTTACAGGCGAAAATGCGCAGCGCACTGTCGGTGTTCGATACCACTCAAAGGGAATACATTTTAAAATAGGTAAACGAGAGAAATTTCCACTTACATTTGAATTCGGTCTTGATATGGCAGCACAGTTCGGTGGTTCAGTCTATAATCTTTCCGGAAAGAAAGGATATAACATGCATAACCCGACCAGATTCGACGACTACCTGAAAATACTTATTCCAACCAAAGGCGATAGCCAATATCATTGGATGGACCAGGGTAATATAGCCGGTAACCATATAGGCAGTTGGAGTGGTGCCATCACTTGGGACGACAATCGTTGGAAACTAAGAGCATATTACGACCACGTATTCGATGACCATTCTCAAATGTTTTGGGAATATGGTCTATGGACCGAGCAGCTTGTAGGCCTTGAACTTACTCTGAAAGAGTGCAGTTGGGTCACTGCTGTAGCATTTGAATATTTCAACCTTAAAAACCAAAGTGGTCCGATATATCACGACAGCACCGATATGATTCCCGACCAGATTAGCTGTGTCGACCGTAATTACAACCACGAATGGTATAATGGTTGGTTCAACTATGGAATGAATATCGGTACACCGCTTGTAACATCTACTATTTATAACAAGAACCATGTATTGTACCCATTAAACAATAGAGTCGAAGCATTTCATTTTGGTATCGAAGGACAACCAATCAAAGAACTCGGCTACAGAGTTTTACTGACAAAATCGAATAACTGGGGTACATACGACCAACCATTTACCGATATAAAAGAGAATCTCTCGGGACTGTTTGAGTTAACTTATTCTCCAAATTGGATAAAGGACTGGAGTGCCACAGCCTCATTTGCATTTGACAATGGTGAACTATACAACGACAACAACGGTGTTATGCTCACAATACGAAAAAATGGAATTATAAATTTCTAACCAGCAAAATAATGAAAAAATACATATTAATAGTATTATCTTCCATACTGATATGCGGATGCCAAAAAGAGGATAAGAATGGCGATTTCGGTGGTTTATGGAAACTGTTGGAGATTGAAAAATACGACGGTAGTATAACATACACCAAGGAGGAGAATATGTTTTGGGCTGTACAACTAAAGCTTATTCGTATAGATAATCAATACGGGCGTTTTCAGAACGGTGGCGACTCACTGTTTATACAGATGATAGACCCGGAATGCCCTAACCTAAAAAGATACGGAATTTATAACAACAGCAACGAACGCTTTGAAATAATTAAGCTTAACCGAAGCAGAATGACGTTGCAGTCCGACTCGGTAAAACTGCAATTCAGAAAATTCTGATAAAATAATTGTCTTGGCAACCGTGGTTGCCAAGACAATTATTTTATTTATTCATACCATATTTATCTTCTAACTTCAACTTTGTAATTCGAGCACGTATACCTCCCACTTTCCTCTTAAAATAGTCCGAAAGTTGTTCAAAGGTAGCTCCACTGCACCACATATGTTCAAGTTCCTCATCGTCCTTTACACTCCAAGGTGTATACGCATTGGGATAATCCAATCGGGTAGCCTCAATCGAATACTGCGGTTCGCCACTAAGCCGTTTGTAAGCCTTCAGATAGCGTTTAAGTCTCTTAATATCTTTATCCGAGAGATAAGGCAGACGACGTATATCCATATTATCAGTAAGGTCGTTAAGTTTCACAGCCACAGCCAATCTGTTTTGTGATACACGCGCGATATACCTATCGTAAGTCTCGTCGCTTCGTTTTGTAACAGCATCAACAGCCTCAATGATATAATCAGGGAAGCCCTCGTCTTTTAATTGTGAAAGGGTCCAACAGCTGTCCTCGACAATATCGTGCAAGATACCTACAATTCGTTCCTCGTCGCAACAACCCATCGCCATCACACGTAAGGGATGTCCTATATACGGACGACCCGATTTATCGGTCTGCCCCTCGTGCGCCTGCATTGCAATTTCGCAAGCCCTCTCTAAGAGTTCATCCATAATCAGCAAGAAGGAAGGTCAATCTTCTCGAACTTATACCCCAGTCTCTTTAGTTCGATAGCAGCACCTATACGGTACATAACCTTTACAGTGCGAGCAAAAGTATAATATGCCATAGGACTCTGAGGTTCGATATTCTCGTGCCTGATGAGTGCAAGTGCCGAATAGGCACAACGACGCATCATTTCCTCAATCTCCTTAGCGTACGGCGATTCTATGGGAAAACCGATAATATCCCGAATTATATGTTCGTCCATATCATCAAACCCATCGGCACCATACATAGTGCGATACTCATCGTTACAATGCAGTTCCCAGTCCTTGTCCCATAAATGTGCAACGGCCATACCCATATATCCAGCCCAGGCAACAGCCACAGTAGGATATTGGTTAATCTGTGCCACAGCATCGGCCATATAGTCAAGTGCAAGCGCCTCCCATCGCCCCTCTACGTCCTCGGACGAAAGAAGGACACC
Organism: Bacteroidaceae bacterium; assembly: GCA_045588485.1. Classification (GTDB taxonomy): domain Bacteria; phylum Bacteroidota; class Bacteroidia; order Bacteroidales; family Bacteroidaceae; genus HGM04593. Next base: position 69,684 of record JAZNEI010000018.1, on the reverse strand, counting down.
ATCAAGAAGTTTATAATCGGTACAAAGTTTCAGAAGCTCATCTTGCAGACGCTTCTCATAATCACGCAGATACTCGGTCTGTTCCATCACTCATTCTTATTCAAAATAATCAAAGCCGCCAACACCCCGGGCACCCACCCGCATAGTGTCAGTATAGTAACTATAATAATAGAGCCACAACCTTTGTCACAAACGGCAAGCGGTGGGAAAAATATAGACAGAATAACTCTAATTAAAGACATTTTAAAAAAAATTACATTAACATCCCTTTGCTACACCCTCAATAATTTTCACGATGGTCATAACAGCCTTCTCCATTACCTGCACCGATACAAATTCGTATCTGCTATGGAAATTAATTCCACCGGCAAACAGATTGGGGCAAGGCAATCCCATAAACGATAGCTGAGCACCATCAGTACCGCCACGAATAGGTTTTACGCGAGGTTCTACCCCGGCCTGTTGCATAGCACTCTTGGCAAGTTCTATGATAAACATCTTGGGCTCTACCATTTCGCGCATATTCCTATACTGCACCTTAAGGTCAAGAGTTACTGTACCCTCACCAAATTTATTGTTAATTTGCTGTGCAACCTGCTCCATAAATTTCATTCTGTGCTCGAAAATCTCCTTGCTGTGGTCGCGGATGATATACGATACTGATGCAGAATCGACACCACCGTTAATACCCATAAGATGATAGAATCCCTCGTAACCCTCGGTACATTCGGGTGATTCATCGGCAGGAACAGCCTCAACAACATCCTTTGCAACACGCAGAGCATTCAGCATCTTGCCCTTTGCATATCCGGGATGCACATTACGACCCTGAATCTTAAATGTAGCACTACCTGCATTGAAATTCTCGAACTCTATCTCACCTTCGCAGCTACCGTCAACGGTGTATGCCCAATCGCATCCGAACAGAGGGACATCAAACTTATGCGCTCCACGCCCCACCTCTTCATCGGGATTGAATGCTATACGCACCTTACCATGCTCAATCTCGGGATGCTCCTGCAGATAAGCAATAGCCGATACAATCTCTGCAATACCTGCTTTATCATCGGCACCAAGCAGAGTGTGACCATCGGTCACCACAAGGTCGTGGCCTACATACTCCTTAACCTCGGGAAAATCGACCGTCGAAAGCACAATACCCGCATTGCCATCAAGAACAATGTCATTACCGTCATAATCCTCGACCACACGTGGCTTCACATCTTTGCCACTCATATCAGGACTTGTATCCAAATGTGCGATGAATCCTACTGTGGGAAGTTCCCGACCGCAGTTCGCAGGCAAAGTAGCATATAGATAACCTTTATCATCAAGGACAATCTCGGTAAGCCCCATCTCCTTGAGTTTCTGCTCGAGATAACGTGCAAAGACAAACTGTCCCTCGGTTGTTGGAACACAGTTAGCATCATCGTCCGACTGTGTATCGAATTTTACATACTCCATAAAACGTTGGAGCATCTTATCCTTAATTTCACTCATATCCTTTATTATTTTTAAAGTTACACATAATTCTGCTAAATTAGACAAAATTCAGTAAAAGTGCAATACATATCCGCAGTTTAGCACAATCTTAACAAAAAATATCATCTCGGCACCATTATGAGTTGTTATAAATACGAACAGTTTCTAAGAATCAAGAACGAACCATTAATTGTGTGGGTTGTTTAACCTACATACAACCTAAATTATGCAAATATGAGAATTACAGGAATCAAAGGGCGAGAAATCCTCGACTCACGCGGCACCCCCACTATCGAAGCCGAAGTGACACTCGAAGATGGCACACACGCCTGTGCATCGGTACCATCGGGTGCCTCGACAGGAGAGAACGAAGCAATAGAGTTACGCGACAACGAAAAGTCGCGTTACAATGGCAAAGGAGTACGGTGTGCAATAAGTCACATCAACCACAGGATAGCACCTGCTCTTATAGGGTTAGATGCCTTCAAGCAGCGTAGCATAGATGCCACTCTTATACGTTTGGACGGCTCGGATAACAAACGGAAATTAGGAGCAAATGCCATTCTTGGTGTCTCGTTGGCGGTAGCACATGCCGCTGCAAAGGCATCACATCTTCCACTCTACCGCTATATAGGCGGCTCGAATGCACATATACTACCCATTCCTATGATTAATATAGTAAACGGTGGACGGCATTCCGATGCCCCTATAGCCTTTCAAGAATTCATGATACGTCCCATTGGAGCAAAGTCACTGCACGAAGCCATAAGAATGGGATCAGAGGTATTCCATAGTCTAAAACAGGTGATTCGCAATCGCGGACTCAGCACCGCAGTTGGCGACGAAGGTGGCTTTGCTCCTAATTTCAAAAGTATCGAAGATGCTCTTGATAGCATCACATACGCAATAGAATCGGCAGGGTATATGCCGGGAAAAGAAATAAGCATCGCCCTCGACTGCGCCGCCTCGGAGTTTTATATCGACGAGCGCTATCAATATTCTCATTTTCAACCCGATGGAAAGAGCCGCACCCCGTCGCAACAGGTCGACTACCTCGCACATCTTGTCGACGATTATCCCATAGACAGCATCGAGGATGGAATGTCGCAAAACGATTGGGAAGGATGGGCCGAACTGACATCCACGCTTGGCAACCGTTGCCAACTCGTCGGCGACGACCTCTTTGTAACAAATATACGTTATCTGCGTCAAGGCATTGAACAACAATGCGGCAATGCCATACTTATTAAGCCCAATCAGATAGGAACGCTAAGTGAGACACTCGATGCAATAGAATATGCCAAACGCAATGGTTACGCAACCATCATCAGCCACCGTTCGGGTGAAACCGAGGATTGTACCATCGCCGATATTGCCGTTGCCACCAATGCCGGCCAGATAAAGACCGGTTCAATGAGCCGAGGCGAACGTACTGCAAAGTACAACCGTCTCATTCGCATCGAAGAAGAACTACAAGAGGTAAGCCACTACCCTTTCGACAGACAAATAAGCGCCCTATTAGAGTTTGAAACAGAGTGACCATAATAATGCAGCCCGACCTTAGTTTAGGTCGGGCTGCAACGGTCAAAACAAACAATCTACATCAAGCGACAATCTTCAGCCTGCGCAGATATTCCATGATAGCATTCTCAATCAGAGCATGCCCTTCATCGTTAGGATGTATTCCATCATCACACAGATATTCAAAATGATTCCTGCGTTCAAGAAAAACCGATGTAATATCAATTACCGGTACCTTCTTCATCACACCAAGACGAAAAATCTCCATATTATACCTTTCGTGCCAACGATCAAGATTCATAATAGAGCCGTTCAACCATCTGAGTATATTATCGGCATTCAGTCCTTTCGACAGATGACGGAAGAATTTCTCGGGGTCGAGAATAGGTAAAGAGAGCAGCACAGGACGTGCACCAAGACTTCTTACTTTATCAATAGCATTTCCATAGTACTTTACAAAATCATCTATCGTAACAGCAGGATGATGAACAGCGTCGGGAGCATTCGAGATAGCTTCCCAGTTATAATTGCAATCATTACCTCCATATTCAAAAAGCACATAATCCGATTTTATTATCCTATCGGTATATCTTTCTATAAACTTCATTGCTTGTGCAACAGTACTGCCGAAACGGGCGAAATTTTCGACCTCTATGCCTAAATTTCTTCGGCAACGTGCGGCAAACCCCATATCACTTATTTTATATTTCACCGCACCCTCTAACGAATTTTTCTTATCGATAACGATACCCTTCATCACCGAATCACCAAAACCGCATACCGTTTTTAATTCCATATTCAATATTCACTTTTGTTATTTCCTGTGCAAAAGTAGAGCTATTGTCTTACGAAGAAAAATATTAGGGACTGTAGTGATAAATAGTGGATAAAACAGCTAAATAGGGGTAGAATTCGTGCATTAGGGGCGAAATTTTCACTAAGAATTCAGTTCTTTATCCTTTTTCAGCCCATACAATTCTATTATTCTGAGTAACGTTCAACACAAACAGGTTAAATTTCGTACTATCAAAATGAATAAAAAAAACTCCTCCACCAAGAAACATCTCAGAGGAAGAGTTATGGGTGGGTAAGCTACCTACATCGCGCCGCTACAACCAACTACCTTTGCTGCGGTCAAGCCCTGGAGGATTCGCTAGGAGCTGGCCGTATAGGACTTACCCATATTTCTGTATTAAGATTTATCAAATTAACAGGGACACCTCCCATGTTTTGCGGTGCAAAGATAGCAATTATTTCCTATTCTACAAACTTACAAGTATAAATATTTCACTTACCAAATATCATTTAACCAAAATTTACACATTAAATATTCAACAAAAGAATAATTTTATATACCTTTACACTATAATAAAGCAAACACAAATCATTAACAAAAAAATAGAGTCTATGAAAAAAATTTTACTCTCACTACTCTGTCTCGTTGCTATATTAGCAAATGCGCAGACAGGAAATTTGCTCTCGAACTCAAGTTTCGAAGAGTGGAGTGACAACCTCCCCACAGGTTGGGCAACATTAAAAGTATCTAATGCCACAGTAGAACAGTCGAATGACGCACACAGCGGTAGCAGTTCGGTTGTTGTAAAAGGTGCATCAGGTAACAACAAGCGTTTAGCATCAGACAGCTACACTCTTGAGGCAGGTACCTACACTATCAGTGGTTACTTCAAAGCCAATGGCGAGGAAGCAGGTCACTACCGCTTAGGCTACATCAAACTAAAGGACGGCGTTGTAGTAGATTCACAGAAAGACTACATCTACGACGATACCCCCGCACAGGCAGCAACAAGCGAATGGAAAGAGGAGACCTTCACATTCACATTGGATACAATAACCGAGATTGCTGTAAACATTATGAACAACAAAAATGGCAAAGGAGCATCGTTCCTTGTCGATGATGTAACCTTGATAGCCGGCGAGAGCGAAGGTGGTGAAGACGGTGGCGAAGAGCCAGAGCAACCAACCGAAGTAAGCACCATCGCCGATGTTCTTGCAGCAGGAGCAGGAGAGGCTGCCGTTAAAGGAACAGTTATTGCGACCTACGCACGCGGATTCCTTGTAAACGATGGCACAGGAACTATCCTCGTATATCTTGGTAGCGACAAAGGACACACCGAAGGTGACGTTGTAACAGTAAGCGGTAAAACAAGCCTCTACGGCGGACTATTGCAGTTCGGAGCAGGCAGCAGCGTCGAGAAGAGCGGCACAGCATCAGTAAGCCACCCCACCCCTGCAACAATGACAGGTGCTGACCTCGATGCATATCTCGAGAGCCCCGTAATAAAATATGTAGAATACACCGGAACACTAAACATAAACAACAACTACTACAACATTAATGTCGAGGGTGCCACAACAGCAATAGGTAGCATACAATATCCTAAAGAGGGCATTGTAAATGCAACAAGCGGCGCTGTAGTAAAAGTAACAGGCTACACCATTGGCGCAAGCAGCGGCAAATATGTCAATACAATGGCAGTTAAAGTAGAAATAATCGAAGAGGGCGAACCCGAAGAGCCTGCCGAAGTAAGCACCATCGCCGAGGTTCTTGCAGCAGGAGCAGGCAATGCAGCCGTTAAAGGAACAGTTATTGCAACCTATGCACGCGGATTCCTTGTAAACGATAGCACAGGAACCATCCTTGTTTATCTTGGTAGCGACAAAGGACACACCGAGGGCGATGTAGTAACAGTAAGCGGTAAAACAAGCCTCTACGGTGGATTATTGCAGTTTGGAGACAACCCCACAGTAGAGAAGAACGGTACAGCATCTGTTAGCCACCCCACCCCGGTGACAATGACAGGAGCACAGCTCGATGAGTATCTTACTGCACCTACAATAAAATATGTAGAGTACACAGGAACTCTCACAATCAACGGTAACTACTATAATATAGCCGTCGAAGGTGCTACAACAGCCATCGCCAGCATACAGTATCCCAAAGAGGGTATTGTAAACGCGACAAGCGGTGCTGTTGTAAAAGTAACAGGTTACACAATTGGCGCAAGCAGCGGAAAATATGTCAACACAATGGCTATTAAGGTTGAGGCCGGTGGTGAGACACAGCCCGACGAGCCTATTGTAGGCAGCGTAAACGATGCCCTCGCAGCATACGTTGACGGCAAGAAGATTCAGGCAACCGTAACAGGCTATATTGTAGGAGCAGTAAACGGCGATGTAGAGACTGGTAGCGAATTTGGCAGCACCGAGGTAGCAACAAATATCCTTATAGCCGACGATGCCGACGAGAGCGACTATACAAAGTGCCTTATAGTACAGCTGCCCAAAGGAGACATCCGCAAAGCCCTTAACCTTGCTGACAACGCCAATAATTACAAAAAACAGATAAAAATCTCGGGCAGCCTCGAAACATATTTCAAGGTAGCAGGTCTTAAGTCAATTACAGAATACGAGTTTACAGGCATAACAGGTATCGACAACGTAAACAACAACGATGCAGTAGAGAAAGTCATATACGACCTCACCGGACGCAAAGTAGATACAATTACCAAGGCCGGTATCTACATTGTCAATGGTAAAAAGGTGCTGATTAAGTGAAGTTTATAAAGCTCGATAGAACAAGCTATCCCGAATGAAAAGCAGTTCGCGCAAAGCACAAATTACTGATTAAGTAATTCAAACAGATTAAATAGATTTATCCCCAAAGTTTAAAACTTTGGGGATAAATCTATTTAATAGCGATACTTGTTTCATAACAATAAAAAACTGGCAGTTCAAGAGACGTTTTGTCATATAAAAAAGTTAAATTCCGACAACTTGTCATTTTACAACAAACATAATTTATTGGCACACAATTTGTTTTAAACTTTTTGAAGAATTACAAATTCTTAAAACAGCGATACACAACATCAAAAATAAAGTTAATCAGAACTATATAATAGAGATTTTACGTGCATCACTGATTAGGGTAATGCTTCATCGTTTCTTAGTTTTTTCATTTAAAAAGGTAGGTAGTATGTTCGATGGTTTAATAAAGTCGCTCAAGGGTTATTTAGTACAAGGTAACAATGTCAGCGAGGAGAGTGTGTGGGAGTTGGATAAAGATCTTTTTCGGGACGAGCTTTTCAGATATCTTAGAGCCGAGGTTGTCGAATATGTCCCCGAAAAAGACCAATATGTTGTAAACTATATGGGTACTATTTTTTTATTCAATTTTCATAACAATAATAGTGCTTTTATAAATTACCTTTATTATTACAACTGCGATGCTGATTGTGCCGATGCTTGTATGACTGTTTTAAATGAGTTGAACGGCCGATATCCATGGTGTCATTATTTTGTAAAAACGCAAAATAATGAAATAAGCTTCTGCTGTACCTATTTTCTAATCTTTGAGGGAACAGTGCAGATGAACTTCAGAATTCTAAAGCAAATATTAGATAATGCTCTGGTTACAAAATCCGAGATTATCGGCATTATAAACAGAGGTATCGAAGATAACAACAACATACCATTGCTACTGAATAGTACTCACGACAAGATTTACAGCCGTCGTTTGCAGATGGAGGCGCAAATTGGATTACAGAATCTAAAAACCTCATCGGGTGGCGATGCAACGCTTAACCTTAAGAATATTCTTGCGATTGCCCCAGAGATTGACCAAAGTACAATTAAAAGAGCGCGTCTGATAACCGACGACGGCATTGTCGAGATTAAAGAGTTCGACCCGCTGCTGAATACCGACATACGCTCCTACCTTATACAGATGAACGAAAAGGCGACACTCAATCGCTTGACGTTGCTCATCGACTTTGATGATGAGAGTATTACATTCGACCTTAAACGTCAGAGTGATGCTTGCACCGACACTAAACTATACTACAAGATGGTGGGAATACGCAACAGACGCTCGGTAGATATTGGTGAACCTCACATCGACACTATTATCGAGGTTAATCTGAATGCAAAAGAGGGCGAAGATGAGTGGGAGTATAAGTATATGCTCGACGAGGCACGTGAAAAGCAGTCGCAAGGTGCTACCCTCACCACTGAACAGCGCTACGCTCTTGCCTGCCTCGACGATGATATTGCATCGAACATATATTGGGGCGTAAAGTATTATAACAACAATAACAAACTGCAAGCACTGTTGCACCTTACAAAAGCCCTCAACAGTATCCCCATCGACGACGGAAGCCATGGCGAGATTGGTGTTTACAATAGTGTATGTTATAATCTGGGCAGCATATACATAGAAATGGGAATGTTCGACAAGGCCTACTACTATCTCTCACAGCTCCCAACCGACAGGAGAGGTGGTGTCGAGCGTGCAATCTCATTGTGTATGCAGAATATGAACCATAAAAATGATGTAAGCATTGTTGCCGGATACAGAACCTCTATTCTCGAGAAAATGCGCCGTAACAAGGATGAAGAAGATTACATCTATCTACTTGAGGCATATACATTTGTCAATCGTTGCTACATTCTAATCTTATTAAAGCGCGATAAAGTGGAAGAGGCAAAAAGTCTATTGCACGATATGATTGAGGCCGACGAAGATACCGATTTTGCAAAAGACCTTTTGAATATGATAAATGGCGAAAATAGTGAGCAAGAGTAGAGGTAAATAATAAAATATGGACATTATAACTATGAGGCCGAGTCAAAAAAATGACTCGGCCTCCATAAATATAGAAAATTAGTACTCTACTACTTAACTAATACCTTTTTTCCATTAACAATGTAAATACCCTTCTCTGCAACATTTACTCGGCGGCCATAAAGGTCGTAAATAACCGTCTCACTGTTTATTGTAACATCTGAAATACCTGTAACACTCTTATAGTTAAGAGTAATCTCTGTATCCTCGTTACCCATAACATAAATATCGCCAAGGTCACAAACATAACCCTCGTAAACAGGAAGTTCAATCACGTCTCCGGCATAGCACATCTTTGTGATAATCTCGCTACGGTCATCAACAACGATATTCATTGTAAGTTTATACAGACTGCTAAAGTTATGTACATACCACACCGACCAAGCACCTGTACCCGTTGCAAACTTTGGTAAAACACCTGCTGCTTGAGAGTTCAAATAAGTACTATTGGTAACGAGACGAACCACGTATGGATTATCGGTAATTTCGACACTCCACGAGGTATCAGCAGTATTTACGTCACCGCCACCGGTCTCTACCATAGGACTGAATGCCTCGAACTCGGCAGCTGCTGCCTTAGCGCCAAGAGTTACATTGCCATTGGGTTGCTGAACATAGCCCTCACCATCTGTAGCCTCGGGATAAGCCTTGCATAAGTAGAATTTACCCTCGCTGCCCTCGACAGGCTCCCATATATATACATTAGATGCTACGGGGTCATTGCTCTCTACCTCAACAGCTGCACCGTTGAACCAATAACCGTTAGTCTCGGAGATTGACTGTAAACCAATACGTGTAGGCAGAGTCATAGCTCGCAACGCAGGACCCGTCAATGTGTCGAGGACCGCAACTGTAGTCTTAGCAAAATAAATCTGCAATGTAGAACCTGCATCGGCACCACCGTTCCAGAAAGCGAGTTTACTGTCGCGATTGTTCACCTTATTGCTCTCGTATCCAGCCTCATACATATATGCGTGCGCAGCATCCTCCGAGCCAAGGTCGTCCGAGTCGGCAAACTTCCAAAGGTCGGTATAACCCTTAGGAAGATTTCCTACAGGCTGCATTGTAGGGTGTGAGCCTGCACCTGTATTTCCCAACATTTGAGTAGGTGCAGCAAGAACCTTTGACCCACCTGCTTGCATATTATAGATGCGGTAACCCTCTTCCTCATTACCGGTGAAGCACCACAACTGCGCAGGATTCTCAATATCCAAATTCGTGTTATTCAGTGCTATATAATTAGCATTGCCATTATCCGCAAGTACATATCCCTGTTGGCCTATTTGGATTGTGTACCAAGTGGTTCCATCAGCGAAATTTCCATTATTTACAACAGTTGTCTCATAACGAGTCTCTGGGACCTCGGGGACGTATGTACCCTCCTCGATAAATAGACCCTCAATCTCGACATCACCACACATATACTCGGCAGGAATTGTATACTCATCGTTTACAAACAACTCACGAGATATACGCACCTTCTGCCACTGAGGATTATCGTGTACGATACTATCACCACCAAGGTTATAACCGTACTTGACAACTATACCGGCATACTCGAAGCCCTGCTCAGGGTTCATCTTAATAGTAAAGGGCTTACCAAACTCGGCCTGATACTTTACAAGTTTTGTTCCATCGGCAGCAAGAACCTCACCATTACGGTTGGCATCGTTCACATTACAGTAATCGCCGTGTACATTCAGACGGATATCAATTATACCACCACCGTTGCTGATGATTGAGTTAGCCTGGTCGATATTTCCTGCAGGGTCGATGCAATTCCAATCAACCTTGAAGCGTAGGCGGTAGTAACCATTCTCCAGCCCGGCAGGGATTGTAAACGCAGGAGGAGGAAGCACATTGCTATTGCTTACCGAGGCACCGGTACTATTCTTTCCATCGTAGTACGAATAAGCCATAATCTCACTACCCTCGGGAATAGTGTTATCGTCGTTCATATCGTACTGGAATTTACCGTCGTTATTTGTATCGAGGTAAACGTATCCGTGCATCCAAGAACCCGAGTAGTTAATCTTAGGAGTAACCTTCTCGCCAGCACGCGCTCTAAGCTCATTAGCTGTCATATCGACATAAACGGTGTTAGGCTTAGAGGGAGATGTAAAGTTCTGTGTGCCATCGGCCGAAACAAGACCTACACCATTCACATGACGGTCGCTGCGTGTATAAAGCTGTCCTTTGTCGAATGATACGGGATAGTAACCATAAACGAACTTAGACTGAGGATTATCGTTAACCTCGATATTGTCGATATAACATATAGCATCCTCGCTGTAGTTGTGTGGTGACTCGCAATCGGGAACTACCACAAGGCTGTATATATCAATTCCGCCATTACCCTTGATAGGTAGCACCACATCCTGCCATTTGTCCGCACCAATATTTGTTGTAGACATTGCCCAGAACTGCTCGGTTTCGGGCGATTGTCCCTGACGCTCTGTACGCTTACCAAGACCAACCACCATAACACGTCCACCATAAGGACGATGCACCATCACGTGGATGTATTTGGTTGTCGGGGTAAGCTCAAAAGTCTCGTTAAGGTCGATACGCACACCAAAAGTATTACTACCGTAGCGTGAGCGCTGTATCGCAAGAATCTTTTTAGAGTCGTTGGGAGCCGCCTCTAACTGCTCGTCGACGTATGTAAGATGATTGTCTATAACTGCATAGTTACCGCTGAGTTTACCTGTACGGAAGGGCGATTCTTCCCAAGTATCATACACACCCAACGCTTTATAATCCTGCTCCTCGAAAGTGATGTTGGTTTGCGCCACCATCGCCATAGGCAGAAGCATTGTCGCCAATGAGAATATATTTTTTAATTTCATAATTTTATTCCTATTAGTTGTTAATACCTGGTGAATCAATATACAGCAACTTTACTGATAAGGGGACAAGCCTTGCTGTCCTCAATTACGATGCGTACACCCTTAGCAGCAAATCCCTTGCCATAGCTGTTTGATGTGCTGCCACTCAGAGGAATGATACGTTTGTAACCCACAGTTGTAGTCTCTACATTAGAAGCGCGACGTGTCCATGTAGTACCATCCTCGCTTACCTCGATGTGGAATTTCTTCACACGCTGTCCTTTGGCAATATACTCCATAAGCTCTACGTAACGAACAGTCTTCTGCTCGTCCCAAGAGAGAGTTATTGTAGCCTCTACTGTTCCGTCATTTGTAGCCCAATATGTCTCTTTATTACCATCGGTCATATTCTCGGCCTTATAATCGCGAGCAGCACCGGCGTTACGTGTCTCAGTTACGGTAACCTTCGCACTCTTGGCAAAATCGTCACTCAAGCGTGTCTTGATAAGGTCGCCCATACCCACCAATGAGTTAACCGATGCCTGAGGAAGAACACCTGCCTTGTTTGGGGGAATGTTAAGGATTAGAGTGGCGTTACGGCCAACGGTCTCCAAATACATCTGGAAGAGACGCTCTGACGAAAGGGGCGACTCGCCATCGTGGTAGAACCAACCCATATTTGTAGCCTTTGCATCGCTCTCGCCGGGAAGCCAGAACCAACCATTCTCACTACCATACATACCATTGCCCTCGGGAGCATAGTCGCGGTTCTCGGGCGACCAGTTTGTCTGTCCTGCCCAACCGGCCTCGTTACCAATCCAACGTGCCTCACCACCTACACCCCACATCACACAGTCGGGGCACACCTTGTGTATACTGTCGCGAAGGTTGGGAACGTCGTAATATGTAGCACGGTCGACATTAACAGTTGTATTGCGTCCTCCATAATAGCCGCTACCACCATTTGCACCATCGAACCACATTTCGAACTGGTCGGTACCATACTGTGCAAGTTCGGCACACTGACGAAGGAACACATCCTTTACATACTTATCTGTACCATAGTGTACGCTGTTACGATCCCACGGCGAAACATAGAAACCATATTTCATATCAAGGTCGCGTGCAGCCTCGGCGAAATCTTTTGGAATATTTGTGTTCTTACCGAACTCGTTGCCCGAGTTTGTTACATTGTGGTCGGTTGTCTCGGTAGGCCACAGACAGAAACCATCGTGGTGCTTTACGACAGCAATACCACCACGCATACCAGCTTTTTTAGCAACCTCGAGCCACTGGCGGGGATTAGGAGCAGCCGTAGGAGCAAAACGAGCGCGATTCTCGTCTCCATTACCCCACTCGAGTCCGGTATAAGTGTTCATTCCATAGTGGAAGAAAGCATAGAACTCGGTCTCTTGCCATTTCAACTGACGGGGATGAGGCACAGGATGAACCTCAATGGGTTCATTATCGGGGTTCGAGAGAACCTCCGACTTTACCTCAAGCTGTGCCGAAGCCACCGTTGGAAACATAAGTGCAGCCAACAAAGCCGAGGTAAATAATTTGTAGTTTTTTCTCATAAAAAATTAATATTTAAGTTAGTTAGTTAAACTATTCAGACACCTATTGCGTCATGTTACAAAATTATATAAATTATCATAAAATACAAGTTCGTCAACTATCTTATTAATATTTTTTAGGTTAAAATTTTTTAGGAACTTAGCTTATAAATAAAATGTTTAGAAAGCCAACCTGTCAACTATTCAATACTTCAGGGTTTTTAGTAAATAAAATAGGTTCGGAAATTTCCGAACCTATTAATCTATCAACTTATTTTAAACCTATTTCTCTATTTTCAAATCCCCTTTACTGCTTATCACAAGTTTCTCGTAACGCTCTATAAGACGTGGCAGACGCGAGAGACGCATCGAGAGACGCACCACACAGTCGTTATCGAATATCTGTTCTACCACTTTCGGTTCTTCCTCTTTCACTATGCGCAGAACCTCGTTCAACAGAGGATAAGAGAAACGAAGGGTTATCTCACCGTTTATAGTCTTTTCGACATGCTCGGTGGCATCTAAAGCATCGGCCGCTGCCAGACGGTAGGCTACAATCAGTCCGCTTGTACCCAATTTTATTCCACCAAAATAACGTACCACAACAACAAGCACATTTGTCAGTTCACGACTATGTATCTGCCCAAGTATAGGCTTTCCCGCAGTTCCCGAAGGCTCTCCGTTATCATTGGCACGCTCTTGGTCGCCACGTTCACCTAAACGATAGGCATAGCAAACGTGTCGTGCATCATAATATTTTTTCTGAAAAGCCTCGACCTGCTCCTTTACTTCATCGAGCGTGGTAACAGGCAGAGCGAATGCAAGGAACTTACTCCTTTTCTCGGAGTAAGTTCCTTCACCTGCTATCTCTATTGTCTTATATACGTCCTCGGGAAGCATCAGGATAATTTATGAATTACAAGTCCCGAGCGTAATTTTGGCTCGAACCAGGTTGTCTTTGGAGGCATTATATTACCTGTATCGGCAATATCGACCAACTGTTTCATCGACACCGGATATAGAGCCAATGCTGCACGCATCTCACCGCTGTCCACACGACGTTTAAGTTCACCCAATCCTCTTATACCACCAACAAAGTCGATACGTTTACTTGTACGCAAATCCTTTATATCCAGAATATTATCAAGAATAAGATTCGAAGAGATTGTAACATCGAGTACACCTATAGGGTCGCTATCGTCGTATGTACCCTCCTTTGCTGTGAGGCTGTACCATTTACCATCAAGATAAAGGGCAAAGTTATGCAATGTAGAAGGTTTATATATCTCCTCGCCTTTGAGTTCTACTACAAAATCCTTTTCCAATGCTGCAAGGAACTGCTCGCTTGTAAGCCCGTTCAGGTCTTTTACTACACGATTGTAGTCGATTATTGTCAATTGGCTTGCAGGGAAACATACTGCCATAAAATAGTTGTACTCCTCATCACCTCGATGGTTAGGATTGTTATCTGCCTTCTCCTTACCCACCAATGCCGCCGCAGCCGAGCGATGGTGACCGTCGGCTATATAAAGCGCAGGCATTTTGGCAAACTCGTTGGTAATAGTTGCAATATCCTCGTCCTTATCTACAATCCACAACTGATGACGGAAACCGTCGAGTTGCGCAGTAAAGTCATATACAGGCTCTGCCGCAGTATAAGAAGCCACTACCTTGTCAAGTTCGGCACAATCGGGGAAGGCAAAGAATACAGGCTCAATATTTGCATCATTTACACGAACATGCTTCATACGGTCCTCTTCTTTATCTTTGCGAGTGAGTTCGTGTTTCTTTATCACACCGTTCATATAATCCTCGACGTATGCACACACAACAAGACCATACTGTGTCTTACCATTCATCGTCTGAGCATAGATATAATACTGCTCTTTATCGTCCTGCACAAGCCAACCGTTCTTCTGAAACTTTGAGAAGTTCTCGGCAGCCTTGGCATATACCTCGGGATTATGCTCATCGGTACCGACGGGAAAATCAATTTCGGGGCGTATTATATGATAGAGCGACATTTCGTTACCTTCGGCCTCGGCACGTGCCTCTTCCGAGTTAAGCACGTCGTATGGGCGACTCTGTACCTTATCTACAAGGTTCTGTGGCGGACGTATACCGCAAAAAGGTTTTACTACAGCCATAATATTTTACTTATTCACTCTGAATCTTTCGTTACCATTCTCGAAGAAGTCTACAATCTGCTTTGCAGCCGCAATACCTGCGTTTACATTAGCCTCGGCAGTCTGCGCACCCATTTTTTTGGGAGTTGCGAAGAAACGTCCCTCGAACGCAGCAAAATCGGCAAGAGCATCGGGAGCAACGTCAGTTACATACTTCAAGTCGCCGCGCTCGGCCATAACCTCAAGAAGCTCGGGTTCATTGATTACCTCCTTACGCGCGGTATTCACCAATAGGGCAGGCTTTGGCATCGAGCCTACAAGCGCCTTTCCTATCGATTGTTTTGTCTCGGGAGTCGCAGGAATATGTACCGACACCACATCACATGTGCTGTATAGTTCCTCAACTGTATCTACACGCTTAACACCATCGGCATCGACAATCTCTTGCGGAGTGTAGCAGTCGTAGATATAAATATCCATACCGAAGCCCTTTGCAATGCGACCTACATTACGTCCTACATTTCCGTATGCGTGTATACCCAGCTTCTTGCCTTTCAGTTCAAGACCCGAAGTACCGTTATACATATTACGATAGGCATAAACCATCATACCGAATGCAAGCTCGGCAACAGCGTTGGCATTCTGTCCGGGAGTGTTCATCACACACACCTCATGCGCAGTTGCTGCAGCAAGGTCGACATTGTCGTAACCTGCGCCTGCACGAACAACCAGTTTAAGATTCTTGGCAGCATCCAATACCTCGCCGTCTATCTTATCACTACGGATAATTATAGCATCAGCATCGGCTACAGCCTCAAGAAGTTGGGCCTTATCGCTATATTTCTCGAGCAGAGCCAACTGATAGCCTGCCCCCTCAATAACCTCTCTTATTCCATTGACAGCAACCGCAGCAAAAGGCTTCTCGGTTGCAACGACTACTTTCTTCATAATCAACCTATTATATTAATGGTTATTTTGGAAATTCTTCATACAATCTACAAGAGCCTGCACAGCCTCAAGAGGCAGAGCATTGTAGCACGAAGCGCGGAATCCTCCAATCGAACGGTGCCCCTTTATACCAACCATTCCCATCGACTGTGCGTAAGCCATAAAGTCAGCCTCAAGCTCTTTATACTCATCGGCCATAACAAAGTCGATATTCATATACGAACGGTCCTCAACGGCAGCTGTGCCCTTGAACAGAGGATTACGGTCAATCTCGCCGTAAAGAAGTTGTGCACGCTCCTCGGCACGACGCTGCATCTCTTTCACACCACCCTGTGCTTTTATCCAACGCAGTGTCTGCATAGCTGCATAGATAGGCAATACAGGAGGAGTGTTGAACATTGAGCCGCCATCAACGTGTGTGCGATAATCGAGCATTGTGGGAATTGTACGTGACACCCTACCAAGAGCATCATTCTTCACAATTACAAATGTAACACCCGAAGGAGCAAGATTCTTCTGTGCACCACCGTAGATACAGGTATATTTACTTACATCAACAGGACGAGAGAAGATGTCGGATGACATATCGGCGATAAGGGGTACAGGAGAATCAATATCTTTGCGAATCTCGGTACCGTAAATTGTATTGTTTGTTGTAATGTGGAAATAGTCGGCATCGGCAGGAATTACATAATCCTTGGGGATATAACTATAAATCTTATCCTTTGATGAAGCAACCTCAACAGCCTCACCAAAATTCTTAGCCTCTTTCAGAGCCTTGTTAGCCCAAGTACCTGTATTAAGATAGGCTGCCTTTTTCTCAAGGAAGTTGTAAGGCACCATACAGAACTGCATGCTTGCACCACCACCGAGGAAAAGTACCGAGTAACCTTCGGGAATATCGAGCAACTCTTTAAAAAGAGCTGTTGCCTCATCAATAACAGCCTGAAAGTCCTTTGAACGGTGGCTTATCTCGAGTAAAGAAAGACCTATTCCATTCAGGTCAAGAACTGCTTTAGCTGTCTCTTCAATAACTTCACGCGGCAAAATAGATGGGCCGGCATTAAAATTATACTTTTTCATTCTTATGTCGATTTTTAGTTAATATTCAATAGTTAATAACCAGTTGCCCGACTCAAAAAGCAACTAATAGGCCGCGAAGTTAACATTTTTTTTAATATTTGCGCTATTTATAAACTTTTTTTCAATAAAATAGTAGAAATTACTAAAAAATAGCACAATCAGCATAAAAATGTGCAACAAAAACAAAGAGATTACGCACTACCTTCTTACCGGCTCAATAAGAGTTTTCATACCCTTAATCTTCTCACCCGAAAGCAGCTGCGGAAGAGAGCGCCCCCTGTTACGCGACACTGCAACGTAAGAATATCGGTCGAACACAGCTATTGCCCCTATTTCATCCGACCTTAAGCCACCTTTTTTCATAAAGAAGCCCGCAATATCTCCACGGCTTATCTTGTCGCGCTTACCTTTACCTATATAAATAGCCATGCGTTCGGGCAATGGCGGAAGCGGATATTTGACACGCAGACGATACTCCTCTATCACCCCGGGAACAAAATTGGGTAACGGATGGTCGTGATACGAGATGATATACACAGCACCCTCGGCATCCCATCGTGCTGTACGTCCGTTACGATGAGTGAATATTTCAGCAGTCATAGGACGCTGAAAATGGATAACATGACGTACATCCTTTATATCAAGGCCACGTGCCGCAAGATCGGTACTCACAAGAATATTGCTGCATCCGCTCGAGAAACGATAAAGAGCAAGTTCGCGTTCTTTCTGCTCCAAAGAACCATGATAGGCCGAGACAATGAGTTTGCTTTTAGCAAGATAGCTGCGCACCTCCTCGACCGTTTCTCTGAAATTACAAAACACAATAGCAGGTTCGCCATTTATCGAACACAAGAGTTTGAACAGAGCCTGCAACCTATCATCAGGAGTGGTTGTAATCGTATAAAATCGGGTACGTTCCTGCGGCAGCTCATCGGCACTCCTAAAATCGAGCCGTTCGGCAGCATCGGCTGCTGCAAAAGCAGGAATCTCGTCGCAATCGGTTGCCGAGAGCAAAAAACGCGAATCGGCATTGGGCAGCAGTTCAATAAGCTGTTGCATCTCCTCTTGAAAGCCCATCTCGAGGCATTTGTCAAACTCATCTATAATCAGAAGGCGACACTCCTCAACAAGAAAGTTACCCTGTTTAAGATGGTCTATCAATCGTCCCGGGGTTCCTACTATGACTTTTGGCGATGTATTCTGCAACAGGGCAGCCTCTTCTACAACCGGACGGCCACCATAAAGCGCCAACATACGCAATCCCGTATCCATAGAACGCCACACCTGTGCCACCTGTCGTGCAAGTTCACGTGTCGGCACCACAATAAGAGCCTCTACTACAGGTTCTTCAACAACTTTTATTCTTTGCAGCAAAGGCAACAGATAGGCCAGCGTCTTTCCTGTTCCCGTTGGCGAGAGTAGCACCATACTGTTATTATTGGTGCAATGCTCCAATGCAGCCGTCTGCATGGTATTCAGCGCCTCTATATTCAGTTTCTGCAACACATTCTGCAGGTTCAAGTTATGAATACCTTTCATCTGCGCACCTCATTTAATAATATATGCAATAATTCTACTGCTTGTGGATTCTCTTTTGCCACATTTTCATTCTCGTTATAATCCCCGGCGGTTTTTTTAAACAGTTGTGGCTCGGTAGAATATCCCGTCTCAATCTTCGGGCCCCAAGGAACCATTTTAGGACCGCCTTTAGGTTCAATATATTTCCAGTCGTATGTACATAGCGACAGAGTATGATTTGCCGCCATTCCGATTGTATAAGGACGGCCTTCATTATCCTTACCCATCCAAGCTTCAGCCGATGCAGCCGAGCCGTCGGGCGAAAGAGCCTTACCTTTATATTGCCCTATAATATTTGCCATAACATCCAGAAAGTCTATTTGCGAGACAAGAGCATCGGTAACGGCCGGTTTTTCTATCCTTGAAGGCCAATGAACGATAAAAGGCACACGTGTACCGGCCTCGAAAGTACTGTATTTTCCACCTCTTAATCCACCCATAGGGTCATGACCATTCAGAAGTTCCTCGGCGCTGTCCTCGTATCCGTCATCGACAACCGGACCATTGTCACTTGATAGTATTATGAGAGTATTTTCGAGCAGTCCTTGCTGTTCCAATGTCTTCACCAACTCACCTACGCACCAATCGAACTGAGCAATGGCATCGCCACGGTGTCCCATTCCTGTCACCCCTCTGAACCTTTCATGCGGAAAACGGGGAACATGGACATCATTCGTTGCAAAATAGATAAAGAAAGGCTTTTCGCTGTTCTTCTTAATGAAATCAACAGCATGTGCAGTAATACTGTCAGCAATATTTTCATCTTTCCAAAGAGCCTTGCCACCACCTTTCATATATCCTATTCGTCCAATTCCATTCACTATAGACATATCATGTCCATGCGAATGTTTCAGATTATAGAGCAGTTCGGGATTGTCTCGTCCCGTAGGCTCCCCCTCGAAATTCTGTCTATAACTGACATATATAGGTGCCGAAGCATCGTAATTGGCAACAGTACCGTTCTCAATGAATACGCAAGGTACCCTATCGGCTGTAGCAGCCATAATATAAGAGTAATCGAAGCCAATATCGGCAAGCGCAGGCTCTATTGGGGCATTCCAATTCTGTTTACCCGTCTCGGCACCCAATCCAAGGTGCCACTTGCCGAATGCCGCAGTTGTATAGCCGGCCTCTTTAAATACATCGGCAACAGTATATTGGTCGGGCGAAATAATCATAGCTGCATTACCGGCTGCCACATCAGTTCCTTTTTTCCTAAAAGGATACTCACCTGTAAGAAGCGCATAACGCGATGGAGTACTTGTAGATGCAACAGCATGAGCCTGCGTAAAGCGCAGACCATTAGCGGCGAGAGAATCGACATTGGGTGTCGACACATTACGGGCACCGTAACACGAGAGGTCGCCAAAGCCCAAATCATCAGCATAAATAAGAACCACATTAGGGCGCTTAGTATCAACCGCTTGTTCAAGCACCTGTGACTGTAGCGATAACGGCAGCGTCATTGCCACAGTAAACATTCCTAAATTGTATTTATTCATATAAATAGTTTTTATTAAATCTATCATACAGCCTCATAATGTCAGCGAAGATAATATAAAAAGAGATAAAACACAACGGAAAACAGCACGCTAAAAACGAGAATCTGCCAAATTGACACCTTTTTCGGTACAAAAAGCCTTATTTAGAGAAATTATGGCAGGAAAAAACCGATTGGCAAACTATTTGTTATAATACAAAAAAAACAACGAACTTATGAGCGAACAGAAAAATAGAATCGAAGATCAAGAGAACATTATGGATACATTGGTCGAAAATGAGGAGACTGCGACCCAAGAAAATGCACAAGAAAACAACGAAGAGCAAAAGAGCGAGCTAGATGAAGCTAATGCAAAGATAGCAGAACTCAGCGACAAATATCTGCGTCAGGTAGCCGAATTCGACAACTACCGCAAACGCACAATGAAAGAGAAAGCCGAACTCATTAAAAATGGCGGCGAACGTGTAATGGAATCAATCCTTCCAATACTCGATGATTTTGAGCGTGCATTAGTCAATATGAGCAAAGATGAAAATGCAAAAGAGGTTCTTACCGGTATAGAACTGATATATAACAAATTCGTTGGAGTCTTAAAACAAAACGGTCTACAGAAGATTGATACGGACAATGCCGATTTCGACACCGACTACCACGAAGCGATAGCAATGGTTCCAGCAGCAGTCCCCGAGCTTAAAGGCAAAGTTATTGACTGCGTTCAAGCAGGATATATGTTAAACGACAAAGTGATACGCCACGCAAAAGTTGCAGTCGGCGAGTAATTGGGATAAACAAACAACTCAGCCACAAAAACAACCACAACAATGGCAAAACGAGACTATTACGAAGTGCTGGGCATCGATAAGAGCGCCTCGGCCAATGACATAAAGAAAGCATATCGCCGCAAGGCAATGGAGTACCACCCCGACAAGAACCCCGGCAACAAAGAGGCCGAGGAGAAGTTCAAGGAAGCAGCCGAAGCATACAGTGTACTCAGCGACCCTGACAAAAAGGCACGATACGACCAGTTCGGCCACGCTGGAATGGGTGGCGATGGCGGATTCGGTGGATTCGGCGGCCAGGGAATGGACCTCAACGACATATTCTCGATGTTCGGTGACATTTTTGGAGGCGGATTCGGTGGAGGCGGATTCAGCGGAGGTTTCAGTGGATTCGGCGGAGGACAGTCGCAACCACGTCACCGCGGCGGCGACCTTCGAGTAAAAGTAAAGCTAACACTTGAAGAGATTGCCGAAGGCGTAACAAAGAAGTTCAAACTAAAGAAATATGTACCCTGCCCCCACTGCAACGGAAGCGGTGCCGAAGGCAACGAGACCGAAAGTTGCCCCGAGTGTAACGGAAGAGGCCGAACAATGCGCACCGTACGTACGCCATTCGGAATAATGAACAGCGAAACTGTTTGCCAACGATGTGGTGGCGAAGGTCGTATAATAAAGAACAAATGCAAGCATTGCAGCGGTGACGGCATCACTATGGGCGAAGAGATTGTCGAGATACAGATTCCGGCCGGTGTAGCCGAAGGTATGCAGCTCTCGATGCGTGGCAAAGGAAATGCCGGCAAGCGTAACGGAACCGCAGGCGACCTTCTCATACAAATAGAAGAAGAGAAGCATCCTCACCTCATACGCGACGAGCGCGACCTTATATATAACCTTTTGCTTGATATTCCGACAGCCACATTAGGCGGCGTTGTAGAGATACCTACGATAAAAGAGAACATCAAACTCACTATCGAACCCGGAACACAACCGGGCAAGGCGCTACGTCTGCGCGGCAAGGGACTCCCTTCGCTAAACGAATATGGTCGTGGTGACATTGTGGTAAACGTCAGCGTATATATCCCCGAGACCCTGAACCGCGACGAGAAAAAAATCATGGAGAGTTTCAAGGAGTCGGAGAACTTTAAGCCCACAGAGAGTATCAAAGAGCAGATATTCCGCCGTTTCCGCAATCTTTTCGACTAAAAGATTTTCAAGAAACTGTTTCAAAAATGAACTACAAAGAGACCATAGAATACCTTTTCAACTGCGCACCGCTGTTTCAGCAGGTGGGCAGTTCTGCATATAAGGAGGGGTTAGAGACCACCTATTTGCTTGATGAGCATTTTGGTCACCCTCACCGAAACTATCGCACAATACACATCGGAGGCACAAACGGCAAAGGCTCTACCTCTCACACATTGGCTGCTATTCTACAAGCAGCAGGTTATAAGGTAGGACTCTACACCTCGCCCCACCTTATAGATTTTCGCGAGCGCATACGTGTAAACGGTCGTCCCGTTGACGAACAGTTTGTAATAGACTTTGTAGAACATGAGCGCAATTTCTTTGAACCGCTTCACCCCTCTTTTTTCGAGTTGTGCACAGCAATGGCACTACTCTATTTCTCACAAGAGAAGGTAGATGTAGCAATAATTGAGGTTGGGTTAGGGGGCCGTCTCGACTGCACAAACATCATCACTCCCGATGCCTGTGCAATAACCAACATAAGCCCCGACCACACACAGTTCCTTGGAACTACGTTACAACAGATAGCCGGCGAAAAGGCCGGAATAATTAAGGCGGGCATCCCAGTGGTCATTGGAGAGACAACCGATGAGACAAAACCCGTTTTCCGCGACAAGGCCGAATCTGAGGCAGCCCCAATTCACTTTGCCGAAGATGAAAAACTATTACTTTCGGCCGAGCACCTTGGCGACGGATTCAAATACAATACCGTTGAATACGGCTACATTCAAGGCGAGCTTGGTGGCGAGTATCAAATTAAAAACACAAATACCATACTATCGCTGTTAAAAGTTCTAAGAGAGCGAGGATATAATATAACAGCAGAGCACGTCAAGCGAGGTTTTTCTAATGTAACCGCCTCGACAGGGCTTATGGGCCGCTGGCAAAAGTTAGCTTCAGAGCCTACAATAGTATGCGATGCCGGACACAATATCGGAGGTATAAAATATGTTGTAGAACAGTTATCCCGACAGAAACACAATACCCTGCGCATTATTTTTGGAATGGTAAACGACAAAGACATCAACAGCGTACTTTCGATGATGCCCAAAAATGCAGTATACTATTTCACCCAAGCAAGCGTAAAACGGGCACTTATGGCAGAAGAGCTTGCAATGCAGGCCGCAGCCTACGATTTAAAAGGCACGTGCCACCCCACCGCCCGCCAAGCATTGGAATCAGCTAAAAAAGATGCCTCACCCAACGACCTTATATTTATCGGAGGTAGTTGCTTCATAGTAGCCGACCTGCTATCGTCATTGCAAAATGACAAATAAAAACAATATTTAAAGCCAAAGCATAAAAAAACATATATAAAACTCCACAGTAAATCTGCTGCGGAGTTTTTCTTTTTAACACTCCGAAAAAATTTATATTGAATTTACTTTGAAGTAAGCCATATTTTTATTTTATTTGCATCGTAAACTCGCAGGATTATGCTGTAACAAGGGATAACCCCACAACAAACAGCAGAGGAGTAGCATTGTTAAAGCAGCACTTATTCCTGCAAAAGTTTTACGCACAGAAATATAATTTAGACAAAGAGGGCATCTTTGTCTTAATATATTGACGTGCATACATAACAACCGCAACAGACAGATAACCAAGCGAATAAACTTTAGAATATGAGCTGTACAGAAAACCTTTCACAATTGAAGGCCGCCGACTTCAAAAAAACAATCGACGGAAAAGAAACCGCCCTTTTCATTCTTAAAAACAAGAAAGGCAGCGAAGTAGCTATAACCAACTACGGTGGAGCAATATGCAGCATTATGGTTCCCGACAAGAACGGCAACTATGCCAATGTAATTCAGGGACACGATAGCATAGATAATCTTCTTAACAGCCCTGAGCCTTTCCTCAGCACACTTGTAGGTCGCTACGGCAACCGCATCTGCAAAGGCAAGTTCACACTCGAAGGAAAAGAGTACCAATTGGCAGTAAACAATGGTCCCAACCATCTCCACGGTGGTCCTACAGGCTTCCATGCCCGCGTTTGGGATGCCGAGCAGATTGACGAGCAGACACTTAAATTACACTACGTATCAGCCGATATGGAAGAGGGTTTCCCCGGCAACCTTGATATTACAGTAGTATATTCATTCAGCGATGACAACGAGCTGAAAATCGATTACAAGGCAACTACCGACAAAACAACAATCGTAAATCTCACAAGCCACGGCTTTTTCTCGCTTTCGGGTATTGCAAACCCCACAGCAACGGTAGACAATCTCATTTGCCACATTAACGCCGACTTTTTTGTACCTGTTGACGAGACTTCAATCCCCAACGGTAGCATAGCACCCGTTAAAGGTACAGCATTCGATTTCACCACTCCCACCGAGGTTGGTGCACGCATTGATGCCGACGAGGAGCAGATTAAATTCGGTGTAGGTTACGACCACTGCTATGTTCTTAACAAGAAAGAGGTAGGCGAGCTTAGCTACGCCGCAAAGATAACCGAGCCTGTCAGCGGCCGTACAATGGAGGTTTATACCACCGAGCCTGGTGTACAGGTGTACACATCAAACTGGCACAGCGGCTTTGCAGGTGCACACGGTGCAACTTTCCCCAAACGCAGCGCAATCTGTTTCGAGGCACAGTGCTTCCCCGACAGCCCCAACCGCGCACACTTCCCCAGCGTTGTACTTAAGCCTGGTGAACTTTACTCACAGGTTACAATTTATAAATTTGGTGTAGAGAAATAATTAACAAACTATAAACTTCAAAAATTTTAAAACATCATGAGTCAACAAAAAAAACAATGGGGAGCTATCATCGTTATGATTGCGCTCTTCGCAATGATCGCCTTTGTGACAAACCTTTGCTCACCTATGGCAAACATTATCAAGGCACAGGGTGATATTCCCGAGGTTCTTGCACAAATTGGTAACTACGGTAACTTTGTTGCTTACCTTTTGATGGGTATTCCCGCAGGTATGCTTATCGCAAAGTTCGGTTACAAGAAGACAGCTCTTATCGGTCTTGCAGTAGGTATCACAGGTATCCTCATCCAGTGGTTCAGCGGTATGCTCGATGCAAAAGAGAGCCTTGGTCTTGTATTCGGTGTTTATCTTCTTGGTGCATTCATCGCAGGTTTCTGTATGTGTATCCTCAACTGCGTTGTTAACCCCATGCTTAACATCCTTGGTGGTGGTGGTAACAGCGGTAACCAGCTTATCCAGACCGGTGGTGTATTCAACTCATCGGCAGCTGTAGCAGTTTACATCATTATGGGTGCTCTTATCGGCGAAATTACATCTGAAACAGCTATTTCTGATGCAACACCTGCTCTTATGATTGCTCTTGGTATCTTTGTCGTAGCATTCGTTGTTATCCTGTTTACAAAGATTGATGAGCCCGAGCAGGCACCCATTGACGTAAGTCTTATCAAGGGCGCTATGAGCTATCGTCACTTCGCTCTTGGTGCACTCGCAATCTTCCTTTATATGGGTATCGAGGTAGGTGTTCCCACATACGTAAACATGTATCTTGTAAACACTCCCGAGCTTGGCATTTCGGCAGCAACAGCAGGTCTTATCGTTGCGGTATATTGGTTTATGATGCTTATCGGCCGTTTTGTTGGTGCAAGTATCGGTAGCAAGGTATCAAGCCGTGCAATGATTACTACTGTTTCAATAGCAACATTGGTACTTGTACTCTTTGGTATGTATGCTCCCACAGATGTACTCGTTAGCTTCCCCGGTATCGATTGGGGTACACTTACACTCATTTGGGCTGACGTTCCCCTTGGTATCTTCTCATTCCTTTTGGTAGGTCTCTGCACATCGGTAATGTGGGGTGCTATCTTCAACATGGCAGTTGAGGGTCTTGGTAAGTACACAGCTATCGCTTCAGGTATCTTTATGACAATGGTATTCGGTTGCGCTGTAATGTTGGCTATCCAGGCACAGCTTGCAGAGATGACAGACTACATCACAAGCTACTGGGTTGTAGTATTCTGTGCTGCTTACCTCTTGTTCTACGCTCTTGTAGGTTCAAAACCCGCAAAGAAGTAATTATTTTGAATTAATAAACAATATTTGTTAACACATAAAACATTACGACTATGGATATAGAATTTGTAAGAAGTCGCTTCATCAAACATTTCGATGGTACAACTGGTAGTATCTATGCTTCTCCCGGCCGTATCAACCTCATTGGTGAGCACACCGACTATAACAATGGTTTCGTATTCCCCGGTGCAGTAAACAAAGGTATCATGGCCGAGATTAAGCCCAACGGTACCGATAAGGTTTGTGCATACTCTATCGACGAGAAAGACTACGTTGAGTTTGGTCTTAATGAGGAGGATTGCCCTCGCGCATCTTGGGCAAAGTACATTTTCGGTGTTTGCCGCGAAATGATTAAGCGTGGTGTACCCGTTAAGGGCTTCAACACTGCATTTGCAGGTGATGTACCCCTCGGTGCCGGTATGACTTCATCGGCTGCTCTTGAGAGCACATACGCTTACGCATTGAACGACCTCTTCGGCGAGAATAAAATTGACAAGTTCGAGCTTGCCAAGGTAGGTCAGGCAACCGAACACAACTACGTAGGTGTAAACTGCGGTATCATGGACCAGTTTGCAAGCGTATTCGATAAGTCGGGCAGCCTCATCCGTCTCGACTGCCGTTCACTCGAGTATCAGTATTTCCCCTTCAAGCCCGTTGGCTATCGTCTGTTGCTTGTAAACACTTGTGTTAAGCACGAGCTTGCAGGTTCACCCTACAACGAGCGTCGTCTCAGCTGCGAGCACGTAGCCGAGGTTATCAAGAGCAAACACCCCGAGGTTGAGTCATTGCGTGACGCAAACTTCGAAATGCTCGAGGAGGTTAAAGCCGAGGTTAAGCCCGAGGATTACAACCGTGCAAAGTATGTTATAGGCGAGGTACAGCGCGTACTCGACGTTTGCGATGCACTTGAGGCTGGCGACTACGAGACTGTAGGTAGAAAGATGTACGAGACACACTTCGGTCTCAGCAAGGACTATCAGGTAAGCTGCGAGGAACTTGACTACCTTGTTGACGTTGCTATCGACTGCGGTGTAACAGGTTCACGTATGATGGGTGGCGGCTTCGGTGGCTGTACTATCAACCTCGTAAAAGAGGAGCTTTACGACATCTTCGTTGAGAAGGCTAAGGAGCGCTACAAAGAGCAGTATGGCAAACTTCCTCTCATCTACGATGTAGTAATCGGCGACGGTTCACGTAAGATTTGCTAATCGAATATTATTTCTTCTTGAATAATCAGAGTGCTGTCAAGCACTCTGATTATTCTTTTTTTACCACCACTGCTAAAATTGTCAACTTATAGCATCAGAATTGTCACATCTATGGAGAACAGAAATAGAAATCGACCTATTTTTATAGCCCTTTCATTGACAGGCTTATTCTTTTGCGTTTAATATCGACCTCGACCACACGCACCATCACCTGCTGTCCAAGCTTCACCACATCATTCGTAGACGATACATACCTGTCGGCAAGCTGCGAAATATGCACAAGACCATCCTGATGCACACCGATATTTACAAAAGCGCCAAAGGCTGTAATATTTGAGACAAGTCCCGGAAGAATCATCCCCTCGTGCAAATCCTCAATCTCGTGTACATTAGGGTCGAAAGAGAAAGCCTTTGCCTGCTCACGCGGGTCGAGTCCACGTTTATTCAGCGCCTCCATAATATCAGTAAGAGTAGGCATACCAACCTTATCTGTAATATAATTCTTCAGTTGCACCCCCCTGCGCACCTCGGCATCGGTAATAAATTGTTCGAGTGTCACCCCTGCATCCTTGGCCATACGCGCCACAATATCATACGACTCGGGATGTACAGCCGTACTATCAAGAAGTTCCTTTCCACCAATTACGCGCAAGAATCCTGCCGCCTGTTCAAAAGCCTTATTACCCAAACGAGGCACCTTGAGAAGTGCCTTTCGTGTAGGAAAATCACCATTCTCGGCGCGATACCTGACAATATTCTCGGCAAGCGCTGGCCCAAGACCCGAAATATGAGTAAGAATCTGTTTGGTGGCAGTATTCACATTCACGCCAACCTTATTCACACAACTCTCGACAACCACATTCAACTTTTCTTTCAGTTTCGTCTGGTCGACACTATGCTGATACTGCCCTACCCCGATAGAGCGCGGTTCTATCTTTACAAGCTCCGACAGAGGGTCAATCAATCGGCGGCCAATAGAGACCGCACCACGTACAGTAACATCCTCATCGGGGAACTCCTCGCGAGCCACCGCTGATGCAGAATATACCGAAGCGCCATCTTCGTTTACCGAGAAAATCTCGGGAGAAAGAGCCAAGCGGCGTACAAATTCCTCGGTCTCACGTCCTGCTGTACCGTTACCTATGGCAAAAGCCTCGATACGGTAGTCCTTAACAAGAGATTTTATCTTCTCGGCAGCCGCCTCGCGGTCGTTCTGTGGCGGATGAGGATAAATTACAGTATGATGTAACAGATTGCCCTGAGAGTCGAGCACCACTACCTTACACCCCGTACGAAAGCCCGGGTCGATAGAGAGCACCCTCTTCTGTCCCAGCGGCGAAGAGAGCAACAACTGACGCAAATTCTCGGCAAAAACAGCAATAGCCTCATCATCGGCACGCTCTTTAGTGTTTCCCATAGTCTCATTCTCTA
This sequence comes from Bacteroidaceae bacterium, assembly GCA_045588485.1. Taxonomy (GTDB): domain Bacteria; phylum Bacteroidota; class Bacteroidia; order Bacteroidales; family Bacteroidaceae; genus HGM04593. The sequence continues at coordinate 40,741 of JAZNEI010000018.1, read as the reverse complement.
TCGACGGTGCCAGCAGACGCTTGAAACCATCGGCCACAGCCATCTGCATGTAATTTGCCGATGCCGAACCACGCTTTATGAAACGACGACACAACTGCTCAACAGCCTCATCATTGTCTACGATTATTGAGAGACGTAAATACCCCTCTTCGTCACCACGCATCATAGCCAACAGACGATGCGACAAGACACGCTGCACAGGCTCGCTCCACTCGTAGTAATCGGCATATTTTATACCGTCAGCCTCCTTACCCTTTACCACCTTAGAAACAATCGTTCCCCTGCGCTGGAAAAGCCGACGTACAGTATTTCGTGCCCCTTCATCCTCCGAGACACGCTCGGCGATAATATCACAAGCACCGGCGACAGCATCATCAGCCGTAGGAACATCATTATTTATATACGCCTGTGCCCTATCCTTTACATCAGACACCTGTTGCAGCATAATTAGATTAGCCAATGGCTCCAATCCGCGCTCCTTTGCCATTGTAGCACGTGTGCGACGTTTAGGGCGGAAAGGAAGATAAATATCCTCGAGTTCCACACTATCGAAACACCCCTCGATACGACTCCTTAATTCCGGAGTCAGTTTCCCCTGCTCCTCAATGGTTGACAATATAGTATCTTTACGCTGCACAATAGCCTGCAGTTTCTCATATAACTCCTTAATATTACCGATAGCCACCTCGTCCAATGCACCGGTAGCCTCTTTTCGGTAACGTGCAATGAATGGAACAGTAGCACCATCGTTCAACAACTCAACCGTATTCTTCACTCTGTCGGCAGCAATACCAAGCTGCTCCGAAATTATTTTTATCAACATAAACAATCAAATTTTTCACTGCGAAGATAACATAATATTAACGCAAAAAATAGAAATTAACATCTATTACCAATTATTTTTACCCTAAAAACAGTTCTGCGAGAAAAACTGTAGCTAAATATTTTCCTCAATCCAACAAATTGTACTACTTTTGCAATAATAAATAATGAATACTGTTTTCAACTAACCTCATAAAGAAAGTATGAACAGCAAGCAACTGATGAACAAAGCAGCAGACAATATCCGTATTCTCACTGCTGCAATGGTAGAGAAAGCAAAGTCGGGACACCCCGGTGGTGCAATGGGTGGTGCAGACTTTATTAATGTACTATACTCCGAATTTTTGGTTTACGATCCCGAGAATCCTCTTTGGGAAGGTCGCGACCGTTTCTTCCTCGACCCCGGACACATGTCTCCGATGCTTTATGCCGTACTTGCCCTTTCAGACAAGTATACAATGGACGACCTCAAGCAGCTTCGTCAGTGGAAGAGTAACACCCCCGGTCATCCCGAAGTTAATTTCGCTCGCGGTATCGAGAACACATCGGGTCCTCTTGGTCAGGGACACACCTACGCAGTTGGTGCAGCCATAGCAGCCAAATTCCTCGAGGCACGTTTAGGCAGCGAGGTTATGGGACAGACCATCTACGCTTTCATCTCGGACGGCGGTGTTCAGGAAGAGATTTCACAAGGAGCAGGCCGCATGGCAGGTTATCTGAAACTGAACAACCTTATAATGTTTTATGATGCCAACCAGATACAGCTCTCGACACGTTGCGACCAAGTAATGTTCGAGGACACAGCCAAGAAATATGAGGCTTGGGGTTGGAAGGTAATTACAATCGACGGTAACGACTGCGACGCAATCCGTACAGCACTCACCGAGGCAAAAGCCGAGCAGGAGCGCCCCACCCTCATCATCGGTAACACCATAATGGGTAAGGGAGCACGTCGTGCCGACGGCAGCAGCTATGAGTTTGATTGCGGAACACACGGTGCCCCCCTTGGAGGTGATGCATATATCAACACAATAAAGAACCTTGGCGGCGACGTTGAGAATCCCTTTGTTTTCTTCCCCGAAGTTAAAGAGATGTACAACAAGCGCCTCGACGAGCTTCGCAGCATAGTAGCCGAGCGTGGTACACGCAAAGCTGCATGGGCGGCACAGAACCCCGACCTTGCAATTAAACTTGCCGAGTGGTTCGCAGGCAAGCAGCCACAGATTGATTGGTCGGCAATAGAGCAGAAAGCCGACTCGCCCACCCGTAACGCATCGGCACACATTCTTGGTATCCTTGCCGAGAACTATGGCAATATGATATGCGCATCGGCCGACCTGTGCAACAGTGACAAGACCGACGGTTTCCTCAAAAAGACCCACGCATTCGTTCCCGGAGACTTCAGCGGTGCATTCCTTCATGCAGGAGTATCGGAGCTTACAATGGCCTGCCTGTGCATTGGTATGGCACTCCACGGCGGTGTTATTGCAGCCTGCGGTACATTCTTCGTATTCAGCGACTACATGAAGCCCGCAATTCGAATGGCAGCCCTTATGGAGCTTCCTGTTAAGTTCATTTGGTCGCACGACGCTTTCCGCGTTGGAGAGGATGGTCCCACACACGAGCCGGTAGAGCAAGAGGCACAGGTACGTCTCATGGAAAAGATAAAGAACCACAGCGGCAAGAACTCGATGCTCGTACTTCGTCCTGCCGACGTAAACGAGGCTACCGAAGCTTGGCGTTTGGCAATGGAGAACGATAATACCCCCACCGGACTCATCTTCTCGCGTCAGAATGTGACCAACCTTCCCAAAGGCACCGACTATAGTCAGGCAAGTAAGGGTGCATACGTCATTGCAGGCAGCGACGAGGATTATGATGTAATTCTGCTTGCATCGGGCTCCGAGGTATCGACACTTGTAGACGGAGCAAAGCTTCTTAAGGCCGACGGCATAAAGACACGTATCGTATCGGTACCCTCAGAGGGACTTTTCCGCAACCAGAGTAAGGAGTATCAGCAAAGCGTACTTCCTGCAGGAGCAAAGATATTCGGCCTTACAGCCGGTCTTCCCGTAAACCTCGAAGGCCTTGTAGGTATCAACGGTAAGGTATATGGTCTCGATTCTTTCGGATTCTCGGCACCATATAAAGTACTCGACGAGAAGTTAGGCTTCACAGCACAGAATGTATATAACCAAGTAAAGGAGATGCTCGCATGAAAACAATAGGACTCGCAAGCGACCACGCAGGCTACCCACTTAAGGAGCGCGTGAAAGAGTGGCTCATACAGATGGGTTATGAATTCAAGGACTACGGAACAAACAGCACCGAGAGTTGCGACTATCCACAATTCGGTCATGCTCTTGCAACAGCCGTCGAAAGTGGCGAATGCAATGCAGGAATAGCTATCTGTGGAACAGGTAACGGAATTAATATGTCGGTAAACCACCACAAAGGAGTACGCGGTGCCCTCTGTTGGATGCCTGAGATTGCAGCCCTTGCACGTCAGCACAACGATGCTAATATTCTTGTAATGCCCGGACGCTTTATAGAAGAGGCTACAGCCAAAGAGTGTGTAGAAACATTCCTTGGAACCGACTTTGAAGGAGGCCGACATCAAAGAAGAATAGACGCAATACCTTGTTAATAAAGAATATATTAGAATATTGTTGGTGTGATGGAGCGATTCATCACACCAATTTTATGAAACATAATTTATATATGAAGTACAAATCGTATTACAGTTCTATACTACGCCTCGGTACCCCTATTGTACTCGGACAGTTAGGCAATGTAATTCTCGGATTCATAGACACCATAATGGTAGGCCATTATAGTGCCGATGCTCTATCGTCAGCCGGTTTCGTCACCAACATATTCAATTTAGGAATTGTAGCACTCATTGGATTCAGCTATGGAGCAACTCCCATCATAGGAGCCTATTATGGCCGAGACGAAAGAGAGAACGTGGGAGCCTCATTCAAAGACAGCATATATGCCAACATAATATGCGGAGCAGGTGTAACACTAATATACACCATACTCTACTTCAACCTGCATAATTTAGGACAACCCACCGAGCTTATCCCTCTTATGCGCCCCTATTTTCTCACGTTCCTGCTTACAATGCCCTTTATTGTGCTATTCAACTGCTTTAAACAGTTTACCGACTCGGTGGCATCCACAAAAACAGCAATGTGGGTTATTATAATAGGTAATATATTAAATGTAATACTCAACTACCTATTGATATATGGCAAATGCGGAATGCCACAGCTTGGACTCACCGGTGCCGGTATTGCCACACTAATCTCGCGTATTGCAATGGTGGTAATGATGTATATACTAATAAAGAACGGAAAAAAGTTCAGTATATACGGCAAAGGATTCCACGAGCACAAGACCCAAAAGAGAGAGATAGCCACACTTTTCACTGTCGGCACTCCTCTTGCTCTTCAGATGGGAATGGAGACAGCCTCCTTCTCACTTGCCTCGCTGCTTATGGGATGGTTGGGTGCCACCGAGCTTGCAGCCTTTCAGATTATGTGCATTACGGGTTCGCTCTGCTTCCTTATATATTATGGTATTGGAGCAGCCGCATGCATCAGGATGAGCCACTTCCGCGGACGTGGACAGTGGGACAAAGTACATCTGACCACCAATGCCAGCTTACATATCATTCTCGCATCAGCAGTTATATTATCTGTGTTGATAGCTACACTGCGATATGAATTTGCAGCACTCTTTACCGATGACAGCGTGATACAGACAATGTTCACAACCCTTCTGGTGCCTATGCTCGCCTATCAGATAAGCGATGGCATACAGACAAACTACGCAAATGCACTGCGAGGCATAGAGGTCACAAAGCCATTAGGATTATACGCTTTTATCTCATACGTATGCCTTGCACTGCCCATAAGCTACCTTTTTGGCTTTACAATGAGGATGGGAGCAGTAGGAGTTGCAATGGGACTGCCTGTTGGACTTACAACAGCAGCAATACTCTATTACATACGTTTCAGAAAAGAGATTAGACAACACAAGTAAACAGCAAAAAACAGATAGTAGAGCAAAATACCTGTACATTTTACACAATTTCTTTTCATTTTATACATTTTTTATGTTAAATTAGAAAATGAGCACTGTTAATTTGCACAAAACATGTACTTTTGTGCAGTTTTAATAAAACAGATTGCTTTCAAGCATAAAAACACAAATAATAAGTATAACTTAAAACTTTTATTATGAAAAGATTATTCACAAGTATTGCATTGGCATCACTCGCAGTAGTATCTTTCGCAGGTGGTTTGCTCACAAACACAAACCAGAGTGCATCATTTGTACGTAACCCTGCTCGCTATGCATCATTGTCAACCGATGCTATCTATTTCAACCCCGCAGGTACAGCGTTCTTCGAGGAGGGTTGGTCTTTCTCGGCTAACTGGCAGATGATTTGGCAGCAGCGCGACGCTATCAACCTTGTAAACAACCAGAAGTACGATGGTAAGGTATATGTTCCCTGTATGCCCACACTCTTTGCTGCTTACAAGACAGGTGACTGGACATTCAGCGGTTTCTTCGGAATGCCCGGTGGTGGTGGTAAGGCCGAGTTCGACGGTGGTCTTCCCCTCTTCGACAACCTCATAGGTGGTCTTGGTGCAAGCCTTGGTTCAATGGCTCCCGTTCCTATGAAAATCACAGGTGCTTCACAGTTCGAGTCGACACAGTATCTCTTTGCTCTTCAGCTTGGTGCTGCATACAGAATCAACGACAATCTCTCGGCTTACGCAGGTGTTCGTGGTAACTATGTTAGCAACAACTACCAGGGTACAATCAAGGCGATAGCCGACCTTAGCGCTGTGGGTATGGGTAACCTTGATGTAATGACAGTTAACCTTGATATGGACCAGAGCGGTATCGCTTTTGCTCCCATAGTAGGTGTAGACTATAAGATTGGCAACTTCAACTTTGCTGCAAAGTATGAGTTCCGCGCAGTTACAAGCATCGAGAACAGCAACGACAACCCCAATATTGCAGATATCAAGGCAAACGCAGCACTCGACAAACTCGCTCCCGGAATGTCATCAATTATTGAGGGTGCAGCAGGTGGAGCTCTTGGTGGCTACCTCGGTGGCTTTGCCGATGGCAACACACTTCGTGCTGACGCTCCCGCAATCCTCACACTCGCAGGTTCTTGGCAGATTATCCCCCGCCTTCAGGTAATGGCAGGTTGGAACTACTACTTCGACAAGGACGCTAAGATTGAGTCTCTGATGGGTGGTGACAATATGCGCAAGCTCAGCCGCAACACAATTGAGTACCTTTGCGGTGCAGAGTTTAAAGTAACAGATAAGTTCCTTGTATCGGCAGGTATCCAGTACAGCAACTTCGGTATCAACGACAATTACACAAGCGACCTCGGCTTCATCAACGACTCATTTATGACAGGTGTTGGTGGTAAGTACAGCATCAGCGAGAAGGTTGACATCAACTTCGGTTACTGCTACGCTAACTATGCTCCCGACAATAACAAAATTACAATGACACGTTACGAGCGTAAGACACACAACGCATCAATCGGTGTTGACTTCCGTCTCTAATACATAAGCAAACAATCTACAAATACTCCACGAGGCTGCATTGCAATGCAGCCTCGTGCTGTATAATAGATAATCTACGACAATTAGAAACAGAACAAAGAAATTCTTCAAAATAGATTGTTATAATTTTAATATTCAAAAATAAACAGCTATATTCGCTGTGCATTTGAATAATATCATCTGCAAGACATAAATATTTACTCAATAGCCTTCAGAATCACCACCTCGGAAAGTTAAGAGTAAAACAATACATATTGAGAGTGTGTACTACAAGTGCAGGCTCTAACCGATTGTATTGTGGTTTGTGGTGAACCTTGAAGGCGTTGGCGAAGGTCTGCGCTTTTTTTTATAATAATTTTGCGCAGACAATGCTAAGGGCAATATTGCACAAAACATTATAAAAAACAAAGCTATGAAAAATTTCAAAAAAACGGCTGCAAGACTATTTGCACTTCTTATGCTTTTGTCCCTGACATCATGCTACACAACAAAAGTTTATCACGGCGATATTAGCAAGACCGAGCCAATGGTAAGAATCAACAAAGAGTGGAATCATCACATCATTGGAGGATTAGTACCCATAGGAGCAAAAATGAAAGCCGAAGAATATGTAGGTGAACACAAAAATTATATGGTAAAAACCAATCAGTCGTTCCTAAACCTGTTAGTTAATGCCATAACATTCGGCATCTATACTCCAACCACTACTAGTTACTACGTTCCATTGAACAGTCTTACAAAATAAACATCTTGTAAAAGAATAGCGTCTACTAAGAATTTGGCAAGCGACTGCATTATCAGCCGCTTGCTTTTTTCTGGAACAATTAACCTATAATAGACTATTTATTACTATCTTCGCGCAAATAAACAAGAAACTGCTAAATGAACCTTGAACTATTCATCGCCCGCCGTCTTTTCGGTACACGCAAAGGAGAGCACAGAATCTCCAAGCCCGCCGTAACCATCGCCCAATGGGGAGTATCTGTCGGCATAATAGTTATGATAGTATCGATGTGCATTGTAGTGGGCTTCAAGCACGAAATTAAGGAAAAAATCATTGGCTTTGGCGGCCACATTCAGGTGCGCAACTACGAAGCATCCGATTTTGGAGAAAAACCCGTAACTGCCGATACCGACGACATACACTCATTAAAGAATATCCCTGGAGTACAACACATACAACAATTTATACAAAAGCCGGGGCTAATATCCGTTGGCGACGAGTTCGAAGGTATAATAATTAAAGGTATTGGAGAGGGTTATAACACTAACTTTATTGCCTCACACATTGTCGAAGGCACATTTCCACAGTTCAACGATACAGCTGCATCAAACAAAATTGTCATATCTCGTATAATAGCTAACAAACTAAAAATAGCGCAAGGCGACAAGATTAACGTATATTTTGTTCAAGAAGGCATAAAAGCCCGTCGAATGACAGTAGAGGGCATATACGAGACCAACCTTAACGAGATGGACGAGCTGCTTGCCATCACCGACATCTACACCACCCGACGACTCAACGGCTGGGACAGCAACCAATCGGCAGGATTAGAGATATCTGTTACCGACTACGACAGAGTTGATGCAATACGCGATACCATAATGAGCATCGCAAGCAATGTAGCAGATAAGCATCGACAAGGACTTTTTGTACAGACCGTAGAAGAGATGAATCCCCGAATGTTTGCCTGGCTTGAGGTACTCGACGGTACAGTGTGGATTATCCTTGTACTTGTGCTTGGTATAGCTGGCTTTACGGTTATCTCGGGACTTCTGATTCTTATCTTAGAGAAGAGCAACCTAATTGGAGTTATGAAGGCTCTTGGTGCTCAAAATGCCTCGGTACGCAAAATATTCCTCTATTATGCAATGTTTATTATTGGCAGAGGTATGTTATGGGGCAACCTTATAGGATTCGCCCTGTGTCTCTTGCAGCAGACAACAGGCATCGTAGCCCTCGACCCCACAATGTATTATATGGACCGCGTACCCATTATGTTTACTTGGTGGCTGCTACCGATGAACATTGTAATGTTCATTATCTCGGTAGCGATGCTTGTACTGCCCTCGATGCTCATTTCTCGCATAGAACCTACTAAAGCAATAAAATTTGAATAAAAAAATTATTGGTGTCCGGTAAAACTTTTTCAGTCTCTTATTTAGGCTTGTTTGCTAAATTCAGCCTTTCATTGTTCTTTTTCTCCGACTTTTCGTGCCGACGAAAAGTAGGCAAAAGGCTCTGCGCACGGAAAATCTTAACGTAAAATGCTCACGATGTTTTTTGGGTGCTGCGGAACTCGCTTCGCTCAAACATCCTCGCACTTAATCCAAAAAGCATCTACCATTTTACTAATTTTCCTATGGCGCACCAATGAACAACCTTATGATTTTATAAAAAAGTGGGCTTGCTCTCTGCCAAGCGTTTACGTTCTGCCTGTTTCTCTTGTCGCTCAATCCAGCCTTGACGAGTACGTTTCCAACGGTTGTGCGTCCATAGCCACATACTCGGTTGTTCTTTTATACCTTTCTCAAGAAATCTATAATAGATATTTGTAAGTTCATTATCAGGCAGTTCCGCTACATTATCGGCCATAAACTCGAAATGTGCATTATATTTACCACGCTTCACACGTCTAACGTGCAGATAAAAAACAACACTGTTTGTACGCCTTGCAATTTTCTCGGTACCCGTAAAGACGGGAGTATCCTGATTCATAAAATCGACCCAGTGATGTATCTCGTTCCATGTCGGAACCTGGTCGGCAATAAATCCTATTATGAACTGCTGTTTCTTTTTGGTAATATCAACGATACGACGCAAAGTCGACCTCATTGCAATATTCTCGGAACCAAATTGATTACGCATTTTCTTAAACAGGTCGTCAAACTCTTTATTCTCTAAAGGATGATATATCTGACCTACAACCAGATTGTCGTGTTTAAACCAAAGAGGAATAGAGGTTACATACTCCCAATTGAAAGAGTGGGCCATATAAACCACAACCGAACGTCCATCGGCCAAATACTCGTTCACTTTCTCAAGTCCGGTAAACTCTATACGCCTGCGAACCTCTTCTTCACTCATTCCATATAGCTTCATAGTCTCTACAAAATAGTCGCATAGAGAATGGTAGAACTCTTTCTCAATTTTAATAATCTCGGCAATCCCTTTCTCTGGAAACGAGCGAGTCAGATTATTTCGCACCACTTTACGACGGTAACGTACTAAATAGTAGACAGGATAAAAAAGCAGGTCTGAGATAAAATAGAGAACCTTCAAGGGTAACAGAGACATCAAGAACCAAATTCCCCTTACAATGTAGAAACCTACAACAGCCATCATTAAGTGTTTTAAATTGTTGACTTTTTTAGTGACTCCGCTGGGATTCAAACCCAGGACCTTCGGAACCGGAATCCGATGCTCTATTCAGCTAAGCTACGGAGCCATTATACGCTTGATAAAGGCATTATTGTCATTATCGACGCGAAGATAAGCATTTTTTTTGCAAATTCGGTGTTATTTAATCATTTTGTATATCAACACACATTTCGCCTCAACAAAAAATAAACACCATTTCTCTTGCAACTATCTACAAATTACATTATCTTCGCAAGCAAAATCAAGCATACACCAAAATTTAGAAAGCATTTTAACATAAAAAACGACAATTTGTCAACAGAACAATGAAATTATACAAACTCCCAACTCCTTATCATCCATTGCTCGACCTTAAACAGACCGAGCTTGCCATAAAACAGATTAAGGAGATATTCCAGTTGAACCTCTCCTCGACGTTGCGTTTGCGCCGTGTAACAGCACCGCTTTTCGTATTACAAGGGACAGGTCTCAACGACGACCTTACAGGACATGAGAATGCAGTAAGTTTTCCCATACAGGATATGAACGGAGCCGTTGCCGAAGTTGTACACTCGCTTGCAAAATGGAAACGAGTCACACTCGCCGATTATGACATTCAGGAGGGGCGCGGCATCTACACCGACATGAACGCAATACGTGCACACGAAGAGCTAGACAATCTTCACTCGTTATACGTCGACCAATGGGACTGGGAGCGCACAATAAGCGAAGAGGAACGTTCCATAAAGTTCCTTCGTGGGATAGTAACTCGAATTTATTCGGCAATACGACGAACCGAATTTACCATAAGCGAACACTACCCACAATTAGAACCCACATTGCCAAAGGAGATATATTTCATACATTCCGAGGAGTTACGAAAGAGATACCCCACTCTTACTGCAAAAGAGCGAGAAGAGGAGATTACGCGCGAGCACAAGGCAGTATTCATCATAGGCATTGGCGACAAGCTGGGTGATGGCGAACCACACGACAACCGTGCGCCAGACTACGACGATTACAGCACTCCCAACGAAGAGGGCTATAATGGTTTGAATGGCGACCTTCTCATTTGGTCAGACATACTTGGAAAATCGGTCGAATTATCGTCCATGGGAATACGTGTCGACAAACAGGCACTGCTTCATCAGCTCGAGCTATCGGGCAAGGAGGAGCGCAAAAAGCTATATTTTCACCGCCGCCTGCTCGATGGCACCCTGCCTTTGAGCATTGGTGGAGGAATAGGACAGTCTCGTCTGTGTATGCTTTTGCTAAAGAAAGCTCATATTGGTGAGATTCAAGCGAGTATATGGCCCGACGAAATGCGCGAAGAGTGCAAAAAAATGAATATCCCCCTTATATAATGGATGTAAAGATAGAAAAAAGCTGGAAAGAACAATTAAGTGACGAATTCGAAAAACCATATTTCGAAGCGCTTACCACCTTCGTACGTAGCGAATATAGCGGTTCTACCCCTATTTACCCTCCTGCCAGGCTCATTTTCAATGCATTCGACCACTGCCCTTTCAACGAAGTCAAGGTAGTTATAATAGGACAAGACCCCTATCATGGTGCAGGTCAGGCGAACGGTCTCTGCTTTTCGGTAAACCCGGGAGTACCTTTTCCACCATCACTATTGAATATATTCAAGGAGATAGCAGCCGACACGGGCAGCCCTATTCCAACAGATGGCGACCTTACCCGTTGGAGCAATCAAGGAGTGTTATTACTTAACGCAACACTCACCGTACGTGCAGCGAGCGCAGGGTCGCACCAGAATAAAGGCTGGGAACAATTTACCGATGCCGTAATAAGCATCCTTGCCGAGAAGAGAGAGAATATTGTATTTATCCTTTGGGGCAGCTATGCACAGAAAAAGGGCGCATTCATCGACCGCAACCGCCATCTGGTGCTTACATCACCCCACCCTTCGCCATTATCGGCCTATCACGGATTCTTTGGAAACCACCATTTTACACTCACCAACGACTATCTTATCAAGCATGGAAAAGAACCCATCAAATGGTAGCCATAATAAATTAGAAACTCGGCCTGCAAAGCCGAGTTTCTAATTTTATCTTCTTAATCAATACCACCACTGAACATTACTGCTTCCACTGCTACGCTTATCAATCTTCAAAGCATCGGCCAACATCTGCGATGTTGCACGGAAACTGAAGTTGAACGAAGTAAACGGTGCAAGAACTATTCCACACGACATTTCAAAACAATGTAGGTCGCGTGATATATTCATTGTCGTTGTAGTCAATTTCTTAAACTCGAAGTTATATCCCGAAGTAAAATTAATCTTCCAATTATCCGATATACTCACATTACCCGAGAAATTCATATTCTGAGTAAACTTATAAGGATACCTCATAGACTTCAGCCTAATCTGCGCCGATGTATTCTCGGCCATAATAATACCATAAGAGACTGTAAAATTCCACGGTAACTTGAATGGCATATATCCATCTTCATCCACCTCGGCACTTTTCTTCTCGGTACTACGAGCTGTCATCGTGACATTCTTATTTTTATTCTTCTTATCATCAACATCATTTTCCTCTTCGTTATCTTCTTCGTCCTTATTTGGTACATCTTCCTTGACAAAGAGTTTCTTTATCTTTGCAAAAGTTTGATTATTGAATGTATAAGACAAATTCTGACTCATTCCCTGGAAACGTCCGAAACGGCCATACGACCACTCGGTTTTGTTACCCACTACTACCTGACCACGCTCGTTAAATTCGTATGCATAGGTTGCCCAGGTTGCATTAAGACTGAACGTATAACTCTTCGACAGTTTAAGACGCAGGCGTGTACTCAGATTACTCCATGGTCTTGTTTTTGCAGCCATATTATATGATATATTGGCTCCAAGTTCATCAATTATGCTTACCTTTTTGAGCGAGTCGTTCTTTGTGCGCCACTTCATCTCGACATTGTTACCTATATCAAATGTAACGCTACCGGTTTTTCCTTTTCCCGGAATGCCATACAGAGAGCCTTCGTACGGTGAATATTGAACCTGACGTACCTCACCATTCTCATCGGTATACACATACGTATCATAGTAGCCATAGTGTTCAGCACTAAAATCGGGAGCATAGTTGAATGATATTGAAGGCTTAAAGACATGACGTACAGTGTGTACACGACTATTCTTAAGGAATCCCGCCGGCTGATAGAATCCATAAAGTGTTGTATTCAAAGAGAGTGACAAGTTATAATTGTAGATACGGTTAAACCCGTACAGAGTATCTCGCACCTCTTTTCCTGTACGTTCGTCCCAATCCCTGTTCACTTTCTTGAAGTACCACCTTTCATTATAGCTGAAACTGGGTGTCACATTTATATAATCGAACAACTGGAAGGTTGCACTTATGGGAATACGATGGCTGAATCCGTTACGCCAATCTTTCACGAGGTTCGACTTAAAAATCTTATCCTCCTTTGTTGTTATGCTATTGCTCATCTGACCTGTATACGAGAGAGAGATTTTCTCGTACCATCGTTCGTCACCTGCACGTTTCTTACGCTTGAAAGGATACTTCTTGGAGAGCGATACACTGAGGTTGGGAAGTGTAAGCGAAACTATAGAGTCTTGAATGCTCTGCGAGATATTTGTCGTAGCCGATATTGTAAGACCAATTTCGGGAAATGTTCTCGAGTAACTCACACTCGAAGTACGCACACTCTGTGAATTGAGCATAGGATTGTAAAGGCTGTTCAAGTTCGAACGTTCGTAGCTTGCTGTCGCAAAATTCACACTTGCCGAAAAGTTACTGTTAGGCACAGCCTTAGCATCTTGACGGTGACTCCACTGTATACGGAAGTTCTTTCCCACCGAATAGTCGGGCAGGTTACGTTCACCCTGTTTTGTTACAAGATAACTGAAATCGAAGCTACCCGAATATCTGTATCGCTGAGCATAACGCGAAGCCGCAGCAACGCCCCACGAACCTTTTGTAAAAATCTCTCCTGTAAGTCGCAAGTCCATTCTATCGCTTATGGCAAAATAGTATCCACCATCGCGCAAATAGAATCCTCGCTCGGTCTCATCGCCATACGAGGGCATAATAAATCCCGACGAATAGTCGCTAGTAAAGGGGAAGTAACCAAACGGGATTGCAAGCGGCAACGGGACATCCTCTACAACAAGATAGGCCGGACCAAACACAACATCCTTTTTGGGACGTGTCTTAGCACGTGTCAAAGCCACGTAGAAGTGAGGATGCTCGGCATCACATGTGGTATATTTTCCTCCTTGTATATAAAAGACATTGTTGCTATCCTTTTTGGCATCACGACCCGTCATAAATCCATCGCCCTGCTGCGTATATACATTATTGATTTTGCCACGTTTACTTTTGAAATTGTAGCTTATACGATTAGTTTCGTATGGAGTACCCGCATCAGTAAAAACAGGTTGACCGACAATGGCACCGGTGCTATCGGTACGACCAAGAGCATGCACTACACTGCTATCAATATCCATTGATATAACATCGGCTTTAAGCTCTATCTTCTCGTAATTCACCTGACCTTCACCATAGAGATAAGCACTACCGCCACGTGTCCATACAAGCGAATCATTGGCTGTATACCTCACAGGGGCATCAAGAGCATCTTTTTGCTCCTTCTTTGTTGAATCGGTGGCTGTTGTATCTATCGCAACCTCAATAGATAAAGTATCGGCAAAAAGTCGGTCCTTGAAAGAGAGTTCATACAAAGACACAGATTTTGCTGACAGAGGCATAGAGAATACCACCGTCAGAATAACAAATACCGAATATAATAATTGACTAATTCTATTCAACTCCATTGACAATAAATGTCCGTTTCTCGCAAAAACAGCCTATTTTCACAATTTCTCGCAAAATTCTAAACACCAAGCAAAAAAATCAAATTTGCTTGAATATTTTTTACAGCGAGTGCAGTCTATTTTCACGATTTACCGCAAAGATAGCAAATAAAAAGCAGTTTATGCCTATTTTGTCACAAAAAAGATTGTGTTAATATAAACATTAATAGTTTTTCACTTATCAAAAGGCTATCCGAAGAGCTTTTGCCACTCTTCGACCCTCTCGACTGATTTTTGTGATATTTTCGCCATGCTTGCTTTAACCTGCTCAAAAGTACGTGGTTCGTACAGATGTCTTGTCTTAGAATAGAACTTATCGGCAAAACATATAACTTGCTCTTCAAGCGTCTGCGGAATCATATCAACAGGTGGCAAAGGCCAGCCCTTCTCGGCTATAAGTTCTTTGGTAAGCCCTGTACCCGTATGCCTCTCGCACACAAGAGCATGACGGGGAAATCCCTCTTTGCGCAATAGTTCGGCACCAAGAAATCCGTGACATATATAAGGAGCCGAACCGTGGCAATGTATCCCCGGAGCATCGGTAAGAAAAACGCCCAAATCGTGCAGCATAGCCGCTTGGGCAATAAAGTCATTATCCATATTCAGTTCGGGATGCCGGTGCGAGAAGTCAAGAGCAAGCTCCGCAACCCGAGCAGCATGAACCATAAAAATGTTACGCAGCTCATCATCTGCCGGATAATACTTATCAATAATTTTTTGAACATCCATATTTTTTCTTTATACATGTATATGCAAAATTAGTGCATATGCTCCTTTTTCAATCATTTCTATGCAAAATTAACACTCAAGAGCTAATTTTTATTAATTATAGTTGTTTTTATTCAATGCATACACGTTATTTTTTGGCTGTTATATTTTTTTTAGTACATTTGCGGTAAACCGTGAATATATTCTGCATTAACAGCAAATATTTACTATCTAATTAATGGACAACAACAAGATATTAGAACTGATAGAAAAACTTCCGCCTATATCCCTCGAAGATATGTCGGGTATAAAACTAATGAACCGCACAGACACCAAGTTTGTCGCGACAGAGGCGCAGTTGTGTTCATTTTTGGCAGCAGTAAACGGTCAGTATTACGTACAACAGATTAACGGCAGGCGAATTTCATCGTACCACACGATATATTTCGACACTGCCGATTTTCTTATGTACACCATGCACCATAAAGGAAGAGCAAAACGCGAAAAGATAAGGGTTCGCACATATCTTGACAGCGACACCACATTTCTGGAGGTAAAAAACAAGAACAACCATGGACGTACAAAGAAAAAGCGTATTGAGGTAAACAGCGCCTATTCACTCAACGAAGAAAGGGAAAATATAGTGCCTTTTCTTGCAAAACATGCTTGGTACACCCTTGAACAGATATCCCCTGTTACCGAGAACCGTTTCAGCCGAATCACGCTTGTCAATTTTGGCAAAACCGAGCGTCTCACAATAGACTTTAGTTTATATTTTCACAACCTTGACAGCAACGAGGAGAACGGACTTAACCACGTAGTAATTATTGAGCTTAAACGCGACGGCAACGTTTTTTCACCGGCATTGGCAATTATTCGCGACCTGCGCATAAAGCGTTCGGGATTCAGCAAATACTGTATAGGCAGCATACTCACAAACAAAAACTTACAATACAACAACTTTAAAGCTAGATTAAGATATATCCAACGACTCGAAAACAGATAATACAACACAAATATGGAACTACTGACAACACTTTCAACAATTGACATTCCTTTCTTAAGTGCTATTTGGGATTTTGGCAATGAGATTCTTGGTAGCACAAACGATGCTGTCGAACCTGTTAAGGGAGCAATTTTTAATCTGCCGGGGATAATAAACCTGCTTGTAGGTTTTTTCCTCAACCTGTTTTTTGTAGGAATAGTAGTACGTTTCTTCTACTATCCGAAATGCAAGCGCAGTGAGTTTTTCTTCACATTTATACTTATTGCGATAAGCATTTTCCTGCTTATCTACTTGTTGGGTGGTGTAAAACTTAAGACAGGTTTTGCATTAGGTCTTTTTGCAATATTCAGTATCATCCGCTACCGTACCGAGCAGGTTGCCATACGAGAAATGACCTATTTGTTCATTATCATAGCAATGAGTGCCATTAATGGTCTTGTAATGGAAGAGCTGAGCTACTCCGAGATGGTGGCATCTAACCTACTATTTATAGCCTCTATCTGGGCCTGCGAAAGCCATCTTTTCATTAAGCACCTCTCTTATAAAGTTATCAAATACGATAACATCAACCTTATCACTCCCGAAAAGGAGTCTGAACTTATCGAGGACCTGAAAAAGCGAACCGGCCTGAATATTGTCAAGGTAGAGGTTGGGGGAATCGATTTCCTTAAAGATGCAGCTATTATAAAAATGTATTATCGTCCCACCGACGATTCAATTAACACAGTAGACACAATAATTAAAGCTCCAAGCGATGAATTCAAAATCAAAAACTAAGAAAATTACGGCTATTGCAGCCGCGTTATTACTATCAGTGATGCCTTATAACAGTCTGTTTGCACAGAGCGACGACTTTGGCATCTGGACAAGCCTTGAGGCAAAAAAGAAGCTTACAGAGAAGCTCGATGTTAAATTCGAAGGAGAGTTACGTACCATCGATGGCGTTCAGCAGACCGACCGCCGTTCATTCGGCATTGGTATGAGTTACGAGATTGCCAAATGGTTAAAAGCCGAGGCAGGCTACATCTACATCGAGTCGTACAACCCCCAGGAGAAGAGCCTTAAAGATTACAAAGGCGACGATGAATTTGGCAATCCCGTATATGATTACAACATCGACCACGCCTACTGGGAGCAGCGCGACCGCTTCGTATTCACATTGACTGCAAGCCACAAGATTGGTCGCATAAAACTATCGTTGCGCGAACGTCTGCAATATCAGCACACACACAGTGCATTGACATACGAAGACAAGTACCGCTACACATTTGATATGTTAGACCCCAACAACCCCTACCCCATCCTACCCGAAGATGCGCCCAACAGCGATGCCGAGCTTAAAGATGGCAAACATAACACAGTGCTTCGCTCACGCTTGACAGCAAAGTGGGACATTAAAAAGTGCAAGATAGAACCTTTTGCCTCGATAGAGCTTTTCACTCGCCTTGATGAGTGGCGCGGACACGACAAGCTTCGCTACCGCGTAGGTGCAAGCTATAAGATTGACAAAGACAACGAGGTATCACTCTACTATCAGTTCCAAGACAACAAGTCGAGCAAAAGTCCGGCATTACACGCCATAGGAGTGGGATATTCATTCGACCTATAATATTTAATGTACTAAAAATGAGAAGATTTTTTCTAATAACAGTATCAATTCTTCTTGCTCTACCTGCAATATCACAAGATGTTCGCACGAATCTTGTAATAAAGACTAATACAAATGAGCAGACAGTGCAATTCGACGAATTGCGTCGAATAACATTTAGTGGTACAACTGTACAGGTTGAGAAATTTGATGGTACTACAGTAAGCAATGATATGGCCGACATAATCTACTTTTCGGCCAAATTGGAGAGCACAAATATTGTTACCCCACAGAACAGCAGCAACCTTGTTGAGTACATTTCGAGCGATGCAATAAGTGTTAATTCTACTGCGGGAGCAACCATTGAGATATACAATATGAGTGGCAGCCACATATCCACAAGGCAGCTCGATACCGATAACGGTACAATAAGCATCGCCACTCTGCCCAAAGGCATATATATATTGCGTGCCGATGGTAGAACCGCTAAATTCCTGAAACGATGAAAAAGACACTATTTATATTAGCAATAGCGGCATTGGCTACACTATCGGGCAATGCCCAATCGCTTTACATCTGCAACAAGAACGGTACCACCGTAGAGGTTCCAATAAAAGATTACAACGAAATCAGATTCAATGCCGAACAACGTTTTATAAGGTTCACTGATTTAGTAAACGAATATTGGTATAGCCACTATTTTGCGACTGCTGACATTGACAGTGTAGTACCTCGCAAACCTTTAGCAAGCACCCTGTTAGAGACAGATGTTACACCCGTAGTAACAATAAGCAACAATACTCCCGAGTTCAGCGAGGTAACAGAGACAATTATCACCGACGAGACCATTGATGAGTCGGGCGATTTTATAGAAAACTACAGCCCCGAGAAGCGAGTGACAATCACATTTAGCGAAACGGGCGTGACACTCATCCCCAATGTTGTAAGTGGAATAAATATCTCTATCAAGAACAACACACACGTTACAGTTAATTCCACAATAGGCAAGGTGCAGTATATTGTAAAGGGAAAATGCAGCGACGGCTCCATTAAATTCTACAGCACAAAGAAGTTCCAGCTTATGTTGGGTGGTCTCGACCTTACGAACAACAATGGTCCGGCCATTAACATACAGACAGGAAAGACCATCTACTTTACAATAGGCGCAGGAACCACAAACAATCTTTGCGACGGTGCAGTATATGCCGAGCCAACCATTACAGGCGGTGAGGCCGAAGACCAGAAAGGCACTCTCTTTGCCGAGGGACAGATTATATTCAACGGTACAGGAACATTGAACGTCACAAGCCTTGGTGGTCACGGCATCTGCAGCGATGACTATCTGCGCATACGCAGCGGCAAGATAAATATCCTCTCGGCAGTTAAAGACGGCTTCCACACAAACGAGAGCTTCAGAGTAGGACGTACTGCAGCACAACGTCCCGAGATTAACGTCTCGTGCGAGGGCGATGCCATCGACTGCGGCAAAGGCAATGTTCTTATCGAAGCAGGTGTTCTCACACTCAACAGTGCAGGAGAAGCAATAAAAGTATCTAACGAGGATGCCAACATCACAGTAAACGCATCTGCAACCATAAACGGAGGATTGATAAATATCTATACAAGCGAAGCGAAGAGTTCGGCAATAAAATGCGAGGGCGATTACGTGCAGAACGGAGGTGTAGTAAGAGCACAGACCGAAGGCAATGGTTCTAAAATCATAAACTGCGACGGCAGTATGACACTATCGGGAGGCGAACTTACAGGTATTGCCACAGGTGACATAAACGAATCTGACACGACAGCTGCTGCAGGAGTAAAATGTGCCGGAGAACTTACCATCAAAAACGGAATACTTGCTATAAAATGTACCGGAGATGGAGCAAAAGCCATTAACTGCGACGGCAATGTAACGATAGATGGCGGCAATGTAACCCTTATTGCCGATGGAGAGAACTACTACGATGATGTTGACAACAAGAAGACACGTGCCATTACTTGTGTTGATTTGACAGTCAATGATGGCACACTTATAGCATCGTCATCCAAGGATGTTGCAATATCGTCCGATT
Organism: Bacteroidaceae bacterium; assembly: GCA_045588485.1. Taxonomy (GTDB): domain Bacteria; phylum Bacteroidota; class Bacteroidia; order Bacteroidales; family Bacteroidaceae; genus HGM04593. Next base: position 20,714 of record JAZNEI010000018.1, on the reverse strand, counting down.
ACCTGATACTAAATGGCGGCATTGTAAAAGCACTGTCACCAAGCAACATTTCATCATTAAATTCCGAATTAGATATCAACGGTGGATGGCTGATGCTGAAATGCTATACTCAGGACTATCCCGACATTCCCTAAAAACGATAGCAGAAGCTATATAAAAATGTAGAGCACCAAAAAGTGCTCTACATTTTTATATATAGTAGAAATCAAGGGTGTACAAAAGTACCAATCTCCTCGCCGTTCATAACTTTTTTAAGGTTACCCACAACATCCATATTAAAGACATAGATAGGCAGATTATTCTCGCGGCACATTGCAGTAGCTGTAATATCCATAACCTTTAGTCCGCGACTGATAACCTCGTCGTAAGATATATCGCTGAACTTCGTTGCAGTGGGGTCCTTTTCGGGGTCGGCAGTGTAAATACCATCGACACGTGTACCCTTGAGCATTACATCGGCTTCAATCTCTATGCCACGAAGCGATGAGCCTGTATCGGTTGTGAAATAAGGACTGCCTGTACCTGCTGCCATAATAACCACACGACCCTCTTTCATAGCATCTATAGCTTTCCACTTTGTATAAAACTCGCCTACAGGCTCCATACGTATAGCAGTAAGCACCTTCGTAGGAACGCCGGCTGCCTCGAGAGCCGAGCTTAAGGCGAGACTGTTAATAACAGTAGCCATCATACCCATCTGGTCGCCTTTGACACGGTCGAAGCCCTTGCCTGCACCGGTAAGACCACGAAAAATGTTACCACCGCCGATAACAATTCCAATCTGCACACCCATCTCGGAAACCTCTTTAATCTGTGCAGCATACTCATTAAGACGCTTAACATCGATACCATAACCCTGTTCACCCATAAGGCTCTCTCCACTGAGTTTTAGGAGAATGCGATTAAATTTTGCCATATTTTTCTTTTTTTTGGTTAATCATACATTTATTGTGCGAATATATATTTTTTTTTGCTAAAGTGCAACAAAGGTTAAATAATAGCATCTTTAAACCATTTATCAATTAAGATATTAAAAAAAAGAGTACCTTAGCAGCAAATAAAAAAAACGACTATTATGAGATTTCTCAAAAACCCCAATTGGACTGTAGCAATACTATTCATATACACCACCTGCATGTATATCTACTTCTTTCCACGCAACCACGAGATGAGCAACAACGAAAAGTGGGCTATAATAGGCGTATCATACGCTGCACTCGTCTGCCTGTGGTTCTTGATGCGCCGCCGTCAGAGACTGCGCAAGGAGCGCGAGAACGAAGGAAAGAGGTGATTAAGAGATAATTTAATAGACATTAATATAGGGTTCATTCCTATAACCCGACAATTCGCCGACTTATCAAATTTGCTTGCTTTATACGGTTTTTAAATACAGAGTTCAACCTCTTTAAATGCGAAACGACGCAATTCACCATCGTCGCTACGCAACAGAATATGACCGTCGGGTTCAACATCCTCAATAACAGCATCAAAAGTTCCCGACATATCTTTGTAATGCTGCGAAACTCCCCACCCCATTAAAGATTGTTTATACTCGTCGGCCAAAGATAAGTTGCACTCTTTCATCAATGAATATCGTTTTGCAAAAGAGAGCAATATCGAGTCGGTTACTTCATTTACATTAAAATCTCGACCTGTGAGTATTTTCATCGACGTGGGAATACACTCCATCGGTGCAAACTCAGTCTGATTTACATTCAGCCCTACACCTATAATCGCACTCGCAATATAATCGGCCTCATAGTCAAGTTCTATCAAGATACCCGCAAGCTTGCCTTTTTCTACATAAATATCATTAGGCCATTTAAGTCTTGCCATAATACCATATTTCAACATTGTATCCCGAACTGCCAAAGCAATAGCCTGAGAGAGTGCGAACTGCCGTGAAGGTACAAGGAAACGCGGTTCTACAAGAATAGTAAGCAACATATTCTCTCCGTCTTTCGATAGCCAACGATTGCCCCTCTGCCCACGTCCGGCCGTTTGCGCATCGGCTGTGACAGCTATAATACCTGCCCCACAAGCCAATCTTGCAAGAGTTTCAGCCTCGTCTCGTACATAACTGTTCGTAGAATCTACAACACCAAGATGCACTCTATAAATATTTACCGACTCATCTGCCATATTTTATGCGTATTTTCTTAGGTAATTTCTTTAAGACCTCGTCATACGAATGTAAAATACATTCACAAACAAGTTCATCGGGAAGATGCTCAATATCCAACTGATTCCAATACTTCTTGTTCCAATGCCATGCAGGAGCAATCTGCTCATATCTTTCACGTAGCTCAATAGCACGTTCAGGATTGCATTTGACACAAAACCATGTTGTATTCATTAGGTCGACACAAGCAAATATCTTACCCTCGATGCGAAAGGCAAGCGTAGTCTCATCGAAAGGAAAATCCTCGGTAGCCCCCTGCATACTCAAGCAGTAAAGGCGTGCTTCTTCAATATTCATGATAGTTGCGGATAAAATGCATCTCTAATATGCTCTATAATATGTTCCTCGCCATTGCCCACCACAGTAACAATATCGAACCGAGTCTCAAGATCTATTTTCCGGGCCTTGACATAAGCTTCGGCAGCGAGCACCAGACGACGCTGTTTCATCAGAGTGACAGCATCCCGAGCATCGCCAAAAGCCTCGTTACTACGTGTCTTTACCTCGACAAAGACAAGCACATCATGCTCTTGCGCTACAAGATCAATCTCCTTATGCCCGCTTCTCCAGTTATATTCGCGTATCGCAAAACCCTGCTCCATAAGATACCGTGCGGCCAACATCTCGCCTTTATTACCTAACAAATTATGTTCAGCCATAAAATTTATCATTTATTGCGCTAAGATAACCATTCCAAGAGCAAAAGACAATAAAAAAGTTTGTTTTTAGAGCAACTTAAATGTAATTTTGCACAATAGAATATCAGTATTTCAAAACCTTTCTTAGTTTACAGATAAATGGCATCCACCAAAAAAAGACCCAAGGCAACCACTGCCCGCATACAACCTGTGCGGCATAAACGTGTAGTATGCCTTGTGAGCGACGAGGAGAATAGAATCATTGACGAATATCTTAAAAAGCACAAGATAGGCAACAAGAGCAACTGGATGCGCGAAACACTCCTCGCTTTTATCTATAAGAATATTGACGAAGACTATCCCACTCTTTTCAACGAACACGAAATGCGCCGATAAAGATACAGAAAAAAAGCAACAACATTATTTTCTAAACAATAAAGACAAAACAACTATGAACGATAACAGAGACATATACTATATGCACCAGGCAATAGCCGAGGCCCGCAAAGCATACGACCTTGGTGAAGTTCCGGTAGGAGCCATTGTAGTATGCAACGAGCGTATAATAGCCCGATGCCATAACCTCACAGAGACCCTTAATGATGTCACCGCACATGCCGAGATGCAAGCGATAACAGCAGCAGCATCACATATAGGTGGCAAATACCTTAACGATTGTACTTTGTACGTCACCGTAGAACCGTGCCCTATGTGTGCAGGAGCCATAGGCTGGGCACAATTGGGCCGTCTTGTATACGGTGCCGATGACGAGAAAAGAGGTTACAGACGCTTGGCTCCGGATGTCCTGCACCCAAAGACCGAAGTTGTCAGCGGAGTATGTTCTGAAGAGTCGGCTCAACTTATGAAATCGTTCTTTAAAGAAAAAAGATAATATAAGAGAACACAGCAAAAACAGAGTGTAAAAGCCATCGCTTTTACACTCTGTTTTTTTACTCCTTTATCTCCTCAAAATCGACATACTCTCCCTCGTTAGCATCGAAAATCTTTTTACGCCTCTTGCGTTTATTCTCCGCCTCGGGCGAATAGTGCCATCCCGAGACATCGGTATTCTGTTGTCTGTCACTTTGCTGTTGACGATACCCACCATAGCTATTATCCCGCTGTTCCTGCCTATAGGAACCTCCTGTTTTTCTTCGTCCCAGTCCTAAGAACGAAAGTATTCCCCGGACTATCGAAAATACGAATGAGAGTCCGACAATAAAGATGATAAGTATAAAAAGAAGTACAAAAATTAAAATGCTCATACCTTTAATATAAATATACCTGCGAAAGAATGCTCCGGTGTCTCCGGCTCTTTCATATATGATACACTAAGGGTACTGCAAAAATAATGCCAAAGGGGTAGCAAGCAAAAATTAATAAGACAAAATTTCTTAATTTACTTCTTTAACGAGAGATATACCGACAAAATGACATACCAAGTGATAATGGGAACCGCAGCAACAAGTCCAAGAGAGAGCATAGGCAATGCCACAATCAAGAAGATGTAACGTCGACGGTTGGCACGCCAAGCAAGTCGTTTAAACTTCAAAGAGAACATTTTTATCTCGCTCACCAATAGATAAGAAGAGAGGGCTATTAGTGCCAACATCAAGAACCATCCTGCATTAAGCCCCAACACCCAATCGCCTGCACCTGCTACAAGAGATACCCAGAAAAGTGCATTGGCAGGTGTAGGCAGACCTATGAAAGATGTAGTCTGTCGTGTATCAATATTAAATTTTGCCAAACGAAGAGCCGAAAAAACTGCAATAAAAAATGCAGTGTATGGTAACAGCCATGCAATAGATTCGAGATAGACCGGATAAGACAACTGCTGCATAAAATTAAACACCACCGCAGCAGGAGCAAATCCGAAAGTTACATCATCGGCAAGGGAGTCCATCTCGACACCCATTGGAGAACTGACATGCAACAGACGTGCAGCCATTCCATCAAAAAAATCAAAGACTGCACCTAAGACAATAAATGCCAGCGCCCATACAAAATAACCCTCAAATGCCATTGTACACGCTATACAACCCGAAAAGAGGTTACAACAGGTTATTGAATTTGGTATATGCTTCTTGATGGACATTTCTTTATTATTTAGCAGCCGACGAGAGCGATTCTCTAAGAAACAGAATAAATCTCACACAGCTATGGTTAGTCTAAAAATACTCGAGAATTTTACTTTAATTTAGCAATCACAGTCTCGTTACCAACAGTTTTTTGTTCAAGGTCGACATAAACCTCGGTATCCAAAGGCAGATATACATCTACTCGCGAACCGAACTTAATGAATCCCATGTGCTCGTCGATATAACACTCTTCACCGACCTCGGCATACGTTACAATACGTCGTGCCATCGCTCCTGCAACCTGACGCACAAGTACATCTGCTCCACTCTCGGTGCGTATAACCACCAATGAGCGCTCATTTTCGGTGCTTGCCTTTGGCAGCCAAGCCTTATGGAAACGTCCACTCATATGCTCTACACGTGTAACCGTTCCCTCTACCGGATACCAGTTAGCATGCACATTCATGGGACTCATGAATATCGAAATCATTATTCTGAAATCCTTGAAATGGTCGGGTTCAAAGACTTTCTCAACAACTACAATCCTACCATCTGCAGGTGCCACAACCGTTTTATCAACTTCACCCTCAAAAACTCGTTTTGGGCTGCGGAAGAAATTTACCATCAATAGGTATATAAAAAGTGAAATACCCGAAACGGCAACGTTAAATATATCGGAAGGAATAAAATACCAGCACAATGCATTAATTAGCAGAAATATTGCACAAGAGGTAACAAGAATACTTGTTCCTTCTCTGTGAATACGCATCTTTTTAATTTTTCTGATTCTTTTCATTGAATGTAGATTGAGATTGCATGGACAAAAATAGTCAGAATTTGTTAAATTCCCAACAAAAAAGGACAAAAACAACATTTAAATTGCACATACGAGTAGTTTTTATACAAACAGTACCATACAAAGCCCTAAGCAGACATACCAAAACAGAATATAAATACTATGGTTGAAAACTTTTTTTGAAAAACAATTATGCAATATGAACGATTGCTATTATCTTTGCTACCTACCCCATTATGGGCTTTAGTTGAATAACAAAAACAGAAAGCAAGAAACAGATATATGCAAGACTTCGTCCATCTACACGTACACACCCAATACTCGATTCTTGATGGTCAAGCATCGGTAAAACGTCTCGTCGACAAAGCTATTGCCGACGGCATGAAAGGCATCGCTGTTACCGACCACGGAAATATGATGGCAATAAAAGAGTTCTACAACTATGTAAATAAGGTGAACAAAGGAAAGTCGGACGAAGAAAAATTCAAGCCAATCATAGGATGTGAAGTTTATGTTGCCGAACGCCGCCTCTTTAACCGCGAACAAAAGGAGGACATGCGTGGTCATCACCTTGTACTTTTGGCAAAAAACAAACAAGGCTATCACAATCTTATAAAGATAGTATCAAAAGGTTGGTCCGAGGGATATTACTACACCCCACGTACCGACAAAGTCGAACTCGAAAAGCATAAAGAGGGACTTATAGTATGCTCGGCCTGCTTAGGAGGCGAGATACCTCAACTCATAATACAGGGCAAGCTGCAAGAGGCCGAGGAGTCGGTGAATTGGTTCAAGAGTATTTTCGGAGACGATTATTATCTTGAGTTACAGCTACACAAAGCCACTGTCGAGCGTGCCAACCACGAGGTTTACAAGATACAGTTAGACGTAAACAAACACATCGAGGAACTAAGCCGCAAATGCGGTGTAAAGCTTATATGCACAAACGACGTTCATTTTGTTGACGAAGAGAACGCCGAGGCACACGACCGCCTCATCTGCCTTAGCACAGGTAAAGACCTTGACGACCCCAAACGAATGCTCTACTCCAAGCAAGAGTGGATGAAAACAAAGGAGGAGATGAATGCCATCTTCGGTTATATCCCCGAGAGCCTCAGCAATACAGTAGAGATATGCGACAAGGTCGAATTTTATAGTATCGACAATGCCCCCATTATGCCCAACTTTGCAATCCCCGAGGAGTTCGGCACCGAGGAAGGCTATCGTCAGAAGTTCAGCCATCAAGACCTTTTTGACGAATTTACCCGTGACGAAAAAGGCAATGTCGTACTTTCGCAGGAAGAGGCCGAGAAAAAGATAAAGAAATTGGGCGGATACGAAAAGCTCTACCGCATAAAACTCGAAGGTGACTACCTGCGCAAACTCACATACGACGGAGCAAAGAAGTGCTATCCCGAACCATTCTCCCAGGAGCTCACCGACCGCATCGACTTCGAGTTGCACATAATGAAGACAATGGGATTTCCCGGTTACTTCCTTATCGTACAGGACTTTATACGAGCTGCACGCGAAGAGTTGGGAGTAGCAGTAGGTCCGGGACGTGGTTCGGCAGCCGGAAGTGTTGTGGCCTACTGCCTTGAAATAACCCGTGTCGATCCTATAAAATATGACCTGCTGTTCGAGCGTTTCCTCAACCCCGACCGAATTTCACTGCCTGATATTGATGTCGACTTCGACGACGATGGTCGTGGCGAGGTTCTAAAATGGGTTACCGAGAAATACGGCCAAGAGAAGGTTGCACACATTATCACATACGGCACAATGGCCACAAAACTGGCCATTAAAGATGTTGCACGAGTGCAGAAACTGCCATTGGATACCTCGAACCGACTATGCAAGGCAATCCCCGACCGTCTGCCCGACGGTAAGAAGATGAACTTGCCAAATGCCATTGCCGCAGTACCCGAGCTGCGTGAAGCCGAGGCATCGCCCGACCCCATATTACGCGACACAATTCGATTTGCTAAGATGCTCGAAGGCAACGTACGCAATACCGGAGTACACGCCTGCGGTACCATCATCTGTCGTGACGATATTACCGACCACGTACCCATCAGTATAGCTGAGGATAAAGAGACCGGCGAAAAACTTTTGGTGACACAATACGAGGGTAGCGTTATTGAGGAGACAGGCCTTATAAAGATGGACTTTCTGGGCCTAAAGACCCTTTCGGTCATTAATGAGGCACTCGAAAATATCAAACAGAGTTTAGGCATCGAAATAGATATCGACCACGTACCCATTGACGACGAACTGACATATTCGTTATACTGCAAGGGTAACACTATAGGAACATTCCAATTCGAGTCGCCGGGTATGCAGAAATATCTGCGCGAACTACAGCCCAGTACATTCGAGGACCTCATAGCCATGAACGCCCTCTACCGTCCCGGCCCCATGGATTATATTCCCGACTTCATACAGCGTAAGCACAACCCCGAACTTGTTAAGTACGACCTTCCCTGTATGGAGAAATATCTTAAAGATACTTACGGAATCACGGTGTATCAGGAGCAGGTGATGCTTCTCTCTCGCCTTCTCGCCAATTTCACCCGAGGCGAGAGTGACACACTGCGTAAAGCAATGGGTAAGAAACTGAAAGATAAGCTCGACGAACTTAAGCCCAAGTTCATTAAAGGCGGACAGTCGAACGGACACCCTGCCGATGTACTCGAAAAAATTTGGGCCGACTGGGAGAAGTTTGCCTCATACGCATTCAACAAATCACATGCCACCTGTTATTCCTGGGTAGCCTATCAGACAGCCTATCTTAAGGCACATTACCCCTCGCAATATATGGCAGGTGCACTGAGCCGTAACCTATCGAACATCACCGAAATCACCAAGCTGATGCAAGAGTGTACAGCTATGGGGATAAAAGTACTTGGACCCGATGTTAACGAGTCGCGCCGTAAATTCAGCGTAAACAAACACGGACACATACGTTTCGGACTATGCGCAGTTAAAGGCGTAGGAGAAAATGCTGTTCAGAGCATAATAGACGAACGAGAGGCAAACGGTCCCTTCAAAAGTATATTCGATTTTGTAGAGCGAGTGAACCTGACAGCCTGCAACCGCAAGAATCTGGAATGTTTGGCACTATCGGGAGCATTCGACGAGTTGTCGGGAGGTATTGAGCGAGAGCAATATATGGGCACAAACAGCAAAGGAGAACAGTTCCTCGAGGCTCTTGTAAAATATGGCAACCGCTATCAGATGGATAAAAGCACCTCGCAGATGTCACTTTTCGGCGACGAGGAGATGGCCGAAATTCCCCATCCTGAAGTACCTGAAGGTGGTAAATGGGGCAGTCTCGAACGGCTTAACCGCGAGCGCGAGCTTGTGGGTATCTATCTGTCGGCGCATCCACTCGACGAATTTGCGCTTATACTGAACGAATTCTGCAATACTAAAGCCGAAGAGTTTGCCAATATAGATAATCTGAGAAACCGAAAGGTCACATTCGGTGGTATCGTAAGTGAAGCACCACGCACAGGCCAGACGAAGCGCGGCAACCCATTCGGTATTGTCAAAATCGAGGATTTTAGTGGAACTGCCGAATTCCCGTTCTTTGGTGACGATTGGATACAGAAATCGTCCTACTTTGCTCCGGGAACTTTCCTTTACCTGACAGGAAGTTGCCAGCCTAAAAAATGGAAACCCGAGGAGATGGAATTTGCAATAAACAGCATACAGCTTTTGGCCGATGTAAAAGAGCAGATAGTAAAGAGTCTGACAATAACATTTGAGATAACCGGCTTTACACAGGAGGCCTATGAATATATTAGCGATTATGTAACACGTCACCCAGGTAACTGCAAATTACAGTTCAACATCAAAGATGCCGAGAATGGTTTCTCTTTAGAGCTTGTATCGCGCAAATACAGTATAACAGTAGAACAGGAACTGATAGACTATATAAAATCATTGCCTAATATTGAATATAAACTTAATTGATAACCTTTAAATTTAGAAAAAATGGAAGTAATTGTAACAGACAGCAATGCAAAGGAGTTTTTGGCATCTGAATTGCCTATTGTAATAGATTTCAGCGCAACATGGTGCGGGCCCTGCCGTCAGCTTGCCCCTATTATCGACGAGCTTGCCAAGGAGTATGACGGACGTATCGCTGTTGGTAAGTGCGACATCGAAGAGGCTGTTGACCTCACCGACGAGTTCAACATCCGCAATGTGCCCACCGTACTTTTTATTAAGAACGGTCAGGTAGTAAATAAGTTTGTAGGTTCAAAGTCTAAGGGCGACGTTCAGAAGCTCTTCGATGCTCTTTTGGCATAATTAAACATTATAGTATGCAGAACGATGAGTTTGCAATGGAAGACCTCGATGACGAGAAGACCATTGCATATATACGCGAGCATCTGCCACAGGAACTGAAAGAGAAGTTCAGTGACGATGATTTCTATTACATACTTGATACCATCTATGATTATTATGACAAGAGTGGTATCCTTGACTCGGGCAACGAATATATCGACATTGACATCAATGAGATTGCCAAATTCGTAGCAAAAGAGGCTAAGAAAAATGGAATAGGAGATTATGACCCCGAAGAGCTCTTCTTTGTAATCGAAGGCGAACTCGAATACAACGGAATTGTTGACGAGGAGTAAGCACCTTAAAAAGTAAACAGACAGGATACAAATTTGATTTTGTATCCTGTCTGTTTATATACACTTCATCAATAAAGTATCGGAGTCTTAAAACCCTCGACAACAGGTATCGACGGACCTACATAGTCGAGAATAAGAAGTTCATTATCCTTCTCCTTGAGCCAACAACCGGGCACATACAGTGTCCTTTGCGGACCACGGCTCCAGAAGCGTCCCAGTGAGTGACCGTTTATCCACACCTCGCCACGTCCCCATGTTCCAGTATACAGGAAGAAATCGCTGCGAACAGGCGAATTAAATGTAGTGCGGTAATATCCCGGTTCCCCAGCCTTTGTAATTTTACCAAATGTATGTGCTGAAGCATATAAATAATCGGCGGGGATAGGAGTATTTTCCCAAGCAGTAATTTCAGTCTTCACCCCTTTGGCATCAACAATATAAACCGAGCCTACTATACCCTTATAATCCTTATAACCGAAGATATTCGATGTACGTCCGAAAGCATCTACAAGAATTTCTATTTTTGCTCCCGACGCTTCGGCAGGCAAGGCAACAATGCTGTCACCATCCACACGGCTTAACATCGCCACCCTTTTACCATCTATAAAAATCTGTGCATTGTCACAAACCCCATCAAAAGCGAGTGACCCTCCTCCTGTTATCACAGGAAGAGTTGCCGAATAGAGCACTGCACCATATCCCAAGTTACACTGCTCGAATGTAAGTGGCCGTTCCGATGCAACCGCTTGTGGCAACCCCTCAAATAAAGGAGAATATGAGGTAACAGCTGTCTCCGGGAATATATCCAGCTCAAATATCTCGACAGAGTCGACCTTTGCAGGCAACACCTGAGTGGCAGAACGATGGAACGCATCACGATAAATAGTTATAGCCTCGCGATAACGTCCACTCTCATTAAAGATAGAGTTATTGTCGTATGCAGTGGAGAAAGGACGGAACCTGCCATCCATAATTTCTGCACCCGAGAGATGCCCGAATGAGGTTCCTCCAAGCGCCACACTAACATTTGCCGAGCCTGAACCTTCAAACACTTCGAAAAGACGTGTAAAAGGTTTATCAAGATTGCGAGGCAGTATCCTTTCGCCCCAAACATGTCCACAACCGCGTGCAACATCAAAGCATAAGACAGGCGAATTGGGATTATGCTTTCTTGCACCGGCAAAGTTGGACATTGCCGACTGTTTATCGCCAATCGAATATGCGGCAAGTGCTTTATCGATAGGAACCTGATGTACCGTCTCTTTTGTTGTGACAACTGTCAGCAGTGTCTCATTGAAACCTGCACTGCGCACCGAGTCGCATAACGCAGAAAGATAAGCTTTATGATTAGGCTGCAAACCGTCAGGCTCTTCAATATGTATAAGAGAAATATTACCGCCACGGGAGAGCTGCATATCGGCCAGCTGAGACGCAAGAGCACGGAAATAGTTCCCCACCTTGTCCATAAATAGTTTTTGTCTTGAACGCAGATTAATCTTCTCGTCCTTAAGCAACCACCATGGCATTCCTCCCATATCAAGATGAGCATCGGCATAAGGTCCTACGTGCAACCACACAAGCAGACCATTCTCCTGCGCAAGCGAGCAGAACTCGCGCACATCACACTCGCCCTCGAAACAGAAATTCCCCTCCTCGGGTTCGTGTAACATCCAGGGGACACGTACCAATATAGTATTGACACCCAACCCCTTGACAAGCTGAATACGCTGTTCCCAATACTCACGCGGAAGTCGTGCATAATCCAACGACACCGACCCGATTTTAAACGGTATACTATCGAAGAAGAATGCACCGCCTACTACATCCAACGAATGCCTCTCTACTTTACGGTTGTCGCACCCCGTAAAAAGGGGTGCGAGCAACATCACTAACAACAAAGAGAACAACACTCTTTGTACAATACTTCTCATTTTATACTATTATCAAAGAAGTTTCACGAACATCTCAATAGCCTGATACTCGGGTAAGCCTATCTTATCGAACATCTGAGCAGTACCCTGCATACGGTCCTCGGCACGCTGCCAGAATTCACGTGAATCCTCACCGGGGAAGGGAACAATGTCCTTCTGCGAGAGGTGACGGAATATTGCATGGCGCTTGCGTATCATCTCCTCGGGACTCAAAGGTACAGCCATATCAGCAACTGCAAGGTCCCACTCTTGCCATGCTCCGCGATAGAGCCATATATGACACTCCTTGGCCCAATCCTCGTCCTTAACCTCGTCAAAAGCACGAAGCACAGCCTCGATACATACGCGGTGAGTACCATGAGGGTCGGTTAGGTCGCCTGCAGCATAAATCTGATGAGGCTTGATACGACGCATAAGTTCCTTTGTTATCTCAATATCATCATCCGATAACTTACCTTTCTTTATACCTCCCGTCTCATAGAAAGGAAGATTCAGGAAGTGCGCATTGGTACGGTCATCGAGACCGATAGAGCGACAAGCGGCACGAGCCTCGGCACGACGGATAGCTCCCTTGAAACGCAAAAGTTCGGCCGGTTCGGGAACACCGGGCACCTTTGAGGCAATAATCTCACGAATCTCGTCGAAGAGGTCACCAAGATGTCCGAATCCCATCTCACGCGCTGTATCGATATTCTGCAATACAACATCATCGTTCACTGCCACATTACCCGAAGTCTGATAAGCAACATGTACGTCGTGTCCCTGCTCTATAAGACGGTTGAATGTACCACCCATCGAGATAACATCATCGTCAGGATGTGGCGAGAATATAATTACTCTTTTAGGATAGGGCGACGAAGGCACAGGACGTGTAGAGTCGTCGGCATTGGGCTTTCCGCCTGGCCACCCCGAGATTATGTGCTGCACATCGTTGAAGACACGTATGTTTATCTGGTCGTAACGGTCGACACGGTCGAGAAGGTCGGATAGCGAGTTGCTGATATAATTCTGGAATGTAAGTTTAAGAATAGGCTTGCCTACAACACCACACAGCCACAGAACCGCTTTACGAATGAGCTTAGGTGTCCACTCCTCGGGAGGAGATATAAGCCAAGGCTGTTTAACACGTGTCAATTCCTGAGCAGCAGCCTCATCAATGATAATCTGCATATTAGGATGCGACTGCAGATTGGTCGAAGGATGACTCTCGGTCACCTCACCTTCGATAAGGTCACGTGCAATTTTAGCCTTATCCTCGCCCCACATCATAAGCACAATCTTCTTAGCGCTACGGATTGTCTCAAGACCCATTGTGATTGCCATCTTAGGCACATCGTTGGGATTAGAGAAGAACTGGAACTGTGTCTTGCGGCTGTTGTATGTCAACTGTACCAATCGTGTAGTAGATTTTCCATAGCTGCCAGGCTCGTTGAAGCCAACCTGTCCCAATTCGCCTACACCCATAATCATAAGGTCGATATTGCCGTGTACCATCTGCTCATACTCTTTGCAGTACTCTTTAATATTATTTGCAGGAACGGTTCCATCGGGGAAATGTACATTCTCGGGAGCAATATCAATATAGTTCAGAAATTCCTCATATACACGATGATTACGACTCTGAGGATTTGTAGGCTCGATAGGATAGAACTCATCGAGGCTGAATACCTCGACATTCTTAAAGCTGACCTCGCCGGCCTTGTATCTCTTTACAAGCTCGTTATATAATCCCAATGGAGTACGGCCTGTTGAGAGTCCTAGTGCAAAATTACGTTCACCTTTATGATTATTAATAGCCGAAACAACAATATCGGCAGCTACCTTTGCACCTTCTGCTGCATTCTCGCACACTTGTGTAGGAACTTTCTCGAACTTACAGATGCTCTCAATAGATGCGAGCACAGGAAGTTCACCAATTTTAGGAAGTACAAAATTCTTATTCATATAGTCTTTTTTTTAATTAGTTATTGTTTTTATTACTATGTTTTATCTTTTCCATTGCATAATCTTTGATGCAGGTTCGCCACGCTCAATCAGCGTTCTCATCTGCCTCATATAAGGGTCGGTGTGTATGAAGAACCGTTTGTATCCTTCACATAACACATTCTTATAAGGTTCTCCGTTCTTGGCATAGCCAAAGCGGTGTTTGGGACACTCGCCTCTGCACAGAAAATAGTAGCTGCAACGTTTACACTCGATAGGCAATGCCTCGCGTTTGTCACGTCCGAAAGCCTGCTGTTCACTGCTTGCATACATCTGCCCGATACTCTTTTCCATAATATTTCCCAAGCAGTATTCGGGATATACAAAGTGGTCGCACGAATATACATCTCCGTTATGTTCAACCACCAGACCATCGCCACAAGTCTCGCAGAACGAACATATACCGGGCTGCACTCCACACCAATTGGCAAGCGTTGCATCAAACAACTGCACAAAGCGGTAGCCTACATCATACTTTACCCACTCATCGAACACATCGCACATAAACTCGCCGTATGCCTCGGCCGACACCGACCAGGGTGCTTCAACGGCATCCTCTTCATCGGGCGATACAATTAGAGGACGTTTACCATCTCGGTCGCGTAAGCGGACATATTCTACAACCGGGAGAAACTGCATATAGTTTCCGAGTGTTCCAAGGAAGCGGTAGACCTCGGCACCACGTCCCTCACTGCGTTTGTTAACCGTTGTGAGCAGGTTATACTCTACTCCTGCCGCAGCCATCTTCTCGGCAGCCTTAACGACTTTGGTAAAGGTAGGAGCACCACCGCAATCGCGTCGGAAAGCATCGTGGATATCCTGCGGACCATCGAGCGAGAGTCCTATAAGAAAATTATTATCCTTAAAGAAACTGCACCACTCATCGCTAAGCAGAACACCGTTGGTCTGTAAAGTATTCTCTATTATCTTATCTCCACGATATTTCTGTTGCAGTTCCATCGCTTTACGATAGAAAGGAATACCTGCCATAAGCGGCTCGCCTCCGTGCCAACAGAATGTTATCTGTTGTTGGCTTGCCCCTTGAAGATACTGTTTTATATACTCTTCGAGCAGTTGCTCACTCATCCGAGGCATCACCCCGGCATAAATTTCAGACTTATCGCGATAGTAGCAATAGTTACAATCAAGATTACAGGCCGAACCTATAGGCTTTACCATTGTCGCAAAGGTTGGCTGCCGCCTCATCTTTGCAACATCTGTCAGACTATAATTGTTTTTTCTATTGCTCTTCATTGCTACTATTTTTATCTCTTACTGCTCGATATATTCTTCCTCGCCATACTGTGTCTGCAACTCCTTTAGCAGAACCTTCAGGCTGTCGCTCAGTTGCTCGGTACCCTCTTTACCATATATATTATTTAGTTCCTTGGGGTCTTCCTGCAAGTCGAACAGTTCCCAACTACCCTGCAACTGTTTACCCTGGAAGTCTGTGGGCACTATACGGATGAGCTTGTAGCGCTCGGTTCGCACGCCAAGGTGGGGACGTACTGTATGCTCATCGGGGAATTCGTAATAATGGTAATAGAGAGCCTTGCGGTTGGAAGTCCACTCTTCGCCTTTAAGCAGAGGCAGTAACGAGCATCCGTGTATATCCTCGGGAACCTCAACGCCTGCCGCCTCAAGAATTGTAGGCGCATAGTCGATATTCTGAACAAGCTGCGTAACATCACCCTTCACTCCGCCCGGCAGACGCATCAACAGAGGCGTACGGAACGACTCTTCGTACATAAAGCGTTTGTCGAACCATCCATGCTCGCCCATATAGAATCCCTGGTCGGATGTATAAACGATAAGTGTATTATCCATAAGACCCTCTGCCTCGAGGTAATCGAGCACTTGTCCAACATTACGGTCGACCGAGGTAATCACGCGCAGATAGTCGCGCATATACTGCTGGAATTTCCAAGAATCAAGGTCTTTTCCTTTGGGATTATTCTTCTTGAACTCAGCAATCACGCGGTCGTAGTGAGCATCCCAAGCCGCCTTTTGCGCAGAATCCATACGGCTGTATATTCTGCGTCCTGCTGCCTCGAGGTCGGGACGTGAATGTATCTCATTCTCTTTATCTGCAAGTTTAAGGTCATAGACAAGGTCCATATCCTTTGATATAGACATGTGCTGCATAAGTGCCGCATCGCGTCCTTCGTAATTATCATAGAAGGTCTCGGGCAGCGGGAAGTTCGAGTCGCTGAATAGTTCAAGATCACAAGTGTCGGGCATCCATGTACGATGCGGAGCCTTATGGTGCAACAGCAGACAGAAAGGTTTGTTGCTGTCGCGTCCGTTTTCTAACCAATCCAAAGCAAGCTCGGTTGTAACATTCGTTGCATAACCTTTTCGTTGCACCTTTTCACCATTACATATAAAGGTCGGATTATAATAGTCGCCCTGTCCAATGAGTATATCCCAATGATTAAAGCCTGTAGGTTCCGATGTCAAATGCCATTTTCCTATAACAGCCGTCTCATACCCCTGTGCCTGAAGCAATTTGGGAAATGTCTGCTGTGAGCCATCGAACGAAGAGCTATTATCGGTAAATCCGTTTGCAAGGCTGTGCTTTCCTGTGAGCATGCAGGCACGACTGGGACCGCTTATTGAATTTGCCACAAAGCTATTTGTAAAACGCACACCATCGGCAGCAATTCTGTCGATATTGGGTGTATTTATGTAACGGGTATCGTATGAACTTATAGTCTGATACGAGTGGTCGTCGCACATAATGTAGAGGATATTCATAGGTTTCGCCTCCTCTTTTTTCTCTTGACAAGCGCCTAATGAAAGCGCAGCCGTACCCACCAACGAAAGGCAGGCAAACTGTCTGATTTTACCGTTTGTGTAATCCATTGTAATTATATTATTATGTTAGTTTATCCCTTTGCTTATTTTATGGCATAAAGCCATTCATCGCATTTTATCTGCAAAAATAGAATAATCTGTTAAAAAAGCACTATGAGACTCCATTTTTTTTACACTATTTTATTTTTTTAAATATTTATATAAGAGAATAGACACTTTATAACAAAAATGAGATAATAAACAACATCGGTTGCCGATTCAAAGCCCGACAACCGATGTTGTTATAAAAAATCTCTTGGAATAACATTTTATGACTTCCAACCAAGAGCAGATGCACCAAGAACGGCCGCATCGGCACCGGGAAGAGAAGATTTAAGGACTTTAACCTTATCTTTCCACAAGAAAACAACATTCTCGTTCATTCTCTTGCGAATAGGTTCGAGCAACAGCTCACCTGCATTTGCAAGACCACCGAAGAGAATGATGGCCTCGGGAGCCGAGAAAGCAATGAAGTTACAGAAAGCATCACCAAGAACAGCACCGGTAAAGTCGAAAATCTCTTTTGCGAGTTTATCACCGGCAACAGCTGCATCAAAAAGCATCTTTGATGTAAGTTTATCACACTCGATGTTACGCAAAACACTCTCGTCGGTACGTGTACCCAACCAAATCTTGGCAGTGCGTACAATACCTGTAGCCGATGCGTATGTCTCGAGACAGTCGCTGCGACCGCAACCACATGCACGTCCCTCGAGAACAGGAGCTGTAACGTGACCAAGCTCGCCTGCAAAACCATCATGACCATAGATAAGCTGACCGTTTGATACAATACCGCTACCAACGCCTGTACCCAAAGTAATAACGATAAAATCCTTCATACCCTGAGCAACACCGTACTTCATCTCACCTATAGCAGCAGCATTGGCATCGTTTGTTACCTTTGTCGGAAGACCGGTCTTTTTCTCTATCAACCAACCCAGAGGCACAATACCTTTCCATGGTAGGTTGGCAGCATTAACAATCTCACCTGTGTAGTAGTTAGCCATAGGAGCACCGATACCTACACCTTCTATTTTACCCTCACAGCCATTCTCCTTGGCAAGTTTGGCAATAACCTGAGCTACCGCGTCGGTATAATCCTCAATCTCGCGATAAGCCTGTGTCTTTACCGAGTCATCCTTTGCAAGGATGTGTCCTTTTACATCTACAAGACCAATAACGGTATTAGTACCGCCAAGGTCGATTCCTATTACATAGCTTTCCATAAAAAACTTTTAAATATTTGGTTAGTTAAAATTTCCGTTACATTGATTTTGCGAATGTATATATTTTTTTTTATTTTTCGGGGTTATAAAGCTAAAAATATAAAAAAAAACAAAATATAGTTTTAATCTTCAAAATAGTTACTTACCTTTGTAAACGCATACGGTACCATTACGTACATAATAAACACACATAACCAAATTAATAACTTTATCACAATGAACTTTAAGAAATTTTTAGTTTCTGCATTTGTTGCAGTAATGGCTTTTGCCGCTACCACAGCACAGGCACAGTCATTGTCCCCCTCTACCAAATGGCATTGGGACAAAGGTACTATCGTAGTTGAGACTCCCGAGCGTCCCGCCGGTCAGGAGCATGTTTTGAACCTCGCAGCTGCTCCTATCAAGACTGTACGTGTAGCTTTCGTTGGTCTTGGTATGCGCGGTGACGGTGCTGTTGTCCGTTTCTGCCGTATTCCCGGTGTTGAGATTGTAGCTCTTTGCGACTACGAGTACAACCGTGCCGAGGAGTGCAATAAGTTCTTGCGCGAGCAGGGTCTTATGCCCGCCGACATCTACTCAGGCGAGAAGGGTTACGAGGAGCTTTGCAAACGCCCCGACATCGACCTCGTTTACATCGCTGCCGACTGGAATCACCACTATCCTATCGCAAAATTTGCGATGGAGAACGGCAAGCATGCTGCCATCGAGGTGCCTTCGGCAATGAACCTTGAGCAGTGCTGGAGTCTTATCAACCTCTCAGAGAAGACACGTCTCCACTGCTTCATCCTCGAGAACTGCTGCTACGACGACTATGAGATGAACGCTCTTGCAATGGCTCAGGCCGGTGTATTCGGCGAGATTATCCGTGCCGAGGGTGCTTACATCCACAGCCTTGAGTGGTTCTGGGATGCATACTGGAAGGATCCCGCCGACAACGACAAGGACAACCTTCACTGGCGACTTAAATATAACAAGGAGAACCGTGGCGACCTCTACGCTACTCACGGCCTTGGACCCGTTGCACAGTGCCTCGACATTCACCGTGGTGACCGTTTCACAACACTTGTAGCCATGGATACAGATCCTTTCTTCGGCAAGGAGCTTGTAAAGGAGAAGACAGGTAAAGAGTGCAAAGAGTTCCGTAACGGCGACCACACAACAACTCTTATGCGTACAGCAAAGGGTAAGGTTGTTGAGATTCAGCACAACGTAATGACACCCCAGCCCTACAACCGTCTGTTCAAGCTTACCGGTACAAAGGGTTACGCTACAAAGTATCCCGAGCCTAAGCTCGCTCTCTCGGGTGAGGCTCTTAAGGGCACAGGCGCACCTCAGGTTGACAACCTTAACGCTCACGGCTTTATGAGCGACGCACAAAAGGACGCTATGATGGCTAAGTACTACCACCCCATCCTCAAGAAGTATGTTGAGAAGGGTCGCGACCTCGGTCACGGTGGTATGGACTTTGTAATGGACTCTCGTCTTGTTTACTGCTTGCAGAATGGTCTTCCCCTTGATATGGACGTTTATGATATGGCTGAGTGGTGCTGCTTGGCAGAGTTGGGTACATTGTCAATGGACAACAACTGCGCAGCTGTTACATTCCCCGACTTTACTCGTGGTCACTGGAACGAGCAGAAGGGTTACAAGCACGCATATGCAGCTCCCGAGGTTGAGGCAGCTACAGAGGCTGAGGCTGAGGCTTACAGCGCAGCACAGAAAGAGGTAACTGCAAAGAAGAACCTTTGGGCTCTCTACGATGCAGTACAGGCTGCTAAGGCTGCAGGCGATGCAAAGGCAGAGGCTAAGGCTCAGAAGAAGCTCGATTCAGCTAAGGCATCAGCCAAGAAGGCTATCGCAAAGGCTCTGAAGAAGGCACTTGCTGATAAGAAGTAATTCTCGGTTAAGATATTACATACAAAATAGACAGGTTTTTCACGAACCTGTCTATTTTTTTATACTCATTTAAGAGATAAGAATTTACGTTATCGCAGACTAATTCAGACCTATTGGAACATTACGAGCACAGCGAGTACTACACCTACAGGCGAATATTTTATTCTATTGGTGTCCGGTAAAAATAGAATAATTCCAAAAAGTGCTATTGACGGAGCTAATATTGCCACTTTTACAGCAAAAATACCAACAAACGAGCGAGAAATATGAAGTTCACTTCAATATTTTTCAAAGCGAGTGCAGTCTATTTTCGAGGTTTACCTCAAAAATACTAAAGTAAGCCCACCTTTTCATAAAATCATAAGGTTGTTCATTGGTGCGCCATAGGAAAATTAGTAAAATGGTAGATGTTTTTTGGATTAAGTGCGAGGATGTTTGAGCGAAGCGAGTTCCGCAGCACCCAAAAAACATCG
>JAZNEI010000017.1:0-2836 GCA_045588485.1 Bacteroidaceae bacterium | reverse complement strand
ATGCGCCCTTAAAATATAAATAAACATCCAATTTTTGCTCTATAAAAAACTTGACGATATAAATTTAAACAGCTTCTACTAATTTTCCTATGGCGCACCAATGAACAACCTTATGATTTTATGAAAAAGTGGGCTTGCTTTAATATTTTTTACAGCGAGTGAAGAATATCATCGCCACTTACAGCCAAGGCAGCAATTATGAACCATTTTTACCGAAAAAGAGGATGGTTATTTACAGTAAAAATGGTATATTCGCATTTCAATAAAAAACAGTCATTAATACATGAAAAAGATAACAACATTTACCACACTACTGGCAACCTTCACCATTGGAGCTTTAGGCGGATGGTTACTGATGTCAAACCAACATACGGGAACAAAAGAGATGCCCTATTCACAGATACCCTACTGTTGCGTATCGCCCGAGATTCCCCAAAGTGTCACCTTTGCAGGCGAAGAGATCACCCTCACCCAACAGGACCGCCGCGAACGTATGGACCGTGAGATTCTCGCATTCACCTACTCACACATAAACACGATGTTGCAGATTAAACGTGCCAATCGTTTCTTCCCTATCGTTGAGCCAATTCTTAAGGAGTGCGGAATACCCGATGACTTCAAATACCTTATGATAATAGAGAGTAACGGCGATATTAACGCACGTTCGGCCGTTGGTGCTGCCGGACTTTGGCAATTCATGGAAAAGACAGGACGCGAATACGGACTCGAGGTCAACAATTATGTCGACGAGAGATATCACATCGAGAAAGCCACCCGTGCAGCCTGCAAATACCTGAAAAAGAGTTACGAAGAGTTCGGCAATTGGATGACCGTTGCAGCAAGCTATAACGCAGGTCCTGCCAACATATCGAAGCGTGTGGAGTCACAAAAAGAGGAGAACGCAATAAACCTTGTCCTTGTCCCCGAAACCTCGCGTTATCTGTTCCGCTTGTTGGCAGTAAAGACTATCTTTGCCGACCCCGTCGCCTACGGCTTTATAATAAAAAAGAGCGACCTCTATCCGCCGCTGAAGATAAAAGAAAAGATAACAATAGATAAGCCTGTAAATAGTTGGGCCGACATTGCCAAGAAACATGGTCTCACATTCCTGCAACTGCGCGAGGCCAACCCCTGGATGCGTAGCAGCACAATGCCCAACAAAACCGGCAAAAGCTACCAAGTGCTTATCCCCGATGCCAAAGCACTTCACTACAACCCCAAAGAGACAAAGCCACACAATCCTAAATGGGTGCTGCGATAAATGCAGAAAGACCATTTGTGGTTGCAATGAGATTGTTTAGCCTTTTTAAGACAGGTTCTCAATGAATAGGATGAGTTTTTTAGCGGATGTAGGGGCGATTTATAATCGCCCGCATCTCGTAAATGGTTGTCGATGAATAGGCGGCATCAAACGCCTTTCCTCAAAAACGATTATACAAACTCCTCGCCGAGTTTCATTCGTGCATCGTTAAGGAACTTGCGAATATCACCCTCGTGCCCCTTCTTGCAGACAAGCAGCACATTTCCTGCGTCCACAATAAGCAGGTCATCGACACCCTGAATGACCGCAAGCTTATCCTTTGGCAGAGAGATTACATTGTTATGACTGTCGTATGATATTGTACGAGAATGCATTATGACATTTCCCTCGGCATCCTTTGGCAGAGTACCATAGAGTGAATTCCACGTACCTATATCTGCCCAGCCAAACTCACCAACCTGCAGAAAGACGTTGTCGGCACGCTCCATAACAGCCGAATCCATCGAGGCATTTGGGAATGATGTATACGACTCGTATATCCTGCGGCGACGGTCGTCACGATTGGGAAGTTCGCGGAATACCTGCTCAAACTCGGCCATCATATCGGGTAGGAGTTTGGCAAGCGTCTCTATTATAGTCTGAACATTCCATATATATATACCTGAGTTCCAATAAAACTCGCCACTCTCCATAAAGACACGTGCAAATTCGTACGCAGGTTTCTCGGTAAATGTACGCACCTTGTAGAAAGTACCCTCGGATGATGCCGACTGATTGTCTGCCACCTGAATATATCCGTATCGCGTCTCGGGACAGGTAGGTTTTATTCCAATTATCACAAGCTTACTCTGCTCGGCAACAAAATCGAGTCCTTTGCCAACGGTATCGACAAATAGGTCCTCGTTTAGCACAAGCTGGTCGCTCTGAGCTATCACTATATTAGCATCAGGATTAAGCTGCCTTATGTGACACGCCGCGTATGCTATACTTGGTGCCGTACCACGAAACGTCGGTTCGTGAAGAATCTGCTCGGGAGAGAGTTGCGGCAGCTGCTCCCTTACCAACTGCGAATATATTATATTTGTCGAGACAATAATATTCTCGCTCGGAACTATACGGCAGTAACGATCGTAGGTCTGTTGAAGCATTGTTCGTCCACAGCCCAAAAGGTCGTGAAACTGCTTGGGAAGATTTTTCCTGCTCAGAGGCCACAGACGACTACCCACTCCTCCGGCCATTATTACGCAATATCTGTTGTTGTCCATTTCGCAGGTGTTTATAGTGTTTATACTTTTGACAACGCAAGTATAATATTTTTATTGCTAAGAAACAGTTTAATTTTCTAAAAAAAGTTTTTTTAACAAAGAAACCATTTTTTAGAAAATCGATAATCTGACACAAAGCATTCAAAAATTTCGTAATGCGTAAATACAATTATTGGTGTCCGGTAAAACTTTTTCAGTCTCTCATTTAGGCTTGTTTGCTAAATTCAGCCTTTCATTGTTATTTTTCTCCTACTTTTCGTGCCGACGAAAAGTAGGCAAAAGGCTCTGCGCACGGAAAATCTTAACGTAA
>JAZNEI010000016.1:0-7722 GCA_045588485.1 Bacteroidaceae bacterium | reverse complement strand
CGCGGTGATGAGATAAAAGTTGCTCCTTTATCGTTCAGTGAGTTTTTCTCTGTCTTTGAGGGTTCTCGCGAGGAAGCTATGGAAGAGTATATGACTTTTGGCGGACTCCCGATGATTGCAACAATGCAGAGTAATGAGGAGAAGATGAAATACCTTCAGACGCTCTTTAAGAAAACATATATTACCGATATATTGGAGAGGTACAAAATCAAGAACGAAGAGAAGTTGGAGGAGCTTATCAATATTCTTGCATCTTCAATCGGATGGCTTATCAATCCAAACAAACTGGTAAACACCTTCAAGTCGGTCAAGAATGTTTCTATATCTCCAAATACCATAAGTTTCTACCTTGAAATACTGCAAGAGGCCTTTATGGTGGAAAAGTCAATACGATACGACATTAAAGGCAAGAAGTACATTGACACTCCTGCCAAATATTACTTTGCCGATTTAGGTTTGCGTAATGCCCGTATAAATTTCCGTCAGCATGAAGTAACACATTTGATGGAAAATCTCATATACAATGAACTTCGCACTCGTGGGTTGATGGTGGATGTGGGTGTTGTTGTGATAAACATCAAAGATGAGGAGGGTAAGAGCCAGCGTAAACAATTGGAGGTTGATTTTGTATGCAATGAAGGTAGTAAACGATGTTACATACAATCAGCTTTGAGGTTGCCAAATGAAGAAAAACGGGAACAGGAACTACGTTCACTAACGCATATATCGGATAGTTTCCAAAAGTTTGTAATTACCGAAGACCCAATAAAACGGTATCAAGATGAAAACGGTGTGGTATTTATGAACATTTATGAGTTTTTGCTCGACAGAGATAGTTTGAAAGTTTGAGCCAATGATAAAAAAACAAAGGCATAATAACTGCATTTGCGAAAATTATTATACCTTTGTCTTACAAGAGTTATTTGAGAGTATTGCTACCGCAAACCGCAGAAATTCGCACGATTCCCAAATCGTTACCACGCTTTTTTCAAAATAACTTCAAGTGTTTATTCTTCAAACGATTATATCAAATCGATGAAATATTAAAATAATAAGATACCACTATGGATAGAATAAAAAAATATTTCCCCAATCTTACCGAGAAACAGACCGAGCAATATGCAGCTCTTTACGACCTATATTACGATTGGAACAACAAGATTAATGTAATATCGCGCAAAGACATTGAAAATCTGTATCTTCATCATGTCCTGCACTCTTTGGCAATAGCAAAAACAATAACTTTCCGCCCCGGAACAAGCATTATGGACATGGGGTGCGGTGGTGGTTTCCCCGGTATTCCTTTGGCCATCATGTTCCCTGATGTAAAATTCCACCTTGTCGACAGCATCGGCAAGAAGGTGCGTGTAGCGTCGGAAATTGCAACAGCTATAGGACTCGAGAATGTAACGGCTACACACAGTCGCGCACAGGATATCAAAGAGAAGTATAATTTCGTTGTCAGCCGTGCTGTAATGCAACTCCCCGAACTTGTAAAAATCTGTCGTAAAAACATTGGTAAGGAGCAGTTGAATGCACTGCCCAACGGCATTATCTGCCTTAAAGGAGGAAATATACAATCCGAGGTTCAGCAGTACAAGAACATCATAGAGATTACCCCACTCGAGAACATATTCGAAGAGGAGTTCTTCAAAGACAAGAAAGTTGTTTACTTGCCAATAGGATAAAGATTTTATGGAACTTAAGATATTCACATTTAACCCCATACAGGTAAACAGTTATCTGCTTTGGGACGAGACTGGCGAAGCAGCACTGATTGACTGCGGCTGCCTGTATGACAGCGAAAAGAGTGAGTTAAAAAGATTTATCGAAATTAACCATCTTCATTTGAAAGTATATCTTAACACACATCTGCATTTCGATCATATTTTCGGCAGTCCTTTCATATATAAGGAGTTCGGCCTTACTGCATGGGCCAATGATGCCGATTGGCATTGGGCCGAGAATATTGCACAGCGAGTGGCACGATTCGGTCTGCTATTTGATGAAAAGATTCCCCCATTGGGTAGAATACTGAAAGACGGCGATGAGATACTCTTCGGTAATCAACGTATTGTGGCAATATCTGTTCCCGGGCATTCGCCCGGCAGCCTCGCTTATCATATCCCCGAACATAAGATGCTATTCTCGGGCGATGCTTTGTTCAGGGACAGCATAGGACGCACCGATTTTCCCGACTCGAATCACACACTACTACTCACAAGCATAAAGGAGAAACTATTTACGCTGCCCAAAGAGACAGTTGTCTATCCCGGACACGACCGCAGCACAACAATAGAATACGAGAGCGAATATAATATGTTTATAAGATAAAAGATAAAAAGCATAGAACGTAAATACACCGTTCTATGCTTTTTTATCAGCTCTTTACAATCGCTCTATTCTGTTCACAACGTGGAAGACCGCACAAATATCACTTTTTTTTATTGCAAATGAAGGATAGTTGGGCGATACACACCACATCAACTCACTGTTCTCCTTGTCGTGATAACAACGTTTAATCATCCTCGACTCATTTGTTATAATCATATAAATCTTATCAGGGTCGATATCTCGTAACGACTCTACCCTATTTACTCCAATGATATCACCCGGATGAATCTCTGGCTCCATAGAGGTTCCCGAAACAGGAAAATAGAATTGTGCACTCCAATGGGGTACCGATATATATCCCGAAGGCTTCTCGACAGATGGATCAAAAGCATCCCTCAATCCTGCCGACACCGGCAAATCGTTATAAAAAGGTGAAAAATCATTCGAGAAGACAGGTTGCTCGTCATCAAGCAGCATATTTCCCTCTCCAAGCATAAGCCATGCAGGAGAAATATCGCTAAAATTATTCAAAATAGCCGATACAAGCTCCATCCCCACCTTTGCATCCTCATTAATCTGACGATTAAGTGTCCTTTGCGGAATACCCAATATAGGACTTGCACT
The DNA here is from genome assembly GCA_045588485.1 of Bacteroidaceae bacterium. Taxonomy (GTDB): domain Bacteria; phylum Bacteroidota; class Bacteroidia; order Bacteroidales; family Bacteroidaceae; genus HGM04593. The sequence goes on along the minus strand of JAZNEI010000016.1, from coordinate 4,764 downwards.
ATTAGCATTCAATCCTTTGTACTCGATAACTTTTATAATACGTTGTTTAATTGTTTCTCTCATAAAAACACAATATGCATCTAAACATTTATTACACAATAATATACACAATAGTGCAAACCCGCTTACTATTTAAACTAATTCTAAATAGCCAAATTTTGCTAATTTCACAACAATTTTTCAGCTTTTAGGCGTTATATTTGCAGCCATAAACGGCTAATATATAAAATTCAAATTACATAATAGGCAAAATAGCCATTTTTGTCTTAACGGGTTATTTGCGGCAAACTTACGACAATTCTTTAAAACACAAAAGAAAAACCAAAAAAAAGATTACAATATGGAGAAAGTTAACAAGGCAAAATTCTTCTGCGAGTACTTCTTCGAGAAGTGTATGGAATGGATAGAATTCTTTCGCAATTGCATAGTAAAACGCGATAAGTGGGTAAGTAATTTATCGGAGCACTACTGCATATATAAAGATTATATGTGCAAAGAGTTTGTCAAGGACTTTCTCGACGAACGAGAGAGGATATTGGGTAATAACCGCTATAAAATGCTTATAAGCATTATCCAAGAAAAAAGCGTACCAGGCACTATTGGCAAAGTAATGCTCTACAACAAAAAGCGTTTGATACATCAAGCCACCTTAAAAGTTAAGATAAATGATGGAAAAGAGGGCAATATAATATTTTGGGCATTCGACAAAAGGAATGACAAAGAAGATTAACCCACAGAGTCCTCCCTGATTATAAATTATAAAACCTATAAAATACAAATATCATGAAAGCAATAACACTTATGGTAACACAGTTAGTCAGTCTAATTATACTCAGTGCATCGGCAGACGGACTATTTGAAAAAACAGAATGTACATTAACATTTATATTGTCGTTCATCGCATTTGCAGCATGCAGCATATATATCGGTAACCACCAAAAAGAGCTACTAAAAGAGGTGGAAAGAGACTACAGTGCATAAAGCAAATAAAAATATGGCAATCATATACAAAATTACACAATATGTAAATATTCATCCCAAATGAAAGATTATCATCTCGATAGTGTGTGTTTGGGTAAATGTATAAATAAAAAATTACAGAGTCCGTATTTTGATCTGACCCCAAAAAGTTTTTTGTCTAACTTTTGGGGTTCACTTCATATTTTGAACCCTGTAATCTCTATTTACACAAAATTATGGATAGTCCCAAAGGAAAGTCGGTTGCCATTGATAACTCTTAGGCAACCGACTATAATAGTGAAATAAATTATTAGTATCTTATCTCTTTTAACTCTGCTAAGTCATTGTAGAGACGTGTGTGCATTTGTTTGGTTATCTCTCGATAGGATTTTTGTTTCTCTTTCGGAAGCATAAGAGCAATTAGTTCTCGAACCTCTTGCCAATTAGTAAGGGCAGTTTCGTAGTAACGAAGCATCTCGGCAATCTTGTCAAAATCATATTTACTACCTACTCGCCACTCGGCATATTCATAATCTCTATCTTTCTTGTCATATAAATCCCCAAAGAACTCTTCAATAACATCGCTTTTTGTTCTAGTCTTGAAATAGTTCAGCAACTTATCAAACTTTTTGGGAGAAACACTCTTTGCATCGCTCTCATATGGTTGCCATTTGTAAGTCCAATAGATATTACGTTCAATCTCAAGTTCTGCAAGACGATCCCTTGACCATATCTCAAAAGTGCCGTTCAAGTCCATCGAGAGTGCCGAATAACCCGCAGATGCATAAGTGTAGAAATACATAATTCCATTTACGGCATTGTTGATATCGAACCACTCCTTGAACTCACGATAATAGAGGGCTCTCAATCGTATATCCCAATCACTATTTTGCTCGTAATCGTCAATAAACTCGATAAGACGATAGTAAGCATACACTGCTTTATAATGCATTAGAATTGACTCCACATAACTTGCTGTATTGAGCATAGGTTGGTTACCTGCGTTGTAGATGTCTATGAGCTCATCAATAGCATTGCAGGCAGCATCAACAGAGCCAATTTTACGACCAAGGCGAGTGTTATACTCCTCGATGCTCTCGTTCATCGCCAACATCCAAGCCCAACAATCATCAGCCGTAACGATTTGTTTCATCATCTGCATCATTCGGTTCATCAGCCAATATGCGTGAGGATCTTGTGATTGAAACTCCGTATCATCCGAGAACCAGAAGTAGCCTACACTATCGGCAACAGCCAACATCTCCTGTTTCTTCTGCTCAATAGCCGTAGCATTGGCAGTATAATCGCTGCCAACGCCATCAACCATTGAAGAAATTTCTATTCCGTTGCCCTTTGCTGTGTTAGTGCAGCAAGAGGCAAGTAGAAGAATAGTCGCAATTGTGTGTATGAGACATTTCATTGTATCAGCACTATTTCTTTGAAACTACATTACCTTGCGTATCTACCAAATACCAATCATAACTTTCAGGGTCTTGCACCTCAAACAAATCCTTCGAGAGCATGTTGATGTCCGAATAGAGAGCGAGAGTAATCGGCTTGCCTGTGATACGATTCATAATACCATAGCGGTTCATTATCTCGTATTTGGCATAATCAGCAAAGGCATATTGAATATCGCCACATTCGTTGTAACCAATCGGATAGTTCAGATAATATGTACCATCAAACATAAACGGTTGAACTACATTTCCCTCAAAATCTACTTGCCACCTCTTGCCGCCTTTGGTTAGGATAAAGCCATCGGACAACACATCTACATAACCGTATTCTGCCGGATAAATAACATTACCCATTGAATCGAGAACACCGTGTTTACTATTATCAACAATGATTCTGTAACCACTTTCGTGCGGAGCCCAGATTTCATCGTATGCTGGTTCTACAAACCATTTGCCGTTCTTGTCAATCAAGCCAAAGTCGCCATCGGTATTGGTCATAATGCAATATCCATTGTGGAAAACATAACCTAAGTTATACATACGACACTCATTTGAATAGTCGAATTGGAATGGGATAACAACCTCATTATTTGTGTTGATAAAACCAATCTTACCATCCTTCACTACAGCAGCTAATCCCTCTGAGAACACCCATGCTTTGCAGTAGTCGTTAGCTTCGGCATCAATAACAATATGACCTGTATTTACATTGATGTAACCACGCTTACCAGGCAATGCATAAACTGCCAAAGAATCATTTGCGGGAGTATCAGAAACCCAATTGACTTTAGATGTAGTATATTTGCCCGTACAATGATTATATACACGAACCTTATTATCTCGAAAACCGTGAACTTCTACATTCTTTGATAGATAATTGTCTTTCCAATACCATCTGCCATACTCACTATCATAGTAGGCATAAGCAATAAGCGCCACAAAGCCTACCGGAATCAGAATAAGGACAGTTGCAATCGAGCGGCGCACCCATTTTGAACAGTTCTTCCACCAGTTACGGATTGTACGCCAAGCAAGGCGGCCAAAAGCAATAATTGCTGTAAAAATCAAGGCTACCACACCGAGCAGTGCCTGAAAAATTTGAGTCAGTCGTTTCATCGTCGTTGTATTATTTCTCTTCGTCAAAAAAATCTTCGTTTGCTTCTGCCGCACAGAATGAGCCCCCGAGGTAGGCGATGCGGTCAAATAGACGAGTGCGAGCACGACCTACCTTGGTGCCCATGGCGGCTGTGCCTTCGTTTGTTGCCTCGAACTGCATCACATTGGTAATGGAGATACTTGCAGCAACAGCTTCCACATCCTGATTGGCACCGATATATGCGAATACCCAGCCTTTTGCTTTAAGCTCGTCCACAAGATCCTTGATAGCCTTGCCACCATACTCCTTTGAGTTATTCTCGTAACCGTCAGTAACAACAGTTACAAGCACTTTGTCATCCTCTGCAACCTTCTTGCGAAGTGCATTTAACGAAATACCCATTGCATCGTACAATGCGGTACAACAATCAGGCTGATAGGTCTCCGCCGTAAGTTCCTTAACCTCATCAACCGGGACACACTCATAGATGGTCTTCACATCGTCATTGAAGGTTACAAGGCTCACATAGTGTTCCTGCTCTTCGTGCTTTTTCTGAGCCGAACGAATTGTCTGGATAGTCTCGTTTACGCTGTCAATAGCCTCTTTCTTGATGCTCTGCATAGAGCCACTCTCATCAATGATAATGAGATTGAAAATTCTTGTCTTCATAAGTCTGAATGTTTATTTGTTAATTTACTTTAATATTCCTACAATGTTCCTTAATATATGCGTCAAACAGCTTTTGCAATGTTTCTTCGGGGTTATCGGCTAATCGTTCGTTCCACCACACTTTTACCATCTTAGCCAACTTTTGTTTACATCTATAAAAGCGGCTGTTAACCCAAGCAGACGAGTTCTTAACTCTTTTTGCGACATATTTAGAAGGCTTATTTAGCACATACCTATCAATCCAAATTCTTTTGTCATGTTCCGACCAGTTCGATTTTTTGACTAGCTTCAAAAATAGGTCTACCACAAAGAAGTGTGTCTCGGCACTAAATGGAGGAATTCCTAATAGCCACAGAGGATTATCCGTTCGAATAAGGTCATCAGGAAACGGATAACCAATGTATATAAGAAAGTCATTGACCGCCGACTTCTTATCATTCTTTATGTCATCAAAAAATGCACTCATGATAATAACATATCGTTTATTACATAGAGTGCATCGAATTTTATAATCTATCTTCTTTTAGAAAAATTTCTTCTATAGATTTGTACTACAAATAATAGAAGTTCTCATAGTTG
>JAZNEI010000015.1:0-20127 GCA_045588485.1 Bacteroidaceae bacterium | reverse complement strand
AGAAGCTGACGGTTTCGTCGTTTTTTATATTCAAAAATGCCTGTTTGTTTCTTTTTTGCGGTTACATAGCCCGCTATGCGCCCTTAAAATATAAATAAACATCCAATTTTTGCTCTATAAAAAACTTGACGATATAAATTTAAACAACTTCTACTAATTTTCCGATGGCGCACCAATGAACAACCTTATGATTTTGTGAAAAAGTGGGCTTGCTTTAGTGTTTTTGAGGTAAACCTCGAAAATAGACTGCACTCGCTTTGAAAAATATTGAAGTGAACTTCATATTTCTCGCTCGTTTGTTAGTATTTTTGCTGTAAACAGCGAAAATAGACTGCACTCGCTTTGAAAAATATTGAAGTGAACTTCATACTTCTCGCTCGTTTGTTAGTATTTTTGAGGTAAACCTCGAAAATAGACTACACTCGCTTTGAAAAATATTGAAGTGAACTTCATATTTCTCGCTCGTTTGTTAGTATTTTTGTTGTAAAAGTGGCAATATCAGCTTCGTCAATAGCACTTCTTGGGATTATTCTATTTTTATCGGACAGTAATAAAAAGAAACTCAGTTACACCTTTCTATCTAATGCTTTTTAAGCCCTATAAAAATTTTACGCTATTCATTACCTTAACGGCAAACGAACGGTGAACCGTGCACCTACATTAGTACTCTCGGCTGCAATAAGTCCGCCATGATTACAGACTATTTGTCGGCACACTGCAAGACCAATTCCCTCGCCATCCTGTTTCGTCGAGAAAAATGGTGTGAAGATATTCTCACCCACCTCGCCCGAAAAACCACCGCCATTGTCCTCAACAGTGGCAATAAGCCACCGTTCGTCATCTGTTGATGTAATTGTAACCGTTATTTGGGTTGCCTTTGTCTCAATTGCATTTTTTAATAGATTTATGAATACCTGTTCCATCTGTGTGGAGTCGATACCAATAACCTTATCGTTGCACTTTATATCAAAAAAGATATTCTCTTGCGAGGCAAAAAGGCACTTCAGACCTTGAATAAAACTTCTTATACCTGTCGGACGTATTGTAGGAGCTGCAATTCCCGATAGTCGGCGATAGCGCTGTACAAACTGCATCAGTCCGTTTGCCCGTCGGCTTATGGTTGATAGAGCAAGAGTTATCTCATCATTGCTTAACAGTGGCTCTTTATCGGGATTTATGTTGTCGGCCAATGTATCGGATAGTGATACTATCGGTGTAAGAGAGTTCATAATCTCGTGTGTGAGTACACGTATAAGGCGTTGTTGTGCCATTATTTCACTCTGCTTGAGTATTGTGGCCACACTTTGCAGGCTGTATAGTTTATAGCTTATTCCGCTAACGAAGATATTTGTCAGCGAGGCTGCATATTGTCGTTCTTCGCCCCCCGGCATGTTGAATGATACCAATTGTCGCTCTCTTATGTGCAATTTTTTTAGTTGTCGAGGTAGTGAAGGATGCAGTGCCTCCAGCTGCTCAATCGACTCGAATTTAAAGCCGCATAGTCCGTCAATCGCAGCGTTATTCATCCATCGTACCCTTCCTTCATTGTCTGTAGCAAAGAGAATCGAGTCGACTCTCGAGAGCAGAGCATCGTAGAAATGTGTGTCGCCCTCATGCTTGCGTTCGCTTTCGCGGAACTCTTGAATAACGGCGTTTATCTCTTCGGCCAAACGACGCTCTTCACCGTAGAGTTTATCCAATGAATATTGCAGACTGAAATCGCGTACACGCACCGAGTGGAGCATCTGCCGCAGCCTGCCGATACTTTTATTATAGAATATGTTTTGCCAAAATCCCATCAGATACCGTGTTTGTCAATTCTTCTGTATAGTGCGTAACGGGTAATACCCAATAGCTCGGCTGCTATGGACATATTGCCGTTGCTCTGTTCAAGCGCCTTGCGTATTGCTCGGCGTTCGAGCTCTTCAAGGTTCAGTGACTCCTGTTCCTGTTGCTTTACCACGGTGCTGTTAGTGAGAAACGGTGCTTCGGGGTCGATGACCAATCGCTCTATGCTATGCTGCAATTCGCGCACATTACCGGGGAAAGGATAGGTGAGTAGGCGGCGCTCCTCTTCGGCCGAAAAACCATCGACCTTACTGCTGTATTTCAGAGCATATTTTTTCAGAAAATGTTGTGCAAGGAGTATTATGTCGCTGCCTCTTTCTCGTAGTGGTGGCAGATGCAGCTCTATCGTGTTCAGGCGATACAAAAGGTCTTCGCGGAAAGTGCCTTCAGCTACTCTTGCACGCAGGTTGGCATTTGTAGCGGCAACGATGCGAATATCTATCTTCTTTACCTTTGTTGAGCCTATGCGCGATACCTCTTGCTTCTCAATTACTGTCAGTAGTTTCTGTTGCATCGCAGGTGTAAGGTTGCCAATCTCGTCGAGGAAGAGTGTACCGCTGTCGGCCTCCTCAATTCGTCCTGCCTTTGCTGCCGAAGCACCGGTAAAAGCTCCCTTCTCGTAACCGAAAAGCTCACTCTCAAAAAGATGCTCGGGGATACATCCTAAGTCTATCGAGACAAATGGTTTCTTGCTGCGTATCGACATACGGTGCAATTCGTGTGCAACAACATCCTTACCCGAACCGTTCTCGCCCGTAACCAACACATTGGCATCGGTAGGGGCTACACGTGCGATGCGACTCTTCAGTTCTCTTATAGGTGCCGACTCGCCAATGAAGTTCCACTCCTCGATATCTTTTTCTCTCTTGTCACCGGTAGACTCTTTTGCTGCAAGGCGGCTGCGCTTAAGGTCAACAGCTGAGTGGATTGTCTCCAGCATCTTTTTATTGTCCCAAGGCTTTGGGATAAAGTCCACTGCACCGGCTTTTATGGCGCGTACCGTCTTTTCGGTATTGACGTATGCGGTCATAAAAATTACGACACTTGTTGGGTCGTGCTTCAGAATACGTGCAAGCCACTCGTAACCCTCCTCGCCACTGATACTGTCGCGGCTGAAATTCATATCAAGGAGAATTACATCGGGGCGGAAGTAGTCCATAAACTCTATTATCCGTTCAGGATTTGTTATTGCACGTATTGCATCGGTCCACGGTCGCAGTAACATATTCAGCGACAGCAGAACATCTTCATTGTCATCAACTATAAGTATCTTTCCTTTACACTCCATACTCGTTATAAATAATGGATAAAATTATAGCTAATAACCGAGTAGTCAAACTCAAAATCGAAATATTTTAATAGCAGAATGGGATTTTTCTTACTCATTTTTGTGCGAGTGTGCGAAAATGCACATCGCTTGTGCGCAATCGCACTCTTTTTTATTATCTATTATTGTTGTAAATCTTTGTAAATTAATATTTTATCTTTTTGGCACGCTTTTTGTAAATGTATTTATAGAGGCGCGAATGCCTGTTTAAACATCTTTTTAGAAGCTGTTTAAAATTATATCGCCAAGTTTTTTATAGAGCAAGAATAGAATGTTTATTTATTTTTAAAGGGCGCATAGCGGGCTATGTAACCGCAAAAAAGAAAGAAACAGGCATTATTGAACATAAAAAACGGCGAAACTATCAGCTTCTGTAAGAAAATATTTTTTAGAAATTTAAACAGCTTCTTATTATGTATAATATAAGTTTTTTTAGAAAAAGCGTAGCTGTGGCACTTGCAATGTTCTTTGCAGCATCAGCAGTGTCGGCATACGAGGGCGATACTCTTCGGCTCACTTTGCCACAGGCAATAGCAATGGCATTGGAGCAGTCACCGTCGGCCCGTAGTGCACGACATACATTCCTTGTACAGTATTGGAATTATCGATACTATCGTGCCAACTATATGCCATCGCTCACACTATCATCCTCTCCTTATATAAACAACGAGATAAACAAAATTACTCAGGGCGACGGTACATCGCTCTTCCTTAGTCAGAGTCAGTTTGGGGGAGACGTATCTTTGAGTATCAATCAGAATATTTCACTTACAGGTGGAACATTCTTCATCAAAAGCAGCCTAAACTATCTTCGTGAGATGGAGAGCAAGAAAAATATGTTCAGCACAATCCCTGTGAGTGTGGGATATACGCAGAGCCTTTTCGGATACAACAGCCTAAAATGGGACCGATGCATCGAGCCGCTGCGTTTCGTCGAGGCTAAGAAAAACTATGCCGAGGCGGTGGAGCTTGTCTCGGCTCAGGCGTGTACCTATTTCTTTAATCTTGCAACGGCGCAGAGTAATCTGCGTATGGCGCACAGCAATTATGCCAATGCCGACACTCTTTACCGAATGGCGCAGGGACGATATAAGCTTGGTACAATTACCGAAAATGAGATGCTTCAATTAGAGATACGCCGTTTGGGCGAGGAGGCAACAGCTATGGACGCGCAGATATCGCAAGAGGAGTCGTTGCAGAGTTTCCGTTCCTTCTTGGGTGTGGGGCAGGATACTTATATAACTCTTATAATGCCCGACAGCGTCCCCGATTTTGTTGTTCCTCTTGCCGATGCATTGAGGTTGGCAATGAAGAACAGTCCCGACCCCGTCTATTACGAGCGCATACGTCAGGAAGCCCGCAGTAATCTCGCTTACGCCAAGGCAAATGCAGGACTGAGAGCCGATATTTATCTGCAATTCGGTCTGTCGCAGACGGGAAACACTCTGCCCGTAGCCTATAAACGTCCAATGACGCAGGAATATGGCAGCCTTACAATTTCGTTGCCTATACTCGATTGGGGGCGTGGGCGCGGCAAGGTGCGTGTGGCACGTTCGCAACAGGAACTCACCGATATTCAGGTCGAGCAGGGTATGGATGACTTCAGACAGAATGTGCAGAAACTTGTCTCGCAATTTAATATGCAGGCACGAAAGGTGCGCATAGCACGACTCACCGACCAACGTGCCCGTCACCGACACACGGTAGCTATGCGTCTTTATATTATGGGACAGAATACGCTGCTCGACCTTAACGATGCCATTGCCGAGCAAAATTCGGCAGGACGTTCCTACATTTATGCAATGAGCACCTATTGGGCACTTTACTATACGCTTAGGAGCATTACGGGATACGATTTTCAGGCTCAATGCGAGATAACGGAACAGTTGCCGATAGAGTAAATGCGTTGCCTGTATCTTGGTGTGTACTTTGGCGGTGCCTTGTTTCGGGCGATTACAAATCGCCCTACTCGCAACCATTATTGATGTGTAACTGCGATTTTCAATCGCCTGAGAAAAATAAGAACTTATAAATAACAATAATATGGATATTAAACGACCACCAAAACCCTGGTACAGAAAGTACCTCATTCACATTATTGCAGGCATCAGTCTTGCCGCGATAATAATCTACACGATAGTACTTATTATACTGCCCTCGCGTCGCAGTGTATCGCAAGAGCGTCTGCGCATAGCCGAGGTAAAAGAGGGAGCCTTTACCGAGTTTGTAGAAGCCGAGGGAATTATCCACCCGATAATGACCATTCAGCTGAATGCTCTTGAAAGTGGCTTCGTCAAGAGGATAGTTTGCGAAGAGGGTGCTATGCTGCGACAAGGCGACACTATCCTCGTTCTCGACAACCCCGACCTTTTGCGCTCTATCGAAGAGGAGCGTGCGCAGTGGGAGAAGAACCGACGCAATCTGCACGAACAAGAGATTCAGATGGAGCAGAAGAGCATCGACCTTAGGATGCAGGCTCTTGAGCAGCAGTATCAGATTGGTCTGTTGGAGCGTAAACTGACACAGAGTCGCGAGGAGTACTCTATGGGCATCAAGAGCCGTGCCGAACTTGATATTGTCGAGGCCGAGAACGAGCATCTGCACAAGAAACTGATGCTACAGATGCAGAGCCTCAAACATGATTCGGCAACAACAATCCTCAGACGCGAAATGATTGTCGCCGACCGCGAGGCTGCCCACCGTAAACTGCTTGCATCGCAGCAACGCACCTCGGGGCTTGTGGTACGTGCCCCCTGCGACGGACAGTTGGGACATCTTAATCTTGTCATCGGGCAGCAGGTGTCGGCAGGTTCAAAGGTTGGCGACCTAAAGATTATGAACCAATATAAGGTGAGTACGCAGCTCAGCGAATATTATGTCGAGAGAATTTTTGCAGGGCTTCCTGCGGCAATAGTACAGAAAGAGGATACTTTTGGGTTGCGTATCAGCAGGGTAGTACCCGAGGTAAAAGAGCGTAAATTTGCCGTCGACCTTCTGTTCAACGACTCTATTCCACAAAATATCCGATTGGGAAAGAGTTATCGCGTAAAGGTAGAGCTTGGGCAACCCGAGCAGGCTGTGGTAATTACGCGAGGCGATTTTTACCAGAAGAACAGTGGCGAGTGGATTTTCCGCTTCGACGAGGGGACAAATATTGCCCGACGTGTTCCCATTGAGATTGGCCGTCAGAATCCCGAGCAGTTCGAGATTATAAGCGGTCTTAAACCGGGCGACCGAGTCATTGTCAGCGGATACGAGCGCATTGGCAATGCCGAGGAGGTAATAATTGAGCAATAAAAACTACTTTTGTGGAAGAATAAATCGAAAATGTTGCAACAAAAATAATTAATCCTTAAAACAGAACAAAACAATGATTATACACTATCTTAAAACAGCTTGGCGCAACCTGTTGAAATACAAGACACAGAACACAATATCAGTGCTGAGTCTTGCAGTAGGAACAGTCTGTTTCGCTATAACCCTTTATATAATGAAAAGCGTCATCTTGGATATTTACCTGAACGAGATTGACACACGAATCGCTACCTTTCACGCATATAAAATGAGTGAGGAGCAGTATAAAAATAGAAAAACACTCGACGAGAATTTTGCCGACATTCAGTTGGGCGACGAGGAGTGGGTCGATTATAATTTCTTTAAGCGTGTAAGCGAGAGCGAGCTCCCCTCGCTGCGCGAATGGCATTTTATGAATATGTGGATGGGTAAGGATACCGAGTACGAGACAAAAGATGGCGGAAAAAAGATTCTTTTGACACACTATGCAATGTGCTCGCCGCGCTTTTTTCATTACCAGTATTACAACAGCGCTGTTACGGGAGAGAGAATCCCCGAACTTAAAGAGGGCGATGTGCTTATTACCGCCGATATTCGCGATAAGGTCTATGGCAAGGGAGCCGACCCTCGCGGCCTGACAATAGATGGCAAGAGGCTCACTATAAGCGACGTACTCGATACCTCGGACCATCTTGACGATAGCTTCAGTGGTATTTTTATTGTGGGAGAGTTGCCGACCGAAATTTATCGCACCATAGGCTTGCAGTTCGAGCTTACGCCCGGTGCAACGGCTGCGCAGCTGCATAAGGAGCTATCTTCGGCAATACCCGAGTACTATTTTACCTATACTGTGAACGATTTTGATTGGAGCGACGAGGGAATTATTTTTGTGGTCTTTGTATTTGCGGTTCTCTTCTTGGGATGCAGCGTGCTGCTCATTGCTGTGATGGGTTATCTGAAAATGCAGTTGCAGCTCTTTACGCTTCGTTCGCGCGAGCTTGCCCTGCGCCGCACTATGGGCGCCCGCGTAGGGCAGCTTATTATGCAGCTGGCAGTAGAGATTGTCATTGTCTTTCTGTTTGCGGCAATAGCATCGTTTGTGGTAACGGCTCTTTTGGCCGATTATGCGCTACCCATAATATATAAAATTCACGGCGGAATTGTCTTTAATCTCGATGCCATTTATGGAATTTCGGCGCGGGTGATAGGGTGTACGATGCTGGTTACTCTGCTTGTGGCTTCGGCGGTTATTTATAGGCAACTGCGTCGCCCCGTGGGGCTTCGTGTGGGACGCAGCGGACATCCTCGCACAGTGGGGCAGAGTATTATGATTAGTGTGCAGCTGGCTGTGAGTATGTTCCTTATTTTGGCGGTGCTGGGACTCTTCTATCTTATTAACGATACTTACCAAGAGCAGGCCGACGTGCTGCCCGATAATCCGTCGCGCTATCGCAGGGCGTTGGTGATGAGTGGCAACGGGGCACCCTACTATGATGTTTGGCAACAACAGCTTGCCGAATTTAAAGATAAACTGATGCAGACGGGGACTGTTGAGCACGCGAGTGTTGCCTTCATAAAGCCCACCCGTTCTACTACTTTGGATAGTGAACTTATGACGCATTATATCGAGCGTACCGACGAGAGTGGCAACGTGAACGATTATGAGTATAGTTACACTGTTACCGAAGAAGAGATTTTTGAACTTTTGGGAATTGAAATTACACCCGAGCGTCCCACTGAGAATTTAAGACACACGACGGCTGTTTATGTGCCCACCGAGGAGGTCGAGCGCCTGCGCCTCAAATGGGGCCTTAAGCCTTCGCCCGATACACGTGTGAAAAGGCCGTTGGGCAGTCGCAGCTACACGCTCATAGGCTATGCAAAGGCATTGCAACACTACCATTATAATGCTTATAACGACTATACTCCGGCATTTTGGATTGTTGACGATGATGCCGAGATTGGCGAGGGGTACAATACGTTCGATTTTATAATTTTCCCCAAAGATGGCGAGTATGGCAACTGCGAGGCTGCCATAGAGAGAATATATCGCGAGGCGCACCCCGACAGTGTGAACGACGTTCCCGTTAATTGTCTGTACGACGCGTGGTTCACCCAAATGGTAATAATGGAAATGTTCATCAAGCTGGCAATGCTGCTTGTCTTTGTCTCTATTCTCTCTATTGTGGCAAGCGTCTATTCGAGTATCTCGCTCGAAAGCCGAGGACGACAAAAAGAGGTTGCCTTGCGCAAGGTACACGGAGCCAAGAGCCGCGATATTATGCGTCTGTTTGCCTCGTACTATATTCGTCTGCTGGCAGTGGCCGCTGCGTTTGTTGCTGCTGTGTGGCTGTTATTATCGGTGGCGCTCCATTGCTTTGTCAACTCCTTTGTTTTATCCGAATGGATAGAGATACTATGTTACCTTATAGGCTCTGTATTTATTGTGTCATTAGTGACGCTTGCCACAATCGCACACAAAATATACCACGTGAGCAAAATAAATGCGGCACAGGTAATAAAGAAAGATTAACCAAATAGTGCTATACTGAACTTATCGTGTCATACTGAACGTAGTGAAGTATCTCATTATCCATTGATTTTAGATTCTTCCTCCTTTCAGTCGTTGGAATGACAAGCGGCGCGGTGCATTTGAGCAGAAGCACTTACTCCGCATCAGGGTTCGGAATAACACACAAAATATAAATGAATAAATAACTAAAAAACAATACAATTATGATTACACTAAAAAACATCAAGAAGATTTTTAAGACAGACGAGGTTGAGACTTGGGCATTGCAGAATGTAAGTCTCGAAGTGAAAAAAGGCGAGTTCGTTGCAATTATGGGCCCCAGCGGATGCGGAAAATCGACCCTGCTGAATATCCTCGGACTATTGGATACACCCACCGAAGGAACATATATGTTAGAGGGAAAAGATGTGAGCAGTATGAGCGAGGACGACCGCACCGACCTGCGCAAAGGACGCTTGGGATTTGTGTTCCAGAGCTTCAACCTCATCGACGAACTTAATGTAACCGAGAATGTAGAGCTTCCGCTGCTTTATATGAACTGTCCCAAGAAAGAGCGTCGCGAGAGGGTTACCGAGGTGGTAGAGCGTGTGGCAATGACGCATCGTGCGCAACATTTCCCCTCGCAGCTGTCGGGCGGACAGCAGCAGCGTGTGGCGATTGCACGTGCCGTAATTTCGCGCCCCTCGATAATCCTTGCCGACGAGCCTACAGGTAACCTCGACTCGAAACACGGTAAAGAGGTTATGGAACTTTTGAAAGAGCTGCACCGAGAGGGTACCACAATTATTATGGTAACGCACTCGCAGCGCGATGCAAACTATGCCGAGAGGATAATAAATCTATTCGACGGCGAAATTGTCTCCGAGGTAGAAATGTAGGAACCTATATTTGTTTTTCTCTTCTTTTCGTGCCGACGAAAAGAAGCAAAAGGCTCTGCGCAGGAAAATCTTAACGTAAAATGTCTGCGCCGTTTTTCGGGTGCTGCGGACCGCCCTCAGTTAGCCACTCGCTCTTACGGCGAGCGTCTAACTAACGGTTAAACATACCTCGCACTTTTTCCGAAAAAACGTCGGACATTTTACTAATTTTCCTCTGTGCGCATCAATGATACAGCGAGTACAAGGTATATTCGAGTTTACCTCAAATATTTAAGTTATTTGAAGAAACATAAAATAAACTGCTAATAATAAAATTAGAGGAAAAATTTTACAGGTTACCTATAAATAATAATTTATGATTATACACTATTTGAAGATTGCCATTCGCAATCTTATGAAATATAAAGTGCAGAATGTCGTCAGCATAGTGGCGTTGGCAGTGGGCATTGTAACGCTCGCAGCCACGCACTTTGCAATGGGCTTCCTTAGTAAGCCGAATATTATAGACGAGCCCTATTACGACCGCTGTTACAGCCTGCGATTGAAAAATATAGATACAGACGCAGGAAAAGGGGTAATTGCATATATAAAGCAGGATTTTAATGCCTCTCTTACCGAGGGCGGCGGGCTTGCCTCGGTCGAGAAGATATTCGTAAAGAATGCTTATCTGATGCAAACGGATTTACTATTTTATATGCCCGACTCCACAACGAAAAAGATAACGGACAATTTTTGTTTTACACAAAATGAGTACCTTAATTTTCGTGCCATACGCTCGGCAATCACAGGTGAAAAGGTTCCCGTGCTGAAGGATAATGAGATTTTTCTCTCCGAGTACAAGGCTCGCCTTATCTTTGGCGATAAAAACCCCATCGGCACTAAGGTAAAAGTGCAGGCGATGGATAACTTTTACGGCTACGATAAGAGCTTTGTTATTCGCGATGTATATAAGGTAGAGAATATCTTTGAGGAATTTACTCCTCACGCCATCGTGCCATTCGACGAGAATGCCGATTATTATAAAAATAATCTTGGGAATCTGGGGAGTTTCTACGATGTAGTGGTTCGTAAGGGTTATACCATAGAGCAAGCGGTCGAGGAGATTAACAGCCACTTAAAGCCGTTCGGCATCGAGGTTATGAGTGTTAGTACTATTCATGATAGATTGTCATATTATTCTAATGCTCTGCTCATTCGTTCCATTGTTTATGTGATAAGCTCGTTGGTGCTCATTGCCTCGTTGATAGGGTTCCTGAAGATGCAGTTGCAACTGTTCGGTATGCGCAGTCGTGAGGTGGCCTTGCGCAAGGTACACGGTGCTCGGCGAAAGAGCCTCTTTGTACTCTTCTTCACCGAGGTGGGCATTATTCTTGTGCTCTCTTTTGTACTGGCGCTGTTTATGTCGGCGTGGCTGACGGAGTATGTCGAAATGAATCTCTCGCAGCATTTCGAGAGGGAGGGTTGGGTGATAGAGGGTGTCGGTGGCTCGCTATTGACCATAATTGTTGTTGTTGCCGTCGTATGCGTGGTTGCAGTGTGGCTCGCTCTTGCGCGCATCCTTAATATGCAGCGGGGAATGGCTGCGGCTCTTGGTCGCAGTGGAGGGCACGCTATGCGTAACACTATGCTCGGTGTGCAGCTTGTCGTGGGGCTGCTTTTCCTTAGTGCCACTATGGTGATTGTGCAGGTGGTGGAGTTTACAAAAGAGAGGATGAACGTGCCTGGGAATGACGATTATTATAAAAAAAACATTATGATAGAATATGCTACATTCTCAACCGATGACTCCTTTTTTGAGCAGTTGAAAGAGGCTGTCGATCACGAGGTCGAGGGCGTAGAAAACAGCTTCATTGCAACTACAAGCTACTGCTCGATAAAGGGGCTTAGTGATAATCCCGAGCTTGCTGCAAAATATGGTAAATATCATCGTACACACTTTTTCGAGAATGAAGATTTTATAGATTTTTGGCAGCCGGCGGTCAATTGGATGCGTCCCGAGCTAAAGGGAAAATCATATATCCTGCTGGGCGAGGGGCTCTATAAGCAGCTCGATGAGGTTGGGCTTTTGCAAAGTGGTACGCTTGAATTTGACAATAACGCACCAATGCCAATTGCAGGAACGTATAAGAGCCTCCCATACACCCCCAATAATATTGGGCTTATTTACGTGCACAGTCCTATTGATTTTCTTGGCAAAGAGTTGATTGTCGTGCCGCGCAAGGGCGAGTATTCCAATGTCTGTGATGATATTAAGGCGGCAATGCAACGTATCGACCCCACGCTCGTGAAGCCCAAAATTTTCAATCTGCGCGAGAAGATGGCCGAGGAGGTTCACGGTACCGAGAATGTGGAGCGTGGTGCGTGGTTGCTCTCGTGCATCAGTTTTATGATCTGTATTCTTGGAATATACAGCTCAATCTCGCTCGACGTGCGCTCGCGTATGAAAGAGGTGGCGGTGCGCAAGGTACACGGTGCCAAAAGACGCGATATTGCGTTGCTCTTTGCCCGCCTGTATCTGTGGCTCTTCGGGGTGGCGATTGTGGTTACCCTCCCGCTTGTAATTCTGTTCGGTGATTTTATGAGTGAGATGTATGAGCCAATGATTCCCGAAGGCCGAGAAGTTGCGCCGATAACAGCCCTTGTAACAGCTCTGCTTACAATACTTTTTGTTGTAACTACGATTGTGGGTTACCACATATACAAGGTGATGAGGCTTAATCCGGCGGATATCATAGCAAAGGAATAATTTAAGTCAACATAAACATAAGTGTGTGAATAACCTTGCCCGTGAGGGTAGGGTTATTCTGTTTGTTAACAAAAATATCGCACTTTATTTTGTGGGGTAAAAGATATTGCCTATCTTGCATAATTATTTCAGTTGATAGCAAAAAACATATAAACCATTATGAGTAAAATAAAGATTTCAACTACATTGGGCGATATAACTATGCGCCTGTACGACGAGACACCTGTTCATCGCGATAACTTTCTTAAGCTTGCAGCCGAGGGCTATTTCGATGGTACGCTGTTTCATCGCGTTATAAAGGATTTTATGATTCAGGGTGGCGACCCCGACAGTAAGGGTGCTCCTGCCGGCAAAAGTCTGGGTACCGGTGGCCCCGATTACACTCTCCCTGCCGAGATTATGGCCGAGACTCTTTTCCACAAGCGTGGTGCGCTGAGTGCCGCACGTCTGGGCGACGAGGTGAACCCCAAGAAAGAGAGTAGCGGAAGCCAATTCTATATTGTGTGGGGTAAGGTGTATAAGGCTGCCGAACTTAAGCAGCTCGAACGTCAGATGGAGATGCAACAGGAGCAGACAATTTTCAATGCACTTGCTATGGAGCATCGCGACGAGATTATGAATATGCGTCGTAACCGCGACCGCGACGGTCTTATGGCATTGCAAGAGAAGCTTGGCAGCTTGGCAATAGAGAAGAGCCGTGCGATGGGCCGTCCGTCGTTCACTCCCGAACAGACCGAGGCTTACACCACTGTCGGCGGTACTCCTTTCTTAGATGGACAATATACCGTATTCGGTGAGGTAGAGGAGGGACTCGATGTTGTCGAGGCTATCCAAAAGGTGGAGACAGGTGCGGGCGACCGTCCAAAAACAGATGTTGTGATGAATGTAACTGTCATTGAGTAATAAGCAGAAAACAAAAACTACTAACTATAAAAATTTTAACTATGAAAAAGAATTTTATTGCGTTGATTATGTTGCTGGTGGCGGCTGTGACTGTCTCAGCACAGGCAAAAAAAGTTGAGGTGCCTACTCCAAGCATAGTACCTCTGCCCACTCAGATGGTTACCGGTTCGGGTGTATTCACTCTCACAAATGACACTCGTATTGTGACTCAGTTCGACGAGAAAGAGATTAAGTATGTCAAGAGTGCTCTTAACGAGATTATGGTCGATGTATTCGGCAAGGAGCTTAAGAGCGCCTCTAAGGTAAAGGATGGAAAATATATCGTTATTAAAAAGGATGCTACTCTTAACTGCACCGACGAGGGCTATACAATGGATATTAACAAGGATGGTATCGTTATTACTGCTAAGGCTGCTGCCGGTGCTTTCTATGCTGTTCAGACACTGCGTCAGATTGTTCCCATACAGGCTTACGAGACTACAATCGACCTAGAAAAAGTTAACCTTCCTATCGTAAAGATTAAGGATAGCCCCAGCCTCGCTTATCGTGGCTTTATGCTCGACTGCTCTCGCCACTTCTGGAATGTAGAGACTGTTAAGGAGATGATTGACATTTTGGCTATGCATAAGATGAACCGTTTCCATTGGCATCTTACCGAGGACCAGGGTTGGAGAATAGAGATTAAGAAATATCCCTTGCTCACCAAGATTGGCAGCCTGCGCGAGCAGACAACAACAGGTCACAACGTAGGTATGGACGGTATTCCTTACGGTGGTTACTATACTCAGAAGGATATCAAGGAGATTGTGAAATATGCTCAGGAGCGTTTTATCACTGTTATCCCCGAGATTGAGATTCCCGGTCACTCTCTTGGTGCGCTCAGCGCTTATCCTTGGCTCGGCTGCCGTGGTGAGGAGGGTAACTACAAGACTTGGAGCAATTGGGGTGTATCGCCCGATATCGTTTGCGCTGGTAAGGAGTCGTCGTTCCAGTTCTGGTACGATGTCCTTGAGGAAGTGCTCGAACTATTCCCCTCGGAGTATATCCACATTGGTGGCGATGAGTCGCCCCGCGATGCTTGGAAGGTGTGCGACCTTTGCCAAAAGCGCATCAAGGAGAATGGTCTAAAGGATGAGGCCGAGCTTCAGTCGTATGTAACACACAGAATAGAGGAATTCCTCAATGAGCGCGGACGTAAGCTCATCGGTTGGGACGAGATTCTCGAAGGTGGCGTAAGTAAGAGCGCAACCATTATGTCGTGGCGTGGTGCCGAGGGTGGTATCAAGGCTGCCAAGAGTGGTAATATGGCTATTATGACTCCTAACGGTCACTGCTACCTCGACTACTATCAGACAACCGACCGCAAGGATGAGCACGAGGGTATCGGCGGTTATGTTCCTTTGAGAAAGGCTTACGCGCTTAATCCTTACGACCAGCTCTCGCCCAGCGAGCAGAAGTATATTATGGGTGTGCAGTGTAACCTGTGGACCGAGTATATCCCCACACGTATGCAGTTGCAGTATCAGGTTCTTCCCCGTCTGAGCGCTATTGCCGAGATTGGTTGGACTAACCCCAATCCCAAGGATAAAGATGTTGAGGGATTCCTTACCCGTGCCAAAGAGCTTTCTCGCTACTACTATGTATATGGTTACAACTTCGGTAAACACTTCTTCGAGGATGGTGTTCAAGAGGGTTGGTAAGCAATTACTATTATTATAGAACAGATGCGTGTGTCTCGCTGGGGCACACGCATTTTTTGTTGGAAACATAAATATATTACTATGATAATCATATATACAGTAACGAGAACTTTATGAAATGACACCATAAAGTTCCCGTTTATTGTAATTACAATGTTATACTTGATTGAGCTATTTTAATAGCATCTGACTTTAATTCTTCCTCATCCTCCACAGCATCGAGGACTTTATCAGCAACCCAAAGAGTAAGAAGTTCTTTTTCGTCAACATTGAAATAATTGGCTATTTGAATAACTTGTGTACGTTTTGCACGTCTATCACCTCTTTCGATTTTTGAAAACATCGGGGTGTCAATTTCAAGAAGGGAGGCCAATTGTCTTTGCAGCACTCCATTCTCCATTCTTAATTCTTTTATCTTTTGTCCTAATAACATCTTATGTCCTATTTTAACGGTTAAACTACCCTATAATTTCCCAATAACCTGTTTTATCAGAACCAACACGCTTTATGATGCCTTGTTCTTGAAGTCGCTTCATTGTTTCGGCAACCCAACTTCTTGAATAACCTGTTTGCTTTGCTAGTTCTGTCAAGGTATATTGTGGGTTGATGTGTATTTGTTCCAATATTTTGAGTGCACTTTTCGGTACAGTTTGCAGTGCACTTTCGAGTCCACTTTGCAGTCTACTTTCGAGTCCACTTTGTAGTCCAGTTTTGAGTACACCTCGTTTTGAAGCTTTCAGTGAACCATCTTTATGTGCAATGTCTGCGATAATATTACCACTAGCTTCATGGCAAGGAATAGTTATTCTAAAGAAGGTTCGTTCATCGTCTGTAACTACTGTAGCTCTGGGTGAACCATTGTTCTCCAAAACATTTTGGATCGTTGGAATACCAGTACTGCGACCTTCTGTCAAATCCAGTTCTTTCAGATATTCGCCAAGTCTGCGATTACGATAGCGTTTGGATACAAGAATCTCACATTTTGAAATATCAGCAGCAGAAATGCTTCTATCTGGACCACCTACATTCTGTATAGTGATACCTTGAGGTTCTACAGTGATAACCACAGGTTCCCATTCACGATAATCTCTATGATATAGTGAATTTGTTACACTCTCTTCCAAAGCCTGATATGGATACGTGAAGAACTTTTGGCTTCTACTACTATCTTTTGGTTTTATAACCGCCTGCATCACAAGCATACGATTGAGATATTCCAAAGTCCTATCGATAATCTGCGTGATGGAACCCTTAATAACTGGACCTTCATATAGATTATTAGGGTTATTCAATCGTCCTTCAGGGAAATAGACCACTTCAACCTGTGTACGCTTAAAAAACTTGCTTGGATCTTCACAGAACATCATAGCTGCTACATTTCTGAGCATACGATTTTCCTTTGGACCTACATACAAATCCATTTGTTCCAGAATATCTTCAAGAGGTTTGGTGTATAGTTCATTGGCAAGTTTACTGCCGACCTTTACTAAATATTCTCGCAACAGAAGTGTTGAGATATCCTCTATCTTGATGTCAGGATTACCACGTTCATCAAAAGGGACACGACTTGCTAATTCACGTAGTTCGTCGAGTACTTCTCCCTTAGCGATGATGCTACTTGTGCCACTGCGAATGTAGAAGTATTCCTTTGTATTATTCTTTGCCGTGACATTCTCTGGAACAGAATATGGCCTATTGATTCCTGCTGGGCACCAAATCACCAAAACGTGTTTTCCATCGACTTCCTCTACACTTGTACGAGGCATGTAATAAGGCGAAATCTTATTATTATAACCCACCATCTCTTGTAGAATACCGTCAATCTTTTCAGTTGGTATTCCTTCCACAGGACGAATGGCAACACCAGACTTTTCATCCGTATCTACACCAACCATGATATAACCGCCACCAAGATCGTCAAAGTCATTAGCGAAAGCACATACGCTATGGTATATACTCGCTGGATTCCAACCCTTTTTGAACTCGATTCGGTTGGATTCTATCTTTTGCTTGTTGAGCAAGTCATTTATGTTTATTGCAAGTGCCATGATTCTAAATTAAATATTGCTATTTCCCATGATATGCTCTGCTACCTTCTATTCGTTCTTTAAACCTATGTTCATAGAAATGATTATAAAGCAATTTTATAAGTGTTTTTCTAATCGAGGAGTTGTCCACAGAGGAAACATCCCAACACCTTGCGTTATAATGAACATAAAAACGCCACTCTATATCATTCTCATCTGAAGTTTTTGCGAATTTAAGCAACATACGATTCCCAAAAGCTGAAGATGATGGTAAACCTATTGCCAATATAGGTAAAGACAAATCCCTATTTGAAAGTATGTTGTCTATTAAACTCCCATATCTGTTTTCTATTTCATTAATAGCATCAACTTCAGTAAATTTTGTTCCTTTTTCATACACATCTGTATAGAAAGGATGTCCTGTATGTTCTTTATACCATTCATTTACATCCTCTTTTGTATCAAACAAAACAAATCCCGTCCCCCATGTATTACGGAAGCAATGGTTTACCTTATAATGATATTCTCTTAAAAATTGAATCTTTGCACTAAGAGCATCACTTTCGTTTGGATAATAGTACCTTCCCATATTAAATCATTTATCATCATTAGAAACATTCTGCCATGACAATAATTCATTTAAATCATGTTTTGTCTGACACCATTCATTTATTTCTTCAAAACTTACTCCCTTGTAATGTCTTATAGGAATCTGAACTTGATGATTTTCAATAATGTATTGCCCATCTTTTACATAATCAATTATTATTTCTTCCAATTCTCCTTCAGTTTGTGTTAATTCGAATAGTTTTTTTTCGTCCATGGTTATAATAACACAATCATCATTGTTAAAATTCAATTCAGGGACGTTAACTCTCCATTCGCGCAACCAAGTGTAATCTTTATGATTAGGATTATATTCAACAAACCGCCATTTCAAATTATCAGGAAGTAAATCCTCTTCTTCTTTCTTCCCATATATTGCAGGCCTACCTCCTCTCTCAAAAATATAGTCTTTCTTAAATCCTATACCATAAGGAGCATACATAGGTTTATTGGGATATCGCTTCATAAATAACTCAAACATTTTAGGAAGGAAAAACAATGGCACCTCAGTAAAACATATTGGACACTTTTCTCCCTTCTTGAGGCATTGTTGTGAAAGTATTGTTTTTAAAATGTTTATTGCATCTTTTCCTTTTGTGAAATGAAAAAGATAATCTGATATATCTTCACGTGAAGCTATAATATCTGGATATATTGAATATTTTGAATTAATAGGATATCCCATAATCTGTTAATTATAAACTGTTCCAAAATTCTATAGACTGTTGGTCCATATCAAGATTATCATTATAATATGGATTATCATAAATACTTGGTGTATCATCATAATACCCTCCATCATAATAATCATCGTCATCTCTTGGTTTGTCGTATGTGTCTATTTGAGAACCACTCTTGTCAAAGATATAAATTTCGTCATCTTTAACCAATTTACCTTTACCTTCCTTGAAACTATCTTCAACTCCATCATATTCACAAGGTACAACAATTATCCCTTCAGAATTGATAAATCCCCATTTACCGTTAAGTTTAACAGCTGCCATTCCATCTGAGAATCCGTATGCTTGTTCGTAAATAGGTTCTATTACAATTTCTCCATCTACAGAAATATACCCCCAAAGGCCACCTGTAGTTTTCTTACTATTTATATCATAGATGCCGCCAACATTTATTTTACAAAGATTTTCCATACATGGTCCTAAAAACGAAACGTTTGGAAAAATCTTAAGTTGGTGGTTCTCTATGCCAAATAACCCCCATAGATTATTTTTCATGATCACTGCATATTTATGATGTCTCTTACCTATAAATTCATATGATGGTGGCAGTATTTCATTTCCCGAAAAATCAATATATCCATATAGTTTTTTCGAAAGGACATTAACCTGGACACATGCTAAATTGTCTTCGAATTTCCCTATACCATTGTATTTATTCTGCAGGATGATATTACCTTTGGATGTGACCAAACCATACAAATCATTAATCTTGAATTTGTAAAGTTCATTTTCTATAAGATCCAAGCGAGAAAAAATTGGAGGAAGTATGTCATTGGATTGTTTATCGATAAGACCATACTTTACATGTCCATCAGCAACACAAACTGCAATGGAGCATGTGTCGCCAAATGGTTTGCAATATTTATATTTTTTATCTACGAAAAGTTCTTTTCCATCTACTACTGCAACATATCTTCCGTCTATAGTTTTATATCCAACATCTGTCTTGAATCTACCTATCTCTACCTCATATTCAATACTATCAAAAACACATGGAATAGTTTCCTTAAATTGACTATTTATTACTCCATATACAGATCTTTCTCTATCACGTCCGTTTTCATCATAGTAGTAGGATACTTTAGAAACAACGGCATACCCGTCGACAAATTCGCTTATACTCTTGTATGTTGGTTCAAGAAGAATTCGACCTGTAATATCTACATATCCTATTCTCTTATTGGAGCGAATTTCCACCAACCCATTGATAACCTTATCAGCAATCGCTCTATATTCAAGAGGAAGTATCTCGTTACCATTATTGTCAACCAAGCCCCAATTGATAATCGAATATTCATTATAATTTGTAAAGTCGTAGCGTTCTCCATCTTCCCAATAATAATCATTATAGGATTCATAGTCCTTTCCATCCATACCAACCTTGATAAGGTTATGCGCTACATACACTATGTGATCGTATATAGGCTCACAAATAATTTTACCTTGAAGAGTAAATGCTCCCCAATGCCAATCTTGTTTGTATAGTATTATTTCTGATTCTATTTTTATTTCATCTATTTGTTGA
>JAZNEI010000014.1:0-85149 GCA_045588485.1 Bacteroidaceae bacterium | reverse complement strand
CTTTGGCAAGATTTATATATCTTTGCATTCGTAGTTAGTTGGCTTATTTACGACCATCATGTAGCCTTATATGTAGGATTTAGCGATTTTCGTAAAAACTAACACTGAAAATCAATCAGTTAAAAATTAAAAGTCATACCCAATATTGGGGTGGATGCCTTTGATTATTATAATGCTATTGTATTTATCAATAACTCTGCTCGATGTTCCAAACAAATGCTCTCAGACCAAGCTGAGGCGCATCATTATCCATCTTTTTTATTTCGGCCAATATTCTCTCGACTTTGTTGTCATCTACAATTGAGATAATACCACCGCACATCGAAGGCCATGCATGAGAACCGTAGTGGGGATCACCTGTACGGCTGCCTCGTCCCTGCATCTGGTCGAAGAATGAGAAACCACGGCAGTTGTTATGCTCGAGCATACTTATAATATCTTCCTTGTGAGATATATCGAATGTGATGAATATACTTTTCATATTCTGTTCGTTTATTTATCAATATTATCTTTATGAAGCAGGCATTTGAGAGCCTGCCTCATAAAGTGTTTTTTTAGTTTCTGTCCTTATGCTTCAACTGCTCCTCGTGTTTGTGTTCGCTCCAGTAGGCTGCAAGCTCGCGCTGCTTCTTAAGGTTACGGCGACGGTTCTTGATACCTACACCGGCAAATACACAGTACATTGCGGGAACATATATAAGTGTCATTATAGTAGATACTAAAAGACCACCGATTACGGCAACACCAAGAGGTCGCCACATCTCGGCTCCTACACCCTGGCTGACAGCCATAGGCACCATACCAAGGATTGTAGTACATGTTGTCATAAGCACAGGACGCAGACGACTCTTTGCCGCACCTACACAGGCCTGAATAATACCTAATCCGCGCTCGCGCAACAGCATAATATAGTCGATAAGCACAATACCGTTCTTCACAACCATACCGATTAGCATGATACCTCCCAACATTGACATGATGTTAAGGTTCGAACCTGTTACAAATAGTCCGATGAGCACACCGCTGAGTGCGAACAGCACCGAGAACATAAGGATGAAGGGATAGGTGAGCGACTCGAACTGAGATGCCATTACGATGAATACGAGTATAAGGATAATCAAACCTAACTGACCAAGGTCACGGTTAGAATCCTGCTGGTCCTCGTAAGAACCGGCTACCTGTACTGCAATACCCGAAGGAATCTCCATTTTGTCAATAACAGATTCACCGTACGCAACACCGTCGCTAAGAACAGCATCTGCTGCAAGCACTCCGTCAACGGTTACGATACGCTCACGGTCTTTACGCTCGATAGTAGGAGGTGTATCCTTCTGTACTACCTTACCAAGCTCTTTGATACGTACGGGCTTGCCTGTAGACGAGTAGATAACAATGTTTTCTATGGCCTCGATGCTTGTACGGCTCTCGGGCTCGTAACGAACCTTAACATCGTACTCGTCACCATCCTCGCGGAAATATGTTGCCAATGAACCATTATATCGGTTACGCAGGTAGGTAGCTGCGGTGCTTAGGTTCAGTCCATGCATAGCCAACTTCTCACGGTCGAACTCTACCTGATACTCGGGCTGGTAGTCGCTACGGCTTATGATAACCTGTGTAAACATTTCGTTGCTGCGCAGTTTGTCGGCAAGCTCTTTGGCAATCTTGTCGGTCTCGTTGAAGTCGTGACCGTAGATTTCGAATGTAGCGGCACTCTGTCCACCCATTCCCTGCTGACCCGATGAGATGTTGCTTCGTGCAATTTCGGGGTACATTTTTACATCGGCACGCATCTGGTCGCAAATCTCATTGATTGATAGTTCGCGCTGGTCAGAGGGAACAAAACTCATATTGAAACTGATAATGTGCGAACCATTGTCACGGAGCGATGCAAAGGTGTTGTTCTCGTCAGCCTGACCAACAGTGAAGTTACAAGCCTTAAGGTCCTCACCGTAACGCTCTTTCCACAGATTGGTAAGTTTAAGCGCAATATCCTGTGAGTGCTCAACACGTGTACCTATTGGCAACTCGATAGTGGCCGATGCTCGTGCATTATCATTTGCAGGGAAGAACTCACTCTTAATACCGCCGGCCAAAAGCAAACTCACAGCAAAGAGGCCGAAACAGCCACTAAGCACTGTCCAACGATGACGAACTGCATAGTCAATCATCTTTGCGTATGTATCGTCAATAAAGTCGAGACCTTTCTGTATAGGTGTGTATATCTTTAAGAACAGTTTGCTCTGTTTCTTCTGTAACTTAAGCATCTTGGCACACATCATAGGTGTCAGTGTAAGTGAAGCAATCAACGAGATGAGCATGATGATACACATCATCCAACCGAGCTGCTTGAAGAGCACACCGGCCATACCTGTAACCATTGTCAACGGGAAGAATACGGCAAACATTGTCAATGTAGATGCCATAACCGAGGTACCCACCTCATTTGTTCCGTGAACGGCTGCATTATAAGGGCTTGAACCACGCTCGATGTGTGTTGTTACGTTCTCGAGTACCACAATGGCATCGTCCACCACAGAACCGATAGCAATACTCAAACAAGAGAGTGATATCATGTTGATTGAACCGTCGGTTGCAAAAAGGTAGATGAATGATGCTACCAACGAGAAGGGGATTGTGATGGCAACGATAACGGTTGCTCTCCAACGTCCTAAGAATATAAATACCACCAATACCACGAAGATAAGCGCATCGCGGATAGTGTCGGTAAGAGTATTCACTGTCTGTACAATGTTCTCGGATGTATCTACGATAATGTCAAGTTCGACATCAGAGGGGAGACGCTTCTGTAGTATGGGAAGCTCTTCACGAACAGCATTGGCAATGGCAACAGAGTTTCCACCCGACTGCTTCTGAACGATAATCATCGCTCCTTGCTTTCCATCGGTGAAACTGCGCTGTGCGCGCTCCTGCACATTGTCGACAATACGAGCAACGTCGCGCAGGTAAATATTTGCACCATTGCGTGTGCCAACAACAAGGTTCATCATATCCTGAGGATTCTTGAACTCTCCCTCGACGCGCAATGAATAGGTGTTGTTACCAATATCGAATGTACCGCCGGGGATGTTGCGGTTCTCGGCCGAGATAACCGAGCTGACAGCCTCTACCGAGATATTATATGCCTCCATCTTAACGGGATCCATATAAATGTTAATCTCGCGCTCGGGAGCACCGCTGATTGACACGGTACCTACACCCTCGATACGTGCAAGGGGATTCACGATGTTATCGTCGAGAATCTTGTAAAGTGCCGCCTGACTCTCCTCGGCCTTTACCGAAATCATCATAATAGGAATCATATCGGTAGAGAACTTGAAGATGATAGGGTTGTTTGCATCATCGGGTAGTGACGATGCTACCATATCAAGTTTATCGCGTACATCATTCGTCAGGTCGTCAATATCGTAACCAAACTCGAACTCCAATGTGATTACTGATACATTCTCACGTGAGTTTGATGTGATGTGCTTAAGATGCTCGGTCGAGTTAAGGGTGTTCTCGAGAGGACGTGTCACATTGTTCTCAATATCTTCGGCACTTGCTCCGGAATAGTAGGTAAATACCATAATGGTATTTGTCTCGATATCCGGCATAAGGTCAATAGGCAGTTTCGATAGTGAGAATATACCGAATAGTGCAATCGCTAAGAAACATAGCGATGTCATTATCGGTTTTCTTACTGAACTTTCATAAATACTCATATAGTGTCGTTTTTATGTTGTGTTTGTTACTTTATTACATTTACTTCAACTCCGTTTGCAAGTGCATTCTGGCCTGCTATAACTACTTCGGCACCTGATGCAACACCCGAGATAAGCTCGTACTTGTCGTCCATACGCTTACCTATCTGTATCTTGTCGTAGCTTACCTTGCCGTTAGAGTATGTGTAGATATAGTAGTCGCCGCTACCGGCCTGTTTGATAACTGCTGCATCGGGTACTACAACGTGACTTGCTTCGCCAAAGTTGATTGTTGCGTGTCCGAACATGCCGGGACGTACGCGACGGTCGTTGTTAGATAGGGTAATCTCGACAGGGAATGTATGTGTTGTTGGGTCTATTGTGGGATAAACAATATTTACCTTACCTGTGAATGTCTCGTCGCCGTAGGTCTCGAACTGAAGCTCTACATCGGCACCCTTCTTAACTTTAGAGTAATACTTCTCGCTTACGTTAACCTTCATCTTTACGGGAGTAATCTGCTCTACTACAAGGATGGGCTGTCCACCGTACATATCGCCGTTGTCGTAGTTACGTGCCGATACAACACCATTAATGGGACTGACGAGTACTGTATTTTCCAGACGGTTCTTAAGTGCCTTCTCGTTCACGTCGAGCGCAGTCTTTGCATTGTCATACTCTGCTTTTGAGGCACCGCCCACCTTGTATAACTCGGCTACACGGTTGAACTCTATGCGCTGGTTCTCAATCTGAAGTGTCAACTGCTCGAGGTTGCTTGCATCAAGCTCTACCAATTTTTGACCCTTTACTACATTGTCGCCAACCTCAACGAGTATATTATCGATGCGCAAGGGTGCATTGGGGATGATGTTGTTCTTAACCTCAGCCTCAACAGTTGTTGCGAATCTCTCGGTTTGAGGAACCATCTGTGCTGTAACTTGGGCAATCTTAACATTGGGCTTTGTTACCTCTTGTGCTGTTGTCTCACCTGTTTTGGTCTCACTGCCGCACGAGCAAAGCAGGGTTGCGGCAACCATTGTAATGAATGTCAGATTCTTCTTCATAATATTTATGTTTTTATTCTTTTCCTAATACTGTGTTCAATTCCGATTGTGCTACAAGATACTCGTATATTGTGTTGTTGTAAGAGAGTTGTGTATTTGTGAGCGATACTTGTGAGTTGTTAAGCTCAAGTATCGTTCCCTTACCAACCTCGTAGCGCTTCTGACTGATGTTAAGTCCTTTCTGTGCCTGCTCAACAGCTAATTTGCTCGACTGAAGCTGCTCGGTGCTTTTCTTCATATTGTCGATGTAGCTTTGTGCCTGCATATTGAGCATACGCTCGGTATTCAGACGGTTCTCGGCAAGCTGGCTTTGCTGTATTTTGTTTGTCTTGAGCTTAGTGAAATTACTTGCTTTGAAAAGAGGAATACTGAGTGAGAGTGTTAGCGATGATGCGTTGCTCCAGTTGTAGTTATTAATCTCCCAATTGGTATTCGACATCGATTGGTACTGATAGCTTCCGACAAGTGCAAGGGTGGGGTGGAACGAGGTGTTCAGAATCTTGCGCTGTTTTCTAAGAAGTTCGGCGTTAAGGTCGAGCTGACGAAGTGTCGAGTTATTGCTTAGGTCGATGCGCTGTGTGCCAGCTGCTGCCATCTCTGCTTCGTGGTTCTTAAGATTATCGTCGATTACCAGATTAACATCGGCTGTGATGCCCATAAGTACCTTCAACTGCAGTTTAGCAAGCTCTACGGCATTTTTTCCGCTGATAACCGAGGGCCATGCGCTGTTCTTCTGAACCTCGGCGCTCAATTTGTCATACTCGCTGACACTTCCCAGGTCGAACTTTGCTTTTACAATGTCGAAGTTTATTTCGGCCTGTTTGTAGTTGTCTTGCAGTACCTTATATGAATCTTGTGCAAGCATCAACTGATAGTAGGCTTTGGTCACCTGATTGATAAGGTCGAGTTTAGAGCCGCGGCTCTTCTCAACGGCAAGTTCAAGATCGCTTTTGCTCAGGCTCATAGTCTTGTAAACGGCGGGAGCATAAAGGGGAAGTGCAACCTGTAATGCACCGTTCCAGGTGTTAGAGTCGTCCATACCCATTTTGAAACTACCCATGCTTGTCTTAATCTCGGCAACCTTGATGTTATACGAGATTGTTCCGTCGATAGAGACTGTGGGCAAGAGATTCTGCCACGCTTCGCGCTTAGAAACCTCTTTGAGCTGTATCTCCTGCTCGGCCACTTTCATAGTGGGGTTTTCGCTCAATGCAAGCTCGATGGCTTTGTCGAGTGTAAGATGCATTGTAGGATTGCTCTCTTGTGCGTATGTCAGCGTAACGAGAGCCAACATAGCAATCAATGTTTTGAATCGCATTTTAATGTTCATAAATACTATATTTATTGTTCGTTCTTCTTCTCGTTTAATTTATCAATGAATCTTTCTATTATTTCTTGTCCTTTAGGAGTTGCTATTCCGCGCAGATAGAAAAGGATGAATGCTTTACCAAGCTCTTCGGGCGATTGGTCCTCGAACTTTTCTTCAAATGTTATCAAATTAAGGTCGTGCTGAAGAATGTACACAAGTACCTCTAAATTTATATCCTCTCGGAACAGTCCCTCTTTAATTCCTTTGCGCATAAGATGCTTGAATATGTGACGGTTCAGCTGTTCACGTCGGCTATTTCTTTGCTGTATCTCGGGCAACTTCTGAAGGTCTATAAAGAACTGCCTGTTTACCTTGTTCATTATAGCAAAATATACCTCGTACATTGTTAGAATTACGTCGAGGGTGTTGCGTGAATTTGCACGAAGATGTTCAAGTACCTTATCTGAGGTATAACGGTGTACATGCATTAAGCAGGTTCTCAGCAGCTGGTCTTTATCTGAGAAATGCTCATATATCGTACGCTTCGATATGCCTAACTCATGGGCAATATCGTCCATACGGACACTTTTTATGCCTTTTGCAAGAAACAATTTGCCGGCTCCTTCAATTATGCGTAGGCGTACGCTGCTGTTGTCGTTATTATCGTTTTTTTTAGAGCTCATATTGTCTTTGCAACTTTTTAGGAGTTTTTATGTATACGTTTCTTGAATTGCGTTGCAAAGTTACAAAGAAAACTTTCTTAATACAAAAAAGTTTTCTTTATTTCTTGTCTGCTAAAATGCTTTGTTAAGTTTTTTTAGTATATATGAGTCTGTGTGATTAATAATATTAGGCCGCACTTCAAATGTGCGGCCTAATATATATAAGGTATAGAAATATGTTACTCTTCCAACAGCTTTTTCAAAAACTCGTCCATCTCTTTGTCGAAGTCTTTCATAAGGTCGTCATTTATTATGTATGTATCATCATCGACATACAATAGGTCGACTATTGTCTCTTTGTCATCGTCGACAAGCAGACATGAGTAGGGCTTCAGGATGTTCATATTGTCGAGTAATCCTGATTTCTGCATCTCGGAGAGTTTGTTGCGCAGCACCGACTCTATTTCGTTGTAGCAGTTCTCCTGATTCAAATGTTCCCATTCGCATATATGTGCACTTGCTAGTGTGTTGTCGTCGTCATCGAATATGTCCATATTGCCGTTCTCGATATTCACATGGAAATGAAAATCGGTAATTGTGGTTGCTTCGGTTGTAACGAATCGCTTAATCATTGCCTCTATGGCTTTCTGAAGAGTGCTCTCCGACTGTTTGCTGAGTAACATATTGCTGCGCTTTTGTTGGTTTGTAAAATATCTGTTGTATCTTGTTTTATCTGTGACTGTCGATTAGAGGTTCTTGCCGTGGCAGTTCTTGAACTTCTTTCCGCTGCCACAAGGACAGGGGTCGTTACGACCGACTGTCTTCTCTACACGCACCGGCTCGCGACGCACCGAACGTGTGTCGTTCTGTGCTGCCGACTGCTGGTTGGGATCGTTGAGGTCGGCTTTTATCTCATTGTATTGCTGCTGCTGACGAGGACGCTCGGGCTGTGGTGCCTGGTTCACTCTTGCAGGGTCAATCTGTGGTATCTGTCCGCGAGTAAGTATCGAAACTGTTTGGTCGTTAATCTTGTTTACCATTTTATCGAACAGGTTAACCGACTCGAGTTTGAAGATAAGCAATGGGTCTTTTTGCTCGTAGCTTGCGTTCTGTACCGAGTGTTTCAGCTCATCGAGGTCACGCAGGTTCTCTTTCCATGCATTGTCGATAGTGTGTAGCAAAATTGCCTTTTGGAAACACTTGATAATCTCCTTGCTCTGTGTCTCATAGGCTTTTACAATGCTTACGGGGATGTTGTAGAGCAGGCGGCCGTCGGTGATGGGTACCGATACTATTCCGTCTCTTCCTTCGGTCTTTTGGTATATGTACTCGATATTGGGCTGTGCTGTGCTTGCCATGCGGTCGCTCTTGCGCTTGAAGTTCTCGATGGCTGCATCGAAGCATCTCTCGGCACGTGCCTCGGGGTCGAGCTTGTCATACTCCTCTTGTGTTGCAAAGGGAAGTTCCATTGCCAATATTCTGAGGAACTCTAATTTTGCATCGTCGTAGGGGAAATTCTCGGCTATATTGCAACAACGGTCCCATATCATATTCACAATGTCCATTCCGATGCGCTCTCCTATGAGGGCGTGGCGACGCTTGGTGTATATTACGGTACGTTGTTTGTTCATTACGTCGTCGTATTCGAGAAGGCGCTTACGTATACCAAAGTTATTCTCTTCGACTTTCTTCTGTGCACGCTCAATCTGCTTTGTCATTAAGCTGCTCTCAATCATCTCGCCGTCGGCCATTCCCACGTATTTGTTGTCCATGAGTTTGGCAATTTTCTCGCTGCCGAACAGACGCATGAGGTTATCCTCGAGCGATACGAAGAATACCGATGAGCCGGGGTCACCCTGACGGCCGGCACGTCCGCGCAACTGACGGTCGACACGGCGCGATTCGTGACGTTCGGTACCGATGATGGCAAGTCCTCCCGCTGCTTTTACCTCGTCGCTCAGCTTGATGTCGGTACCACGACCTGCCATGTTGGTTGCGATGGTTACAGTGCCCGAAAGACCGGCCTTGGCAACAATATCGGCCTCTTTCTGGTGCAGTTTGGCATTGAGGACATTGTGCTGTATCTTGCGCATTGTGAGCATACGGCTCAGCATCTCGGATATTTCTACCGATGTTGTACCAACAAGTACGGGGCGACCCTGTTGTACAAGGCTCTCAATCTCCTCGATAACAGCTTTGTACTTCTCGCGCTTGGTCTTGTATATGCGGTCGTTCATGTCGTTACGCGCAATGGGACGGTTGGTGGGTATTACGACCACATCCAACTTGTAGATGTCCCAAAATTCGCCTGCCTCGGTCTCGGCTGTACCGGTCATTCCCGACAGCTTGTGGTACATACGGAAATAGTTCTGCAATGTGATTGTAGCGAATGTCTGCGATGCTGCCTCTACCTTTACGCGCTCTTTTGCTTCGATAGCCTGGTGAAGACCGTCCGAGTAACGACGACCCTCCATTATACGTCCTGTCTGCTCGTCCACAATCTTGATTTTGCCATCTTCGCTGACAACATATTCTATATCGCGGTCGAACATTGTATAGGCTTTAAGAAGCTGATTTATGGTGTGTATGCGCTCCGATTTTACAGCATACTCGGCAAGCATCTTGTCTTTGCGGTCGAGCTTCTCCTCGTTGCTGAGGTTGCTGTTCTCCAGCTCTGACATTTGTGTCGCAATATCGGGAAGCACGAAAAAATCGCGGTCCTGAGAATTACCGGTGATAAGTTCGATACCCTTGTCGGTAAGGTCGACGCTGTTGTTCTTCTCGTCGATTACAAAATAGAGTGGCTCAACAGCCTCGGGCATACGCTTGTTGTTCTGCTCCATATAATACTCCTCGGTCTTAAGGAGTCCTGTCTTTACTCCGGGTTCGCTGAGCAGTTTTATAAGTGGCTTGTTCTTAGGTAGTGCCTTGTGGCTGCGGAATAGTGATATGTAGCCTTCGGATACTTCATCTTTATTCTGGGAGTATATTTTACGACGTGCCTCGGCAAGATACTCGGTGGCGAGTTTCTTCTGTACATCTACAAGGCGCTCTACTATGGGACGGAACTCTTCGAACATCTGGTCGGCTGTACGGGGTACGGGACCTGCGATGATAAGGGGTGTTCGTGCATCGTCAATAAGTACCGAATCGACCTCGTCGACAATGGCGTAGTTGTGAACACGTTGTACAAGGTCGTCGGGCTGCATAGCCATATTGTCGCGGAGATAGTCGAAACCGAACTCGTTGTTTGTTCCAAAGGTAATGTCGGCGAGGTAGGCATTGCGACGTGCTTCAGAGTTGGGCTGGTGCTTGTCGATGCAGTCGACACTCAGTCCGTGGAACATATAAAGAGGACCCATCCACTCCGAGTCGCGCTTGGCAAGATAGTCGTTCACTGTCACCACGTGTACACCGTTGCCTGTGAGTGCATTCAAGAATACGGGAAGGGTGGCAACAAGTGTCTTACCCTCACCGGTTGCCATCTCGGCAATTTTTCCTTTGTGAAGCACAACGCCACCGAAGAGCTGAACATCGTAGTGTACCATGTTCCACTTAGTGTCGTTGCCTCCTGCTGTCCAATGGTTGCTGTATATCGCTTTGTCGCCTTCGATGCGTACAAAATCGAACTTTGCAGCAAGGTCGCGGTCGAACTGTGTGGCTGTTACTATCGTCTCTTCATTTTCGGTGAAGCGGCGTGCTGTATCTTTTACAATGGCAAACGCTTCGGGCAGTGCTTCGTCGAGTGCCTTGTCGAGCTTTTCAAGAACCTCTTTCTCAAGTTTGTCTATCTGGTTGAAGATACTCTCGCGCTTGTCGATGTCTGTTCTTTCGATACTCTCCTTTAACTCTGCAATTTTACGACGCTCCTCGGTTACTGTACCTTGAATCTTTGCTCTAAGGTTGGCAGAACGCTCACGCAGTCCGTCGTTGTCAAGTGCTGATATCTCGGGGTAGACTGCCTTCACTTTATCTACCCAAGGCTTTATTTCGCGTGCATCGCGGCTTGCCTTGTTTCCAAAAATTTTACTTATAAATTCGTTAAATCCCATTATGTATTTAAGTTGTAGTTATTCTATAAAAACTTTTATGCCTGTTTGAGACTTTTGTAAATTTCTGCGAAGATAACAATAAATTGATAGATTTCTATGTAAAAATAGGAGAAAATCTTTTCATTTTACTAATGATTAATACAAAAAGTGTGCCAATGTGTCTTTAAACTCTTATTTTATATTTATTTTGACCTCTTTATGACAAAATGACATTTTTTTATTATCTTCGCCGAAAATGATATAATTATTATGAAACGTATTTTTGTGATACTTCTTACCGCACTTACGCTTGCGGCTTGTGGTCCGAAAGTTTATCGTGCCACCGATTTTGGTATTGTGCCCAATACGGGCGAGGATATGACCGAAGAGGTTGCTGCTGCAATAGCGACTATTAAGTCGGAGTGCAACGGCAACCCTGCTGTTCTATTGTTCGAGGGTGGAGATTATGATTTCTATCCCGATAGTGCCAATGTTCGTGAATATTACATCTCGAACCACGACCAGAATAACCCTAAAAAAGTTGCTATTGTTCTTGAAGGTGTAAAGAATCTTACTCTGAAAGGTAATGACAAGGGAACGGACGCACGCCGTGCCGATTTTTATATGAATGGTCGTATGCTTCCCATTGCTATGATAGGTTGCGAGAATTGTACACTCGATTTTATAGGTGTTGATACCCGTGTACCACAGATTACACAGGTCGAGGTGCTTGAGAATGATACCGAGAATGGTTTTATTACTTATCGCATAGCTCCATACGCAAACTATAAGATTGTAGACGGACGTTTGGTTACATACGGCAGCAATTGGGAACTTACTCCGTCTGCCGGTATTGCTTTTGATGGAAAAACAAGGCATCTTGTTTACCGTACAAGCGACATTTGGGTAGGTGTTCATAATGTCGAGGAGATTGAATCTCGTGTTATACGTGCGCCTTGGCGCGATACTCGCCTTGTGCCGGGTACGGTTGTTGCTTTACGCTCATACGCACGTCCTACTCCCGGAATTTTTGTGTCCGAGTGTAAGGATGTAGCTTTTAAGTCGGTGACAGTTTATTATGCCGAGGGTATGGGATTGTTGGCACAGGTGAGCGAGAATCTTACGCTTGATGGATTTCGGGTAGCTACACGCAGTAATGAACGCTATTTTACAACTCAGGCCGATGCTACGCACTTCTCGGCCTGCAAGGGTGTGATAAAGTCGGTAAACGGTCTTTATGAGGGTATGATGGATGATGCGATAAATATTCACGGAACATATCTGCGTGTTACACAGCGATTGGATGACTATACGCTTGTCGGACGTTATATGCATGGTCAGGCTTACGGCTTCTATTGGGGCAGTGCAGGTGACAGTGTGCAGTTTGTACGCTCTAATGTTATGGAAATTACCGAGGGTAACCGTGTGGTCGAGATTACACAGTATGACAAAGAGCAGTTGGCCGGATGTAAGGAATTCAAGATTAAGTTTGAGAAAGCATTGCCGCAGGATATTGCAAATGGAAATTACGGCATCGAGAACCTCGAGTGGACTCCCGAGGTGCTTTTTGCCAATAATGTTATACGCAACAACAGGGCACGTGGAACACTTTTCAGTACTCCTAAACGTACTGTTGTCGAGAATAATTTCTTCGACCACACTTCGGGTACTGCTATCTTGCTTTGTGGCGATTGCAACGGCTGGTTCGAGACGGGCGCTTGTCGTGACGTTGTTATCCGAAAGAACCGTTTCGTTAATTCATTGACTAATATGTTCCAGTTTACAAACGGTATTATCTCTATCTATCCCGAGATTCCCGACCTTGCCTCGCAGACAAAATATTTCCACGGAGGAGGGGGAAATGGAGTTGTTATTGAGGATAATATCTTTGAGACGTTCGATGCTCCTATAGTATATGCAAAATCGCTTGACGGCCTTGTGTTCCGAGGTAACAAAATTATTCAGAATAAGGATTTTGAGCCTTTCCATTGGAATAATCGTCGATTTTTCTTCGAAAAGGTTGTGAATGTTACCATCGAGAATAACGAGTTTGATGGTGGTTTTGACGAGAGCAAGGATGTCCTTTACAAAAATTGATGAGCTTTTTTCACTCTTTTAAGGTTGACATAAAGGATGTTGAACCACCGCAACGGTTCAATAATCCGTTTCATTATAAACCTCACCGGCTGTCTTTAATGGCAGCCGATGAGGTTAAGGCTTATATAGCAGGGCACAAAGAACTTGCCGATGAAGTTGCCAAAGGAAAAATGTTTGGTGTGCTTGTGGTACGCGATGCTTCGGGCGAGTTGGGCTATCTTGCTGCATTCTCGGGATTGTTGGGGGGAAGCAACGTGCAAGAGGGATTCGTTTCGGCTGTATTCGATTTTCAGTGTCCCAATGGTTATTTTAAACGTGAGGAGGCCGAGATTTCAACGATTAACGAGCATATTGCTGCTATATGTGCAAGCGAGAAGTATAAAGAGGCTTGCCACCACTTAAAGAGTTGCCGCAAGCAGGCCGAGAATGATATTTTGGCAATGCGCGAGGATAACAGACGCGCAAAGGTGCTGCGCGATAATATGCGCGACAAGGGTGGTCTTACTTCCGAGGAAGAAGCAGCGCTTGTGCGCGACAGCCAGCATCGTAAGGCCGAACTTAAACGTCTCACTAAAATGTGGAACGAAAAGATTGCTGAGGCCGAGACGCTTTTTAACTCTGTTAATAGTGCGGTAGAGTGCTATAAAGAGGAGCGTAGACGGCGCTCGGCAGCGTTGCAAGAGTGGCTTTTCTCGCAATTTGTAATGCTTAATGCACGGGGTGAGAGTCGTACTCTGTTACAGATATTCGACGAGCAACGAGGCTGCATTCCACCTGCCGGAGCAGGAGAGTGTGCAGCACCCAAACTATTGCAATATGCCTATAAAAACAATATGCAGCCTCTTTGTATGGCCGAATTTTGGTTGGGTGCTTCGCCTGTTGGTGAGGTACGTCGCGATGGTTGCTTCTATGGGTCGTGTAAGGGAAAATGTGAGCCTATACTCGCTTTTATGTTGCAAGGTTTAGATGTCGAAAAATCCTCGTTAGAAGGTGCCGGGGAACGGTTCGCAGATATTCCCATCTTGTATGAGGATGACTGGCTTATTGTGGTTGATAAACCCTCGGGAGTGTTATCGGTGCCGGGAAAAGTCGGCGGTCGTTCGGTGCAAGAGTGGCTTACCTGTCATTTTGACAGAGAGGATATTTTCGTTGCACACCGATTGGATATGTCAACCTCTGGTATTTTAGTGGCTGCAAAGGGGAGAGAGGCTTTAAAGGCGATGCAGTCGCTCTTTGCACGACGCTTGGTGAAAAAGCATTATACAGCGCTATTATCGGCTGTACCAAAGAGCAGAGAGGGTAGAATTTCACTTCCTCTATCTCCCGATTATATCAACCGACCACGTCAGATGGTAGATACCGAGCAAGGTAAAGAGGCTGTTACTATCTATCATATTGTCTCGACTTGCGAGTATAACGGTCGAGAGTGTGCAGTAGCGCAGTTACAGCCTCTTACGGGCCGCACTCATCAATTGCGCGTGCATTGTGCGCACACCTTAGGACTCGACACGCCTATTGTGGGTGACGAACTATACGGTACACCCGATAAACGCCTAATGTTGCACGCATCAAGTATAGCTTTCGAGCATCCTTTTACTTATAAACAGATTCTACTTGCAAGTTATCCCGATTTCTGATAAAAGTGTGAATATTAAGAATTTTTGGCATTTAAAAAACTTTAACATTTTCGTCCATGATGTTTATTAATAAATTATTTTCTTTGTAATTCAATATAGATTATAAATTATAACTAACTTTTTTATGAGAAAATTTACTTTATTTATCGCGACATTGTTTATCACAATTGTTGCAATGGCACAGAGTTACAGTCTCACCGAGACTCGTCTGAGTTCTGCAGAATTGAATGCTAAGACTGCATCTACCTACATTGCCATTAAAAACCTTTCTGCTACCAACAATTATTATTTTGTTGGTAACACAGGCGCTGTACCCTACAGCGCTGCCGATTTTACAGACGCAGCAGTGTTTGTGTGGGAGCCTACTGTCGAAGGTAAGGCTGGTTCTTACTATCTTAAAAAGTTGAACGGAACCTATATGCAGACAGGTTCTCCCAAGGACTTCGGTTCTATCGAGGGTGCTGCTGTGTTTACAACAACCAATCCAACTCAGGCAGGTGATGGTTCTTCTAACTTCAACGGCGATGGCGACTCAAAGCCTTATGTAGACACCGAGGATATGTGTTGGTCCGTTTCGTAAATAATTCAGGTAAATGGATTAATGTACAGAATGGTACATCAGGTACTCCTCAATATAATACAGGTTTGGGTGGTTGGACAATACACTATGTGTATGCAGTAGAGGTTAGTGAGTCTGCTCCCGACCCCGAGCCGGAACCTGTTACAATTAAAGATCCCAGTGAATTTGTAAACGGGAAATTATATACTTTTGTAACACAACGCGGAGCGATGGGCGCTTCAGAATCAAGTGATTATGCCATCTCTACAGCAAGGGTTCCAGCCGATACAAACAGCGACTATTTTAAGTGGACAGTCTACAAGTCAGACAAAGAGAATTACTATCTTTATAATCTTGGTAAGAAACAGTTCTTGGGTGTACAGAGTGCTGACAAAAATGCTTCAGTCCCTATGTCTGATACTCCTGCGAAGGTTACATTCAAGAAAGGTAATTTGTCAAATTATCCTATTATTTTCACAACGCTGAACGATGGTAAATGTGTTGCTAACCATTCTCCCAATTTTGGCGAAGGTCTTATTACTTGGAATGGTGGTTGGACTGACCTTAATGACACCGGAAACGGACATTGTGTTACCGAGATTGATGACCTTGGTGAGGATGTACTTGCATTAATTGTGCAAGCTGTTAATGCTTTTGAATTAGATAATACTACAGCTAAGAATAATCTTGGTACTGCAATTAGCAATGCACAGACATTGTTTAGCAATATAACTATTGGCAATGCTATGGGTGAGTATACTTCAAGTAACCCCAATTACTTGGCAGAATTCCAGGCTATAGTTGATTACTATAATGCAATTACATCTACTTCTACACCTACTCCCGAAGAGATTAATGTAAAGATTGACGAACTTAATGCTATTGTCGGCTCGTTCTCTATTAATCAGCCTAAGGCCGGTAATTACTATCGTCTGAAGGGAAATTCGGGTAATTATATTGATGCCTCGAGTCTCTATGATGCATCAAGCAGACAGATGGCTATGAAATCGGAGGGTGAATGCAATCTTGCAGGTACAATATTCCTTCTCGATGGTAATTCTCTCTTGAACTATGCAACAGGTACATACACACGTAACACCCGTGAAATAGGTGTTGTTGGTGATGCTACAAAGAGTGCTTGGACTTTCTCACAGTCGCCAAATACTTTTGGTAAATATGCGCTTACCGACAATGCTACTGCGGGTTCTAAGAACCTTCACGATAATGCAGGTACTCGTGCCGATAGATGCAGCAGCAATTGTGGCGTAAATCACGATTTTATAATTGAGGAGGTTGCTGCTCTTCCTGTCGTTGTTGGCGAGGAGGGCAAGGCAACACTATATGCTCCTGTGGCACTTGAAATTCCTGCTAATGTTAAGGCTTATACCGTTGCTGTTGATGGCGAGTGGGCAAATCTTACCGAGGTTAAAGGTGGTATTATTCCTGCAAACACAGGTGTAGTAGTGGTAGCTGATGCCGGTACATATAGCTTTACAATTACATCGACAGAGAATACAGAAACAAGTGCTCTTAGAGGTACAGTAGCATCGGAGTATGTTACAGCCGATGCCTATGTTCTTGGTGTAGTTGACGGAACTGTTGGTTTTTATAGAGCAGTTACAGATGGTCAGTCTGATGGCACATTCCTTAATAATGGTCACAAGGCATATCTTCCCAAGCCAGCCGGTGCAGGTAGCATTGCAAGCTACGGTGTTCGTTACGACGGCACAACAGGCATCGAGGAGATTAGAACTGAAAAAGCAAAGGTTATTTTCGACCTTACAGGCCGTAGAATAGAAAGTATTACAGCTCCCGGCATTTACATTGTAAATGGTAAAAAAGTGCTGGTTAAGTAATTGCGAGTGATTAGAAACATAATTTAGAATAAGCATAAAATATTTCATATGAAAAGAGTTTATTTAGCACCTATTATTACTGAGGTAAACTTTGAACCTGAGGCTATGCTTGCAGTTTCTTTGCCTGTAGGCAGTGACGATAAGATAGTAGATACATCTGATCCCGGTTCACAGCTTGGTAACGACCGTCGTGGAGAGTGGGGTAACTTGTGGAATTAACAAATGTGTAGTATATAACGATAATAACCTCGAAAGCTTACGGGCTTTCGAGGTTATTATTTTTTTGTAATTATATGGCAATTTACACAATGTTGTTATTTCGACGACCCCACATGGGAGAAGAAATCTCAATAAAGGATTAATTAGAACTCTCACATACGTTCGAGATAAATCTTTACATATTGTGTGATTTTGTATTTAATTGCCTATTTATTATTCAGTTGCCCGAAAATAGTTATTATTACATATTTTTAGGATGTTTCATCCGAAAGCTTGTTACTTCAGTAAATAATATAAATGCGATAGTTGCTAGTTCATCTCCTTTTTTGTAATTTTGAACTATTAATGGAAATTATGTAATAATAGGTAGAAAATGAACAAAGATATAATAATAAGAGAAGCTGTTGCTGATGATGCTCCTTTTATTGGGCTTGTAGTATGTATGGCGCTTCATTACGATGAGAAACATCCTCTGTACGAGGTCTTTGTGAAACTTGCCGCGCGTACCGATGCGCAATATAGTTATTGCAATGCTCTTGTTGCCGAGATTGACGGAAATGCAGTGGGTGCTATTGTGGGTTATGATGGTGCACGGCTCTATGAACTTCGAGCACCGCTTCAGACTCTTATTGTGGAAAAGACCGGTCGTTTGCTCGACATAGAGGATGAGACAAGTGTGGGGGAATTTTATATCGACTCACTTGCTGTATTGTCACAGTATCGCGGATGCGGTATTGGTAGTAAACTGCTTTGTGCAATGCGCGAGAGAGCTTTTGAAGCAGGATTCAGCCGTGTTGGTCTTTTGGTTGATGTTGAGAATCCCGATGCCGAGGCATTATATACCTCATTGGGCTTTGAGCGTATTAATCCTACCACATTCTTAGGACATAAGATGTGGCATTTGCAGAGTATAAAGAATGATTGAGGATATTCTTGCACCTTTGGTTAGTGAACGGTTCTTGTCGGACGGACAT
Source organism: Bacteroidaceae bacterium (assembly GCA_045588485.1). Taxonomy (GTDB): domain Bacteria; phylum Bacteroidota; class Bacteroidia; order Bacteroidales; family Bacteroidaceae; genus HGM04593. The sequence continues at coordinate 67,037 of JAZNEI010000014.1, read as the reverse complement.
TACCGCGAAGGGCATTTAAGAGTTGTGAATGCCTTGCCTTGTCGCAGGGTGATGGGACTGCATACTCCCGAGATGAAACTTGTGGCAAAGACTCTCTCAAAGGAGGATGGGGCCGAGTATATTGCCCGATTCGAGCAGGCTGCACACGATGCTCTTACCTATGAAGAGACGGTTATTTGGGGATTCTTGATTAACCTGCAGAAATGCCCACTGGAACAGCGCTTTTCGATGCTCGAACACTATATTCCTGTACTCGATAATTGGGCGGTGTGCGACGCTTTCTGTGCCAATGCAAAGTGGATGCAACGTGCCGATAAAGAGAAACTGTGGAATTTTTTATTGCGGTGGTTCGCCTCGAAACGTGAATTCGAGGTGCGCTTTGCTATTGTTGCATCAATGTGCTATTTTATCGATGATGAGTGGCTGAAGCTGCTATTCAAACAGATTAATTCGTTAGACTTCTCAATAATAGAGTCGCTATATAAGAGTGTAAAAGGTCGCCCCGAAAAGCCGCAGATGGGTACGGTACAGGGGACCTCGCCCTATTATGTGCGTATGGGAGTAGCGTGGTTGTTGGCTACTGCACTTGCAAAATTTCCCGATGCAACGCGAGCATACGTACATTCCTCCTCATTGCCCGATGATGTGATTAGACTTTATGTGAGAAAGGCGCGAGAGTCGTTCCGCACACGTTATGTATCGGCTCTTTGAATTCTGTGTATCGGTATCAAACTCTTATCTTTGCTTTTTACTTGTAGTTGATAAATAACAGATATTCGCCTGTGGCACTTATGGTTACCTTGTTGCCGATAGCTTCGTTAAGTGTTCCCTGCCACCAATTGGTAAAGTCGAAAATGGGATAGCGCAGCCCCTCGGCAGAGAAGCCTTGGGCTGTGAAATTGAATATTGATATTTGTTGTCCTGCCATTGTCTCTATTGTGCTATTACCGTTGCATGGAATGAATACTCCGTGGTCGGTATATGTTCGCACATTAGCTCCGGTACGGGTATAGTCGATGAGTAGGCTGATGTTGCCTAATGTGTGGTCTTCGCGTCGTCCCGTTGCACCCAAAATGGCAATATTACGTTTGCCTTGTGACAATAAAAAACGGAGTGCCTTTGTCTGGTCGTTGCTCTCTTGCTCGGTGATGTGGTGCAGGAGATGCAGATATTTCTTTCGGTACGCTGGTGCAAGTGAATCACCGTCGCCTATTATTGCATCGGGTATTTTCCCCTCCTCGAGATATCTGTTGGCAGCGCCGTCGCAACAGACAATATATGGTGCATCTTCCAATATGCGCAGTGGAGTCTCGGCGGTAGGATAGTCACCGTTTGCCAATATTACAGCATCAATGTTTTTCATAGTTCATCAGTCTCTTCCATTTACGATAGCCAAAGATAGCGATTATTGCGTAGAGTGTGTACAACGCAGCGGTAAAAAATAGCTCTTTATAGATGTAAAGGGCACCGCTTGCTATATCAACAACCAACCACACCCACCATTGCTCTAAATATTTACGGGCAAGCATATACATACCCACAATACTTAGGGCGGTGGTGAATGCGTCGCTAAAGGGTACTGTACTATTTGTATAATTAATGAGTATATACGAGATTATTGCCCATGCCGCAAGAAAGATTAGGGCGAGTCGTAAAGCTGTATTTCGGCTTATATGGCTTATTGACAACTCATCTTCGTTCCTTTCGCTGCGTTTTGTAAAACTGAACCGGTAGCGCCAAGCGAGCCATCCGTAAAGGGCAATTACAAGATAGTAGATGTTTATGCCAAAATCGGCATAAAGTCCTGCATTATAGTAGATATACAGATATATTGCAGGCATTATAATGCTTGTTATCCACAGATAGATGTTTGCGTGGTACTCCTGCCACAGATAGACGAGGCCTACAATTGTGCCCAGAATCTCGATATACTGTTCCATTTTATTATTATAGCTCTATAGTTACGTGTCCCATAAAGTTTGTTCCTGCTTGTGCAGCGTATCCTGAATAGTTGTAGCGGTTTTTTGTTCCATTATCATCGGTGTAGTATCCGCTGCCGGCATATCCGTTGTTCTCGTACTCTTCGTTAAAGAGGTTGTAAACATTTACTCCAATTGTAATATTCTTCATACTATTCAGTTTGAAACTGTACGATGCATAAAGATTGCTAACAAGGTAGGCATCGAGAAGATGTTCACTCTGTCGGGCATTACTCATATACTGCTTGCCAACATATTGCGTGTGAAGCGACAATGAGGCACCTTTGTATCGGTAGCCGAGAGTGTTGTTTACAATTACATCGGGCGAGAATGAGATAGGTGTCTCGCCGTGATTTATTTCCCAACGCTCGTAGGTGTTGTCGTCATAGAGTACTTCGGTAAAGTCCTTTATGCGGTTGCGGCTGAATGTGGCATTAGCCTTCCACGATAGTCCGAAGGGTAGCTCTATGCCTGCCATAAGTTCAACTCCTGCACGGTAGCTGTCGGGGATATTTTTTGCCATAGGTTCGCCTATTTCATTTAGTTCGCCTGTTAGCACAAGCTGGTCTTTATAGTCCATATAGTAGAGGTTTACTCCTGCTTGCAACCAACTGTTGCCGAATGTGTAGCCAAACTCGTAGTCGGTGAGGCGCTCGGCAGTGGGGTGCTCGGTGAGTTTGCCGTCGGTGTAGTTGTTGCGTGTGGGTTCTTTGTGTGCCACGCTCACCGAACCGAACAAGCGATTGTGGCGGTCTATCTGCCACGATAGTCCTGCCTTGGGGTTTATAAAATCGAATTTCTCGTTTACATCCAAAGTCTGTAAAGCATCTGTTGCATCGTTCCATTTGTCGTTGCAACCGTTAATCTTGTAGCTAATGTGACGATACTGTATATCGGCGTATGCATTTAGACCTTGCACGAGGCGGTAGTCGGCCTTAAGGTATATATTGCCATCGTTCTTAGAGCCGTTGTTGCGGTAATACTCGTGTCCGGCATCAAGAGCACCAATATAGTTCTTTACCCAAAGTACCTTTCCGAAATGGTCGCCGTCGTATCTGTTAAACGCTCCACCTAAAGAGGCTGTGACTCTATCGTTTTTATAGTTTAACGAGAATATTCCTCCACCAAAATGGTTATCCATAGCCTTGCGACGTACAAGGTCGCTCTTTTTTACGGTCTCACCATTTTGCTCAAAGGGCAATAGGGCATACTCCACCAATTTGCGCGAACCCTTATACTCTTGGTAGTATCCGTCGCCCTTGGTGTAGTGTAGACCAAGGTTAAGGCTTATATTGTTGCTGAAATGGTGGTCGAGCAGAAGCTGATAGTTCTTCTGAACATAATTGTCGGTTTGGTCCTTGTAGTAATGCGCCTTGCCATTTTCATCGGTGTACATATATCCGCAAGAGTTATAGCGACGGCCATACTGGGCAATTTCCTCTTTCGACGCATAGTTCCAGGCGTGGTAGGTCTCCTCGTCACCTGCAAATGTGATAAACTTGACAGCAGTGTTCTTGCCGTAATACGCCGCCTGAAGATAGTGCGATTTTAGTTTGGTTGATGCACGGTCGATGTATCCGTCGCTGCCTATATTCGAGAGTCGTGCATCTATGGTCCAATGTTCGCCAAGCAGTCCCGAACCAATCTTAACAGTCTGTTTGTTTGTTCCGAACGAACCGGCCGAGGCACTTATCGTGGCGTATGGTTGCATGCTCATGCTGCTTGTCTGAAGATTAACACTTGCACCGAACGAGCCTGCACCGTTGGTCGATGTTCCCACCCCTCGCTGAATTTGTATATCCTTTACCGACGATGCAAGGTCGGGCAGATTCACCCAGAAAACAGTATGACTCTCGGCATCGTTGATGGGTATGCCGTTAGCTGTTACGTTGATGCGTGTGCCATCGGTTCCGCGTATGCGCAGGCTGGTGTAGCCTATTCCTGCCCCTGCATCACTCGTAGTGATTGCGCTGGGAGTCATACTCACAAGATAGGGGAAGTCGAGTCCGACATTCTGCTCTTTAATCTCCTTGCTTCCAATGTTTGTATAGGCAATAGGAGTTGTTTCGGTAGCTCTTGTAGACATAATCTCCACCTGTTGCAGATCGTATATCTGCAAACTGTCCTTTTCGTTCTTCTGTGTCTGTGCACAGATGGCCGTGGCTGCCATTACAACAAGGCAGCCAAGCAATGTTCTCTTTTTCATTGCAATTCCAAATCTTTTTTGTGGAGCCAGAGAAAAAAAGAAATCCTCCAACTCCCGGTTAAACGGAAAATGGGGATTTTTCCAGTGCAGCTATATGTGTGGCCACGCCATATAGCCTATTCCCTACGCCGGCATTATCCGGATCAGGTTATGGGTATGATCTCAGCCTTTTCGATGAGGTTGGGCAATTGCAATCTTTACAATAAGAACTCCCTTGTAAAAGTTTACCCCTTTATAAAAACTGTTCCTTTATAAAAGTACATTCCTTTATAAAAAGTTAGTTCCTTATAAAGTCTGTATCCTTATAAAAGTTCGTTCCTTATAAAGTTAGCTCTTTATAAAAGTTAGCCACCCTCTTAGGCACCCCGTAATTGAAATCTGCAGCAAAAGTAGCGCTAATGATTCATCTGTGCAAGAATTAAACAAAAAAAGACAGCAATTAGTGAAAAAAACTAATCGCTGTCAGCCCACACCTAATTAATAATAAATCTCACTACCCTCGTGGAGCACCTCTTTTAGAAGATACTCCTTAAACTCCTCGAATTTATGCCCAAGCTCAACCGACCGTTTTTCGCCCTTCATAAACTCCTGCAATTTTTCAGGAATCCCAATCTCCCGTTGCAAAATATTCTCAATTGTCTCTTTGAATTTTGCAGGATGCGCCGTCTCGAGGAAAATACCAGTCTCACCGTCGCCAAGATACTCTTCAAGAGCAAGATAGCCACAGGCACCGTGAGGGTCGAGCAGATAGCCGGTCTCGTCATAAACCATTTTAACCCCCTCGGCAATTTGATTGTCGTCGTATGTTGCGCCCGAAATATCATTACATACAGCACTATGGTCATCATTATAAAGAGATATTATACGTGCAAAATTGCTGGGATTACCAACATCCATAGCATTAGCTATTGTAGCAATCGATGGTCGCGGGTTATATTCCCCCGTCTGTAAATAATTGTAGAAAATATCATTGCGATTGTTGGCAGCAATAAAATGCTTGATAGGCAGTCCCATCCTCTTTGCAAACAGTCCTGCTGTGAGGTTACCGAAATTACCGCTGGGGACAGATACGACAAGCTCCTGCTCTCGGCCCATCCTCTTCAGTTGCGCGTATGCCCAGAAATAGTAGAACGACTGCGGCAAGAAACGAGCAAGATTAATTGAGTTTGCACTAGTAAGGAACATCTTGCAGCGCAGCTCCCCGTCCATAAAAGCACTCTTTACAAGAGCCTGGCAGTCGTCGAAACAGCCGTCAATCTCAAGAGCTGTTATATTATTACCCAAAGTGGTGAACTGCTTCTCCTGAATCTCGCTAACCTTGCCTTTGGGGTAGAGCACATACACCTGCACACCATCGACATTCAGAAAACCGTTGGCAACAGCGCTGCCCGTATCGCCCGAGGTAGCCACAAGCACATTTATGCATTTATTGTTGTTACCCTTTACAAAATACCCTAACATACGTGCCATAAAACGCGCACCAACATCTTTGAATGCGAGAGTAGGCCCGTGAAACAACTCAAGCGAGAAGATATTCTCCTTTACCTGTACAATTGGAATGTCGAAACTGAGAGTCTCGTTGACAATCTTTCTTAAGTCATCGGCAGGAATATCCTCGCCGAAGAAAGCCTCGGCAACACGATAAGCAATCTCTTGCAGACTCATCGTATCTATCTGCTCGAAAAACTCTTTTGGCAACTGTTTAATTTTCTCAGGCATGAAAAGTCCTTTGTCGGCTGCGAGTCCCTTTATTACAGCTTCGTCAAGGCTTATATTGCTTACAATTCCGTTTGTGCTATAGTATTTCATATTCTTCTCTTGTTAATTATACATAAATGTATTTATAAACTCGTCTCTTTGCATAAGTCCGTAACTGCCCTGTTTTGCAGCCTCTTCGTCGAATGTCTTTACGCTGTCGGGTGTTATTCCCGGATACCATACGAGGAAAGGAACAGGCTCGGCGGTGTGGGTGCGATATTTGCAGGGGGTGGGGTGGTCGGGGAGCACAGCTATTGCCACCGGTTCCTCCATCTGTTTCACCGCCTCGTAGATGGGTCCTATTGCGCGGCTGTCGAGATTCTCTATCGTTCTCATCTTTAATGCCACATCACCTTCGTGGCCTGCCTCGTCGCTGGCCTCAATGTGCAGATAGACAAAATCGTCCTCCTTTAGTGCTTCGAGCAGTGCAGTTGTTTTGTTCTCGTAGTTTGTGTCGTATAATCCTGTTGCACCCTCTACTTCGAGTACACGTAATCCAGCGTATCGTCCTATTCCACGTATAAGGTCTACTGCCGAAATAACCGAACCTCTCTTTATCTGTGGAAATTTGCTGCTCAACAGTTCCATCTGCGGACGGTAGCCGCCACCCCAAGGCCAGATACTATTTGCTGCATCTTTACCTTCGCTCATGCGCTGTTTGTTCAAAGGGTGACCGGCCAACAGCTGCTGCGACTTTACAATCAGTTCGTTTATCAGATTGGCTGTCTCTTCGGCCTCGGGAACATCGGCCTTTACAAGATAAGGCAGATAGTGTCGACCCGGAATGTCGTGTGGCGGTGTACAGCTGATACGTTTGTCGCCACCCTTTATCACAAGCAGGTGACGATACTGTATTCCTGTGTGGAAACGCACACGTTCGTTACCTAAATGCTCTTGAAGATATCTGATGAGAATGTCGGCCTCGGCTGTGGTAATGTGTCCTGCCGAGTGGTTCTTTAGTATGTGGTCGTTGATACAAACAATATTGCAACGCAGTGCAAGCTCGCCCTCTTTTAACTCCACTCCTATGCTGGCAGCCTCTAAAGGACCACGCCCTTCATATACTCTCTGCAGGTCGTATCCGAGTACCGACATATTGGCAACCTCGCTACCGGGGTGGAATCCGTCGGCTACTGTTATCAGCCGACCGCAACGTCCCTCTCTTGCCAATTTGTCCATATATGGTGTGTGGGCTGCTTGCATAACTGTTTTTCCTCCTAATGATTCAACCGGCCAGTCGGCCATTCCGTCTCCTAAGATTATAATGTGTTTCATCTTTTTTGTCAGATATTTTTCCCCATTAAATATAGGGTGGTGTTATAACGTAAATCTATACGTCTAACCCGATTAATACTACAAGCATATAAATTAAATGCTTGTTATTTGTAAAGAATAAGAAAAATGCTGAAAAGATGTTTCGCGTAGAAACAAAAAATATAACCCTAACCCCTAAGGGTTGTAATAGTAGATGTACAGCCGATAGTACTACCTGTAGTCGTGACTATGGTAGTTGATAGAGTTATCGTTGTATGTCGAAAATAGCTGTTCATCTGTTTTCTCTTGTGACTTTGGCAAATGTATGAATAATTTTAGTTAAAACAATAGTTTGGGTAACTTTTTTTTGTTTTTTCTGCAAAAATGCTGAATTTTATCCCTGATGCTATTATATAAGGTGAAAATTTGTTATAATTGAGTGGTGTCTGTTGCGAACTATATTTGTTTTTATCTGTTTTTTGACTTAATTTTGTATATCAATACACAGAAGTGATATGATATTTTGTGTGATAGTAGGAAATAGTTTAGGCATAAAATGAAAGAACTTAGTGAATCCGAGGCTTTGAATAAAGCCGCATCCTATTGTACGACGTGTGAACGCTGCATAAGTGAAGTTACGGCGAAACTTGTTGCGTGGGGTGTGGATATTACGGTGCAGCAACGTATTCTGAATAGATTGAAACAGGAAAATTTTATCAATGAAGAGCGTTATTCACATGCTTTTGTTAATGATAAACTGCGTTTCAATCGTTGGGGACGTGTTAAAATATCGGCAGCACTACGTGAAAAAAGAATTCATCAGAGTTTGATTAAAGAAGCCTTGGAACAGACTGATGATGAGATGTATATGAGAATTCTGTGCGAGGTAATAGACTCGAAACGCCGCGAACTGCGCGGAAAGGATGATTATGCTTCGAGGCAGAAAATACTCAGGTTCGCAGTGAGTCGTGGATTCGAGCCGAATCTTATTATGCAGGCGATAAAATTCAATCCCGATGAAATGGATTTCTGATTTTCTCGATTTTATAATGTCACGCCATTGTGCGGTGTGTGGCGAGTTGCTGTCTCGTGGTGAACAGGAACTTTGCCTTAACTGTCTTTTTGCAATGCCTTTGATAGACGATGCACATTGTGCCGAACTCGAGAAAATATTCTGGGGAATAGTTCCTGTAGATGGTGCAGCATCCTATTTTTATTATCGTAAAGGGTCGCCTTATAACAATTTGCTTCATAATCTTAAGTACAATAATCGACCGCAGATAGGCCTGTTGCTTGCCAACAATGCGGCAAAAGAACTACTGCCAAAGGGATTTTTCGACGGGGTAGAGCTTATTATACCTTTGCCTTTGTCGCGTAATAAAGAGCGCAGTCGTGGATATAATCAATGCGATTACATAGCCGAGGGACTATCTCGGGTGACAGGTATTCCGGTGTGTAAAGGGTGCGTGAGCCGTACAATGGCTAATGAGACACAGACGCATAAAAACCGCGAGGAGAGGTGGAAGAATGTTGAAGGAATATTTTCAGTCTCTCAACCCGATGTAGTTAGTGGAAAGCACGTTCTTCTTGTCGATGATGTTCTTACCACCGGTGCCACCATTTCCGATTGCGCCCGAGCACTTGTGGCTGTGGGTTGTCGTGTGAAAATTTTTACTCTTGCTTATTCGTCGAATACAATATGACATTATAATACAAAATTATATGCGTGCCGAGTAAACTTAGACTCACGTTTGAGCGCAATAGTAGATACAACAACCTTACCTTTATTTACTTATGATAATATATTGCGTAAAGCGAAAACTGTAGATGTTATTTGGTTTAATGAGAGGGGATTACCGTCCGATTTTTATGAGATTGAACATACAACAGATATAAAAAAATCTTTGACGAAATTCTATGAGTTACAAGATTTTTTTGCAGGCTTTTTCATAGTAGCAGATAAACAACGCAAGGAGGAGTTTGAGGACAAATTACATGTTTCAATCTTTAGCCCTATTGTAGATAGAGTACGCTTTCTTGATTATCAACGTGTTGTGTCAATGTATGAGAATCTAAAACAACAGAATGTGTTAATGTGGTAACTACAAATAATGCCGACAAGCGCTACTTGTCGGCATTATTTGTAGAGTTATGACTTATGTCATTTTACTTCGGATTCCTCTTTCATATCAATCTCCTTGCCCGAGGCATCATAGAAATGATACTCTAAGAATGCAAGGTTCTGATTGGGAATGACGCTTATTCCTAATCCGTATTTCATTTGCCATCTACGATACAAGGATATAAAACCTTTGTTTATGTAGGCGGCAACGTAGGGGTGTATGTGCAGTGCGAACTTACGTACACCGGTGTTATTGACCAAAGTGTTTATCTTACTCTCTAATGTGTCGGTAAACAGTATGGATGATTGCACTTTCCCTTTCCCAAAACAGGTGGGACATTTTTCCTCTACAGGCATGTCTGTTACGGGACGCACCCTCTGACGGGTAATCTGCATAAGACCGAACTTGCTCAGTGGCAGAATGTTGTGCTTTGCCCTGTCGTGTTCCATGTTTTCGGTCATACGTTCGTAGAGCTTCTGGCGGTTCTCCGATTTGTCCATATCGATGAAGTCGACAACTATTATACCGCCCATGTCTCTGAGTCTCAGCTGGCGTGCCAATTCGTCGGCGGCTGCAAGGTTAACTGCAAGTGCATTATCCTCTTGTGTTGTTGCGTTGTTGCGTGCTCTGTTACCACTGTTTACATCTACAACGTGCATGGCTTCGGTGTGCTCTATTACCAAATAGGCTCCTCCCTTGAACGAGACAATACGTCCGAAAGACGATTTTATCTGTTTGGTTATTGCAAAGTGGTCGAAGATGGGTAGCTCGCCACGATATAACTTTACTACATCGGTTCTCTCGGGGGCTATCTGTGAGACATAATTTTTAATCTCTTTCCATACATCGACATTGTTTACGTGTATGCTCTCGTACGAGGGGTTGAAGAGGTCGCGTAGCAGGGCTACTGTGCGGTCCGACTCTTCGTGAACGAGGGTAGGGGGCTTTGTTGCTGTACGTGTTTTTGCAATTAGTCTCTCCCAACTCTCGACAAGCTGGCGAAGCTCGGTGTCAAGCTCGGCAACACGTTTACCCTCGGCAACGGTACGCACTATCACACCATAATTCTTCGGCTTGATACTTTGCAGCAACTGTTTGAGGCGTGTACGCTCCTCGGGTGACTTTATTTTTGATGATACTGATACCTTGTCTTCAAATGGTATCAGTATAAGAAAACGACCGGCAAATGATATCTCGCCTGTGAGGCGGGGACCTTTGGTACTTATAGGCTCTTTTGTTACCTGTACAAGAATCTCCTGGCCTGTCTGTAAAGCTTCGGATATATTTCCGTCTTTCCCCTTTTCGGGCATTATAGATGCCTTGGACATGGGGAAACTCTTTTTGCGGTCGCTGGTTACCTGTTTAATGTATTTTTGTAGAGAGTAGAATTGTGGTCCTAAATCCAAATAGTGAAGGAATGCGTCTTTGTCGGAACCCACGTCCACGAAGCAGGCATTCAGGCCGGGCATAATCTTCTTTACGCGGCCAAGGTAGATATTGCCTACCGAGAATGATGCTGTCTGTTCTTCCTTCTGAAACTCCACAAGCTGCTTGTCTTCGGTAATTGCTATGGAGACTTCGCCGGGTTGAACATTAATAATGAGTTCGCTGGTCACAATAACTTTTATTTTGATTTAGTTTTATGGCTTCTTGTTTTGTGGGGCGAAGCCTTTCTCCCCTATAGTGCCCTTAACCGGGGCATGAACAAATTTTTAACACAAAGAACAAACTTGCTACATCTATTTTTGTGTTCGGCAAGTTTGTTCTTTGTATTCATGCAGACATTTTACTTCTTGCTCTTATGTCTGTTCTTTCTCAATCTTTTTTTACGCTTGTGCGTAGACATTTTATGTCTTTTCTTTTTCTTACCGCTGGGCATAGTTAATAATGTTTATTAAGTTAATATTAGAATTATTTCTTTACTTCATTTACAAAAACTTTGGCAGGCTTGAATGCCGGGATAGAATGTGCGGGGATAATCATAGGTTTATCCAACTTAATATCTCTTGCAGTCTTCTCTGCTCTTTCCTTAATGATAAAACTACCGAAACCGCGCAGATACACAGGTTCGTGGTCCGATAATGACTTTTTTACTACATCCATAAATGCTTCAACAGTAACAAGGACAGCTGCCTTCTCAATACCTGTCTTTTTTGCAATTTCGTTAACAACCTCTGCTTTTGTCATTTTTCTATATATTTAATTTATAAGTGAATTGACGTTTTTCATTTCGGATGGCAAATATATAGCTTTTTTTACTTATGCCGAAATTTAATTGCTTTTTTTTGCGAAAAAAGGCTCATTTTGTGTTGATTGCATAGATTTTTATATTCATAGACTCTCTCTTATGCAGTGTTACTCTATTTATATGCCGATGGATACTTAACATTCTATCGCTAAATTTCTGTTTTTGTATTTTTTGTAGTAAATTTGCAGGCAAAATGAGATGTTGCTCAAATATGTATCTTTTGTTTTGAATATTTAAAAGAATGAGTTGACATCTTTTGTGTTTTTTTTGAGTTTTAACAGCTTCTAAATATTTATGTCTGTAAATAAAGTTATATTAATTGGAAATGTGGGTAAAGAGCCTGATGTACGTCATCTCGACCGTAATGTGGCTGTCGCTAATATTGTTATGGCCACTACCGAGCGTGCCTACACTCTGCAGAATGGCACACAGGTACCCGAACGTACCGAATGGCATAATGTTGTCTTGTGGGGTGGCTTGGCCGAGGTTGCCGAGAAGTATGTACACAAGGGCGACCGCATATATATCGAGGGGAAAATAAGAACAAATACCTACGAGGATCAGAATGGTATTCGTCGCTACCGTACCGAGATTTTGGCCGAGTCGATGGAGATGTTGTCGACACGTGCCACGGCAGCAGATGCAGCAAATGGTGGAATGTAAATATTAGATGATGGATATTGATATTATTCCTCTTTTACAATTGGTAACTACTCATGTGCCCAATGCTGCAGCTATAGCAGCTCTGTTAGTGGCCATATTGCTGTTGATGGTATCTGCTTTTGTATCGGGTTCCGAAATAGCTTTCTTTTCACTCACACAATCGGAACTTGATAAGTGTGCCGAGAGTGATTCGGTGTCGGATGGGCGTATACTGCATCTTTTGAAAGATCCCGAACGATTGCTTGCTACTATACTTATAGCCAATGACTTTGTCAATGTGGGTATAGTTATGCTTCTCAATTTTTTCTTTATGTCGGTGCTTACGTTTGCGGCTCCCTGGCTCGAATTCTTAGTGTTGACGGTGATATTGACATTCCTGTTGTTGCTTTTCGGCGAGGTGATGCCTAAATTGTATTCTAAAAATAATACGTGGATATATGTGCATTTTGCTGCAACTCCTTTGTATGCTCTCAGCCGTCTACTCACGCCTTTTTCAACAATGTTGGTGCGTTCGACTCGCTTTACCGAGAGGCTCTCGAAGAAGCAGAATTTCTCACTTTCGGTAGATGAACTCGAACAGGCGCTCGAACTTACCGATACTAAAGAGATAAGCGAGCAGAAAAATATGCTCGAAGGTATTATACGCTTCGGAGATGAGACTGTCAAGGATATAATGACATCGCGAATGGATATGGTTATGCTTGATATTCATGCTCCATTCGACGAAGTGTTGCGTTGTGCTGCCGAGAATGCCTATTCGAGAATACCTGTGCACGGTGACCGACAGGATGATATTCGTGGTGTATTGTATATAAAAGATCTTATCCCTTATCTTACTCGTGGAGCCAACTTCCGTTGGCAGACTCTGTTGCGCCAGCCCTATTTTGTGCCCGAAACAAAGAAAATTGATGATTTGCTCTGTGATTTTCAGGCTGTACGTGTTCATATGGCTATTGTTGCCGATGAGTATGGCGGTGTATCAGGGCTTATTACATTAGAGGATATTATAGAGGAAATTGTAGGTGAGATAAATGATGAGTTTGATGAACCTGATAGCAGCTACGAACGTATCGATGAGAAAACCGTTGAGTTTGACGGGCGTACTCTGTTAAGTGACTTCTATAAGATTATGGACCTTGATGCCGATGATTTTGAGGATTATGTAGGTGAAGCAGATACTTTGGCAGGACTATTGTTGGAACTTAAAGGCGAATTCCCTCGTTTGCACGAGAAAATTGTTTGTAACGATATTCTTTTCGAAGTTATGCAAAAAGACAAGCACCGTCTTGTGAGAATCAAAGCAACGTTGCCTGTCGAAATTCAAAAAGAAAATTGATTTTATTGCAAGGGTTTATTATTAATGCTTCTACAATTATATGTTAGAAGCATTTTTTTATTTTTTTTGCAGTTTTTAATACATAATCGCTATCTTTGCCATCACATATTCTTGTTTATATATAAAAATGGCTATGGGTATGCTGAATATTATAGTACGTAGTGTGGCTACTATTCTTGTGGGTGTGTTACTTCTTATGCAACGCGAGGTGATAATGCCTATAATAGTTCAATGTATAGGAACTGCGTTTATCTTACCGAGCCTTTTTGTACTTGTATCATATTTATTGAATAAGAATACGGGAACAATACGCAAAGAACATTTTCCTTTTACATTATTTACATCGTTGGGAAGTCTTGTCTTTGGATTGTGGCTGTTGCTTACACCTGCATTTTTTGTCGAGATTCTTATGATACTGTTAGGTGTCCTTATATCGCTTATGGGGTTATATCAGATTGTATCTCTTATTTTGGCTCGAAGAATTTTGCATGTACCGTTGGTAATGTATATTATGCCATTGGCGCTTGTAGTTGTAGGCTTGTCTGTTCTTTTAAACCCATTTGATGCGGCATCGCTTCCTTTCATATTGCTTGGTGTAGGTGCTGTTATTGGAGGAGTATCCGACTTGTTAACCTCGATATTGATACTGTATCGGCGTAAACAACATTTAAAAGAAAATAATACGAGGATAGAGATAATTGAACAATAAATATTGTCGCAGAATTAAATATAAATTTTATAATTATGAAAAACTACACAAAACTACTTCGGAATTTAGCCTTTCCGATAATCTCTTTATTCGCCGTTTCGTGCAGCGTAGACAAAACATATGATTTGTCGAAAGATATTGATATGACTGTTGCTGTTGGAGAAGGAGTTACAATTCCTTTAGGTTCATCCGAGAAGATAATGCTTACAGAATTATTGGATACTTTGGACAGCGATGTTATTAAAATTAATGAAGAAACAGGATTTTACTCTATCGAAGAGACCGGTACTATAGATGCAACAAGTTTTGACGTTGAGCCTTTTGATATAAATATCAAACCTTTGGTCGATAGTAAGGTCTATGATTTTAATTTGAAAAAAATGGATATAGGCACAGATGTTCCCGACGATATGAAAGATTTTGTATCGGAGCAAATGTTTGCCTATGTGCTTGAAGATGAGATAGATGAAAATACAACAACATTCGAAATAGATGAGGACGTTCCGGTAGAGGTTCTTGCTATTGATAATATCTCATTTAAAGAGTCGGTATTGCTGACAATGGATATTACCGTTTCTTTGACAGACAATAATGAAATTTATGAAAAGTTTATAGATAGTCTGCATATTCATACGAAAGGTGTCGATGGTTATAGTGCATTCTATATCGAGGTACCTAATTACTTTGTTTTTGACGATGATGTAAAGTTAGAGAATAATAGACTATATATCGACGATGTTGTTGAGAAAAAAGTCGGAAAAGGTCAGAAGCATTTCTTATACACAGTACCTTTGCTTGCATTGGATTTTTCAAAAATGGAGAATGGAGAATTGAATGTCGTTGATGGCCGTATAGTTATCAAGGATGAAGAACTGAGTGTCTATGGAGCTTTGTTCTCTGATACACTGTATCTGAGTGTTGATAATTTGTCAGAAATCAAAGGCGTAAAGGTAGATGCTGAATTTAAAGTTGATAGAATCGCGGTAGAGAGTGTAGAGGGACGTTTTTCTCCCGAAATTGACCCTGTTGAAACATCTGTTGAGATAGATCTTGGTGATGACCTCGATAATTTGGATTTTGAGTTTACAAATCCTCAATTATTTGTCACCTTAGAGAATGGTGCTCCTGTAAATATATATGGTGATATTAATATTAAAGGTTATAAAGAAGGTGCATTTGTAGAGAATGCCGAAGTGAATACCGGTGTGTATGTATATGCTTCGGCTGTCAATAAGTACTATATGTCGCGCTTGGGAAATAGTCTGGATGGATACACAACGGTGCATATACCTAATCTTAACGATTTAATAAAGATTGTTCCCGATGAGTTGAGCCTATATTTAGAGCCAAGAGTAGATGAAAAGGCTATTACAAAAATCGAATTAGGAAAGGAAATGACAGTAGAGGGGTCATATAAATTGTTGGCACCTATGGATTTTGATTCTTTTGCTCTTGAGTATACCGAAAGAATAGAGGATGTACTTGGTGATAACCCCGAGGAGATTACGGACTATGTTACAGATATCAATTCAGTTACATTGAGTATCACTATTGATAATACAGTACCTGCAAGTTTCACTCCTACGATTATCGCATATAAAAAAGATGGCGTTACAAAACTGAATGGTATAGCAGTGAATGTTTCTAATGAAATTGCAGCAGGAAATGGATACAAAGATGGTCGACTTACCGACCCGGTCGAGACTGTTGTTGAGATAAACCTCAAGGCTGTGAATGGTGAACTGAGTGACCTGAGTGTCGTAGACCTCATTATAGATGGTAAGGGAGCAGGTGCCTTAAACGCAAACGAGTATATTCAAATAAAGAAAATCTCGGTTAGGGTAGATGAGTCTATAGAGGTTGATATGAATTAATTAAGAATGTGACATTCAATAAAGATAATAGCTATGAAAAATATTTGTTTTGACATAAAAAGATTATTTGTTGTTACAGTAATGGCAGTAATGTCATTGGCTGCATCGGCACAGGCGTTACGTACAGGATATTTTATGGATGGTAATCTATTTCGTTATCGTCTTAATCCGGCGTTGAACGGTCAGAGACCTTATTTTTCTTTTCCTATTTTGGGCGGTATAAATATCAGTTCAATGGGTAATGCAGGAATGTCTAATTTCCTTTATGAGTCACCTTATAATAATAATGAACTTGTAACATTTATGCATTCTTCGGTGTCGGCTGATGATTTTCTTGGAAATCTAGAGAGCAATAATCTTGTTAACCTAAATATGGATTTTACTGTTCTTTCTATGGGCTTTAAGGCTTTTGGAGGATATAGTACAATTGATCTTACTTTGCGCTCACAAACAGGATTCAGCCTGCCATATGATATGTTCCGTTTTATGAAAGATATGGGTGGAGAACATTACTCGTTTGGTGATATCAATATGCGCACAAGAAACTTTGCAGATTTGTCATTTGGACATTCGCATAAAGTAAATTCGAGTCTTACGGTAGGTGCGCGTGTCAAGTTGCTATTTGGTCTTGCGTATGCCAATGCCGGGTTCGACAATATGGATGTTTCAATGAATAGTGACAGATGGGAGATTGCAGCAAAGGGTAATGCAGATATTGCTTTTGGTGGTGCGTTTACCTATTCTGAAGAGAAATCGGTGGGTGGCAAAAAGGTTGTTGATGGATATGATGATATTATGCTGGGTCTCCAGGGTTTTGGTATGGGTCTTGATATGGGTGCAACATACGATCTCTCTGAATGTCTTACCAAAGGACTTGTTGTATCGGCTTCATTGACCGATTTAGGATTTATAAAATGGAACAATGCTGCTCGTGCAGCAATTGCTCCCGAGGATACATACGTGTTTGACGGATTTAGTGAAATGGGTATCCACTCGGATAGCAAGAATGAGAGTCTCGAGGACCAGTGGGATGTTACACGTGACGAGTTGGAGGATTTCTTTACACTTGAGGATAAGGGTGAAGGTAGCGTAAGTTCAGGTATAGGTGCAAAATTGAGTTTAGGTGTGGAGTATAGCATGCCTTTCTATGATAAATTGAGTGCAGGTTTGCTTTATACACACTGCTTCGATGATATCTATTCTTATAACCAAACTTCATTGATGATTACTGTATCGCCTTTGAGTGTATTTGATTTTGCTTTGAGTGGTACACTTGCTGATTTTGGAGCAGGATTTGGTGCTATGGCAAACATACACTGTCCGGGTATAAGTTTCTTCGTTGGTACTGATTGTTTTATAGGAAAGGTGGGAAAACAGTATATACCACTTGAGAATATGAATGCCAGCGTATCGTTTGGTGTAAATATTTCTTTTGGAAAATAATAATTAGTTATATTATTCTTTAAATTTTGCGAGAGATACATAAAAAATGTACTTTCGCAAAATTTTTGCTTATAACGATGAAAAAAATATATTAACTATGTGTTTTTTTCATAAAAAAATGGCAACTTTGCAAGGATGAACGAAATTAACGAGTTTTTACAGCAACTTGTATCCCAAATATCGGTCGTTGAGACGATTGTGAAGGGTATAATAATAGGCATAGTGGCTTCGGCACCTATGGGTCCTGTAGGTGTGCTCTGTATTCAACGTACATTGAATAAAGGGCGTATCTATGGCTTGGTGACAGGTTTCGGTGCTGCTATCAGTGATATTATTTATGCTCTTATCACAGGCTATGGATTGTCGTTCATCTATGATTTCATTCATAACCAGCGTAATTTGTTCTGGTTGCAGCTTGTAGGTTCGGTGTTGCTTTTTATCTTTGGTGTTCACACCTATCGCAGCAACCCGGCACGTAACACACGTAAGGTGAGTCGCAATCGTAGCAGTCTTGTGCAGAACTGTGTAACGGGATTCTTTATTACACTATCGAATCCGCTTATAATACTGTTGTTCATGGCTATGTTCACGCCTATGAAGTTCATGCTTCCCGAACAGCCCTATTATCAGCAGGCTATCGGCTATCTTTCTATCTTCGCCGGTGCTGTCTTATGGTGGTTGTTTATTACATACGTTGTGAACAAATTGCGTTCACGTTTCGATGTATATGGTGTGTGGATTATAAACCGCATTATCGGTGCTGTGGTAATGATTGCATCGTTTGTTAGTGCAGTCCTTCTTTTTACAGGTATTTACTCGTTCCATTAATAGAGATAGGCTTTGTTTGTTTCAAGAGAACTTAGAAAGAATAATATAGCAGAGTTCCTGCTGTATATGTGGCAGGTCGAGGACTTGTTGCGTGCAAATGAATTGTCGATTGATAAGATTCAGTCGGTAATGGTAGACCCATATAATTTGCCGGCTGCACAACGTACCGAACTTGTAGAGTGGTACTCGAATCTCATCGAGATGATGCGCATCGAAGGGGTTGCAGAGAGTGGGCATCTGCAGATAAACAAGAATGTTGTAATTATGCTCACCGACCTGCATCAGAGGCTGTTGAAGTCACCAAAGGTGCCTTACTATTCGGCTGCATATTATAAGGCGTTACCCTTTATCGTTGAGTTTCGCAATAAGAGTGAGGGACGGGAAAAACCCGAGCTTGAGAACTGCTTCGATGCACTTTATATGGTGTGGATGATGAAATTGCAGCGTCGCACCATAAATGAGGAGACTTTGGCTGCAACAACCGAGATTAGTAAGTTTATCTCTATGTTATCGCTCTATTACAAAGAGGAAGAGGAGGGTAAACTGAATCTCGAAGAGGATGAGGCTTAATAGACATTGAGCCGGATAATATAATCCCTGCGGTAGGTACGAGTGTGCAACTGCAGCGGATTTGCTTTTTTAGAAACAAGATAAAAACTACGTATAGATGAATATTCAAGAAGAGATAGGAAGAAGAAGAACTTTTGCGATAATATCGCACCCCGATGCCGGAAAAACTACACTCACCGAGAAACTGCTGCTCTTTGGAGGACAGATTCAGGTGGCAGGTGCTGTGAAATCGAACAAGATAAAGAAGAGTGCTACATCCGATTGGATGGAGATTGAGAAGCAGCGTGGTATTTCGGTGACAACATCGGTAATGGAGTTCGATTACGAGGGATACAAGATTAATATCCTCGATACTCCGGGACACCAGGATTTTGCCGAGGATACCTTCCGCACACTTACTGCGGTGGACAGCGTAATAATTGTTGTGGATAGTGCAAAGGGTGTTGAGACACAGACACGTAAACTGATGGCTGTGTGCCGTATGCGTAACACTCCTGTTATTGTGTTTGTGAACAAGATGGACCGTGAGGGACGCGACCCGTTCGACCTTCTCGACGAACTCGAGAATGAGTTGCAGATAGCTGTACGTCCGCTTAGCTGGCCTATCGACCAAGGGGCACGCTTCAAAGGTGTATATAATATATATGAACAGAAACTCGACCTTTTTACTCCCAATAAACAGCGTGTTACCGAAAAAATAGAGGTAGATGTAAACAGCAAACAGCTTGATGAGAGTATAGGGGAAGAGCAGGCCGAGCATCTGCGTAACGACCTTGAACTTGTCGAGGGTGTTTATCCCGAGTTTGATGTTCAGGAGTATCTCGATGCAAAGGTGGCTCCCGTCTTCTTCGGCTCGGCACTCAATAATTTCGGTGTTCAGGAGTTGTTGAACTGTTTCGTTAAGATTGCTCCAAGCCCTCGCCCTGTTCAAGCGGTTGAGCGTATGGTCAGCCCCGAAGATGCAAAGTTTACAGGCTTTATCTTCAAGATTACCGCCAACATCGACCCTAACCACCGTTCGTGTGTGGCATTCTGCAAAATATGCTCGGGTAAATTTGTGCGTAACGCTCCCTATCGCCACATAAGATTGGGTAAGGATATACGTTTCTCGTCGCCTACACAGTTTATGGCGCAACGTAAAAGTACAATAGATGAGGCTTACCCCGGAGATATCATAGGCTTGCCCGATACAGGAAACTTCAAGATAGGTGATACTCTTACCGAGGGCGAATTGTTGCACTTCAAGGGATTGCCAAGCTTTTCGCCCGAAATGTTCAAATATATAGAGAATGCCGACCCTATGAAAACAAAACAGCTTGCAAAGGGTATCGACCAGCTTATGGGCGAAGGTGTGGCACAGCTGTTTGTGAACCAGCATAACGGGCGTAAACTCATCGGTACGGTGGGACAGCTTCAGTTCGAGGTTATACAGTATCGTCTCGAAAATGAGTATAATGCAAAGTGCCGTTGGGAGCCGGTTAGTCTTTACAAGGCTTGTTGGATAGAGAGCGACGACCAAGAGGAGCTTGAGAATTTCAAACGACGCAAATACCAATATATGGCAAAGGATATCGAAGGACGAGATGTCTTTCTTGCCGATAGTAACTATGTGCTTCAAATGGCGCAGAACGACTTTAAGAATATACGTTTCCACTTTACAAGCGAATTTTAATTATGGGTACAATAGCCGATGAAGCTAAGAAATGTGTCGAGGTACTGAAAAAGGGTGGAGTGATACTTTATCCGACCGATACAGTATGGGGCATTGGATGCGATGCTACAAATGCCGACGCGGTAAAGCGTGTCTACGAAATCAAACGTCGTGCCGACAATAAGGCAATGTTGTTGCTTGTCGACAATGCCGACCGCATTTGTCGTTATGTCTCAAAGGTTCCGTCGGTAGCTTGGGACTTGATAGAACTTACCGATAAGCCGCTAACGATAATATATGATGGCGCTCGAAATCTTGCACCCAACCTTCTTGCCGAGGATGGCAGTATAGGCATACGTGTAACATCCGAGTTGTTCTCTAAAGAACTCTGCTATCGTTTCCAGAAGGCAATTGTATCTACCTCGGCCAATATAAGCGGGGAGCCTACACCCCGTTTCTTTGCCGAGATAAGCCCCGAGATTGTTGAGGCTGTAGACTATGTTGTCGGATATAAGCAGTTAGAGAAAGGTAATCCAAAATCTTCGAGTATAATAAAACTTGGAGAAAATGGGGAGGTTACAATAATAAGACAATAATGGAGAAGTCTAAGGAGAAAAACTTGCTCGACCGATTCATCGAGTGGCGCGAGAAACATATATCACAGAGACAGTTTATACTGTTTCTGAGTTTTGTCGTGGGTGTAATCTCCTCGTTGGCTGCATATATGCTTAAGCATATTATCGAGTTTATACAGCATCTGCTTACAAGCGGATTCGAGAGTGATTCGTTCAATTGGCTCTACCTGATATACCCTGTTGTCGGTATTTTTATCACAGGACTGTTTATACGTAATGTGGTGCGCGATGATATAAGCCACGGAGTAACAAAGGTGCTTTACTCTATTTCGCGTCGGCAAGGGCGTATTAAGAGACATAATATGTGGTCGTCGCTCATTGCCAGCGGTATAACCATTGGTTTTGGTGGTTCGGTAGGAGCCGAGTCGCCGATTGTCTTTACAGGCTCGGCAATAGGGTCGAACCTTGCGAGTTTCTTCAAGATGGACCAGAAGGTGATGATGCTGCTCATTGGTTGTGGTGCGGCAGGTGCCGTATCGGGTATTTTCAAGGCTCCTATTGCTGGACTTGTATTTACTCTCGAGGTGTTGATGCTCGACCTTACAATGTCGTCGCTATTGCCGTTGCTCATTTCGAGCGTTACGGCTGTTACATTGTCCTATCTGCTCTCGGGTACCGATGCGATGTTCCATTTTCAGCTGGATGATGCTTTCAGTGTGTCGCGTGTACCTTACGTAATGCTTCTTGGAATATTGTGCGGACTAATTTCGCTCTATTTTACACATGTGACAGCCGGAGTCGAGAAATTCTTCCGCCGTTTCAAGAATCCTTACGCGCGTCTGGCCATTGGTGGTTCTGTGCTTAGTATATTGATTTTCCTCTTTCCACCGCTTTATGGCGAGGGGTACAATATGATTAACCATCTTATAAACGGTTCCTCGGCCGATGTAATTCTGAATAATTCGTTATTCTATGGGCATGCCAATCTGCTGTTCATTTACATGGCGCTGATAATACTTTTCAAAGTATTTGCATCTACTGTGACCAACTGCGGTGGAGGTTGTGGTGGTATATTTGCGCCCAGTCTTTTTCTTGGCTGTATCTCGGGTTATCTGTTTGCCGGAGTATGTAATATGTTGGGGCTTGGAGAGGTGCTTCCTGATAAGAATTTTGCTCTTTTTGGAATGGCGGCACTTATGTCGGGAGTATTTCACGCTCCGTTGACAGGAATTTTCCTTATAGCCGAACTCACGGGAGGATATAATCTCTTCTTGCCGTTGATGATTGTATCGGTGTGTTCATATCTTACCGTACGTCTGTTCGACAATAATAATATCTATGCGATACGTTTGGCTCAGAGAGGAGAACTTATCACTCACCATAAAGACCAGGCGGTACTCACAATCCTTAAAGTCGAGGATGTGATAGAGAAGAATTTCATGCGTGTCGACCCTGATATGGACCTTGGGGCGCTTACGGCCGTTGTTGCAAAGACTAAACGCAACATATTCCCTGTGGTAAATGCGGCCGACAGGCTTGTGGGAATCGTATATCTCGATGATATAAGGCATATGATGTTCCGACAGGAGTTATACCATCGTTTCACTGTAGCCAAACTGATGCGCAGCGTACCGGTAAGACTGAGCATTGAGGAGCCGATGGAGGCCGTCATGCGTAAATTCGAGGAGACTAATGCTTGGAATCTGCCCGTTGAAGATACAACAGGTAATTATATAGGCTTTATCTCAAAATCGGCTATATTCACAGCTTACCGAAAGACATTGCTCGATTTTACTTCGGATTAAAGAGTGCTAAGAATATTCATTGCTTGTAGGGGCGATTTCTAATCGCCCGCACATCCCGACTATTGGTATTTGTATTTACCACAGGTTAAGAGAATTTTTTGGTTACATATAACATATAAAATGGAAAAACTTAGAATAGTATATTTGGGAACCCCGGACTTTGCCGTTGAGCCTCTGCGTCGTATTGTTGAACGACAGAAATGTGATGGCTCATGCGGGTTCGAGGTGGTGGGTGTTGTAACGATGCCCGACAAAATGATAAACAAACGCGGAACCCAACTGCTGATGAGTCCGGTGAAACAGTTTGCAGTAGAGAATGATATCCCTCTACTGCAGCCTGTATCGCTTAAAGACGAGACGTTTCAAACTGCACTTGCCGAGTGGAGGGCCGACCTTCAGATTGTCGTAGCTTTCCGTATGCTCCCTGAGAGCGTGTGGAATATGCCCCGTTTGGGTACATTTAATCTGCATGCATCGTTGCTACCGCAGTATCGTGGGGCTGCTCCAATCAATTGGGCAATCATAAATGGTGATAAAGAGACCGGTGTTACGACCTTTTTCCTAAAGCACGAGATTGATACGGGCGATATTATTTTTCAGGATATTGTGCCTATTGCAGATGATGATACCGCAGCTACCTTGCACGATAAACTGATGCTGACAGGCGGCGATACAGTGCTTCGTACGGTAGAGGCTATTGTAGCAGGCAAGGCGGTGGCACTGCCACAAGATAAGCTCTATAAGAGCGCTGATGAGCTTCGTCCTGCTCCCAAGATTTTCCGCGATACCTGTCGTATCTCTTGGGATAAAAAGTTAGATGCTGTATATGACTTTGTGCGAGGTATGTCTCCATATCCTGCTGCGTGGACCGAGATACGTACAGCTGATGGCAATACTGTCGCAGTGAAAGTATATGAGGTGGCAACAGAGAAGGCCGGCCACGATAAAGAGTGTGGTACGCTGCTAACCGATGGCAAGAAATATGTGAAAGTGGCAGTTGATGGCGGATATATTCATCTGTTATCTCTGCAGGTTCCGGGTAAAAAGCGTATGCAGGTTGATGACCTGTTAAGAGGATTCAATATGCAGGGTGCCGAAATAGTGAAATAATGATAAAAATAATTGTTTTATAACGTATTGATGCCGATATTATTGTTAATGTCGGCATTTTTATTTAAAATTATTTGGAACAAAAGAATAAATTTTATTTCTTTGCAGTGTTGATAAACAAATGTCAACATAATATAATGCTTTTAAAGCGGTTGCAGACAGATATCTGTAACAGTTTTAAAATAAAATGAAATAATAAAATCTTAACAATCTAAAATTATTGCCTATAGAGAAACTTCTACTCCTTAATAATATAATGTAAATAATGGAGAATTTGAAGAATATGACCGATGATGCATTGGTCAAACTTTATCTAGAAGGCAATAATGTGGCGTTCGATACTTTATTGGAACGCTATCAGGATAAGTTATACCGCTATATTTTCTTTCTTGTACGTTCACGAGAAGTTACCGAGGACCTTTTCCAAGAGACTTTCGTCAAGGCAATTGTAAACCTACAGCAAGGACGTTACCAGTCTGACGGAAAATTTGGAGCATGGATTACCCGCATTGCACATAATCTTGTGATTGACCTTTTCCGTCAAGAACGCAACGAGAACCTTATCTCTAACGACGAGAGTGAGGTCGATTTGTTGAATAATGCGAAGTTTTCTGAGGGAACTATCGAGTCGAAAATAGTTAACCGTCGTGTACTTAAAGATGTAAGACGTTTGGTAAATGAACTTCCCGAGTGCCAGCGCCAAGTGGTGACAATGCGTTTCTTCGAGAATAAGTCGTTCAAAGATATAGCCGAGATTACAGGTGTAAGTATTAATACTGCATTGGGACGTGTACGCTATGCAGTAATGAATATGCGTCGCATTGCTGCCGAGAAGAATATGATTCTTACATTGGAGTGATAAACTATATTTTTTGTGTAAAAATATCGTCGGTAGATATAATATATCTCTTTGGTGTGCGTTATTATATCAGAAGGTATTAATAATAGATTGCCTATGGATGATATTTTTACTCGGAATTTTAGATTTAATGAGAAAGTAACAGAAGAGGCTTTGTATAGCGAGAAAGAACTTACGCCATCGAAAAACTCTTTAGAGTTCATCAAAAATTTTGCCCGTAACTTCAGAGTATGCAATGCAATAGAGGGTAGGGCACAGGAACTGTTACTGAACTGACATTATCCCCATACGAAAAATTTGAATCGTATGGGGATATTCTTTTTTTATCCTCTAAGGTTCTTTATCATCCTGAGAATCTCTTCGAGATGTTTCCTGTTGGTTTTCTCTTGTTGTATGCCCCAAATGATGGAGAGGGTTATCGAGGATACGGTAAGTATAGTCACAAAAGGTTTCCAAACAAAATCACTTGCGATGAGTATTGTCCAGGCAATCAGAAGTATAAGAGGAATTGCCATAATTCTGTTTGTGCGCGAACGCATCTGTTTGTGTCGGGCAATGTTCTCGGCTGCCTCGGTCATACTTAGAGATGTGAGGTTTTTCACGTCAAGCTTATTATAGCTCTTGCGGTTAAGATAATACTCCAGTGCTCCTACAGCAAGAATATATAGGCTGAATCCCCAGTATTCCGCGCCCTGTCCTATGTACATAAACATAAATACTACGCTCACTATGGGTGCCGACACAAGAGAAACTATAAATCGGTTGCGATACCATTTTTCGATGTGTGACAGCTTCTCTTTAATCGAATCGTTTATTATCCCTTCGTTAAGAATCAGCTGCTTATCAAGTTTGGCGTTGAGTAGTCCGAATTGTTCCTTTAGAATGTCCAACTCGCTATTGTTTGAGGGTGGGGCAGTTGTGGCATTTTGTTCTTTGCTATCCTCGGTAATAGTGCGTTTTTTATCGAGTTCTACATCAAACAGATTGAATTGCTCCTTAGAGTTTTCAATTTCGCTATTGTTGATGGGTTGCTGTATCATACTCTTTTGTTTTTACTTGTTTGACATCTTTTTAAGTTGTTCTTTAATACGGAATAAACGGGTGGTGACATTGGAGAGGCTTATACCTACTACGTTGGCTATGTCGCGATAGCTCATATTCTCCAGCCAAAGAAGAATGATGGCTCTATCAAAGACTTCGAGTCGGTTTATTCTCTCGTACAGCATCTGAATCTGTCGGCTGTGCTCGTCGTCATCGTTGTACAGGTCGATGTCGACCAAAAGAGGTATGGTGGGTACACTGCTTCTCTTTTTTCTCTCAACATTGCTGCAGGTGTTGAGGCTGACACGCCATATCCAGGTCTTGGGGTTACTCTCTCCGCGGAAATTGGGAAACCCACGCCACAGATTAATCAGAATCTCTTGGAAAAGGTCGTTGACCTCTTCTCTGTCGTTGGAAAAGAAGTAGCAGACTGTATATATTGTCTTGCTGTGTTCTTTTACCATTGCTGTAAATTTTGCTTCAATATTCTCCATCGGTTTATTCGTTTTCTACCAACTTAGACACAGGAAAGGAGAAAAACTTTCAGCAAACAAGTAAAAAAAAAGTGTTTGCTTGGATTTTTTGTACCATTTATTCCCCATTACCAATCACCTCGATTGGATTCTGTGTTACCACTCGCCAAGCGCCTATGGTTATAATGGCAGCGGTGAGCAATGCCACAAGGAAAAATGAGACAGCAAACGGCCACACGTTCAGCGGTATTTTTTGTGCAAAATCCTGCTGCCACTGCTCAAAGGCGTATATAAGCAGTGGAATGGTGAAGATGAAACATCCTATAAGTATATATAGAAATTGTTTGTTGAACAACATAAGTATATCTTTAACAAGTGCGCCGTTTACTCGGCGTATGGCAATCTCCTTGCGACGGTAGCGCGTCTCGAGTGCCACAAGCCCAAATACTCCGAGCAATGCAACTATGACAGCTGTTATACTAATGGGAATCAGTATCTTAATTATATACTGTTCGGCACTGAGCCAAATATCCTCTATCTTTGTTTTTAACTGAAAAACGGGGATAGCAAGGCTGGTATTCGGCTCAAGATTTTTTAATTCGCTCGTAATACTATTGTTTAGGTGTGTGAGATTGCACTCTTCGGTTGTTTTAATTAGAGATTCATTAAGAGGGACTTTGGGTGAGTGTATAAGTGCCAATGGTTCGATGCTCTGGTGCAGGTCGTGGTGGTAAAAGTCGCGGCAGATACCGACAATCGCAGCGCGGTCGTCGATACCTCTTTCGTATATGCGCAGCATATCTCCTATTCCGATATTAAACTCCTTTTGCATAGCCTCGTTTATAATCGCCACCGGAGCTTTCTGTGTGTCGTCGCTGTTAAATCCTCGACCCGATATAATATCAATGCCCATCGTTTCTATAAAATTGTGATATACGTGCACAAAGTTGAACTTATTCTCTCGTTTCTCCTTGTCGGGATGATTGTGGAATGTGGTTTTAATGAGTCCGTTGTAATTAGTGAAACTCGTGTGCATAAATGTTACCTCTTCGACCTGTTCACAACTTTTGAATCGGTTATAAACAGTGGGTAGCATCTGTGGTGTAATATCGTACTCTATATTGTGGTGTATACTATATTGGTATATATTATCGAAGCATATTCCCCAATCGCTATTGCTACGGCCGTTGAATTGCTGATAGGTAAGAAAGCCTGCTGTTACAAAAAAGAACGATGCTACGAATTGCAGACATACAAGTGCGTAACGCAACTGTTTTCCCGAAGCTGTTGCTGCAAATCTTCCTTTAAGCACAAAGGAGGGTGTGAACGATGTTATGTACCACGTGGGGTAGAAGGCCGCAAACAGAGCTGTTACCACAGATGCGCTTACGATGATAATTGTAACGTCGATATTATTCGAGGGTAGCAGACCTGTTGAACTCCATAAACGGAAAGTATTGGTGTCGCTTAGATAGTTTATGGCTATATATGAGAAAAATAGTGATGCAATAACTAATATAAGGCTTTCTACCAGTAATTCGCTACGCAGTTGCATTGTATATGCGCCCATTATCTTCTGTGTGTTTATGCTGCGTATGCGCCACGGGATAATTGCTGTGAATAGGTTAAAATAGTTTATAAAGGCTATCGCAAACAAAATTATAGCCAATGTCATCATAAGTAGGGTATCATCCAATCGACCTCTAAAGAAATGGCTGTTGTTGCCAATTTGTGGTGTAAAGTATATCTCGTCTAAGGGTGTAAGGTGAATAAATTGCTCTACATTCTCGGTTGTAAGGTCTTTTATGAAATACTCGTTGACTTTCAGCTCTTTTACGCGCATTATAAAGTGGTTAAGAAACTCATTCTCTTGGGTATCTTTATGTAACTTAACGAGCAGGGGGCTATACATAACGTTCCATTGTTGCCCGTAAATATCATATTCTTGGCTACCGTCTCTTATTATCTCAACAAGTCCCCATTGGCTGTTTTTGGGAAAATCCTTGAATATTGCCGACACTATTTTACTGTAGGATGCATCGTCCGATAGCTTTATTGTGTCGCCTATGTTCAGCCTCTGCTTTTTTGCGTATGAGCACGATACAGCGCAACCGTCATATTCAAATAATCTCTCCCAGCTACCGGCGGTAATCTTGGGACTGTATAGATTAATATGTTCGCGTCGCAGTGGCAGACAACCGATTACTCTGTTGTCTACAAATAGATATTCGTTGTCTAATTTGTGGCTGTAACACTCGACGTAGGGATTATCGTCGCACAGCAGACGCACCATTCCCTGTGGAAAAAACTCCGACTCAGGCTCCGATGGTCTAAAGTTGTGTGTCAGTACATAAATGCGGTCGCAGTCTTTTATCCCTCTGTTCCAGGTGAGGGAATTATATACAGGAATTAAAAGAATATATACAACGGTGAGTACAATGGTTAGTCCAAGCACATTAAGTGCGGTGAAAAGTTTGTAGCGCGAGAGTGCCGAAAATGCTTTTTTTATAATTGTCATAATTGCCCTTTTTTTACTGTAAAGGTAGTTTCAGCACTTTGTGGTTGCAAGAGAATTTTCGAAAATCGTCTGTTTTTTGCAAAAAGTGTGCAAAAATTGCACACTTGTAAATAATTTTCATAGAGGTTTTTTGCACTATAATTGGTGAAAGTGGATAGAAATGTTATTGTCTATTTAATTTTCGCTGTAAACCGCGAACATACACTGCACTCGCTGTAAAAACAAGTAAGGTTGATATTATTTTGTAAGTTTGTGATTATATTTGCTTGTTTTTCTGTACCTTCGCGCAAAGCGCGATGTGATTCGTTGCTGTACTACGAAAATTAGCTAATTTTTAAATATCAATTCTATGAAAAAAACTCTTTTTGGCAGCCGAGGGTGGCTGCTTGCCCTTGCGCTGGTGCTTCTTGGAATTCCGCCTGTTGTCGCGGCAGGTGACGATTATCCTATCAACTTCAATAAGAATCAGAATTATACTCACGCTTCGCGCCGTCTTAATTCGGTATCTTTGAATAGTCAGACAATATCGCTACCTGCTCCCTTAAAGGTCTATTCGCTGGTGGACACTCCTACTTTCAGTGCAAAAGCAGGTGAGACGGTGACTGCTAAATTCGGTTTCTCAGGTGATTGGATGCACGGCTTTGTCTACCTCGACTGCGGGCAGGACGGTAGCTTCGAGGCTACTCTTGGCGAGAACGCATCAATCCCCGAGGGTAGCGATATTATGGCTTTCTCGTATGCCGAGAAGGAGCTTGGCTCGGGCGAGGGTTATAATAGTGCAGGTCGCAGGGTTGATGATTCCAATGTGCTTAATCCTCCCTCGTTTATTATTCCCGAGAACCTGAAGAACGGGTTCTACCGTATGCGTTACAAGGTCGATTGGGCATCTATCGACCCTGCCGGTCGTCCCGAGGATGGCAACGGAATTTTAAAGAACGGTGGTGCTATTTGTGATGTCAGACTTAATATCCACAGCGATAAGTGTGGCATTGAGGCTAAATGTAACAATGGTACTCTAACCACTACCGACGGAAAGGCGCTAACAGGTTACTCGCATAAATTCGGTACTCCTCTAACAGTGAAAATCGTACCTAACGAGGGTTATGTGTGCAATACAATTACCATTCGTCACGGACATAATCTCGATGGAGACTCGCTCATTCACGGTGTAGCACAGTATAGTGATGTTACAATTCCCGGATTCCTTATCAAAGGCAATGAATATGAAATTCCTGCCGAGTATATCGATGGCGACGTAAGAATCAGTGTCGACCTTGCACAGTCAAGCGGTTCGTCCGATGGTATCTACAGCCTCTCTTTCGATAAGGAGGCAAAGGGACTTTCGGCATATACAGGAAAGATAAATATCACTTCGGGAACAAGAAAACGTAATGTGTCGGTAAGCGGCGACAATATCTATTTCGATAAGACTGCAACGCACGTAACCGTTCCCAATTCGATGGTATTCAATGTGAATGTCGAGGATAACCGCGAGGCGCTCGACTACTATCTTTATATCGACCTTAACAACGATGGTCTGTTTACTCCTATGATTACCGATGCCGGTGTTCCTGCGCAGTCGAGCGAGCTTGTTGCCTATACATATTATAATGGCAAGAACAGTGTAGGTGAAGCGGTAGAGGCTAAGGGAAAGACTCTGCCTGCATTTGAACTCCCCTTGATAATTGCCGATGGCGTGTATCGTGTGCGTCTGAAATTGGATGCAAACAATATTAACCCGGATGGTGGTGCCGATATTACAACGAATAATGGAGCAGTGGTAGATTTCTTGCTGAATATCGTTCGCGGAAATAAGTCGCTCAGACTATTCTCGACAAACGGTAATATATATGGTATGAACAATAGTGCACTGCCGGCTAAAGTGCCAGCTTCTACCAAGATTAATATTGCAGGAGTACCTGTGGCTAAGGGTTACGTGGCAAGCAATGTGCGTGTTAAGCACGGTCATAATCTCTCAGGTCCTCAGTATCTGAACGGCAATATACAGTGGAGCGAGTATTCTCCAGCTTCGCATCGTTTCTCGATTCCGGCCGATAGCGTAAACGGTGATGTCGAGGTATATATCGACTTTTCAGAGAGCGATGCTGCCGAGTATCGTCTTGTGTTCAGCGATGAGTTCAACGCCGAGGATGGTACACAGCCCACAAAAAGCAAGTGGATGCGTTGTCAGCGTCAGGGTGCAACGTGGAACCGTTGGCTCAGCGACAGCAAAGAGGTAATCTATCAGCAGGGTGGTGACCTTGTGGCACGTGCTATTCCCAATCCCGACAGAAGCACCGATAATGTTCCGATGATAACAGGCGGTATAAAGAGCCACCGTCTCTTTGGATTCACATACGGATATATCGAGGCGCGTATCTTCTCTAACCCCTGGACTGGTAACTTCCCAGCATTTTGGATGATGCCCGAAAATCAGAGTGCAGGGTGGCCCGACTGCGGTGAGATTGATATTTGGGAGACTATAGATGCGCAGAACCGTTCTTGGCACACCGTACACTCTAATTGGACCTACGACCTTGGACAGAAGAACAATCCCAAGTCGAGCTATGATGTTGCGGTTGACCTCAGCTGTTATCATACATACGGACTCGAATGGGACGAAACCTCTCTCGTTTGGTTCGTCGATGGAAAAGAGGTTGGCCGATACGAGAAATCGACCGACGCTTCGCAACTTGCACAGGGACAGTGGCCCTTCGACAAGCATTTCCACATCATTCTCAATCAGAGTGTGGGTAACGGCTCTTGGGCTGCCAATGCCGACGTTAATCACGTATATGAGACCCGTTTCGATTGGGTACGTGTATATCAGAAAGCAGGCATGGAGAATACCAATGGTACTGTAGGAATAAAGGAGATAGGAGTATCGTCAAAGATTGATGTTGATGTAGTCGATGGTGGAATTGTTGTCTCGGCTGAGCGTGCAACCAATGTCTCTGTTGCCGACCTCTCGGGACGTGTGGTTTTTGACGCAGTGGTAGAGGGTATGAAGAATATTTCTCTCTCTACCGGATTCTACATTGTCAATGGTACAAAGGTGCTGGTTAAATGAATACAGCCTATCCTAATGAGTTGGATGGAGTAGTAAATGGTTATATTGGTAAAGAGTTCGGTAATGCACCGGACTCTTTACTTTTAGCAGTCACAGTTATAGTAATGGATTGAACTCTTCAGCTCTCGCTTAGTAATTGTCCTCTGATTAATATGTTCTTGCATTAATATTTTATCTGTTATTCTTCAATAATGCAGTTAATAATGAGAATTATAAACTGAAGAGCAGAAAAAGATAATTTTGCAACCTCCTCGGTTATTTGTACCATTATCTTCGCGGCACAAATAAGATTAATAAATTATGGAGCTTGATATTAAAGATTGCCGCAGAATGAGTGCGGAGGAGATTGTCGATTATATGATAAAACTTAACCCCGAACTTGAAGGGCCGATTAAGCGTCAGAAGGTCTATGTGGGTGCGACGGGAAATATAGAAGAAAGACTTCGTCGTCATAATGCGCCAAGAGCTATTTTTTGCGCTCAGACGGCTAATAGGCGGGTGGCTGCAAAGGTCGAGGAGGTTGCTCACAATGAAGGTTTTTATATCGGTGATGTCACATGGGGTGGCAATGGCACAAATAGTCATTCAATATACGTTTATGCTTGCGAAACAGATTAAAGAAATAATATGCTGAGATAACAAGAGCAACAAATACAGCGGCCATACTTCATCTTTATATATTAGAGCCTATTTTTGTTCTTATTTACTAATTATCTGCCTCCTATTTTGTTGTCCATTGTCAAAAGCAGATTAGTAGAATAGGGTAGTGCCGATAATCCATCTTTATTATTTGGGGCGATTATGATAAATAAAAAATCTCCTGTAACTACAAGAGTTACAGGAGATTATAGTGTTTATTGGATTCCTCGCTTAGCTCGGAATGACATTTATTACTTTGCAAGCACCGATGCAATATCAACGGCGATAGCAACAGTAGCACCAACCATAGGGTTGTTACCGATGCCGAGGAAGCCCATCATCTCGACGTGTGCGGGAACCGATGAAGAACCTGCGAACTGTGCGTCTGAGTGCATACGGCCCATAGTGTCGGTCATACTAACTTAATTGATGTAGAAATGATACGGGGCATATTTGTTATTCTTCTGTAATTGTTTGTATTACAGATAAATTGTGATTATTTAAAAGAACGCCTATGTACAAAAATAATCAATCTTTAATAAATTGGCTACATATAAGCCGCAAAATTTATACCATATTTTTTATAAATTTCTACCGTCTCAAATCTCTCTAAAACCTTATAAATAGAAAGAACTATAGTCCGGCCTTTAGAGAGGGGACATAGCAACTAACAAACAATAAAAACAATTATATACCTGGTAAGATATGGAAAGGGAGAAGAGCGTCTATATTTTATTGGAAGAATAGCAAGGTATAAGTAATCATTGCGGCCAGTCCCTTTGATGAACGTACCAAACTATTAAACCACCAAACCCGTAGCGGAGAGCTATGTGGTAAGGTGGTTTCTTTATTCTGCTTGTCATAATTTACCTTTCCATTTCTTATCAGCTACGGGACGTATTGCGTATCCAAAGTATTTAGCGCGAGGAAATATCCCGTAATGTTCATCACACAGTTTTGATTTATCGAATTTGAATGGAGTCTCAAGCCATAAAAAATGCCTATATTCCATGTCTTTTTTTCATTATTCCTGCGTTCTTCTAATTCTCTTTTTGCGTCGCTTTCAGTATTGATGGTATGTTTAGCCAATTCTGTATTGTTGGTAAGACCCGCGAAATAAGATTTTGTTGCTAGATAAAAACCGCCTTCAAACTTGCTTTCCCTTTGTTTAAAAGTTAATGTGGGTTTGAAACTGGCATAACCATTATACAGGAAGACTGCTCCCGTAGAAGGAAAACCTTCTTTGAAAACTTCTGATGAGGTCCAAAAAGAGCATAAACTGTATTCAAGTTCATTAAAACCTAAATTAAAGGGGCTCTTCTTCTGCATCCTGAAACACCAGTTGTTTTCAATAATATATATTTCCCATTCGGCCCCGTAACTTTAAGTGCATGTTCATTTGATTCGAGAAGTAGAATTTTTTCCCAAGTACATTTATCTATTAATTCTTCAAATTCTTCTTTAGTAGGAACTCTCCATTTCTTTCCCCATTTAATTGTTGCAATATCATCACCGTTTGCTTTAAAATCACAATCTAGCTTTTCACTGTATTTGGTTAATATTGTACTATCCCTCCAAGGATAAAAGTCCTCCATGCTTTCTGATGACCAAAGGACAGAAAGCCCAAGATCTATCCAACCATGCCCATTAGCATCTCTAGCATTTGAAACGATGTTCTCTCCGCAATTTCTACAATATTTCGCATTATATGGATTACTAGTATAGCATTTGTCACACAATTGAAAATTCTCGAATGAAGAAAATTCTGGGCGAAAATGATAATGGTCGCAATTGTGTAGAGAACCATATTTACTAATGGCATATTTGCTGTTTTTTTTAGGCAATCCACAAGAAGGGCAATAATATCCTGTAAAAGCTCTTTTGCAGATTGGGCAATATGCTTTTATATTGGTCCATAAGGTTGCTACCCAACTAATTTTTTTTTCTGCCATAATTCCCTATTTATTCAAACTTCCATTCTAAATTATCACTACCACAAAATGTGCAAAATTTTGTACTCACTGCATCAAGTAGGGCCTCTTCTTGTTTATGCGAACATCTTCTGCACGTTACTACTATTGTTTTTTTACTATGTGAAAATTCCTTTTGTAGTTCTCCACAATGTTGACAATAAATATCACTATAACCTATTTCTTTTTTGCAAATTGAACATTGTTTGCTTTTTGGTAATGCCGAAACGTTTCTTGATGTATAGACTATATTGTTGGTTTCCGATATTGTTGAAGTCTTTTTTTGTGTGCTTGAATTTTTAAATTTAGCTTTCTGCTGTTCAAATCTACAGATATATTGAGAGGCAATAGATGGATCATTCAAAATAATAATATTCTCACTGTTATGTAATGCTTGGTAAGTCCAGTTATATGAACCAGTAATGACTTTTTTAAAATCAATGACACAAAACTTATCATGCAACAATTCTTCATCCTTAGAAATTTTAAAACATTCTGAGCGACCTATCTGAATTTGCGTGTAATCTATTCCACTTTGAGAATTTATATCATCCAATTGTATGATTATCGAAATATAGCAGTTATTCTTAGCCTTGTCTAGTAAGGCTTTAAACAGTTTCTTATTTGTAAACCATGCTACTGAAACAAATATAGCATAATGTGCTTCTCTTATTTCTTTAAGAATGCACTGCTCAATATTTTCAAATACTACTATATTATTACTCATATTTTACTTTGTTTAAAGATAATTTCAATAACACTTTCTACTAAAAAATCTTTCCTATCTGTTCGTTTTGCTAATATCTTCTTTATGCACCCTATTTCGTTTCTTGATACTCCTTCCAAATTTCTTCAGCCAAATACTTGTCGCTTCGACAATGTAAATCAGCTATTCCCTCTTCAATCATATCAGCCGTTTCTGAATTATAATATATATCTGTCGCTTCATCAATCGATACGCCATACATTTTACAAATACAAAGAATAATTCTAGCACATTGGGCACTTCTCATTACTTGTTTGCCATCTTCGCTCATATCTGTTCACAATTTATATAGGTAAGACATTCACGCAACATTCTTTCTGTACGTATACAATATTGTATATTGGGCTTTTCAAAACGCAATAGTCCAAGAGCTTCTTCTTGTGATATTTCGTGAGCGAAATATCTATCAAGAGTGAGGATTACTCTATCATTGGCGATTCCTCCAATAACCAAATCGTAATCTCCAACATCTTTTCCATCCCGGCATTGAGCGACAAAATCAAGCCATTGTTCATCATAAGAGTCAAATTTAATGATTTTCCAGTGAGAATCATCATCGATAGAAAATTCGTATGTGTTGAGCCATGCTTGTTGTCCTCTTCTCTTGAAACGCTGTGCATATCTTACAGCCTGTTCATTTAATGAAGTTAGGTAAAAGCCACGACCAAAATCTAGATAATTGCGAGAATGCAAAGTATCTGGATATTCAACAATAACATTAGATGAATGATATAGTTTCATGCTTCTAAAACTCCTTTCTCCCTCATGTATTCAGTAAGATCTTCCATCAAGTATCGAGAGCTGAATGTGTGAAGTACATCGTATGAGGGAATGATGTATTCATATAAAATACCTGATGATTTTAAACGGGTATATATTTCTTTTTGTGGTAGTTTCAACAATATGGAAAGTTTGGTTATGCAAAACGTCACAAATTCAAGTGTCTTTTTATCCATAATATCTTACCTATTATAATATTGTACTAATATTAGTCCTACTTTTATAGCATAACTATAAGCAAAAGTAATAAGAATCTATGAGGATAAAGAATTTTATATTGATTTAGTTCGATTTTTCTTAAAAATATTATAATAAGATTGAAGCATAGTGCATTTATCCCAATTCCGTTCAAAACCTTCATATATAGAAATAGCTATAGTCCGGACTTTTTGGGGAGAGGGGACATAGCAACTAATAATATGGAAAATAAATAATTTACTCGTTGAGGTATAGAAAGGACGAAGAGCCTCTCGGTCTTATTGGAAGAATAGCAAAGTAAAAGTAACCATTAAGGATTTGTCCCTTTGATGAATGTTCCAAGCTATTAAACCACCGAACCCGTAGCGGAAAGCTATGTGGTGATGTGGTTATTTGCTTGTTCGGCAATTCCGAACGGCTGAATTCAAACTATGCCATTCTTTTTCTTCATATAAAGAGCAACAGAGCCTACTCGCCCTATTGCATATTTTTAGTCTATCTCGCAAGCATAGACATATATAGAATGACTATTTGTGCCATTGCCACCGTGTGTTACATTGCCGATATTAAAGCCTTGACTGCAAGCAACCTCCTCGACCTTTGCCGCCACCCCCTATTAGCCGTCTGAGCGCAAAAAATAGCCCTCGATGCATTATGACGGCGCAGACGTTCGGCAATATTCCCCGTTGCACTGACATACACCCTCAAGCGCTTAATCGGCCCACGAAGCTCTGGGTTAAGCTTTATCATATAATCGACAATCTCCTCTGCACTCATACTGCGGCAATCTTTAATATCAAGCTCCATAATTTATTGATTTTTAATTTGTGCCGCGAAGATAATGGCACAAAGTACTGAAGAGGTTGCGAAATTATCAGTTTCGGCTCTTTGGAGACTGATTTTCGGGACTAATGGCGCCCCTCCCGCTGTTCTACTCGAATCGAGTAGCACCCTCTATTGCCGACAAATAAATTTGTTAAGAATCCTATTGTCATAGCTTTTAAGTTTCAGCTATAAGATACGCGCTCCGACATTTCTCCTTTTTGTCATTTTGGAGCTGATACTAAAATACCATAGCTCAAACATTTTACACTACTATTGTAAAGTGTTAAATCAATAATATTTACTTTGCAAGAACCGATGCAATATTAACGGCAATAGCAACAGTAGCACCTACCATAGGGTTGTTGCCTGTGGCGAGTAATGGCTGCATTCGTTGTAAATGTAAGTAAACTTCCATTCACTCATTTGCACATTACTTGCCCGATGCCGAGGAAGCCCATCATCTCTACGTGTGCGGGAACTGACGCTCGAGTAAGTGCAAAGAAAACTTGTTTGCTTTGCCGAGCGAGAAGGAGGAAAACGAAGTTAACCGATGAAGAACCTGCAAACTGTGCGTCTGAGTGCATACGGCCCCCAAATAGTGAATTAGGTTTGTCTTATAAGACAAACCTCGAAAATAGACTGCACTCGCTTTGAAAAATATTGAAGGAACTTCATATTTCTCGCTCGTTTGTTAGTATCTTTGAGGTAAAAGTAGCAATATTAGCTTCGTCAATAGCACCTTTGGGGATTATTCTATTTTTATCGGACAGTAATAATTCTTTTTCTACTATGGATATGAAAAAGGAGAGAACCCGTGTGAGTTCTCTCCTTGCTGTATATAATTATTTAAAATTGCTTACTCAATGCGCTATCGATTATCGGGCCGGCTATACAATGCTTCTGCCTAAATATACGATGCGGAATATGCGTATGATTTCCTCTTCTTTAATAATGAAATCGGGATATCTCTCCTCGTTTAATGATTTTGCGACATATGAGCCGTTGTCTTCGGGTACGAGTTTACGGATTATGAGGCCGTTGATTGTAGTATCTACTGCGTATATTTTACCCGGGATTGGATTCTCCTCGCCTTTGTTGTATGCAAGCAAAGCTATCTTGTCGCCCACTTTGAACGTGGGAAACATTGCATCGTCCCGTATTATATGCCACATGTCTATCGGGGTGTCCAGGACTATGACGTGTGACAGCTCCAGGTTGTTATAGTTCTTTTTGACATATTTGAGGATGTCTGTGTCGGGTCTTCCTGCTACAACGGTGGGTAGTATAGGTGCGCGGTTCTCTTCCAGAATAGCGGACTCTTGGTTTTCAGCCTCTTCGGAGAGCATTTCTCCTGTGCCGGTAATGAGCCATGTCGTATTTAGTTCAGGAAAAGCGTCGTGAATATTCTTGATTATTCTTGCTCCGGGTGTGCCTTTTAGGTTGCTCAAGTACCTTTTTGACATGTTACAAGCGGTTTCAAAAGCGTTTTTGCTTATGCCTTTATAATTGATGAATTCTATAATTCGTTCTTTTATAGCGTGTTTCATATTTTGCTGTTTGGAATGAATCTAAATAAATGCTTTGTATGTAATATTCTTATCTTGTGTTCTTGTATGTTAAGAATATCTTCTTATCTTTGTGTTGTTTTAAGGGCGTGTGTAAGATATTTGCATGCAAATATAGCGAAAATATTCTTATTGTAAAATTAAAAGTTGAAAAATCATGAAAGAAAAATGTTTGAAAAAGATGGTGTTGCTACGGAGCTTGCGTTTTGTGAGTGTAGGTGAAGATGTTTTACGTCAGATTCCTGATGAGGGATTGTAAATTGTTTGATAATTATGAATGCAGCAGCTTTTAGAAGAGATTTGCTTGAGATGCAATCGGAGTTACAAAGATTTGCGTTTAAATTGACTGCCGACAAAGAGGAGGCAAATGATTTGCTACAGGAGACATCTTTGCGTGCCCTTGAAAATATGGAAAAGTATACGCCGGATACAAATTTTAAAGGGTGGGTGTATACAATAATGCGTAATTTATTTATAAATAATTATAGGAAAGTTTTACGTGAACAGACATATGTGGATTATACTGATAATCTACATAATATTGATAGTACTCAACTGGGCAAAGATTACATAACAGAGAACGATTATGACCGCAAGGAACTTCATCGTGTCCTGAACTCGTTGCCCGAGATTTACAAGGCACCGTTCTCGATGTTCGTCTCTGGATTTAAGTATAGGGAAATTGCCGATAAGTTGTCGTTGCCATTGGGTACTGTAAAAAGTAGAATCTTTTTGACAAGGCGTAGCTTGCAGGAGAAGTTGAAGGATTTTCTTTTATAGGAATGTTGTTTGAGATTTTGTTTTTTTTGATATGAACAATGGAGCTTGCGCGAGTGGTAAGCTCCATTGCTTTTGTAAATAGCGAGGTGTTAGTGGGTATGACCGCAAAAAACAAAATAGGGTAGTCGAATTAGGTGCTATTACGGTACATTCTATGGTAGAATCAGACAAGACGTTCTTCGGAAGCCTCTGTTTTCAAGAGGTTTCTATGGCGCACCAATGAATAACCTTATGATTTTATGAAAAGGTGGGCTTGCTTTAGTATTTTTGAGGTAAACCTCTAAAATAGACTGCACTCGCTTTGAAAAATATTAAAGCAAGCTTTATATTTCTCGCTCGTTTGTTAGTATTTTTGTTGTAAAAGTGGCAATATTAACTTCGTTAATAGCACTTTCGGGGATTATTCTATTTGTTGATTTAGAAAGTCAAGCAATCGTAGGTTTCGAGTATCTCCTCTTGATATAGCCCAAAACAACGTTTACTGATTACAATTCCTATTGTGTATTCAAATATCAATAAAACATAAGTATTGAAAATTATTTGCTGTGTTTGTGTTTTTTGATGTTTTTCATTATATCTTTGCAGTATAAGTATTTGTTATGAACCTATCTGTACTCATAAAACAGTATTTCTCATCGGTAAGCGATGATATTACAATAGATGTTTTTGATGAAAAGAACATCTACGATGTATATCAACGTGTTGTTGGTGTACTGACACAGTATATTGATATTGAAACGACAGTGTTACAAGCAATGAGCTATTGCTTTTATGAGATTTTGGATAATGTACTTACACATTCAGGAAAAGAACTTGGTACAGTTCTTACTCACTACGATTCGACGAACCATGTTCTAAGCTTTTTGGTGGCAGACGATGGCATTGGTGTACAAGCATCACTCTCGGAAAATACAGTATATGCCGGAATATCTGAACCTGATGCGCTAAAAATATGCATCAAGGATGCCATTACTGACGGTAAAGGTATGGGATTTGGATTGTACTCAACATCGTTGCTTGCAAGGGATGCAGGATTGGTTTTTGAGGTTCGCTCCGGTAAATACACTATGCAAGTACAGGATGGTGTCGAAGAAACAAAAGATAGTGAATTTTGGCAGGGCACAATAGTCTATCTCCAGCTTCATACAAACAAGGAGATTAATCCGGCTGATGTTGTTGCCAACCGTGCAAACGTGGCTGCACAATATAACGAAACATTTTTGAACGACAACGAATTAACGGAACTATGGTAATATTTAATTTTAGAGAATATGGTGAGAATTTAGGTACACGCCCTTTGGGTAAGCGTGTGCGTGAATCTTTGCAGCCGTTGATTGAGCAGAATGACCGTGTTGTTCTCGATTTTACCGGTGTAAATGTTGTAAGCAATTCATTCGCCGATGAATGTATTGCAAAATTATTGCTTGTAATGTCGCTCGCAGAACTAAAGAGCCGTACAACATTCCGTGGTCTGAATCCAATAGCTTCGGAAAGCGTACTTACAGCACTCCGCCGCAGACATCTTACAATGGTATAAGATAGGCGACAGAAAAAAGAATAACTCCCCCCCGGAACCGCCTATGTAATAGGTAGTCCTTGGGGGATTGTTGTATCACTCACAAAACACTTTCTTCAATCGCATTACTGTAGAGATTCCCACGCCTTCAATCTTGGCAATATTCCTAACCGGGTAGCCTCTCTTGAGCAGTTTGATAACGCCGGACGGTGTCGGATACCGTCACAAAACCGTCGCAAAAATAGTTGTTTTTGGGCGTTTTTATAGTAAAAATAAGGGTAAATCAACTTATACCGTCACAAGAAAAATTGAGCCTTAAATTACAACTTTTGTTAGGGTAGTGGTGATGATGTTTATAGTTTGCTTACATTGAAAAGGAGAACAAAAAAGAGAGTCGCCCTTAAAAGACAACTCTCTTTAAAATATTATAAATCAGTGAGATTTACTTTGCAAGAACCGATGCGATATCAACGGCGATAGCAACAGTAGCACCTACCATAGGGTTGTTACCGATACCAAGGAAGCCCATCATCTCGACGTGTGCGGGAACCGATGAAGAACCTGCAAACTGTGCGTCTGAGTGCATACGGCCCATGGTGTCGGTCATACCGTAAGAAGCGGGACCTGCAGCCATGTTATCGGGGTGCAATGTACGACCTGTACCACCACCCGAAGCTACCGAGAAGTAGTTACGGCCTGCGAGAACGCGCTCTTTCTTGTATGTACCTGCAACGGGGTGTTGGAAACGTGTGGGGTTGGTTGAGTTACCTGTGATAGAAACGTCAACGTCCTCTTTCCACATGATAGCTACACCCTCGCGTACGTCGTTAGCACCGTAGCAGCGAACCTTAGCACGGGGACCATCGCTGTAAGCAATCTCGCGAACAACCTTCAACTCACCGGTGAAGTAGTCGAAGTCGGTCTCAACGTATGTAAAGCCGTTGATACGTGAGATAATCTGTGCTGCATCCTTACCCAAACCATTGAGGATGCAACGCAGAGGCTCTTTACGTACTTTGTCAGCCTTGGCTGCAATCTTGATAGCACCCTCGGCTGCAGCGAATGACTCGTGACCTGCAAGGAATGCGAAGCACTTTGTCTCCTCGCGCAACAGACGTGCTGCAAGGTTACCGTGTCCGATACCTACCTTACGGTCGTCGGCTACTGAACCGGGGATACAGAATGCCTGAAGACCAAGGCCGATAGCCTCGGCTGCGTCGGCTGCGTTTGCGCAACCCTTCTTCAGTGCGATAGCGGCACCTACTACGTAAGCCCACTTTGCGTTCTCGAAACAGATGGGCTGTGTCTCCTCACAAGTCTTGTAAGGGTCGATGCCGTACTGTTCGCAAATCTCGTTAGCCTCTTCGATGCTAGCGATACCGTTCTCGTTCAAAACAGCAAGGATCTGCTTGATACGACGGTCTTGACTCTCAAATTTAACTGGTCTTATCATAGCTTTTCCTCCTTATTCTTTACGTGGGTCAATATACTTAACTGCACCTGCCTCCTCAGAGAAGCGACCGTATGTCTTGGTGAGCTTCTTAACTGCCTCGTTGGCATCGGTACCTTTCTTAATCTCATCCATAAGCTGGCCCAGATTTACGAACTCGTAACCGCAAATCTCATCGTTCTTGTCGAGTGCAAGGCGTGTGATGTAACCCTCAGCCATCTCGAGATAGCGGGGACCCTTTGCCAATGTACCGTACAATGTACCTGTCTGGCTGCGGAGACCTTTACCAAGGTCCTCGAGACCGGCACCG
The DNA here is from genome assembly GCA_045588485.1 of Bacteroidaceae bacterium. Classification (GTDB taxonomy): domain Bacteria; phylum Bacteroidota; class Bacteroidia; order Bacteroidales; family Bacteroidaceae; genus HGM04593. Next base: position 24,145 of record JAZNEI010000014.1, on the reverse strand, counting down.
ATGATAAGACCACCCTCAGAGAATGCCGACTGGCTGCGGCCGTAAACAATCTGAAGGAACAACTCGCGCATTGCTGTGTTGATAGCATCGCAAACGAGGTCGGTGTTCAATGCCTCAAGAATTGTCTTGCCGGGAAGAATCTCTGATGCCATAGCAGCCGAGTGTGTCATACCCGAGCAACCGATAGTCTCTACAAGAGCCTCCTGAATAACGCCGTTCTTAACGTTAAGTGACAATTTACAAGCACCCTGCTGGGGAGCGCACCAACCAATACCGTGTGTAAAACCAGAAATGTCGGCAATCTCTTTCGCCTTTATCCATTTGCCCTCCTCGGGAATGGGAGCAGGACCATGATTGGGACCTTTCTTCACAACACACATGTTTTCTACTTCGTGTGAATAAACCATAATTGTATGTTTTAATGTGTGAAACAGATTTTTTGTCTCTTTTCAATTTGCGAAGATATGAATTTTTATTTTTAATATCAAAGGATAATTGCAAAAATATCTGCACAGGGTGGTTGCAATGCTAAAATTTTATAATGTATGCGCGATATTTATCTCCTCTTTGACGCTTTTTGCAATTTTGTTTGTAACTTTGCACAAAATGGACTCGTGCGCATGGGCGTGACGGGTATTGCTTACCGATAATTTTTGAATGATGAAGAGAATTGCAAAAGTTTTTTTGATGATGCTGACGCTGCTTCCTTTTGCAGCTTGTGATGATGCAAACAATACTACCGAGTACTATTTCGATGGCTTGTATACGGTGAAAGGCGAGATGTTATGGCCCGAGCAGGAGGATACATTCTATGTGGCACCTAACGTAAAGACAATGGGACTTAAGACCGGCGACCGCGCAATGTTGCGTGTACGTTGCTTCGTAGATAATGTATTCGGTCCGTTGGCGGCACAGTGGAGCGTGGATAAGGTATTCTCGGTGATACCCACAAGAAGTATCGAGAAACTGTCGGCTACCGATTCGCTGCAATATAATTCGGCAGTGGTTGGTATAACTCCATATTTCAATTATGGCACATCGTGGATTTGGGAAGGTATACAAAATGTAAATGTGGTGTATTATACAAATGGTAATGAACCCGATTTCAGAATGACTGCACCTGCGTTTGTTAACGACACACTCTGTCTTACACTGCTTTCGAAGATAGAGGATGGCGAAGAGCTTATGTCGCATCTGCTATCGTTCGACCTTGCTTCGGCGTTGCCTCTGCTCGGAAGTCAAGAACAGGGATTATTGGCAGGAAAAGATACATTGCGTACAAAGATAAGCATGCGTTACTACGATGCTTCGGCCGATACAGTGTATATGGCAAAGTTCTTTGCAGGAAAGTGTGCCAATCCTTTTCGCAAATAATTAGGTAATTTGAGTGGGATAAGGAATGATTGATTTAAGAAAACTTGTGAAAGATGTGCTGATGTTGGTTATGCAACCGGCAAAGGCCTGGCTGATCTTATCGCGTAAAAGTGATAAGGGCATTATGCTCAATACATTCCTTTTGCCGCTTATGTTATTCTCGGGAGTTGCTGTCTTTTTAGGGAAAATCTTTGGCAGCGGATTCGGAGGAGAGAGCTTCTTGCCTGCACTTGTGAGAATGGTTGTTGTCTTCTTTACAATGTTCCTCAGCTATTATCTATCGGCATTGGCCATACATAAATATTCGCAGAACTACGCTCCCGAGACGGCTGTACGTAGCGACCTGCTCACCGGCTACTCGATGGTTGTCGTCTTGTTGTTGGAACTATGCCTTGGAATGTTCCCGAACTTCCGCATAATTGCCTGGATAGCCCAGTTCTACACAGTGAAAATTGTATGGGATGGTGCAGCGGTAATGATGAGAATACACGAAGAACGACGTTTACTATTCACAATGGTTGTATCGGTAATAATTATTTGCATGCCGTTGTTGATAGGACGAATAATGTCGGAATTATCGGTGAATCTGTTTTAGCAGATTGCCTGTAACCCCTATTTTATTATGGATAAGAGAAAAACAAATGTAAATATAAAGAACAAGCGAGCTACGTTCGATTATCTTATAACAGATACCTATACAGCAGGAATTGTGCTCACTGGTACCGAGATAAAGTCGATACGTCTGCAGCGTGCCAGCCTTGTCGATACCTATTGTACATTCATTGCCGATGAACTATGGGTAAAGAATATGCACGTAGCCGAGTATTTTTATGGCTCTTACAACAATCACGTGGCACGTCGCGACCGTAAACTTTTGCTCGAGCGCAAGGAACTGCGCAAATTGCAACAGATAGTGAAGAATCCGGGATTTACCATTGTGCCCATCCGTCTTTTTATTAACGAGAGAGGACTGGCCAAACTTGTCATCGGCCTTGCACGAGGCAAGCATGAATATGACAAGCGACAGAGCATAAAGGAGCGTGACGACAAACGCGAGATTGACAGAATAAAACGCAATTATTAACGATTATATTCGGGGTGGGTAGTAGCTATCTTACCCCATATTTTTTCAATATGAACCTGAAAGAGATTTTACAAGAGAGGATTCTTGTGCTCGATGGTGCAATGGGCACAATGATACAGAGATACAATCTTACTGAGGAGGATTTTCGCGGAACCCGATTTGCATCGCACAAGCAACTGCTAAAAGGAAATAATGATATTCTGGTGCTTACCCGCCCCGATATTATTCAGGGTATTCATGAGAAATATCTTATAGCAGGTGCCGATATTATAGAGACAAGCACATTCAATGCAAATGCAATATCGCAGGCCGACTACGGTTGTGAGGCTCTATGTGCCGAGATTAACCGCGAGGCGGTACGTCTGGCACGTGAGGTTGCCGACAGATACTCCACACCGCAGAAACCGCGCTTTGTCGTAGCCTCCATCGGCCCTACAAGCCGCACCTGTTCCATAAGTCCCGATGTCGAGAATCCCGCTATGCGAAATATCACATTTGACATGCTTGTTGATGCTTATCTCGAGCAGATGACTGTGTTGATAGAAGAGGGTGTCGATGCGCTTCTGTGCGAGACAATATTCGATACTCTGAATGCCAAGGCTGCTATCTATGCAGCCCACGAAGCTATGCGCCGTTGCAATAAGGAGGTACCCATAATGCTATCGCTTACAATTGCCGATGCAGCAGGACGCACCCTCTCGGGGCAGACAATCGAAGCATTCATGTCGTCGGTTATGAGCCGTAATATCCTTTCGGTAGGTCTTAACTGTTCGTTCGGTGCCGAGCAGATGAAGCCTTTTATTAAGCAGATAGCCGATATTGCCCCCTGTTATTTGAGTGCCTATCCCAATGCCGGACTACCCAATGCTCTTGGTGGATACGACCAGACACCGGCACAGATGGCCGAGTGTGTGCGCGAATATATCAATGAGGGGTTGGTAAATATCATAGGTGGATGCTGTGGTACGACAGATGCTTATATCGCTGAATTCCCGGCTATTGTCAAGGGTAAAAAACCGCGTATCCCGGCCGATTATCCTTGCGACCTATGGCTCTCGGGACTCGACCGTCTGGTTGTTAACCGTTCCATGAATTTTATAAACATCGGAGAGCGATGCAACGTTGCCGGTTCGCGTCGTTTCTTACGTCTTGTAAACGAGAAAAACTACACCGAGGCACTGAAGATTGCCCGTATGCAGGTAGAGGACGGCGCTCAGGTACTTGATATAAATATGGACGATGGTCTTCTCGATACAAAAGAAGAGATGGTAAACTTTCTCAATCTGCTTGGCAGTGAACCCGAGATTGCCCGTTTGCCCATAATGGTCGATTCATCCGATTGGGAAGTTATACGCGCAGGACTTAAATGTTTGCAGGGACGTGCCATCGTAAATTCTATATCTCTGAAAGAGGGCGAGACGCTCTTCCTCGAGCGTGCCACCGAAGCCAAAAGGCTTGGTGCTGCTGTGGTGGTAATGGCATTCGACGAAGAGGGACAGGCTACCACATACGAACGTAAAATTCAGGTGTGCCACAGAGCCTACACGCTACTTACCGAACGTGTCGGATTCGAGCCGCAAGAGATAATCTTCGACCCCAATATCCTTGCCATAGCAACGGGCATAGAAGAGCACGCGGCGTACGCGCTCGATTTTATCCGTGCTTGCGAGTGGATTAATAAAAATCTTCCCGGTACCCATATTAGCGGCGGAGTGAGCAACCTCTCTTTCTCGTTCCGAGGCAACAACTACGTACGCGAGGCGCTGCACGCTGTCTTCCTCTATCATGCAATAGCAGCAGGAATGGATATGGGAATCGTCAATCCTCAGACCTCGGTAACGTATGAGGATATACCATCGGATGTGAGGGAAGTCATGGAGGATGTTATCCTTAATCGCGATGCCGATGCTACTGAACGACTTATTGATATTGCTGCCGGGCTGAAAGAGAAAACAACGATGGTAACGCATCACAGCGACGATGTTTGGCGCTCGGCTTCGGTCGAAGAGAGGCTTAAGACAGCGCTCCTGAGAGGTGTAGCCGACTATCTGCAACAAGACCTTGATGAAGCTGTAGAGAAGTACGGTTCGGCTGTCGAGGTTATCTCAGGGCCTCTTATGGATGGTATGGGTTATGTTGGCGAACTGTTCGGTGCAGGTAAACTGTTCCTTCCGCAAGTGGTGAAAACTGCACGGACAATGAAACAGGCTGTGGCTATTCTTCAGCCTCTTATCGAACAGCAGAACAGCGAACAGAGTGCGGCAGGTACAGTACTTATAGCAACTGTCAAGGGTGATGTTCATGATATTGGAAAGAATATTGCAGGAGTGGTAATGGGGTGCAACGGCTATCGTATCATTGACCTTGGCGTAATGGTTCCGCCCGAGAGAATTGTGGCCGAGGCACGAGATAATAATGTAGATATGGTTATTCTAAGCGGCTTGATAACTCCATCGCTCGACGAGATGATTACGGTCGTAAAATCGCTCGATGCGGCCGGGATGAACCTGCCGGTTCTTATCGCCGGTGCTACAACCAGCCCTATGCATACTGCACTGAAGATAGCCCCTGTTTATCCGGGTCTTGTGGTACACGTGAAAGATGTTTCGCAGAATGTTATTGTAGCTGCTGAACTTCTTGGTGGCGAAGAGCGTCGCGAGGCGTTTGCATTGGCAGTAAGGGAGCAGCAGAGAGCGCTTCGCGAGTCGGTGGCCGAGCGCAGCGAGGCACCTATGCGTACTCTTGACGAGGCTCGTAACAACCGCCTGAATCTGTTCGATACAACCGATGAACACCCTTCGGGATGTAGTTGCGGACATTGTAAATAAATGATAATAAATTATAAATTAACCTCCTAAATTGGCAAGTCCGGTTTAGGAGTGTTAATTTTGTATTGCATTGGAAAAATAATTAACCTTGTCTAAAGTATAGCTAATGGATAATCGACAAATAAAAGGATTAACCTCGCAAGAGGTCGAACAGCAAAGACGGCTCTATGGCGCAAATATTCTTACTCCACCCGAAAAGACCTCTCTATGGGTGCGTTTCTTAGAGAAATTCAAAGATCCAATAATTGTTATTCTATTAGTTGCATTGGTGTTGGCTTTTGCAATATCCTGTTTTCACTGCTTCGGACCCGAAAAGGCCGGTTTCTCGGCTTTTCTCGAACCGATAGGTATATTTATTGCGATATTGTTGGCTACGTTAATAGGATTTGCATTTGAGGTAAAGGCCGCCAATGCATTTGACCGCCTTAATACTGTAAATGATGATATTCCTGTTACAGTATTGCGCGACGGTGGCATACATCAGGTAACGCGAAAGGATATAGTGGTTGGGGATATTGTTATTCTGAATACAGGCGATGAAGTGCCTGCCGATGGCGAGATTATTGAAGCAAACTCTTTACAGATAAACGAGTCGACATTGACGGGAGAACCGGTAATATCGAAAACAACTGTCGAGACCGATTTTGACCACGATGCAACCTATCCATCCAATATGGCAATGCGCAGCACTACGGTGGTAGACGGAAACGGTGTGATGCGTGTAACAACAGTAGGTGATGCAACCGAATATGGCAAGGTTAATCGTGGCTCTCTCATCGAGAATAATCTTGAGACACCATTACAGATGCAGCTTGGACGTTTGGCAGGTCTCATAAGTAAGGTGGGTTACACTGTTGCTGCAATAACTTTTATCTTGCTCACCGTAAAGGGGCTGTGGAATATAAGTGAATTGTCTTGGCTACAAATAGGTTCTGAGGTGTTAAGCAATTTTATGATTGCGGTAACACTTATCGTTGTATCGGTTCCCGAAGGATTGCCTATGAGTGTGACATTGAGCCTTGCGCTCAGTATGAACCGTATGCTAAAGACAAATAATCTGGTGCGCAAAATGCATGCCTGCGAGACTATGGGCGCAGCAACGGTAATATGTACCGATAAAACAGGTACGTTGACGCAGAACCGCATGCAGGTGTACGAGGCTGATTTTTTTACTCTCGACACAAAGAATACCGTTGCCGAGAGTAATAATATAATAATGGAGGGGATTGCAGTGAACTCCACAGCTAACCTCGACAGAGCAGCGAGTGGGGTAGAGACAATAGGTAATCCCACTGAATGTGCGTTGTTACTATGGATGGATAAACAGAGCATAGACTATGCGGAATTACGTGCCGAGGCAAAGGTCCTTAGTGTACTCACATTCTCTACCGAACGTAAATATATGGCAACGGTAGTAAGGTCGGCACATTCGGGAAAGCGTATCCTTTATGTTAAGGGTGCTCCCGAAATTGTATTATCGTTATGTGGTGCTGTAGAGACAGCCAAAGGAGATAAGAGTGTCGAGGAGTGTCGCAAAAGTATTGAGAAAAAACTGTTTGAGTATCAGAATAAGGCTATGCGCACATTGGGCTTTGCCTATTCTTTTCTTGATGATGATGTAGATGATGCACCTTATAAGGATGGTCGCCTTGTAAGCGGATTAAATCTTAAATACATCGGTATTGTTGCAATCTCCGACCCTGTGCGCAGTGATGTCCCCGATGCCGTCTCTCGCTGTCTTGCTGCCGGAATAGATGTTAAGATTGTGACAGGTGATACCCCCGGTACGGCTTCTGAAATAGGTCGTCAGATAGGAATATTGGATAGCTCGACAGATGATAACGCTGTAATTACCGGCCCTGCATTCGAGGCACTCAGCGACGAAGAGGCTGCTCAGCGCATAAAAGGCTTGAAGATAATGTGTCGTGCACGTCCTATGGATAAACAACGCTTAGTGCGTCTGTTGCAAGAGCAGGGCGAGGTGGTGGCTGTTACAGGCGACGGTACAAATGATGCACCTGCGCTTAAGGCTGCACAGGTAGGGTTGTCTATGGGCGACGGTACCTCTGTGGCAAAAGAGGCGAGTGATATTACAATTCTCGACAATTCATTTGGTAGTATAGTGCGTGCTGTAATGTGGGGACGCTCGCTCTACAAAAATATTCAACGTTTTCTACTGTTCCAGCTTACAATCAATGTAGTCGCTTGTCTTATTGTAATGTTCGGCTCCCTCATTGGAACATCCTCACCGCTTACTATTACACAGATGCTGTGGGTTAATCTAATTATGGATACTTTTGCGTCGTGTGCGCTTGCATCTCTTGCACCTAATGAGAGTGTGATGAAAGAAAAACCTCGCAAGAACAGCGACTTTATTGTATCGCGTAATATGGCCTATACAATATTCTCGGTAGCTGCGGTATTTTTTGTTGCGCTTATCGGGCTGTTGTTGTATATGAATAACAACGGTGGAATGACAATGCGTAATATGTCGTTCTTCTTCACATTCTTTGTGATGCTGCAATGGTGGAATCTATTTAACGCAAAGGCATTTATGACCGATAAGTGGACCTTTAGCGGTATTCTCAAGGAGCGCACATTTCTGTTTATATTACTGCTTATATTCATTGGACAGGTGCTGATTGTGAACTTTGGAGGAGAGATGTTCAGTGTAGAGCCACTTGATTTTAAAGATTGGGTACAGATTACTGTTGCTACCTCCCCTGTACTTTTGGTGGGAATAATTGTTGGTTACATTCGTCGAAAATTATTTCTTCAGAAATGAGTGAATTGTTTATTATAATAGCTCTTATTTTATTAAACGGACTCTTCTCAATGTCTGAGATAGCTCTTATCTCGGCACGAAAATCCAGTCTTGGAGCCGAGGCTAAAAGAGGTAGTAAAACAGCCCGTATGGCTCTCAGACTATCTGAGGAGCCTGATAATTTCCTATCCACCGTGCAGATAGGAATAACGCTCATAGGTATTTTAACCGGTATATATTCGGGAAATAAGATTGCGACTATCTTTGCCGATTGGTTATCGGAATTTGGAATTCTTCCCAACTATGCCTCTAATATAGCGCAGACGCTTATTGTAGTTGCAGTAACATACCTTACTTTAGTCTTTGGTGAGCTGCTGCCCAAACGCATTGGAATGAATGCAGCAGAAGCTGTTGCTAAAATTATGGCACGTCCAATGTCATTGCTTTCTACTGTTGCTGCTCCTTTTGTGTGGCTACTCTCGAAAAGTACTCAGTTGTTATTCAATCTTTTAGGAATGAAGAATCTGGAGAGTAAGGTTACCGAAGATGAGATAAAATCCATAATAAATGAGGGTAAGGAGGATGGCGAGGTACAAGAGGTTGAACAGGATATCGTAGAGCGTGTGTTTCTTATGGGTGATATGAAGATTGATTCTATAATGACGCATAAGCATGATATCGTGTGGTTCGATGTCTCTATGAGTGCCAAAGAGGTACGTAGTGCTATGGGCGACAAACTCTATGAACTTTATCCTGTGTGCGATGGTAATCTCGATAACGTCTTAGGCTTTGTATCTATAAAAAACCTGTTATTTTCATTGGATAAACCTACATTCTCACTCAGCAGTATTATAAGTGAACCGACATATTTCTACCGCAATATGAGTGTATATAAGGTACTCGAACTTATGAAAAAGGAAGGTATAGGTAGGGGATTGGTGTGTGATGAGTTTGGTGCTTGTGTAGGTATCGTAACGCTTAAAGATATGTTGCTGGCACTTATTGGGACAGTTACAGAAGAGGATGAAGAGGAATTCATAAAAAAGCGAGAGGGCAAGAACGAGTGGATTGTAGATGGCCGTTGTCCTATACACGATTTTTTGATATACTTCGATAGTGAGGAACTTTATGAAAGTGGAGACTATACAACCGTAGCAGGGCTGTGTCTTGCACACTTTAATCGTATTCCGCATGAAGGAGACAAAATGGTGTGGGAGAGTTTTGTTTTCGAGGTAAGTGATATGGATGGTGCACGCATAGATAAATTGCTTGTATCTTTTGAATCTCTTGATAATGAGCAGGAATGAATTTTGGATATTTGAGGTGAAATAATAAAGTCGGCTCTATGTATTATCCTCTTTTCTTTCTAACTTTGTAGAATGAAATATAGTGTAACATTATAATTAAGAAAAAGTATGGAATCTTTGATACAGTTTTGTCTCGAACATCTGAATTATTGGACAGTTACATTTTTTATGGCTGTCGAGAGTTCTTTTATACCCTTCCCGTCCGAGGCGGTAGTACCTCCGGCAGCGTGGAAAGCAACAGTCAGTGGCGATATGAATATTGTACTTGTAGTGTTTTTTGCTACTCTGGGTGCATTAATAGGTGCTTTTATAAATTACTATCTGGCACTGTGGCTGGGTCGTCCCATCGTATATAAATTTGCCAATAGCCGTTTAGGTCACATGTGCCTTATTGACGAAGCAAAGGTAAAGTATGCCGAGGAGTATTTCGATAAGCACGGTGCCGTTTCAACATTTGTTGGTCGTTTGGTGCCTGCCGTGCGTCAGCTTATCTCAATACCCGCAGGCCTTGCGCGTATGGGTCTTGGTAAGTTTGTTCTTTTTACGACCCTTGGTGCCGGTTCATGGAATATTGTTCTTGCTGCTCTTGGCTATGCAATGGCGTTTATACCCGGATTGCAGACCGAGGCGCAGGTGATGGAGGCTGTCGAGAAATATAGCAAGGAGATTGGTATATGTATTGCAGTTGTTGTACTTGTTGTGCTTGCTGTATTGATATATAAGGGAATGAAAAAGGGTAAATAAGAGAAAATATAACGTTTAATGCCATTGTCGACCGTGAATATTAACACACGTCCGTTGCACGCCGATGCAACGTGTCTCGTTGTGTCGGCTTGGCAAATTGTATATTTATCATTATATTTGGTAATAAACATATTGCGCAATTTTGCCCTATTAAACCGATTGCACTCTTGCGGTGTAGCCGGTTTTTGTGTATGATTATGAATAACATTTAATAATAAAATTATGAAACAAAATTACTTAAAGAAACTAATGACGGCCCTGTTGCTGCTCTGTTGCACAGCGGCAAGCGCCCAATATTTTGAGGTCGATGGAATTTACTACAACATTTTATCCTCTGAGGATAAAACTGTTGAGGTAACAAGCGGTAGTAATAAATATACCGGCGCGGTAACAATCCCTGCGAGTGTTACTTACAATAGTATCACTTATAGTGTTACAAGCATCGGCCAAAGTACGTTCTATAATTGCACCGACCTTACAAGCATTGAAATTCCCTCGAGTGTTACAAGCATAGGCGGGAGTGCGTTCTTTTATTGCTACAACCTTACAAGCATCGAAATTCCAAGCAGTGTTACAAGCATCGGCAGTTTGGTGTTCTTTGGATGCAGCGGCCTTACAAGCATCGAAATTCCTTCGAGTGTTACAAACATCGGCTCTTCTGCGTTTGAGGAATGTGCTGCTCTTACAAGCATTGTAATTCCAAATGGTGTAACAAGTATGGGAGATATGGCGTTTGCCTATTGCAGCGGCCTTACAAGCGTCGAAATATCCGAGGGTGTAACGAGCATCGGCAATTTTGCATTCTTTGGTTGCACGTCTCTTGTAAGCGTTGTTTCGCGTATTGCAGCCGAGGATTTATTTGCAATCAATGCCGGGACTTTTTCGGGAATAGATGAGGACGCTTGCACCCTCTACGTGCCCGCAGGTGCTGCGGCAACCTACGCCGCGACCGACGCTTGGTGCAACTTTAGAAATATCGTGGAAATGAGCCCTGCGGGATATTCTCTTACGGTAACGGCAGCCGGGTACGCCACAATGTATTTGGACAAGGCGGTGGAGATTCCCGCGGGTGCCAAGGCTTATACCGCTAACCGCTTCGAGGGTGACTATCTGAAGATGCAGCTTGTAGAGGGTGTTATCCCTGCAAATACCGCGGTAATTATCAAAGCCAGCGAGGGTACCTACTCATTTGCTTATAGCGACGAGACACCCGAGGCTATCAGCGATAATCTGCTTCGTGGAACAGTGGCCGATACATACGTTAAACCTCAGTCGGGCAGCGTTGCATACGTCCTTTCAATGGTTGATGGTGTTGTTGGAATGTATCGCGCAAAATTAACCGATGGAACATTCAAAAACAACGCCAACCGAGTTTATATGCTTTTGAACGTGCTTAATGTGGGCGATGGTATTCTCGACACAAGCGCTCCCGGCTCACAGTTGAGCAACGGTTACCGCTTCGACTTTAGCGGCACAACAGCCATCGAGAGTGTAGAGACAGAGAGCACAGCTCCTGCTGTTTATTACGACCTCAGCGGCCGCCGAGTAGAGAATCCCGTAAGTGGTATCTACATTATTAACGGTAAAAAGGTATTAGTAAAATAATTGCTCCACTTAACCTCCTTTCGAATTGAGGAGTTAAAAAACAGTTTGGTTAGTCGAACCTAACAGTCCTACTCTCGGGTAGGACTGTTTTTTTGTATTTATAAACGATTCTACAACTAAAATTACTCAAGAAACATATATAAAATATTTTTTTTATTTAAGTTTGTAGAAATATAACTTAAGGAATATAAAGAAACTGTTATGGATAAATATATCGAGATAGAGAATTATAATGCAATTGCCGAACTCATTGTTCCGGGACAGGTTTTCAGGCATTATGCTTTTCAGAACATAGAGTTTGGACGCGAGGTTATCCGGTGCCGTTTTACCGATTGTCTTTTCTTTGGTTGTTCGATGCCCGAGGAGGTGCGTCGATGCTTGGGCGAGGATTGCTATTTCTTTCCCAGGATGAATATGCCATACAATATGTTCCGTGCTTCTCTATATTCACCGGCCGAACTTTATAATGGATTTAACCCCAATAATCCCGAAAGTTACTCCTCTTGTTTCGATGCAAGGGTATATGCCCATTATATGAATAAAGGTAAGCAGGCCGGTGATATTGCCGAGACTTTTGCCCGTGCTATACACGACCACTCCATAAGCGATGCTCTGTATGATATGCTCGCATTGTACGACGAACGTAATGTTGTTGCAGTTATGGGCGGACACGCTCTCTTGCGCACCGATGCAGCATATCGCAGTGTGGTTATTATGGGCAAGCATCTCACCGAGCAAGGAGCGCTAATGGTAACAGGTGGTGGTCCCGGGGCAATGGAGGCCACCCATCTTGGCGCATGGTTGGCAGGCCGTTCCGATGGGGCGGTAGATGAGGCTCTTGCCATATTGGTATCTTCACCATTCTATAAAGATGCAGGATGGCTCTCGTCGGCATTCGATGTGATGGAGTGCTTTCCGCGTGTAGGAGAAAATAGGAGCATAGGTATTCCCACGTGGTTCTATGGTCACGAGCCTGCAACACCTTTTGCAACACACATTGCAAAATATTTCGATAACAGCATACGCGAGGATGGTCTCTTGGCTATTGCAAAGGGTGGAGTCATATATTCGCCCGGAAGTGCCGGTACTATGCAGGAGATTTTTCAGGATGCGGCACAAAATCACTATCTAACCTGCGGATATGCCAGCCCAATGGTCTTTTTCGGCAGTGAATATTGGACCAAGAGATTCCCCGTTTACTCTTTGCTTACATCATTGCATTGTAAGGGATGCTATAAAAATCTGTTTCTATCGCTCACCGATAACCCCGACGAAGCTGTGGATACAATAATGAGGTTTGTTGCTGTTTAGGCGTAGGGGCTATTTGTAATTGCCTGCTCGTAGCCGATTCGGTAATTATCTGCTACTCTTATTAAATTTAGGTAATTATATACAAAATTATACTATGTAAAGATTATCATTCCAAATGAAAATTCTCATTCTCGAATGAAAGCTTGTCATTTCGAACGCATGTGAGAAATCTAATAAATTTCTTTATAGAGATTTCTCCTCCCATATATGGTCGTCAAAATGACAACGTTGTGTAAATTGCCATATAATTACCAAGATTCAATAGTATGGCATCATTTTTGTTGGATGCCATATATATATTTATGGATTATATAGAAGGTTTTTAACGGTTGAAAAACGTGTTTTGTAGTAAATAATAATCTTTATTGAAGAGTGAGTATATTCGCTCTTTTTTTGTGGTTCGCTGCCGTCTCTAAGAATACAAATTATCTTATATAAGAAGAAATAATATTCCTATATGAGCATTGATTGTAAAAAATGACTATCTTTGCCGAAGCTGGCGGAGAGAAATCCACCAATGTAAGTAAGCATTTTGTTTAAGTCCAAATCTGTAAAATCGCCAAATTTAAACGGAGGACAGAACAATCAATGCTCATTCTGTGTATATATTACGGACGTGTGCGTTCTGCGCTCTTCCCACGTATATATCACGGCGTGGGAATGTTGTTTCTTCTATGTTCATTTCCGTTGCGGTGTTTGGCGATACCTTCAGATTGGTGGACGTAAGGCAATAAGTCTCACGTCTTTTTTGCGCCCATTACCCAAAAATCACTGTGGGACTATAAGTTTTTTCAAATAGATATCAATAAAATTCAAAACTTATAGTATTATGAAACAACTATTTAAACCATTATTAACAGCACTGCTATTGCTGTGTAGTTCAGTGATAAATGCGCACGACTTTGAGGTGGACGGTATTTATTACAATATTTTGTCCGAGGAAGTTAAAACGGTTGAGGTAACCTATAAAGGATATTATTATAATGATTATTCAGATGAATATACCGGTGCAGTTATTATTCCTGTAAATGTTAAATATAATGGAACCGATTATGGCGTTACAAGCATAGGAGAGAGTGTGTTTTACGGTTGCAAAAGCCTAACAAGCGTAACAATTCCTAATAGCGTTACAAATATAGGGAGTATTGCATTCTATGGATGTAGCGGCCTTACAAGCATAACAATTCCTAATAGCGTTACAAGTATAGGAAGTGGTGCATTCGGTGGTTGCAGCAGCCTACAAGAAGTACATATTAACGACTTAAGCGCTTGGTGCAAAATAGATTTTTCAGCAAGAAAAAGTAACCCACTATATTATGCAAATAATCTATTTCTAAACGGTAATAAGGTTTCTGAAGTAATAATTCCAGATGATATAACTGAGATTAAAGAATATGCATTTTGTGATTGTGGTAGCCTTACAAGCATAATAATACCAAATAGCGTTACAAGTATAGGAAATTATGCGTTTGACGGTTGCAGCCGCCTTACAAGCATTGAAATTCCAAATAGCGTTACAAGCATAGGAAGTGATGCATTCAGTGGTTGCAAAAGCCTTACAAGCATAACAATTCCAAATAGTGTTACAAATATAGGAAGTTGTGCATTCTTTGGTTGTAGCAGCCTTACAAGCATAATAATACCAAATAGCGTAACAAGTATAGAAAGAAGGGCGTTCTCTGGTTGCAGCAGTCTTACAAGCATAATAATTCCAAATAGCGTTACAAGCATAGGAGATTACGCATTCTATGGTTGCGAAGGCCTTACAAGCATTACAATACCCAATAGCGTTACAAGTATAGGAAGTAGCGCGTTCAGTGGTTGCAGCGGCCTTACAAGCATAGCAATTCCTAATAGCGTTACAAGTATAGGAAGTGGTGCGTTCAGAGATTGCACCAGTCTTACAAGCATAGCAATTCCTAATAGCGTTACAAGTATAGGAAGTGGTGCTTTTAGCGGTTGTACTAATTTAGAAAAGCTCTATTTAGGTAATTCAATAAAAAGCATTGGCAATTATGCATTTGATGGTTGCAACAGCTTATTGGAGATTTATGCAAGTTCTAAGAAAGCTATTGAATGTTATGAAAGCGTATTTTCGAGCGATGCATATAATAATGCCTGCCTATTTGTACCAACAGGACGAAAATTTGCATACGAGAAAACTACGCCGTGGAACAACTTCTACATTGTAGAGATGGAGTTTAGCGATAGTTATCAACTTATATATATGGTAGATGGCGAAGTATATAAGTCTTTTAATCTTAACTACGGTGCAATAATTGAGCCTGTTGCAGAACCTACTAAGGAAGGACACACATTTAGCGGTTGGAGCGATATTCCAAGAACTATGCCGGCAAAGACCGTAATAGTAAACGGTTCATTTACTCCCAATAGCTATACTGTTACCTTTAAAGTGGATGGTGCCGAATATAAAGTTCTTTCAGTAGTTTATGGTACTGCTATTCCAACTATTGAAGCACCAACCAAAGAGGGACACACTTTCAGTGGATGGAGCGAGATTCCCGAAACAATGCCTGCAAACGATGTTGTTATTGAGGGTAGTTTTTCTATTAACACCTACACTGTAACCTTTATGGTCGATGGTGAGATTTACGAGACAATGACCGTTGAGTATGGTGCCGAAATAGAGCTTCCTACTCCTCCCGAGAAAGAGGGTTATATCTTCACCGGTTGGATAGGTGTTCCTGCCACAATGCCCGCCGAGGATATAGTAATAGAGGGTAGATTCGAGGTTGACACCACCGGCATAAACGCTGTAACATTAGACCTTGAAAAGAATGAGGTTTATAACCTTAAAGGTCAGCGCATAACCGAAAGCGAAAATCTCACCCATGGTATTTACATTGTCAATGGTAGAAAGGTTTTAATAAAATAATGATATAAAAAATTACAAAACGTTGCAAGATGTAGGTCTTGCAACGTTTTGTAATTTTTTATAGGTGCTATTCTATATTTTGTGTAAACAGAGAGAGGTGTACTTTACCGCTCCTATTGCTTCATTCTTCAAGTTCATCCATCAGTGCTTTGTAGAGTGGGGAGGCTGATAGTGCTTCGCGGTTGCCGAATACATACATTCGACGGCGGGCGCGTGTGAGGGCTACATTCAGCTTGCGGTCGATGAGTACTCCTTCGGCATCTACTATGGGACTTGATATTGTGTCAATTTTTTGTGGGTCGGATATTGTGGTACCGAAAAGTATCATCTCTCTTTGTGAGCCCTGGAAACGTTCTACGGTATCTATAACTATGCTATCGCTGTGGGGAATGTCAAGTGCGGCAATGGCATGTGCTACCATTGCTATCTGGTTACGGAAGGGGACAATGATTCCAATCTCTTTCGAAGGGTTGCATTCGATTCCATTCTCGCAGTGCAGCTTGTGGTACTGCTTTACAAAGAGCGCTATTGCTTCGGCTTCGGGGCGATTAACTTTATCGCTCTTTTCGGCATTGGGCTTTTTTGTTGCTATAAAGGCGGTGCGACGTGTTGCTATAATTGTCTCTATAATGTTGTTGCTGTTGTACTTTTCGAATGTCAGCTCCTCTGTCTGGTGGGGCAGTGGAATCGGATGCAGTCGGTCGTTGTAGAAGTAGTGGTTGGCAAAATCGGATACAATGGGATGCATACGCCCCTGTCGGCTAAGGGTGGCTGTTAGCCCATCAATCTCTTTATTGTGATAATAACCGAAAAGTCGTTCAAAAAGCGATGCTCCGTAGTCGTTTATTCCTATAGCTTGCAGGGTAGGGCTTTTAACTATACTCTCCTGTGGGCTTTGCGCAACGACGGCCGGCAACTGTTTGGGGTCGCCAATGAGTATGAATTTTTCTATTGCCGATGTTCCGTCGGGCGATACCGCTGCAAGCAGACCGGCCATCTGCGACTCTAAAATCTGTGTTGCTTCGTCTATTATCGCTACGTGGAATTTCTTTAGCTTGAATAGCTCTTTGCGTGCGGTTAGCGAGGCTATTGTGCCAACGAAAATTGTTGTCTCCTGCATTGCACTGCGTATCTCTTCGCGGTTTTTGCAATCGGCTATTCTATTCTTTAACAGGCGGTGGCGATATTGTGGCAGACAACTCTGCTCGCTGCCTATGCGTACATATTGCGGCTGCTCAGGCAGTTGCTCCAATGTCTGGCATATTTCATCAACGGCACGGTTGGTGTATGATGCAAGCAAAATATTACAACTTTTTTCGCTGTTGAACTCGCGTACCATACTGCTTAGTGCCTGTGATGTTTTTCCTGTTCCTGGAGGGCCTATAAGCATAAAAATATCTTTGGCTTGTTTGGCCTTGAGTACAATATTGTCGATATATTCGCTACTGTAACTGTGTGTGAGTGTCCGGCTGTTGTCGAAACGTGGCTCACGTTGTGCCAACAACAGGTCGATGCGCTCTTGGGGTGCGTCGAAGAGGCTGTAAAGGTCGCGCAGCGATGAACGGAAGGTGCTGTCGAGGTGGTCGTGTTCTATGGCATAGTGCGATAGTGTAGAGTAGAGTGTGCGGTTACGTTGTTTGTGTCTCAGATGCAGTGTCAGCTCGGTTGGGCTTATAGCGGTAAGGGTACCTCGTGTAACCTGACGGTTTACGGCTGTGTCGCTGCTGTTATTGCGGCAATAAACAAAGACTGTATCGCCTGCGCGGAAGTTGGGAAAAAGATGTTCTTCGTTGCCATTGGCGATAGTAAATGTAATGTCGGTTATGCTCTCGTCACCTTCGTCACTTTCTATTTTTTTTATTTCAAGGTCGATGAGTATATTGCCATTCTCTATCTTTTCTTCCAAGGGGGCGTTCCAAACATCGGCGAAACTGCGTCCGCTTTGTTGTCTTTTGTTTGCTATTGCAGCGTTGCTGTTACCAACCTTTGCAACCATCATTTCGCGTGCTACAAAGGCTATATTCCCGAATATATATTCAAGCAGAAGCGTGTCGGCCTCTTTCATTGGTAGCAGGATTTTTTCTATTCGTGGACGCAGGTAATTGGTCCATAATCTTCCTTGATTATTACGTGTGTTAAGCTCATCGGGCGACAGATGCAGCAGAGTATCGAGCAGGCCATCTTTACACATCTGTTGTAATAGCTTGACAATGTTGTTACGCAGCATAAGTGCCTCGCTTATCTGGCTCTCGCTTGCTTCGTTGCTGAAGAAGCGTGGGTAACGCGAGTAGAAGAGCAGTGGACGTATGCTGTTGCGCGGTTCCTCAAGCGCGTAGCATAGCATCTCTTTATAGAGCGACATCTGCAGGCGGTGTTCTTCTTTGGAACAGCCGTTGAACTCATCGGCTTTACCCGATTTTAACTCTATAAGCATCGAACCGTTTCCTTGCAGAAGGTCGATACGACCCTGTAGTCCGAGTGCCTCGCAAAAGAATGATGGCTCTAATTGCACATTCTCTTGGCTGTATCCGCCTGCTGAGTTTATGCCTTGTGTACCCATCTTCTGCTGTATATTGTTGAATTGTGCGTATGCGTTGTCGAAGAAACTTTTGTCTATGCCTTGGCAAACGGATAGCTGAAGGGGATATTCGCGAAAGAATCTCTCCATTGAACGGCGATAGGTGGCTGGAGCATCGTGGCGTTCGTTTACGCAGTCGTCCAAGAAGATGTTGGCTGCTTCTCCCAACAGTCGTGCCGAGGTATCTTCGCTACTCTCCAAAAGGTTCAGTATGTAGCCAATAGCAGGACTGCCGTATGGCTGGACACAACGTGCCAGTGCCGAGATATCAATAAGACAGTCGGGTTCGTAGATAATG
Source organism: Bacteroidaceae bacterium (assembly GCA_045588485.1). Taxonomy (GTDB): domain Bacteria; phylum Bacteroidota; class Bacteroidia; order Bacteroidales; family Bacteroidaceae; genus HGM04593. The sequence goes on along the minus strand of JAZNEI010000014.1, from coordinate 5,356 downwards.
TCACGCGGATGCATTGTGCCTTCGGTATCTTCGGTACACGACAAGAGGTTAATGCGACATCCTTTATATAAAATTGCAGGTAATGTGTGGTAACAATATGCCGAGGGATATGCGGCAATTATTTTATTGCCGTTGCTCTCGGTGCCTATGATATGACTGTTGTTCCACGTATTTACTGATATCTGTATGCGTAGGCGATTAATCATTATGTGCGATGGTTAAACAGTGAATGATGCTATATTCGCATTATCTCGGCAGTGCTGTCACTCTGAACAACTTTATATATCGAGTCGGTGTACAGTTCCTGCATCTTACGGTATCTGTTCCAAGTGCGTTTAACCTTTTTCACAAACTGAAGGGTCTGTTTCCAATCGTTGAACTGTCCGTTACGGCAGAGGCTGTCGGTATAGTATTCCGGTTTTCCTTTGAGTATAAGGAATGTGTCGACGCTGTTTTCCCATTTGTAGCGGTTGCGTCCATGTTTTTGTGCAAGACGCATTGCATCGTTTATGTGTCCCACACCGGCATTATATGATGCAAGGATAAACGAAAGACGCTCTTCGGGTACCTTTATACGGCGGAATATGTGATTCAACTCTTTAAGCAGTGTGCTTGCTGCCAATATGTTACGACGCGGGTCCATAAAGAGTGAGTCGGGTACTCCTACTCCTCTTAAAGTACGCGGCATAACCTGCATTACACCGCAGGCTCCTGCCTCTGATTCTGCTGTACTGTCGAAACGCGACTCGGTAAATGCTATTGCAGCAAGCAGTTTCCAATCCCAACTGAAAAGGCTGTCACAGGCTTCGCGAAAATGGTGGTCGTAATGCGACAGCTCGACGTATGGCGAAATCTGACGTTTATTCTCGGGCGCAGGAGGGGCCTCAGGCGCAAGAAATACTCTATCGCCGCTTAGTGCCACGATAATAAATAGTAGTAGTATAGATATTGAATATCCGCTCCCCTTGAACATATCTTAAACAGTTTCTTATTTGTCCAAGAAAAATTGTATTGCCATCTGTAGGGCTTTTATTGCTTTCTCGTTGCTTCCGCCTTGAGGAATAATTATATCGGCATATTTTTTTGTCGGCTCAATGAATTCGTCGTGCATAGCCTTTACAATTCGCTCGTAACGCGATAGTACCATTTCGGGTGTACGTCCGCGCTCTACAATATCGCGACGTATAAGACGGATGAGACGGTCGTCGGCTTCGGCATCGACAAAAATCTTTAAATCCATCAACTCTCGCAATTCGGGACTTACGAGTGCCATAATACCCTCTATAATAATAATTTTGCGTGGCTCGATATGTATGGTCTCGGGCTGTCGAGTGCAGGTGATATAAGAGTAGGTGGGTTGGTCTATGCTCTTTCCATTGCGAAGCATGGAAAGTTGCTCAACCATAAGCTCCCAATCGAATGCGTCGGGGTGGTCGAAATTTATGAATTGTCGTTCTTCTACAGGTACGTGACTGCTATCCTTGTAGTATGAGTCTTGTGGAATGACGACAACTTCGCCGGCCGGCAATGAATTGACTATCTCTTTGACTACGGTGGTTTTTCCCGAGGCTGTTCCACCTGCAATACCTATTATATACATATAGTGTAAGCTAATTTCAAGCAAATATAGTGCATTTGAGCGAGAAATACAAATTAACTCCAACCGACTTAGAAACTGTTTGAATTTCTAAAAAATATTATTGGTGTCCGATAAAAATAGAATAATCCCAAGAAGTGCTATTGACGAAGCTAATATTGCCACTTTTACCTCAAAAATACTAAAGCAAGCCCACTTTTTCATAAAATCATAAAGTTGTTCATTGGTGCGCCATAGGAAAATTAGTAAAATGGTAGATGTTTTTTGGATTAAGTGCGAGGATGTTTGAGCGAAGCGAGTTCCGCAGCACCCAAAAAACATCGTGAGCATTTTACGTTAAGATTTTTCGTGCGCAGAGCCTTTTGCCTACTTTTCGTCGGCACGAAAAGTAGGAGAAAAGAACAATGAAAGGCTGAATTTAGCAAACAAGCCTAAATGAGAGACTGAAAAAGTTTTACCGGACACCAATAAAAAAATATTTTCTTATAGAAGCGCATCCTATTTGAAAATATTGTAAAAAAACTCTATATTCGCAGCAAAATATATGTGATATGGAAAAAGAACTTTTTCGCCACGAGATGAAGGTGCGCGACTATGAGTGCGATATACAGGGTGTTGTGAATAATGCAAACTATCAGCATTATTTAGAGCATGCACGGCACGAGTTTTTGCTCTCCGAGGGTATCAGCTTCTCGAAACTGCATAACGAGGGAATCGATTTTATGGTCTCTAAGGCTACTCTCGAATATAAAAATTCACTACGTGGCGACGACCGCTTTGTTGTTGCAATAGGGATGAAACGCGAGGGGGTGAAACTTGTCTGCTTGCAAAATATCTACCGACTACCCGATGAGGTGTTGTGTGTGAAAGGTCGCATCGAGATTGTCTCGGTCGAGAATGGTCGATTGACGCGCGGCGAGAGGTTCGACGAACTCTTCAAGCATCTGTTATAGTATAAACATTGGATAACATTTAAAACACGATTAATATGGCTTATCGCATAATCACAGCCCAAGAGGCTGCAAACTACATCAATGATGGTGACGGAGTGGGAATAAGTGGTTTTACTCTTTCGGGAACCCCCAAGACTGTATTGCCCGAGGTGGCACGTCGTGCCGAGGAAGCGCATGCCGCCGGCAAACCCTTTAAAATAGACCTCTATTCGGGTGCGTCGACAGGCGATGCAATAGATGGCGCTTTGACACGTGCACAGGCAATTCGTTTCCGCGCTCCGTTTATCTCTAATCCAATTGTACGTAACGCTATTAACGCCAAGGATATAACATATACCGACCTGCATCTCTCGCTGATGGCTCAAGACCTGCGTTACGGCTTTATGGGCAAGGTGAATGTTGCAATACTCGAGGCTGTCGATATTACCGACGATGGAAAAGTGTATCTTACAACAGCAGGAGGTATTGGACAGACTGTAGCCAATCTTGCCGATAGAATAATCATCGAACGCAATACCTATCATCACACTATAGGCCTGCATGATGTTTACGAACCTGTCGACCCACCCTATCGTAAGGAGATTCCAATCTATAAGGCCGATGACCGCGTGGGCAAGCCCTACGTTCAGGTCGACCCCAAAAAGGTGGTAGGTATCGTCGAGGTCAATATGCCCAACGAGGTTGTCGTTTTTAAAGAACTTGACGAGGTGACCCGTAAAATAGGTGAGAATGTTGTAGACTTTATCCTCTCGGATATGAAGCGTGGTATAATTCCTGCCGAGGGATTACCAATACAGAGTGGTATCGGTAACGTGGCAAATGCAGTGCTTAAGGGACTCGAAGACTGCAACGGAATACCTCCTCTCTATCTCTACTCCGAGGTGTTGCAGGATTCTGTTATAAAACTCATGGAGCTTGGACGTGTAAAAGCAGGAAGTACCTGTTCGCTATCGCTCAGCCGCGAGTGTCTCGACCACGTGTACGACAATCTCGACTTTTTCCGCGATAAATTGGTGCTTCGTCCCAGTGAAATTTCGAACCACCCCGAGATTATCCGCCGCTTGGGTATCATAGCGATGAATACTGCAATAGAAGTAGACCTTTACGGATGCGTAAACTCATCGCATATATGCGGTACACGTCTTATGAACGGTATCGGTGGCTCGGGTGACTTTGCACGAAATGCTTATATCTCAATCTTTACCTGCCCCTCGACACAGAAGGGCGGACAGATAAGCTCTATCGTACCCATCGTAACACACGCCGACCACACCGAGCACGATGTAAATATCGTTGCGACAGAGTGGGGCGTTGCCGACCTTCGTGGCAAAGGACCCGATGAACGTGCAAAGCTCATCATTGAAAAGTGTGCTCATCCCGACTACAAACAACTGCTGTGGGATTATCTTAAAATCTCGAAGTGCGGACACGTTAGCCACAATGTTGCTGCAGCATTGGGCATGCATGCAACATTCGAACGCAATGGTGATATGCGTCTTACCGATTGGAGTAAATTTGTGTAATAGAACCTATGAAGAAAAAACTTGTAACCGAAATGGGTCGAATAGGGCGCGATGAGTTTGCTGCGTCACAGAAACTGCCCCTTACGGTAGTACTCGATAATATACGGAGCCTGCATAATGTAGGCTCTGTGTTTCGTACAAGCGATGCTTTCCGTGTCGAGAGGGTAGTATTGTGTGGAATAACGGCAACACCCCCCTCGGTCGAGATACATAAGACTGCTCTTGGTGCCGAGGATGTTGTCGAGTGGCAATACTTTACCGATACGATGGAAGCTGTCGAGGTTTTGCGCAGCGAGGGGTATGCCATATATGCCATTGAACAGGTAGAGGCGAGCATCCCCTTGCAAGGCTTTACCGTTGAGGATGGAGCGCGCTATGCCGTTATTCTTGGCAACGAGGTAAAGGGTGTACAACAGTGCGTTGTGGATGCCTCGGACGGGGCAATAGAGATACCGCAGTTCGGTACCAAACACTCGCTGAACGTCTCGGTAACAGCCGGAATGGTCATTTGGGAGTTTGCCCGTAAATTAGGATGGGTGAAATAACAAGAAGGACATGTGCCCTTCTTGTTCCCAACTTCTATATTAGCCCATCTTTCCTGTTAAATATGCCTTGGTGCGCTCATCCGAGGGGTTAGAGAACATTGTAGTGGTATCGCCATACTCGACCAGCTCACCGAGGTACATAAACATCGACTTTGATGATATTCGCATTGCCTGTCCCATATTATGAGTGACAATAAGGATGGTCACCTCCTTTTGAAGCTCAAGCATCAGCTGCTCGATATGTGCTGTTGCAATGGGGTCAAGTGCAGAGGTAGGCTCGTCCATCAGTAATATGTCGGGCTTCATGGCCAATGCACGGGCAATACACAGACGTTGTTGCTGACCACCCGATAGAAATGTACCTTTCTTATTTAATACATCTTTAACTTCGTCCCATAGTGCAACGCTCTTTAAGCAGTGTTCAACGGTCTCGTCTTTCTCGGTTTTCGACAAGCGGATGCCGTTGAGTGCATATCCCGAAAGCACATTATCGTAGATGCTCATCGTCGGAAAAGGTGTAGGACGCTGAAAGACCATGCCCACTCGACGGCGCACATCAATAGGTTCCATAGAGAGGATATTTTCGCCATTCAGCAATATTTCACCATCGACACGAATATTTGGATATAGATTGTGCATCAGGTTTACAGCACGCAGCAACGTACTTTTGCCGCAACCCGAAGGTCCCATTATGGCGGTGATGGTATTTCGTTCAATGGCAGCCGATACATATTTTAC
>JAZNEI010000013.1:0-6953 GCA_045588485.1 Bacteroidaceae bacterium | reverse complement strand
TCCCTACGTTACTGCTCAGAAAGATATTTTACAGCCGAGCAAATTTCATAGATAAATTTTCGGATTATTGGTTTCCGGTAAAACTTTTTCAGTCTCTAATTTAGGCTTGTTTGCTAAATTCAGCCTTTCATTGTTATTTTTCTCCTACTTTTCGTGCCGACGAAAAGTAGGAGAAAGGCTCTGCGCACGGAAAATCTTAACGTAAAATGCTCACGATGTTTTTTGGGTGCTGCGGAACTCGCTTCGCTCAAACATCCTCGCACTTAATCCAAAAAACATCTACCATTTTACTAATTTTCATACGGCGCACCAATGAACAACCTCATGATTTTGTGAAAAAGTGGGCTTGTTTTAGTATTTTTGAGGTAAACCTCGAAAATAGACTATTTTTATCGGACAGTAATAATTATAGATATAACAAATGCTCACAAAAGCCGGAAAGACTTTTTGTGAGCATTATGTTATTGTATCTAACAATATGTTTATTCGCCACGGAACTTACGGGCCTGCTCGGCTATAAGTTCTGTATCCTCGAAATAGTTAATCTTCATTGCACGACGAACATCGGCAAGAGTCTCGGCTGCTACTGCACGAGCAGCATCGCTACCCTCTTTCAGCAGGCGATAAACCTCGGGGATATTCTGTTCCCACTCCTTGCGTCGTGCGCGTATGGGAGCAAGCTCCTCCTCCAATATTGCAATTAGGAATTTCTTAACCTTAACATCGCCCAATCCACCGCGACGGTAGTGAGCCTTAAGCTCGTCGAGGTTGGGATAATCGGGCAAGTAAGCTGCAAAATGCTCGGGTTTGCAGAATGCATCAAGATAGGTAAATACAGTGTTGCCCTCTACTTTACCGGGGTCTTGTACACGCAAATGGTCGGGGTCGGTGTACATACCCATCACGTGCTGACGAAGTTCTTCGGCAGTATCGGAGAGGTAGATACAATTACCAAGCGACTTACTCATCTTGGCCTTACCATCGGTTCCCGGCAGACGCAGGCAGGCTGCATTATCGGGCAAAAGAATCTCGGGCTCGACAAGTGTCTCGCCATAGATACCATTGAAACGACGTGCAATCTCACGCGCCTGCTCAATCATAGGCTGCTGGTCCTCGCCCGCAGGAACTGTTGTCGCGCGGAACGCTGTAATATCCGATGCCTGACTGATGGGATAGGTAAAGAATCCAACAGGGATGCTTGTCTCGAAATTACGCATCTGAATCTCAGTCTTTACAGTGGGGTTACGCTGCAAACGCGACACAGTCACAAGGTTCATATAGTAGAAAGCAAGCTCGCATAGCTCGGCAACCTGCGACTGAATAAAGATTGTGCTCTTTGTAGGGTCTATTCCCACCGACAGATAGTCGAGTGCCACCTCAATTATATTCTGACGTACCTTCTCGGGGTTATCGGCATTATCGGTAAGAGCCTGTGCATCGGCAATCATAATAAAAATCTTATCGAATAGTCCCGAGTTCTGAAGCTCTACTCGGCGGCGCAACGAGCCTACATAGTGTCCAAGATGCAAACGTCCTGTGGGACGGTCGCCTGTAAGTATTATTTTACCCATATTGTATTCCTTTTATATTCTATTTTTATTTTCAAGCCGCGAAGATACGAATAAACGAGCAAGAAACAAAGTTTACTTTGATTTTTTACAAATAGCTAAAATATCCCGTCAATTCTTTAAACGAAAGGACAAACATACTTAAAATATAATAAAGTACAGAATTATTAGAATTATTATTACAACAATCAAGATATTTCGTTTTTTTCTTGTTGCTATAAATTCTTCGCTATCAACTAATTTTTGCTCCTCATTTTCGTTGGACAATGACTCTTCGCCTGAGTCGGTTACCTCTGCGGATAAGCTATCTATCTCTTTGTTACTCTCCTCTTTTACTGTACCTCTTCCCCTTTTTGCAGACATCTTATATGCACTATTCATTGCATTGGACAGTTCCTCTAAATCGTGATTCATGCCACCAATATCAATTTCAATACTTTCCCCTTTTTTCATTGTAATCATCAGATAGAGCCTTATGCTTTTTCCCACCTTTTCTTCTTCGAAATTGCATATTTTGATATCCTTAAAACTTAAATATCTGGCCTTTCTTTTAACAACCCAGTGTATTCCTTTGTCTGTAATAACCATTTTATCGCTCAGATGCAATATCTGTCGCGAATAGACAAATACCGATAATGAAGCTAATATGGAGAATACGATAAAAATAACGTAGTTACCTTTTAAGGCATCCAATATCGACGAATACAGCATCATTGCCATAAGCAGCATAAATGGTGTCATAAATACAACACCTGCTATTATTATATAGTTTGCACTTGTACTGTACAATACCTGCTCATTTTTGGAAATTTCAATATCTTTCATAAAAATAACCTATATAGTGCTTGCTAATATATAATAAAAATTCAATAAGACAAATTTAAACAGAGAACAAAGATACTGAATTAATTTATAAAATATTCCTGCAACATTGTAATATAATCATTGTTGCAGGAATATAATGTCTGTTTAGAAAGGTAACGGCTCACTACCGCCGGGGCCGGGGATTATATCCGTAGGTGTGGAATCTTGCAAGTAGTCGGGAAGCGGCGGCAGAGTATTGTTGCCCATAGGCTCGTACGATGCTGCATTCAGCTTGGAACCACGCATCACCGGTGCTTCTGTTGGTATAGGTGGCAGCGACTCGTCATCAAGGTTCATAAAGCGGGCATACTCTTTGCGGAAAATGAGAGGGATATTATCGAGTCCACCGTTACGGTGCTTTGCAATGATAATCTCGGCCTTTCCGCGCCAGTCGAAGTCACCATCCTTGTATATATGAAAATACTCGGGACGGTTAACGAACATTACAATATCGGCATCCTGCTCAATGGCTCCCGACTCACGAAGGTCGCTCAACTGCGGACGTTTACCCTCGACACCCTCGCGGCCTTCGAGGTTACGGTTCAACTGACTGAGAGCCATAATAGGAATATTAAGCTCCTTTGCCAATCCCTTTAGCGAACGCGAGATAGTACTAATCTCCTCCTGACGACTACCCTTTCCTGCGTTTGCGGTCATAAGCTGCAGATAGTCGATAAAAATCATTTTTACACCATACTCATGTACCATACGTCGCGCCTTTGAACGAAGTTCGAACACCGATAACTGCGGCGTATCGTCGATGTATAGCGGTGCACCCTCCAAGGCTGTAATCTTACTGTCAAGCTGTCCCCACTCGTAACCCTCGAGCTGTCCGCTACGTATCTTATCACCGGGAATCTGACAGACATTACAGATAAGACGCTGTACCAACTGCACATTACCCATCTCAAGGGAGAACATTCCGACAGGGATACCTTGGTCGACCGCCATATTACGTATAAGAGAGAGAGCAAACGCCGTCTTTCCCATCGCAGGACGTGCTGCAAGGATGATAAGGTCGGTTGCCTGCCATCCCGACAGTACCTTGTCCAAACGATGGTAACCGGTGCTTAATCCGCTGATACCGCTTGTATTCTTTGACGCTGTCTGTATCTGCTGATAAGCCTCTTTAATGACGGGGTTTATTTGTGTAAAGTCGCGCTTCATATTGTGGCGCGAAATTTCAAAAAGCTCCGACTCGGCCTGTTGCATAAGTTCGTTCACATCCTGTGTCTCGTCGAATGCCTGCTCCTGAGTCTTGCTGGTAAATTTTATAAGGTCGCGTGCAAGTTTCTTCTGTGCGATGATATTTGCATGATACTCTATATTTACTGACGATACCACCTTGCTTGTAAGCTGTGCAATATACATCGGGCCGCCCACCTCTTCGAGTATGCCTTTTAGTTTAAGAAATTCGGTAACAGTGAGAATATCTATCGGACGGTCCTCGAGGTCCATCTCCTGTATTGCACCAAATAGCAACTGATTACGTTTGTCGTAGAACGACTCGGGCTTAAGCATATTTCCCAAGCGACCGATAGCATCGCTATCGACCATAAGAGCGCCCAGCACCGCCTCTTCGAGTTCGGGGGCCTGTGGCTGCAAGTGCCCATATTCGCTTATGAGTGGCGCAGCATTGCTCTGCTGGCGGCTGCGTGTTCTTCTTTTCGGTGTATTGTTATCTTCCATTATTACATTCTGCAAAATCGGGTGCAAAGTTACGCAACATCATCCACAGCACATAAAAAACAGGCTAATCGTTATTAACAAAAAGAGGAAACTTATAAACATCTTTTTGTAACCCTCGCAATAAAGTTGTATCTTCGCAAAATAATTATAAAACAGACGCAAACAAAATATGGTTTCAGTTGATGGACTCGCCGTTGAATTTGGCGGCACCACCCTATTTAAAGATATTTCCTTTGTAATTAACGATAAAGACCGCATTGCTCTTATGGGTAAGAATGGTGCAGGAAAAAGCACTCTGCTGAAGATTCTGGCAGGAGTGCGCACTGCTACTCGCGGACAGGTGTCGGCACCAAAAGATACCGTCATTGCCTATCTGCCACAACACCTTATGACAGAAGATGGCCGCACTGTGTTCGAGGAGGCATCGCAGGCTTTTGCACATCTGCATCAAATGGAGGCCGAGATTGAAGAACTGAATCGCCAGCTTGCCGAGCGCACCGATTACGAGAGCGACGACTATATGGCACTTATCGAGGAGGTTGCCACCAAGAGCGAGAAATTCTATGCCATTGATATGACACATTTCGAGGAGGATGTCGAGAAGACACTCTTGGGACTTGGTTTCGAGCGCAAAGATTTTACACGTCAGACAAGCGAGTTCAGCGGTGGATGGCGTATGCGTATCGAGCTTGCCAAAATGCTTCTGCGTAACCCCGATGTACTGCTTCTTGACGAGCCTACCAACCATCTTGATATTGAGTCAATAGGTTGGCTCGAAGAATTTATTATATCAAACGGAAAAACAGTTGTTGTAATCAGCCACGACCGTAAATTCGTCGATAATATCACCACACGCACCATTGAGGTAACGATGGGACGTATTTACGACTACAAAGTCAACTACTCACAGTATCTTCAATTGCGTGCCGAACGTCGCCAGCAACAGATGAAACAGTACGAGGAACAGCAGAAGATGATACAGGAGACAAAAGACTTTATAGAGCGTTTCAAAGGAACATATTCAAAGACCCTTCAAGTGCAGAGCCGCGTAAAAATGCTCGAAAAGCTCGAACTCATAGAGGTTGACGAAGAGGATACATCGGCACTGCGATTGAAATTCCCGCCATCACCCCGTTCGGGACAGTATCCCGTAATTGCCGATGGCGTAGGCAAGGCATTCGACGAAAAACGCATCTTCTCAAATGTAACACTCACCGTCGACCGAGGCGATAAGATTGCCTTTGTAGGACGTAACGGCGAGGGAAAATCCACCTTTGTACGCTGTATAATGCAAGAGCTTCAGCACGAGGGTACGTTGCAGCTGGGGCATAATGTGCAGATAGGATATTTTGCACAGAACCAGGCCTCTATGCTCGACGAGAATCTCACCGTCTTTCAGACAATAGACGATGTTGCCAAAGGCGAGGTGCGTAACAAAATACGCGACCTGCTGGGTGCCTTTATGTTCGGAGGCGAGGCAAGCACAAAAAAGGTAAAAGTGCTCTCGGGAGGCGAGCGCACCCGTCTGGCATTGCTTAAGCTGCTTCTCGAACCTGTGAACCTGCTTATCCTCGACGAGCCTACCAATCACCTCGACCTAAAGACTAAAGATATTCTTAAGCAGGCACTGCGCGACTTCGACGGTACACTCATTTGTGTAAGCCACGACCGTGACTTCCTCGATGGCCTTGTGACGAAGGTTTATGAGTTCGGCCACGGACGAGTGCGCGAACATCTGTGCGGAATATACGAATTCCTCGAGACCAAAAAACTCGAAGGATTGCAAGAACTCGAACGTAAAAACTAAGTTTAAAATTTAAACAGCTTAAAAATATCCTTGCTACCATGATAACATTTCCTTGTTGCAAAATAAATCTTGGTCTCGACATTGTATCGAAACGTTCCGACGGTTACCATAATCTTGAGACACTTTTCTACCCCATTCCTCTTGAAGATGCGTTAGAGATAACAATAAACCAAAAGAATGACGCACCCGACTACACATTCACAATGCACAATGCAGTATTCGAAGGTGACGATAGCGATAATCTTGTTGTAAAAGCCTACAAGATTCTTGCATCCGACCATAAACTGCCCAAAGTAACAATAAGTCTTTATAAAAACATACCCACAGGAGCAGGCTTGGGTGGCGGTTCAAGCGACGCTGCTTTCGCCCTTAAAATGCTGAACGAGATTGGGAAATTAGGACTCAATGACAAACAGTTAGAGGAGTATGCCGCACGCATCGGAGCCGACTGCGCATTTTTCATCAAGTGCAATCCGGCCTATGCAACAGGGATAGGAAATATCCTCACCCCAGTCGAGTGTTCACTAAAAGGTTACCATCTTGTGCTTGTAAAACCCCATCTGCACATATCAACCAAAGAGGCCTATTCACTTGTTGTCCCTGCTCAGCCCGTTGTACCACTGATGGATATTATCCAACGTCCGATAAATATGTGGACAAGCTCAATGAAGAACGACTTTGAGCGTAGCGCCTTTGCTAAATATCCGCAAATGGAGACGATAAAAAGTGAACTGTACAGTCTTGGTGCCCTTTATGCCTCGATGTCAGGTTCAGGTTCATCGTTCTATGGCATTTTCGAGAAGGCACAAGATGAAAAAGAATTGGAGAGACTCTTCCCCGACTGCTTCCGTTGGCAGTGTGAGTTATAAAAAATATTGGTGTCGGGTAAAACTTTTTCAGTCTCTCATTTAGGCTTGTTTGCTAAATTCAGCCTTTCATTGTTCTTTTTCTCCTACTTTTCGTGCCGACGAAAAGTAGGCAAAAGGCTCTGCGCACAGAAAATCTTAACGTAAAATGCTCACGAT
>JAZNEI010000012.1:0-25879 GCA_045588485.1 Bacteroidaceae bacterium | reverse complement strand
ATCATAAGGTTGTTCATTGGTGCGCCATAGGAAAATTAGTAAAATGGTAGATGTTTTTTGGATTAAGTGCGAGGATGTTTGAGCGAAGCGAGTTCCGCAGCACCCAAAAAACATCGTGAGCATTTTACGTTAAGATTTTCTGTGCGCAGAGCCTTTTGCCTACTTTTCGTCGGCACGAAAAGTAGGAGAAAAACAACAATGAAAGGCTGAATTTAGCAAACAAGACTAAATGGGAGACTGAAAAAGTTTTACCGGACACCAATAATTTGTTATTGGAACTACCGAACAGCCAATCTTGCAAAAAGGGTGCCGGCAAACATAGTTTACCGACACCGCCTACCTTATTATTAACAAGAAAAAGAGTTTTGTATTTTGCCCTATTAATCAAAAATTGAACAATGAGTTAAGAGTTTTATTATCGCTATCTATCTCCACGAAGCCGCTGTTATCGTCGTTGGCATACAAAATGAGTACTTTCATACTGCCCTTACGTTTATTAAGATAGATACTGAAGAATTGCTCATCGTCGCCTATGCGCATGAAGCTTTCGTACCCTCGCGGAACTGCCTCGAGCACATCCCGTGCAAAACGTGTTTTTACCTCGGTGCTACACTCTTTCAACTGTAGCATACGCATATCCTTGACACCCGATTCGCGCATCTTTGCTATTAGTTCCTCGATACCATCGTGCTCTTTGCCATCGTTTTTAATAACTACGTTGGTACCATATTGACCATTTAGTTTCTCGACCTCTTCTATTGATGCGGCATATACTACTCCATCGTATTTCTTATATTTACGTGCCAACTTATCAAGAGTGTCAGCATTGGCCAGTGTTGCAACAAGCAACATAAGCGGCAAAAGAATAAGTTTCTGCATAATCGTGAGTTATAATGTATCGGTTGGTTCCATTATCATTTCATCGTGTGCATCGCCGTCATCATCGTTGTCGTCATCTATTCTCACATTGAACTTCTTCTTAACCGAAAGGCGGGTACTGACGGGCTTGACATGTAGTCCATTGATAGTGTCGTTGCCATAAACAGTAAGCTCGGGAATAGCATTTCTAATAAATTTCATCTCCAATGGAACCTTGCCATAGTCCATTGCATTACCATACTGCACACTATCCGACAGTTTCAAGTAACGCAACTGAACCCCCTCGGCACTCGACTCAATACGCATAGAGGCGCCTAATGTGGCATCCATACTCACAAGCAGTTCATTGGCAATGCTATCCCATACGAAACGAATATCACCAACACTGTCACCCCAAAGATATACATCCATTGAACTTGCATCAAAATAGTGATACTCGGTATTCCCGCTACTTCGCCAGTCGTTGCGGTCTATAAACCTTAAACAAACTCTATCATCATTATTATATCCGCTGTATATTTTGGCATCTATGGCAAAAGGCAAATTATCATCGTCCCATGCTACATATCCCTCGCGCTGTGCCTGCTCAAGATTTTCCTTTATAATTTCTTTCCAAAAATCCTCGTCAAAGAAGCGTTTGTCAACAATCTGTTGCTGTATCTTCTCCCATCCGCCATTGTTCTCAACCACAGTATATATTTTATACCCTGCAAGCACAAATGTGACAAACCAACCTATTATAATAGCCAACTTAATATAGATATTAAGAGGACGGCATACACCACACTTCTTCAAAATCCAATGCACAAAAGCGATAAGTGGCAGCAGGAAAAGAATAACCACATACACATTCTCGAAAATGGCTGTACCTACTGTAGCAAAAACAGCAAAGATGAATATTCCAATGACAAAGAATATTATTGCCAATACAAACAATACGGGAATTACCATAATAAATACAAGCATAAAGAAAATTATCTTCATTCCCCCTGCCAAGCAACCGTTTGTCTTTGGAGCCGAGAGTTCGGCCATTGCAACATCATAGTTGGTTTTCCATGCTGTCTCTATTCCCGTAGCACTATACTCCAAAGAGGCAGGCTTTCGCATACGGGTTAAATCGACTATGCTACGCGCCTTAGGGATAACAACCCAAGAGATACAATAGGCCAAGAGCAGCAGGAAGCCTCCGCCACCACCAATAGAGCAGCCTACCAAAAAGAATATAGCAAAAAGTATTCGTGTCTGTGCAATACCCCATCCGCAGTATTTTGCGACACCGGCAAGTACACCGCCTAAAATCTGGTCGTAGGGTTCGCGGAACATTTTTGTACCCAGAATCATCGCTGCACGCCAAGGAACATCGTCAGTGCCCGAAGATGCATTCGAAGCTGTTTCACTCTCATTAGATGAGTTCTCTTTCTTCTCTTCACAAGCAGGCTCACAATCGACAACACCAAAAGGCAGACCAATCTCATCTAGCACACTCCTAAGAAGTTCTATTGTAACGATACCATCGGTACCGACACGCTCCTTTAATTTTGCAGCGATACTCTCCTCGGTCTCGGTCACTTTCAGTTCCTCGCCTTTATCTTTAAAGTAATCACCTACCTTTGCTATAAACCTCTCTAACAGTTCCAGAGCATCCTCATCAAAACTAAAGGCTACCCCACCTAAATTAACATTGAAAGACTTTTTCATAACTATGTCTATAATAATATTTCACTATTTTCCACTCTCGACCCAACCGTTGTACCCCTTATCGAGTTCTATAACATCGAAGCCCATCATAGAGAGTATTTCGGCCGCTTTTTTACTGCGTCGTCCGCTACGACAATATATCGCCACCTTATGCTCTTTATCGAGCAGACTATCGGCAACAGCTCCAAAATGACCGCTGCTAATATCAATATTTATGCTGCCGGGGATATTCCCTTGAGCAAACTCCTCGGGAGTGCGCACATCCACCAATTGAACATTGGAATCGGATATTGCAGTTGCAAACTCCTTGACCGTAACCGAACTGACTTCACCTGCACCACTCACACTCCTATTAAAAGAGAACTGACAAGAGGTAAGCAGCAATAAGACAGAAGCAAAATATAACTTTCTCATATTATGAATAAAATACTGAACCTAAAGTAAAATACCCAACACCGGCCGACATAAGCACAGCTACCTGTATCAACGCAAGAATCCAGTCGATAAGCAACAACATCTTAACCGAGCCACCAACAATACTCCATCGGTTAGAGAGCACAAGCACTATTGCAATAACAGGGATAGCAGCCAAAGATATCACACCAATCCAAGTGAAGATAAAAATGACAGGCAATAGTCTTGGAAATACCGAATGAGAGGAGACACCGAAGACAAATGTGGTAAGAAAAAGCACACAACCCAATATTATAAGCAGGTTGGTTATTCCCTTATTGTCGACCTCTTTCAGATTACGGATAACCTTATCTATTGCCGGTTCCTCAACAGTAATCTTCTCGGCTATATTCTCGGGAGTAGGCTCGACACCCTGCATACGCAGTTTATCGGTTGTCGTCAATGCCAAAGGCACTACAGCCCACATTACAAGATAAATAAGGAATGCCCAGAATGTGGTTATAAAGCACAGAATAACAGCTATAACACGGAGCAGTATCACGCTCACATTCAAATAGGCGGCAAGACCCGATATAACTCCGGCAATGAGTTTATTATCGCCATCACGGAATAGTTTCTTACCCATAGACATTCGTCGGATATACTCCTCGGCCGAAGAAGCGCTATTCTCATCACGTCTATTCTCCGACTCATTACCTCCATCCTCATTATCAGCCTCAGGCTCATCCTCGACTATTGTTTCGGGATTTCCCATACGTGCTATCATCTCATTCACAAGTGAGATTGTTATAATACGTGTGCCTCCACCTACACGCTCCTCAAACAGCTCACCCAAACGAGCCTCGATGTCTGCTGCAATCTCTTCTCCACACTCATTATTCATAAAGCAGGTTCTGAGACTCACAAGATAGTCGTTGAGTTTTTCATAGGCATCCTCGTCTATCTGGAATATTCTTCCACCGAGGTTAACATTAAATGACTTTTTCATATATGTATCTTTTATCAATTATCCAACCTTTGACTTTAAAGTCCCTTAATACCCTCGACTGTACCCGAAAGCAGTTTCCAATTCTCGTCAAGGGCTGCAAGAACAGCTTTTCCGGCATCTGTCAAGCGGTAATATTTACGAGGAGGCCCCGAAGGACTCTCCTGCCACTCATAGTCGAGCAGTTCCTCTTTCTTCAACCTCGATAGCAGAGGATAAAGGGTACCTTCTACCACTATAAGATTGGCACGCTCGAGTTCATCAATAATATCGGAGCTATAATAGGACTTCTTAGCAAGAAGCAGCATTACACAATATTCGAGCATACCTTTGCGCATCTGCGATTTTACATTCTCTACATACATAACAAAAACAGTTAATTTAATATGCAACAACAGATTCCCCATTTGTAACATCTACAAGAGTGCACTGAGAAAACCATTTTCACGCAACAAATATATGCATTGCCTTAGTACCTTGCAATACATAGTAAGCAATTTAACATATATTTAACATTTATTCAATGAGTCTCTTTTCCTTTTCCATCAGCAAGCAGGCTCTCCTAAAAAGCAAACTGCACCCCAAAAGTTTTTGACTAACTTTTGGGGTGCAGTTTAAATATAATTGTTATTCTTTTTTATGCACTTTATAACGACTGACGATTTTCTTTTCTATCAAATAGCGACGTATCTTCTCAACTTTCTCGCCCTCATGATGTTTACAATGAGCAATATCATACACATAATCGGGCATACAGCAGAACTTTATTGCCGTCTTAAAATAGAACCACTTGTGCGAAGAGGATAAAAATCTGAACATACCTATTATTGTTTATGGTTATGTGATATAAATAAATCGGTTATAAGTACAACTGCAAAAATATTCAATAATTTAAAGATACAAAAATTATTTATATAACTTATGGAACAACTTCTATGAATATACCGCAATACTGATAGTCGCAACGGCCGTTTGAACATAGATAATAATAAATTTGTTATCGTAGTTGTAATATTTAAACCAAAAAAACAATAAACAGTTCACAGCTATGTCAACAAATTCTGAAAAAACTGTAAAGTTGGGTGTTATCACACTCGCTATTATGAACGTCACCGCAGTAGTCTCGCTGCGTGGATTGGCAGCCGAAGCCGAGTATGGCCTAAGCTCGGCTTTTTACTATCTGTTTGCAGCTTTAGTATTTCTTATCCCCACCTCATTTGTGGCAGCCGAACTCGCCGCAATGTTCCAGGACAAGCAGGGAGGAGTATTCCGATGGGTAGGTGAGGCCTTCGGTAAACGCACAGGCTTTGTAGCAATATGGTTGCAATGGGTCGAGAGTACAATATGGTACCCTACCGTTCTTACATTTGGTGCCGTATCATTGGCCTTTATAGGCACCGACAGCGTTAAGGATATGGCACTTGCATCCAATAAAATCTATACGCTTGCAATAGTACTTCTTATCTATTGGGCCGCCACTTACATCTCGCTCAAGGGCTTGGGTTGGGTGAGCAAAGTTGCAAAGATAGGTGGATTGGTGGGCACAATCATCCCTGCCGGCCTGCTTGTGGTGCTTGCCATTGCCTACCTTGTAAGCGGTGGAGAGTCGCAGATGGATTTTGGCGGCAATTTCTTCCCCGACATAGCACGACTCGATAACCTTGTGCTTGCATCGGGAATATTCCTTTTCTATGCCGGAATGGAGATGTCGGGTGTTCACGTATCCGAGATGGAGAACCCCACACGCAACTATCCGCGTGCCGTGTTCATTGGTGCTGCAATAACTGTTGCGATATTCATTCTTGGAACATTCTCGCTTGGAATAATCATTCCACAGAAAGATATAAATTTGACACAGAGTCTGCTTGTAGGCTTCGACCGATATTTCGACTATATACACGCTTCGTGGCTATCGCCCATAATTGCCATTGCACTTGCCTTTGGTGTACTCGCAGGCGTACTTACTTGGGTTGCAGGACCCTCTAAGGGACTTTTCGCTGTCGGAAAGGCCGGATATTTGCCTCCTTTTATGCAGAAAACCAACAAGATTGGTGTGCAGAAGAACATCTTGCTTATTCAAGGCGGTCTTGTTACAATCCTCAGTCTGTTGTTCGTTGTAATGCCATCGGTTCAGAGTTTCTATCAGATTCTCTCGCAGCTTACTATTCTTCTGTATCTTATTATGTATCTTCTTATGTTCTCGGCTGCAATATATCTGCGTTACAGCATGAGAGAATACAAACGTCCTTTCAGAATTGGAAAGAGTGGCAATGCTCTTATGTGGATTGTGGCAGGGATGGGCTTCTTGGGTAGCCTTTTGGCCTTTGTACTGAGCTTCATCCCCCCTGCACAGATAAGCGTAGGTAGCAACACCACATGGTATCTTGTCCTTGTAATCGGCTGTATCATAGTTGTTGGCGCACCATTTATCATCTACGCAATGCGTAAACCTCATTGGGTAGACCCCGAGACCAAATTAGAGCCTTTCCATTGGGAGGAGAAAAAATAGAGATAATATAATAGGCGCACCTTCTTATGTAAAGGTGCGCCTATTATATTATCTACTCGACAAGTATTACTTTACGAGTACTTTCTGTCCGTTAGATGTTACATAAATACCACGAACAGGAGTCTTAACCTCGCGGCCGTTAAGGTCGTAGAACTTGATATTCTTACTGTCGGTAACAACATTCGAGATACCTGTTGTCACCTCATTGAGTTCAAGTACAGCTGCATTTCCGCTACCAACATAGTAAGCTTTGTTTGCTGCAATGTTACCGTTTGCCGATGAACGTTTCTTCATTGTATTTCCCGAAAGGGTATATACATCTGTACCGGCTACTGATGCAGCTTTCAGAGTTCCTTTAAGAGTGTTTGCATAACCTTCGGGATGCTCAACCGACTCGGCAACAGTAACCAAAAGATTGTACTCACCAGCCTCGGCAACAAGAATCAACGGGGTGTTGGGAAGAACAGTCTCGCCCTTATACTCGTTTATGGCAAGAGCCTCAACACCATCAGTTGTAAATACATCGCCTGCGGTATATGCCTTTACACCCTCGGGGAGAGTGTAAGCAAAGGGATAGTTCACTGCTGCATAACCGTCGATAGATACAGCATACTCGTCGATTGGCTCAATGAACCAAAGTGAAGCCTCGGCATCGGCTGTCCAAGGAACAAGACGGGTGTTATCTCCTGCAAGATGCAATCCTACGTGACCACCGGTCTTGTTCTGACAAACCACCGAGCTACGTCCGTTATTGCGTGTAATAAGTGTCCAGATACCTGCGCCATCAGTCGTAGTAGTTACAACAGGCTGTGTCTCGTTGTTACCAAGAGGTCCGAGGTAATACTCGAAGTTACCGTTGTAGAGGTAGTACTCGCCCTCGTTCTTGGCAGGAACGAATGAGAAGAATTGGTCGGCATCGTTAAGGTCGCTCTTTGCTGTAGAGACGCGCGAAGCCTCGGGATTCATATAAAGTGTTGCGCTGCTACGTGCTACATTACGCAGACGATACCAAGCATTTGGAACAAGCTCTACTGTTGGCAGATTACCAAGAAGAGCATTAATAGCCTCGTAAGCCTCACGAGAGGGAGCCTCTTTATACTTGTTGATAGCCTCGTTTACAACGTCAACGGCTGTAGGAAGCACGCTACCTACATATTTCTCCTCGCCAAACTCAAGAGAGGCACTCTTCTCATCGATGCCTGCTGCTACGACTGCATTGCGGTCAACCTCGCCACAGTAAGTATAGGCGCTGTCGGTAATGTATTCAATACTATAGTTCTTGTAAACTATTGTATAACCGCCACCGTTTGTACCGTATGTATCCTCTTCGTAAAGGAAACCGATGGTGCTATCCTGCTGCCAGCACATTGTAGAGTAGGCCGAAGAGAGGTAGCTCGACTGATGGTCGCCGTCCCAATCGGCTGCAATCTTGGCAGGTGTTACAAAGTCGGCAAGAGTCTCAAGCTCTTTGTAGTATATACCCACATTGGTACGGCTGGGACCAAAAGGAACCGACTGCAAGATAAGATACATCTTCTTCTCATCGGCATTGCGAACAACGGGCACCAACAGAACCTCGCCGTTACAAGAGTTAGAAACAGCTGTTACACCATTGTTAGATGCACCCGAGAATGCCATTGTACCCCAAGAGCCCTCGGCTTTCTCGCTGTTAGTGAACGAGAATATATTGTAGTAACGACCACCTGTGCAACGAGAGCTGACGATTACAGAACCATCGGGCAACTCATCGGCCTTAGGCTCATCACCACCACTGGGAATAGGAGAGTTTTCTACACCACCAAGAACATCCCAAGTCTCGCCGAAGTTGTCGCTATAAAGAACAAAGTTTGTATTTGTTCCGCTATTGTTCTTAAGAAGCACTGCGCAGTAGAGACGATAGTAATCGCCCACCTTGATAGTCTGACTCTGAGTAATCTTACCCGAACCGATGAACATAGCCTTCACAGGACCGTGATTCTTGCTCTTGTCCCACATTGCATAAATATCATCTGCAATATCCACGGGCTTACTCCAGGTAGCACCATTATCATTACTGTAGAAACGTGCGATATTCTGGTGGTTATTACGTGTACCGCTGGGGAACGAAACATTTCCTGCACAGCTGAGAACCATAACCTTAGAGCTTTCTCTATCGGCAACGATACAGGGGTCGCCAAAACCGACGTTCATAAAGTCGGGCGATTGCTTGCCCTTACCCTCGACAATGGGGAAAATATCGCCCCAGGTTTTACCATTATCCTTGCTTATACGAGCGTGCAAGTCGATACGTCCATAGCTTGCCATACCAATATCGGCGCGGCTGTGACGATAGTCGGCAACTGCAATAATATCACCATTCGACGCTGTTGCAATAGCAGGGATACGATAAGGAATAGCAGCCGATGTAGGTGTGGGGAATACCTCGAAATTAGGCTCGGGTTCCTTGGTATCGGGACGCAATGTCACACGGAAGTTCGAGAATGTAATACCCTTATTTGCTCCACTCTGAACAAAAGAGACGATACGTGCAGGCTCGTCTACCTCTATTGCAATATGCTCCTTTGTTGCCGAGCTTTTGTAACTCTTTCCCTCGATAGAGAGTGTAAGAGAATATGAGTTATCACCACCCGTATTTGCATAATCGAAGCTATATGAAGAAACCACATAACCCTCGGGTGCTGTAAGAGTATAGGTAGAGCTTTGCGACTGACCCGAATAACCGGCAATGTAATCGCCTTCAACAGTCATGTTGTTTGCACTTGTCGATAGTGAGAAGCCATCGCACTTGCTGCTCTCCCATTTCGAGTGCCAAGTTTTATTTGCATTGCTTGCTGTGAACTCTCCTGCAGAAGCAAGAATCTCGATAGACATTACAGCAGCCTCGAACTGTACAGTTGAACCTGCATCCATTCCCTCGGCCCAAAAAGCGAGTTTACCAATACCACCAAAATTATTTATCGCATAATTGGTGTTGTGAATCTTTACGAAATATCCCTCGACACCTTCGATTTTATTTGATGTTGCAATATCCCAAGTACCAACATAACCATCGGGAAGCGCATCAACAGGCTGCATTGTGGGATAGGTAGAACCACCTGTGCCACCGTAACCGGCAATGGCGCTCATCTTTGTATGCGAAGCAAGCACCTTGTCGACACCGGCCTGTTTGTTGTAGATAGCATAACCATCGGTACCCTTATCGACAAAGCACCAAAGGTCCTTATCTTCGTAAGATGTAGTAGCACGGCCAACCGAGATATATTCAGCGCCATCATTGTCGGTAATTACAGCATTACCTGTACCGATGCGCATCAAATACCATGTAGTGGCATCATTGAACTTACCATCAGCAATGGTAGTTGTTTCAAATGGAACCTGCGCACTCGCAAAAAGAGCGACGAATAGTCCCAGGAAAGTAAATAGTAAAGTTTTTTTCATAAATAAGAATTTAAAAAAGTTTTGTCCAATTTATCTCATCCCAAGTGATACGAGATTGTTTTCTGACACTCGTCAGAGTTAATAACTGCGCACATATAGGGAACTTTGCAAAAATATACCAAAATTTTATATCTATTGTTATATAGAAAGTTAAAATTATAAAAACAGAAAGCTAACAAAAACTGCCCCACCTTCAGAAGAAGATGGGGCCGCTGAACATACTATATAAAAGTTCTTATGCCATTTCGATGACAGTGATTCCTGCACCGCCAAACAGAACGTGCTCGTCGTGGAAAGTACGCACCGAAGGCACAGTGCTAAGATACTGACGTACAAGAGTACGCAGAATACCGTTACCTGTTCCGTGCAGGATTCGCAGTTGATGAACACCGCACACAGTAGCATCGTCAAGGAAGAAGCTCACTGCCTGCATTGCCTCATCGCCACGCATTCCGCGAATATCAATTTCGGATTTGAAATTAAGTCGTTTATTATGCAGATTCTCCTGTGTTTCGCTTGTCAGGAACGATACTTTACGCACCTCCTCTTTTGGAGCATCGGCCGGTTGCAGACGCGAGAGTGCCACCGTAGACTTTATGGCTCCGAAACGTACCACAGCACAATTTTTGTTAACCGACATAATCTCTCCTACACTCTGCTGCCCTATTATACGCACATACATTCCCATCTCGAACTGCGGCTGTTTGAGAGGTGTAGTCTCGGGCAGTTGTGTCTGTTGCGATGCGTCCGCTTTCTGTTTCTCTTTCTTGCCGTTTTTTCGACGCTCCTGACGCGCAATGATACGTGCCATCTCACGGTCGGTGCGCATCTGCTGTTCCTGCGCTGCAAGCGCCTCAATCTCTTTGCCAAAATCGGCAAGTTCTTGACGTGCCTTACGGGTGCGTTCTTTCTCGGCCTTAGCCTCAACTATCGAGCGTATAGTATTCTCTATCTTCGCATTAGCCTCACGCAGCAGACGTTCGGCTTCGTTCTGCGCATCACGCAATATCTGACGGCGGCTCTTTTTCAATTCATCGGTAGAGCCCTGTACCTTTTCTAATAGTTCGTCAAGTTCTTTCTCTTTCTGATGCACATTGCGACGTTTCGTCTCCCAATAGCGTTTATCGCGCACAATATCCTGCAGATACTTGTCACTCTGTATATAATCGCTTCCAACAATCTCCGAGGCATCTTTGATAATTTCCTCGGGAAGACCAATCTTTCGTGCAATCTCAACAGCAAACGAGCTACCGGGATTACCTATCTGCAACATAAAGAGAGGACGCATCTCGGCACGGTCGTACAGCATTGCCCCGTTTACCACTCCGGGAGTGGAATCGGCAAAATGTTTCAGATTCTGATAGTGAGTGGTTATGATTCCGTATGCGCCTTTACTATTGAAACGCTTTAGGATAGCCTCGGCTATGGCAGCACCTATAAGCGGCTCGGTACCGCTTCCGAACTCATCAATAAGAATAAGCGAACGGCTGTCGCAACTGCGCAGCGTCTGTTTCATATTCAGAAGATGGCTCGAATAGGTACTGAGGTCATCCTCAATGCTTTGCTCGTCACCAATATCAATAAAAAGGCTACGGAAAACACCCGCCCTGCTGCGTTCATGAACAGGGATAAGCAATCCGCATTGCAACATATACTGCAAAAGACCTGCTGTCTTTAGACAGACCGATTTTCCACCCGCATTCGGACCCGAGATAAGCAGTATTCTGCGTTTATCGTCAAGAGAGATGTCGAGTTCCGACATACGACGACCATGCTTGCGTAACGAAAGTTCGAGCAGAGGGTGTATCGCCGCCCCCCAATCTATAAGAGGTTTATCGGCAAGCACCGGCTTTATTGCACCGAAACGCTCGGCAAGCAGAGCCTTGGCACGTATAAAGTCCATTACACCCAAGAAAATGTATGCCTGAAGCAGTTGTGGCACGTGTGGACGCAACTCGTCCGAGAACTTTGTAAGAATAAGAATCACCTCGCGGCGTTCCTCGGCCTCGAGTTCGCGTATGCGATTATTAGCCATCACCACCTCGGCAGGCTCTATAAATACCGTTTTTCCACTCGCCGATTCATCGTGAACAATACCGCCCATCTTACGTTTAAGGGCAGGTGCCACAGGGATTACCAAGCGTCCGTCGCGTAACGTCGGTGAAGCATCCTTCTCGACAAGTCCCTCGGCCTGCGCACGTCGCAGAATATTGTTCAGTGTACGCGATATTCCGTTCGAGGTACGCACAAGCTCGCTGCGGATAGCTGCCAACGTAGGCGAAGCGCTATCCTTTACGTGTCCGAATTTATCAACGATAGCATCAATAGCACGGATAATCTGCGGAAAAGCCTCGACATCGCCTGCAAGCGCACGCAAACGCGGATAGAGAGCGACTGCACCATCTGTTCCGCCGTCGTCACTCTGTCGACGCAGCAACGAAAGCATACGTCCTATTGTATCGAGCGAACGGCGAAGGGCGAAAAGTTCCTCCTCACCCATATACATTCCCGGAATGCGAATACGTTGCAGCGGCTCACGCACATCGAAATAGAAATCATTGGGAAAATTCTGCTCTACACGTAAAAGACGCACAAACTCATCGGTCTCGCCCAAACGTCCTTCAATGGCATTATAGTCGGTCAGGAGCGACATATCATCGACACACTCGCGTCCCAACGTACACAGACACAGTTCCTTTAGCATCGTGCGAACAGCATCAAACTCTATCTTCTTCTCAAAATTCTGCGGATAAATCATAAATCACAATTTCTGCGCGAAGATAGCAAAAAGCGACTATATAAACAATATAAAATCGATTGGGGAGTTTAAAATGTGAATCCCATAAAGACAAATTCACTTCTAAATATTTTTCTAAAAAAACGGGCAAACTCGCACTTTTTACATTACTTCTTGCTATCTTCGCAGGAATTTAGGGCGAGTATTACCAGACATTATGATTTTCACATATAACAACCATAAAATATACATAGAAAAACAAGGCGAAGGCAATCCCGTACTGCTGCTGCACGGATGGGGATGCACGCACGAGATATTCAAAGCGCTGCAACAACTGTTGGCACAGAAATACAGTGTCTACAATTTCGATTTTCCCGGCTTTGGAGCATCGGACGAGCCATCCGAGGTGTGGGGTACCGAAGAGTACACCCGTATGGTAGAGGCTTTTGTCAAGGAGCAGGGCATAGAACGTCCGGCTCTTGTCGGACACTCTTTCGGCGGACGAATAAGCATAATATTTGCGTCGCGCAACGAAGTGAGCCGTGTAGTTCTTGTAGACGCAGCCGGTGTAAAGCCTAAACGTCCTCTGAAATATTATTATAAGGTATATACATTCAAACTGTTAAAGTGGTTGTGCAGCACCTTTCTGCCAAAGAAGATGGCACAAGAGATAATCGAGAAACGCCGAAAGGGTGCAGGGTCGAGCGATTACAACAATGCCTCGCCAATGATGCGTGCCATACTTTCGAAAGTAGTAAACGAAGACCTCACGCATCTCATGCCCAATATTAAAGCACCTACACTGCTCTTTTGGGGAAACCTTGATACCGCAACCCCGCTGAGCGACGCAAAGACGATGGAGCGCCTCATCCCCGATGCAGGACTTGTAATTGCACACGGAACAGGGCACTTCTCTTTCCTCGAGAATGCCGGACTCTTTGCAGCAGTAATGAAAAACTTTTTTAAAATTGATTGATTATGGAAAAATTCAATGTCATATATGCGGCAATCGCAACAATAACCTACCTTATTATTGCGAAGTACGACATACACATGTTTCAGCTTAGCTCCTACCGCTATAGCCGCTATTTCCGTTGGCTTATGCCAAAGAATATCATCTCGGCAAAAAGAGTCTATACACTGCTGGCTCTTTTATCGGCTTTTTTACCCGACTATTACGGATTGGGATGCATTTCGGGTGTAACTATTGTAGCCTTGGCCGACGCACTAAGAGAGAAATTCAAGACTCCGCTTGTGTACACAATGCGTGTAAAGCGGCTCTTTGCCACAAATATTATACTATTTGCAATAATAGCAACACTCGCGTTAATTTTTGCAGGCAGTTACGCAAAGATTATAATCGGCGCAGCCATTGCTTTGTCGAATTTTATAATGCTGCTTGCCAACCTAATAAACACCCCAATAGAAAAAGGCATCAACAGATACTATTACAACGATGCAAAAAGCATCATCCGTTCGCACAAAGGGTTAATTATTATAGGTGTAACCGGTAGCTTTGGTAAGACAAGTACAAAAAACTATCTTGCATGCCTCCTGGCCGAAAAATACAACGTGCTAGTGACACCCGGTAATTTCAATACCCTTTTGGGAGTTGTGCGTACAATACGCGAGCAGTTGCGTCCCTATCATCAGGTGTTTATCGTAGAGATGGGTGCCAAACAAGAGAACGACATCAAAGAGATTTGCGACCTTGTAGAGCCGACAATAGGTATTGTCACAGCAGTAGGAGAAATGCATTTAGAGACATTCAAATGCGTCGAGAACATACAAAAAACGAAATTCGAGCTTATCGACTCACTGCCCTCTGACGGCCTTGGAGTTATAAATTTCGACTCTCGGTTGATAAGAGAATACAAAGGCACGACAAGTCATTGCAAGGTGCTTAAATATGCAGTCGAGCAGAAAGCCGATTTTTGCGCTACTGACATTGTCTACAATGGTAGCGGAGTATCATTCAAACAGGGAGAGGAGAGTTTCGAGAGCCGTCTCTTGGGTCGAGGTAACCTTTTGAACATCCTTGCCTCTATAGCTGTTGCCGACCACCTTGGCGTACCGCGTAATAAACAGAGGAATGCTATTGCACGACTGCAACCCGTTGAACACCGTCTCTCGATAAGCCGCACAGGAGGACTCACAATCCTTGACGACGCATATAACTCTAACCCTATGGGTGCGAATATGGCACTCGAGGTACTAAAGAACTTCAGCGTAGGCAATGGCAACAAACGCATTATCGTAACACCGGGATTCGTCGAGATGGGCAGCCGTCAAGCCGAAGCCAACAGAGAACTCGGACGCACCATTGCCACCTGTGCCGACTATGCCATCGTGGTAAATGCCACCAACCGCGAAGCAATTAAAAGCGGCATCGACGAGGGAGGGATGCCCGACGACAAGGTATTTCTTGCCGACTCTCTCACCGAGGCACGCGCACACATGGCAACCATACTTAAGGTTGGCGATGTAGTCCTATACGAGAATGACCTTCCCGACAATTTCAAATAACAGAAAACAAACAAAAAAACATATATAGCACAATGAAAACAAACGTAGGCGTAGTTTTTGGCGGTCGCTCCGTCGAGAATGAAATTTCGGTAATTACAGCCAATCAAGCAATACAGGCGATGGATAGGGATAAGTACAATATTATACCCATCTACATAACAAAAGAGGGAAAATGGTACAGCGGCGAGGCACTATTCGATGTATCGAACTACCGCGACACAAAGAAACTTCTTGCTATGTGCGAAGAGGTATATATGAAGCCAATCTACGGCGACACAAACCTTTATCGCACCAAAAAAAGTTTCTTAGGCAAGGATGTTGTAGCAAAGCTCGACGTTATTCTGCCTGCACTACACGGTACAAACTGCGAGGATGGCACATTCCAAGGAGTAATGGAGTTTTCGGGAATACCCTATACCGGTTGTAACACTCTTGCCTCGGCCAATGGAATGGACAAGATTACAATGAAGATGATTCTCAAGGAGTGCGGTATCCCCGTAGTCGACTACTGCTGGTTCAGCGACAAAGAGTGGGACGACAAAAAAGAGTCAACAATTACAAAGGTCGAGGAGAAGCTTGGCTATCCCGTCATTGTAAAACCTGCCAACAGTGGTTCGAGCGTTGGTATACGTGCTGCACACAACCGCGAGGAGCTAATAGATGCCATCGATTATGCTATCTCTTTCACAAGCCGAGTAATTATTGAAAAATATGTACAGAAGCTAAAAGAGGTTAACTGTGCAGTTCTTGGTAACTACTACGAGTGTCAACCGTCGGTGTGCGAGGTTCCCGTGCGCAGTGGCGAGATACTCTCGTATCAGGATAAATATATGAACGGCGGCGGCAAACAGTCCGAGGGTATGCGCTCGACTGTACGAGAGATTCCTGCCAATCTACCCGAGGAGAGCACAAAGTTTATCCAACAGGCAGCTTGTGACACATTCCGTGCACTATCTTGCGATGGTGTGGCACGTATCGACTTTATCATCGACGAGGCAACGGGCGAGATTTTCGTAAACGAGATTAACACCATTCCCGGTTCACTATCTTTCTATCTGTGGGAGTACAGCGGTATAAATTTCGGTGCTTTGATAGACAAACTCATTGAGATTGCTTTCCGCCGCAAACAGGATGCAGGATTCAAGGCTGTCAACTATGGCGAGAACATCTTTGCAGCAGGCGGAAGTGGCGGTGCAAAGATGGGCGGCAAAATGAGTGGAAAGTTCGGTAAATAAAGAGATTTTTCAATCACAGACGGTGCGCCGTTGTTATTTTTGACAATATGAGAATAATAGCAACCATTATATTATTTATAACAACCTTTTTCGGTGTAACAGCACAAGAATTTATCCTATCTACCCCAACGGGAAAGATATACGGAGAGCTACTTATGCCCGAGAGCAGTACCCCCTGCCCCATCGTACTTATCATAGCCGGTAGCGGACCTACAAACATGGATGGCAACAGTTTAGGCACAGACTACAAGAATAATTCCTTGCGATATTTGGCCGAAGGACTTGCCAAAGAGGGCATCGCTACACTGCGTTACGACAAACGCGGCATCGGCAAGAGCATGGAAGCCGGGACAAGCGAAGAAGAGTTGCGTTTCGAACATTACATCGACGACGCAGTAGCATGGGCCGACACGCTTGCCAAAGACAACCGTTTCACAAAGGTTATCATTGCAGGCCACAGCGAGGGGTCGCTCATTGGAATGGTAGCATCAGGAAAAAGCAGTAATATCGATGCTTTTATCTCAATAGCAGGCAGCGGTACCCCGGCATATATTCTTTTGGAGGAGCAGATAGGCCGGCAATCGGAACAATTGCTTAACGAGGCTGCAAAAATAAACAAAGAGTTATGCGAAGGACGCACCGTCGAATATATACCCAACCACCTTGCATCACTCTACCGCAAAAGCGTACAACCCTATCTTATATCGTGGTTCCGTTACGACCCTGCACAAGAGATTGCGAAATTAAAAATTCCTGTACTCATACTGCAAGGCAACAAGGATATTCAAGTAGGCATAAAAGAGGCGCAGAAGCTATATATGGCACGCATATTCTCATCGTATTATATTATTGAGAATATGAACCACGTACTGAAACATTGCGAGAGCGATAATGCGCTCATGCAGTTAGAGACCTACAAAAGCCCCGACCTACCGATAAAGAGCGAACTTATCGACCATATTACCCGCTTCATAAAACAATGATAAATATTGAGAAAAGAGCACAAATCATAAATTTATAAGGCAACTTAGACATCGGTTACCTTTGCACCTATAAGACAAAAGCTATGGATAAGAAAAGTAGAAACGACATTTTCAAGATAGGATTCCTCTATTACACATGCCTGACACTATTATTGGCAATAGTCTTTACATCATATATATGGGGAACATCTTTGGCAAGCACAATGGGATTCAGCGGTTGGCTTTACTATATACCGGGAGCAGTGTCGCAGGCCGCACTTCTTGCATTAGTGCCCTTCTTATTATCAATTCCTTTTTTATTTATAAGTAAACGCAAAGTATTTTATCCCACTGTACTTGTAAGTCTGTCTACGCTTTTGGTTATTTTTTTCATAGCCAATGGAAAAGTCTATTCGCTTTATCGTTTTCACATAAATGAATTTGTATTGGATATGCTTTTCGGCGGTGCAGCCGGGGATATATTCCAATTTGACCCATCTTTATTTATAACAATAGGATTTGAGGTACTACTGCTTGCGGCAATAATGGTTGCAATATGGTTTATATGCCGTATAATTTTCAGAAGATACAACTATGTTGCTGCAAAGCCAATAATAATAACAATATTGATATTATTGGTATTCTCACACCTTTACCACGCATATTCGAATGCAGCAAAGATTCCCGGAGTAAAACGCAGTGCAATGGCAATTCCCTACAATGTACCATTGACCGCCAACAGATTTATGCTGAAGCTTGGTGTCATATCCAAGAAGGATATGACACTGAATATGGGTGGAGGAAAGAATTCCGGACTCGCCTATCCATTGTCACCCATTGATGCCCGACCCGATTCCATTCAAAAGAATATTGTACTTATAGCTATTGACTCATGGAACAAGAGAGCATGGAATGCAGAAGTATCACCTAACATACATGCATTCTCGGAAAAATGTTCCGAATTCAAGGACCATTTGAGCAGCAGTAACGGAACAACCGGCAGCCTAATAGGAATGTTCTTCAGTTTACCGGCAAGTTACAAGGACGATCTTGACATTTCGGGAACACAGCCATTGCTCGTAAACCAGCTTATAGCAAACGGATACGATATACAGGTTCTTGCCAGTGCGTCACTTGTACATCCACCATTCGGACGTATGATGTTCTCAAATATACCCAACCTGCGTATCGAATCTGAAGGAAAGACTGTTTATGACCGCGACTGCGACATCACAGATGATTTTACAAACTATATAGATAATCATAAGAAGGAACCTTTTTTCTCGTTCCTATTCTATGATCTTGCACATGGTTGCGAGATGCCGGCAGAAAGGAACCAACCCTTCAAGCCTGCATGGGATTTCCCCGATTACCTCAAGCTGAACAACGAGATGGACCCCACGCCTTTTTGGAATCTTTATTGCAATTCACTGTTTCAGATAGACTCTCTTGTAGGAAAAGTATTGACAAAGCTTGAAGAGAAAAGATTGTTAGATAACACTGTAATAATTATAACAGGAGACCACGGTCAGGAGTTCAATGAAAACAAAAAGAACTATTGGGGACACGGGAGTAACTTCTCGCCTGTACAAATCAGAGTTCCATTAATGATTTTTGATGCAGGAAAGACAAAGCAGATTTACGAACACCGTACTACACACTATGATATTGCACCCACATTGCTCAAAGAGTATCTTGGTGTAAAAAACCCTGTAGAAGATATTGGAATAGGATACATCCTCGGTGACAGTTGCAATAGAGACTGGCATTATGTAGGTGACTATAATAATTATGCATTTGTTATTGACAGCAGCATGAATGTCCTCGAGAAAGAGTACTCTGGTTTCGTTCAGGTGTTTGACAGCCTTGTCAATCCTCTTGACAAATACAAATATGATCTTCATAAACTCAACGACAGAATTATAGAACTGAACCGTTTTTATAAATAACGGTTCATTATATAGTAATTTTGTTTATGAACAAAGATATTAATATATTCACTCCCGGTGGCGATAATGCAGAAATGTTGTTGCCGCTTTCCGACGAACGCATCGCAGCAGGATTCCCCTCTCCTGCCGACGATTATGCATCGCTGAAACTCGACCTAAACAGAGAGTTAATTAAAAATCCTGCATCCACATTCTATGCAAGAGTAAGCGGATTATCAATGATTGATGAGGGTATAAATGACGGCGACCTGCTTGTTATAGACAAAAGCATAGAGCCGTTCAACGGTTGCTTAGCTGTGTGCTGTATCGACGGTGAATTTACCCTTAAAAGATTCGAGAAGCACAAGGACTATGCGCTGCTTATCCCTGCAAACAAAGAGTTCAGCCCATTGAAGGTCACATCAGAAAACAGTTTCTGTATTTGGGGTGTAGTGACTTATCTGATAAAGAAAGTGTAATACAACAATGTTCGGCCTTTGCGACTGTAACAATTTCTTCGTCTCGTGCGAGAGAGTGTTCAACCCCTCGCTCGAAGAACGTCCCGTCGTTGTACTCAGTAATAACGATGGTTGCGTCGTGTCGCGCAGCAACGAGGCAAAGGCATTGGGAATAAAGATGGGACAGCCACTCTATCAGATACGCGACCTTATAAAGAGAGAGAATGTGGCGGTACATTCGGCCAACTACCATCTGTACGGCGATATGTCACACCGCGTAATGACTATGCTGAAAGAGAATGTCGAACACATCGAGATATACTCAATTGACGAAGCCTTTCTATGGCTTGGTGGGACACCCTGTGAACAGCTGAAAGAGTTTGGAGAGAGACTCGCCCGTACCATTCGCAAAGGGACAGGAATACCTGTGAGCATAGGCATCTCACACACAAAGACCCTTGCCAAGATAGCAAGCAAACTATGCAAAAAATACCCCAAGCTGAACAGTTGCTGTCTTATGCAGCGCGACGAGGATATTGCAAAAGTCCTCTCGACCTACCCCATAGGCGATATATGGGGTATCGGCCGTCGCCACAGCAAGATGTTGGAGGGGTGTTATATACGCACGGCAGCGCAGTTCTTTGCACTGAGCGAGGAGTGGATACGCAACCGTATGAATATCAATGGAGTGCGCACGTGGCGCGAACTACACGGAACACCCTGTATAGAGTTCAATCATCAGATAGCCGACAAGCAGACAATAACCGTCTCACGCTCATTTTCCAAAGAGCTATATGAGTTTGAAGATATTCACGAGACAATATCCACATTCGCCTCATTGGCCGCCGAAAAACTGAGACAACAGCACTCGCTGACACGTATGTTACAGGTATTCATCCTCACCAACCGCCACCGCGATGACCAGCCTCAGCACTATGAGGGAACAGCATTACACTTTCCCGTACCCACCGACAGCTCGTTAGAGATTGTAAAGGCAGCCACCACACTGCTAAGAAAAATCTACCGCAAGGGGTACGGATATAAAAAGACAGGAGTCACGCTCGGGGATATATCCTCGGCCTCGGCTGTGCAGGGCGAATTGTTCGACACAATAGACCGTCCCAAGCACCGGATGTTGATGGAGACTATAGACAAAATCAACGCCACACAAGGGCGAGAGGCGGTGCGATTAGTATCGCAAGGCAGCATATCGGACCATAGCAACCGACAGCATCTATCGCCTCAATACACTACAAAGTGGGAGGATATTCCCGTTATAAAAGTGTAGAAACAGGCTTTTCATGACATTCGTTTGCATTCTTTCATTATTTAACTACCGTTTGCCCCCTCTTTTCATTTTTTTTTATTATTTTCGCAAAATTAGCGAAAAGCATACGTCGTATGCCGCATTTGACCGACAAAAACTATTAACCAAAAAATATTAAGTATGTCAAACAACCGTTTAAAACAGGGCTTGGCGCTTACACTTATGGCACTTTTCATTGCCATTGGCAGTTTTGCGCAGACAACCTTTGTAAAGGGTAAGCTCTATCACATCTACGCATCGGGTGACAAAGGCAATGTCGTAACCGAGAAAAAGGACAACTCAGTAGTTCTTAAAGACCTTGAGAAAGGTAACGCCGCACAGTTCTGGAAAATTTCAGAGCTTTCGGGCAGTTGGCGTTTCATTAACCCCATCACCAATCAGGCACTGCGCGTAAGCGGTAACCGTGTCGAGGTTGGCGAGAACAATGGTTCAGACGAGGCACAGCTTTGGAAATACGAGGATGGCCTTCTTATCCCCAGCAACAGTCCCGACGTAGCAGTAGCAAAGTCTAAGGGTGCGCTTGTACTCATCAGCAAGGAGAAAGCTGCCACACACAAGGCTGCACAGTTCCGCATCGAAGAGGCAATGTACGCAGGCTTCGACGATGACTTGACATATCTTATCCGTTCGGCTTCAAATCCCAATGTGGTTATCGGCAACAACGACTCGGGCGAAAATAATGCTCGTATCGTAGGCGAGGAGCATAACGCCGACAATCGCGGTCAGTATTGGAACATCAAGACCATCGACCTTCATACATTTGCCGTTGAGAATGCCTTCTACGGACAAAATTTCGATGACGGTGGCGACAATGCAAGCATCGACTATCTGCTACAGTGGCCTGCAAAAACGGGTGTATGGAATAATGCAAAGTTCCGTTTCGAGCCTGTCGAGGGTCAGAAGAACATCTACCTTATCGTATCGGCAGGTAAGGAGGGCACAATGTACACGCTGAAGGATGGCCGTATGATGCGCGTCGAGAAGAATCATGCCGACAGCTGCGCATGGTTCACATTCGAGGTTGTAGAGAAGCCCAAGATTGCATCGCCCAAATGGGAGGATGAAACAGTCTTTGCCGAAAACAAAGAGCGTGGTGTTGCAACATATATGCCCTACAACAACGAGGCCGAGATGCTTGCCGACGCACGCTACTATGCAACACCTTGGACAAAGCCCGTCAACAAACGTTATATGACTCTTAACGGAACTTGGAAGTTCAACCTTGTGAGCGAGCCTTCACAGCGTCCTTTGACATTCTTCGAGGAGGGATTCGACGTAAGTTCATGGGATAATATCCCTGTTCCCTCGAACTGGGAGATGCACGGATACGATAAGCCCATATATAACAACGTAGAGTATCCCCACGCTAACACACCTCCTTTCATCAATGCACGTCCCGTATACAATGACGGTGGCAAGAACTACGGTATCAACCCCGTTGGTTCATACGTGCGTACATTCGAGGTTCCACAGAATTGGGACGGTCGCCGCACATTTATCCATTTCGGCGGTATCTATTCGGCAGCATTCGTATGGCTCAATGGCGAGTATGTAGGTTATACACAAGGCTCGAACAACGTTGCCGAGTTCGACATCACAAAGTTCCTTAAGAAAGGCGAGAATAAACTTGCTGTTCAGGTATTCCGTTGGTGCGACGGTTCGTACCTCGAGTGCCAGGATATGTTCCGTATGAGTGGTATCTTCCGTGATGTATATCTTTACAACGTTCCTAAGGTATCGGTGCGCGACCACTATATCACAAGCACACTTAGCGACGACTACCACACTGCTAATGTAAATGTAAACTTCGAGCTTGACAACCGCGACTATATCGCAGGTAAAAAGACCATCAAGGCTGCCATCTACGACACTAAGGGTCAGTTGGTAACAAGTGATTCAGTCACACTTAACACTGCTGCACGCATTGCAGCTCTCAGCGGCGATATCAAGCTGACAGTGGATAACGTTCAGTTGTGGAGCGCCGAGATTCCCAACCTCTACACCGTACGCATCACACAGTTCGACGAGAACGGTAACGAGGAGATGGCATTCTCGACAAAATACGGTTTCAGAAATATCGAGATAAAGAACTCTATCGTATATATCAACGGAGAGCGTGTATTCTTCAAGGGTGTTAACCGCCACGATACACACCCCGTTTACGGTCGTGCCGTTACAACAGCATCTATGGTACGCGATGTTCTGCTTATGAAGCGCAACAACATCAACACAATCCGTACAAGCCACTACCCCAACGCTGCACGTATGTACGCAATGTTCGATTATTTTGGTCTCTACTGCTGCGACGAGGCCGACCTTGAAGACCACGCCAATCAGTCAATCTCGGACCGCGAGTCTTGGATTCCTTCATTTGTCGACCGCATCAACCGTATGGTTCTGCGCGACCGCAACCACGCGAGTGTCATTATGTGGTCATTGGGTAACGAGGCCGGTAACGGTAACAATTTCGGTCCCTGCTACGACGAGGCTAAGCGTCTCGACAGCCGTCCCGTACACTACGAGGGCACACGTTCGAGAGGTGATTATGGTGGTGGCCGCTTCAGCGACTTCTACTCTAAGATGTATCCCGGACAGGCTTGGATGAACAAGTATACCAACGACCTCGACAAGCCTATGTTCATCTGCGAGTATGCTCACTCAATGGGTAACGCTATCGGTAACCTTAAAGAGTATTGGCAGAAGATTGAGGCTTCTAACTCTTGCATTGGTGGATGTATTTGGGATTGGGTCGACCAGGCAATCTTTGACCCCCAAGAGATGAAAGAGGGTATCTATCGCATTCACACCGGTTACGACTACCCCGGTCCTCACCAGGGTAACTTCTGCTCTAACGGTATTATCTCGCCCACACGTCAGGAGAGCGCTAAGCTCAAAGAGGTAAAAGCTGCTCACCAGTTTGTAGAGTTCGCAATGCCCGAGGTTAACCGCGAGTACGGTATTGTAACCATTGAGGTTAAGAACAAATATAACTTCAAGAACCTTGACGAGTTTGACATTGCTTACGATGTTGTCAAGAACGGTAATGTAGTCTATAGCGGTCTTGTTGCAGCTCCTGCAGCCAAGAGTGGCGAGACTGCAAAAGTTTGGCTCAGCATCAAGAAAGCCAACATTCTGAAAGCCGAGAAGAAGGGCGATGAGCTACTCTTCACAGTGCGTCTGCTACACCGTGCAGCTCAGCTCCATGCCAAGGAAGGTCACGAAGAGGCTCTCCAGCAGTTCAGCCTTGTAGAGCGTGCTCCTTTGGCAGCTATCAAGGCTAAGGGTGATGCTCTTGCTGCAACATCATCGCTTCACGAGACTATCATCGGAAACGAAAAGGTATCTTTGAAATTTGATAACGAGACAGCACAGCTCACCGCACTTGCATTTAACGGTAAGAACATCATTAGCGATGGTAAGGGATTCATCTACAGCAACCACCGTTGGATTGAGAACGACCGTCAAGGATACGATTACTACGGACCCGATGCAGGCAGACCATACGCACAGACAAGTGACGGCCTTGAGGCTAAGGGTGAGATTAAGGTTGTTGAGGAGAATGGTAACACAGTAGTAAAGACTGTACGCAAGGGTTCTATCTGCGACACCGAGATTAACTACACAATCTATCCTCAGGGTATCGTAGATGTTGAGGCTACATTTATTCCCAAAGGTGACAATCTGCGTCGTGCAGGTCTTATTTGCGGCATCGACTCGACACTTAACAACGTACACTACTACGCACTTGGTCCTTGGGAAAACACAGTAGACCGCAAGGATGGCGTTGTTGTAGGACGTTACAGCACTATCGTCGACGAGATGGCCGACCGTTATGTTAAGCCTCAGAGTAGCGGTAGCCGCGAGGGTCTGCGCGAGGTTGTATTCACCAACGCACTTGGCGAAGGTGTAAAAATTGAGACCGAAGGCAATGTAAGTTTCTCGGCACTCCCCTACACCGACGAAGACCTTATGAGAGCCGGTCACTATTGGGAGATGACAAAGCGCCCCTATACAGTTGTTCACTTCGACGCGTGGATGCGTGGAGTAGGTAACGCATCGTGCGGTGCCGACGTTGACACCCTGCCCGAGTATCGCGTACCTAATAAGAAGATGAGCTACAAGCTGCGCATCTCGGCAGTGAAATAAGCCACACACAAGTTTAATATTTAAGGTAAGTAAGCCGGAATTGGCTTACTTACCTTTTTTCTTATAACTTATTGATTATCAACACTCTTACAAAACAAAAAGAACAGCTTTTTGTAAACCACTGAAAATCAATGAATTACAAATATTAAAATTTACTGTAAGAAATAAAAATCCTAACAACCATTTATCTTATTAATTATCAGCATATTACAGATGACAGTTGTAAGATTTTGTAAGAGCTTTTTTTGTGTATGTTTGCAAAAACTATACTATTTTTGCAATGTGAATAATGCCAAATACAACCACCATTATTCCATATTATATTCCATATTAATAAGAATCGCATTAGAAAATTACAAACAATTTAAAATTTAATAATATGAGTAACGAGAAAAATTACATCGAACAAAAGAAGAGCCAATCGGCTAATCTTGAGCCAAGAAAGACAACATGGTTGCTCTTGGGTTACATCATGGTATTCGCTGTGTTGTTTGCTGCATTCGAGTGGACTGCAACAGAGAAAAAACACACAGGAGAGATTATACAGCAGGGTATACTACTTGAAGAGGAGATTATGGTGCCCATCACACTGCCCGAGAAGAAGGTGGTGCCTCCCCCTCCACAAGCAAAGCAAATT
>JAZNEI010000011.1:0-41253 GCA_045588485.1 Bacteroidaceae bacterium | reverse complement strand
GAAAATTAGTAAAATGGTAGATATTTTTTGGATTAAGTGCGAGGATGTTTGAGCGAAGCGAGTTCCGCAGCACCCAAAAAACATCGTGAGCATTTTACGTTAAGATTTTCTGTGCGCAGAGCCTTTTGCCTACTTTTCGTCGGCACGAAAAGTAGGAGAAAAATAACAATGAAAGGCTGAATTTAGCAAACAAGCCTAAATGAGAGACTGAAAAGTTTTACCGGACACCAATAATAATCCAATAATAATATATAAATACTACGATATATCGCCCCAGCAACCTTGTTTTTTAAAAAAAATTCAATACATTTGTTAACTTTATACATTTAATTAGGTATATTGCAATTCAAAAGCAAGCAGATAATATATTAACCACAATAAACACATCAAATGAAAAAAACTCTTATCCTTTTGTCGGCACTTCTGCTATTGGCAGTAATCCCGACAGCAGCAAAGGTAACACATCTGTTGCCCAAGCCACATCAGATTACCGAGACAGGAGGTAACGCATTTGCATTGGGACGCAAGGTAACCATTACCGACCCCACAAACTGCACAGCGCTTACAAAGTTCTTTACTACCAACAAATGTACCATAGGCGAAGGAGGTGCAAAGGTAAAGGTAACTATAGTGCCAAGCATCAGCGGTACTCACGACTACGAGCTCGAAGGCTTTGACAACGAGGCTTACACTATCTCTGTTACCGAGAACGAAATTAACATTACCGCAGTTAAGCCTATTGGCGTTGTACGTGCTGCACAGACATTGACACAGCTTGCCGAGGGTTATGAAGGAACAACTGCAATTGAAGCAGTTAATATCAAAGACTGGGCTGCATTCAAACTTCGCGGATATATGCACGACGTAGGCCGTTCATTCATCAGCGTTCCCGAACTTAAGAAACATATCGAACTACTCTCGCGTTTCAAAGTAAACTGTTTCCATTGGCACTTTACCGAGAATCAGGCATGGCGCTTGCAGATTAATGCCTATCCCAAGCTCACAAGCAGCGCATCTATGACACGCTTCCCCGGCAAATTCTACACCCAGGACGAGTGTAAGGAGGTTGCAGCATACGCTAAAGAGCACGGAGTAACAATCATCCCCGAGATTGATATGCCCGGCCACAGCGAGGCCTTTGTACGAGCAATGGGTTTTGATATGCAGACCGACAAAGGTGTCGAAGTTCTTAAAGTAGTTCTTGACGAGGTTGCCGCCCTCTTCCCCGATGCACCCTATATTCACATCGGTGCCGATGAGAAAGGTATCACCTACCCCAACTTCTTGGGTATAATGATAGACCATCTTCACAATAAAGGCAAGAAAGTAGTAGTGTGGAACCCCATTTCGGGTGTTAATGTAGGCAGCACAGGTGCCGATATGACACAGATGTGGAGTACAGCAGGCCGCCAGATAGAGGGCAAGGCAAACATCGACTGCCGCTACAACTACACCAACCATTTCGACGTATTTGCCGATGTTGTAGGTATCTACCGCAGCAACATCTACTACGAGCAGCAAGGTAACAAGAACATAGCCGGTACAATCTCGGCCTACTGGAACGACCGCAAGACACCCACCGAAGAGGATATTATCAAACAGAATAATATGTATGCCAACGTAATTGCAAGTGCCGAGCGTGCTTGGATTGGCGGTGGTAAGCAGTATATCGAGGTTGGTGGAACAACCCTCCCCAACAGCGGCGACGAGTATAACGAATTTGCAGATTGGGAGCGCCGTTTCCTCTTCCACAAGGCCAACTCACTGAAGAATGAGCCTATCCCCTACGTAAAGCAGACCAACGTACGCTGGAGAATTACCGATGCATTCCCCAACGGTGGCGATATGAATGCGCAGTTTGCTCCCGAGACCGAAGGACTGAAAGAGAGCTACACAGTAGATGGTGTAACCTACTCTACAGGTATGGCAACAGGAGCAGGTATCTATCTGCGCCACACCTGGGGTTCTATTATCCCGACTTATTTCAGCAATCCTCAGTTGAATACGACTGCATACGCCTGGACATACGTCTATAGCGAGAAAGCCCAGACAGTCGGAGCACAGATTGAGTTCCAGAACTACGGCCGCAGCGAGAAAGACACAGCTCCCGACAAGGGTAAATGGGATCGTAAGGGTTCACGTATATGGCTCAACGACGAGGAGATTCTGCCTCCCACCTGGGACAACACAGGCAAGAGCATCAATAATGAAGTCGACCTGCTTAACGAGAACTTTACAGCACGTAAGCCCGTAGAGGTATCACTAAAAGCCGGTTGGAACAAGGTATTCATCAAGCTCCCCTACATAGCTGCAAACGGTGTACGCCTTAACAAATGGATGTTCACATTCGTGCTTACCGACCTTGACGGCAAGAATGCAGTTGACGGCCTTATCTACTCGCCCAACAAATGTAAAGACGAGGCAGCCGAACAGATAGCAGCCAGCATCAGCGAGGTAAAGAAATTCATAGCGAGCGTAACAGGCGAAAAACCCGGATATTACAGTCCCGAGACAGCATCGGCACTTAACGAGGTCATTGCAAAGATTGAAGCCACACTGGAGCAAGAGCTAACCGCCGAGGAGCGTAACCGTCAGGCAAAAGAGCTAAGCGATGCATTAGACGCTTTTAAGGCCTACTACCCCACCACAGCACTGAATCAGCCTATGAGCAGCACCGGTGAGACAAATTACTACTACACCCTCTCAACACCTTTACGCGAGAATCGCTATGCTACCTCAAAAGGAGCAGGCAACGAGATGTACGGCGAAAAGACAGTCACCAACGCATCGAAGTGGAAATTTGTTGAACGTGGCGACGGCACATATAATATCGTAAATTACAGCGATGCAACATTTATCTCGCCTACAAGCAACAACAATACAGCACTGCGCACGCAGGCATCGGCACCCACAAAAGGGTGGACACTAAAGCCTGCCGATGCACCCGGATATTTTATCATTGTAAGCGGCACGACACAGTTCAATCAGACGACATCGGGGCAGAGCTACAAGCTATTTAACTGGGGAAGTGGAACAAACACTACGGATGCAGGATGCAAATATAGCATTGAACTTATCAGCACAGAAGGTGGCGATGGCGACGTAAGCGCAATCGATTACACACCCAATTATACAGGAACAAAGGGCGGCGATCGCCCTTTGAATTTTGTTAAGGTAGAGAGTCCCTCGTACGGAGCAAGCGAATACAAGCTAAGCAACAGCGAGCTTACACAGCTTTACGTCGATGCCACAAAAAGTGTGACACTAAAGGTTGGTGCAGGTGACGAGGTTTTTCCAACAGCCGGCTACGGTGCAGTGTGGATGCATGCCTACGTATATATCGACACCGATGAGAACGGTTTCACAGCAGGTGTAGGTGCCGACGGATACACCCCCACCGACGATCTTGTGAGCTACTCGGCCTACAATGCCAACCCCGATGGCGGTGGACAATGGCGCAACAGCGCAGGCGAGAACAATGGCAATAACACCGTAGTACTCCCCTCGTTCAAAGCACCCGAGAAGAAAGGTAAATATCGTATGCGTTTCAAGATAGACTGGAACAGCATCGACCCCGCAGGATGCACCGATGCAGGCAACCGCCTCGACAGCAATCGAGGTTCAATAGTCGATGTCACACTCGAAGTAACTGACAAACAAGAAGGAGTTGTAGAGCAACTATTCAACACTACAACCATTACCGATAATGAGTTTGCACAGGGAACAGCATGGTACACACTTCAGATAGGTGCCAACGGCTATGTAATAGACAACAACGGTACAAGCAAATATATTGCTCTTGACGATGTAATATCAAGCGCCACCGATGACGCGCAACTGTGGGCATTCACAGGCGACAACACCAACGGATACCGACTCTACAACAAGCAGGCAGGCGCCACAAAGGTTCTTGCTGCACCCACAACAATGTCGGGTAATACAGGCAGCACGGCCTATCCCATCCTTGTCGATGCAAATGCCATTCCCAACGGTTACACCGATCTTTGGATGTTTCAATCATCGAGTGACCTTGGCGAAGGCGACACATATTACTATATGTACGAGAAGGGCTATCGTAACAATAAGGTAAACAACCGCGATAACAAACTCGCATTCTGGAACGGCGGTGCCGACTCAGGCTCTACCCTTAATATACAGTTCGCACAGGCCGAGTACCCTATAAATACTGTCACCGGTAGCTGGACAGCCTCTAACACAGCTGGTACATGGGCATCGGCTTGGCAGTCGACACAGGCACCCAAAATAAGCCTCAGCGAGAGCCAGGGACGTAATAATATGGCAGCCTACAATAACAATGGAGACATTCAGCTATTTACCTGCCTTGCCGGAGCAGCAGTAAACGGCATACACACCTCAACATACAACATAAGCGCCGAGGAGGGTTACTCGATAGCAGGCTACCGCTTCGATTTTGTCAGTTCGGGTGCAACTGATATTAGCGTTACACCCACCGGTGGAGAGAGCATCACAGCAAACTCTACTGCTGTACAGAGCGTATCTGTATCAGATGTCGAGGAGCAGGCCTTATCGTTTACCGTATCGGCAACAAGCAATATGTTTGCCAATACAAGCAATTTCTATGCAACAATAATCCGCAGTTCACTACCCGTTGAGCCTTCTCAGGAGATATTCACCACCAAGAAGGGAGCAATCCCCTACCGTATCCCTGCAATAGCAACAGCAAAGAACGGCGACCTTATAGCCGTTGCCGACTACCGCCACAGTGGTGCCGATATTGGCGTGGTGAATAAAGGCCGTATCGACCTTCATGCACGCATCAGTAACGACAACGGTGCAACGTGGAACAAGAAATTCGCTATCGTCGAGGGTAAGGGAGCAAGCTCGCCCGACTTTATGCACGTAGGTTTCGGCGACCCCTGTATCGTTGCCGACCGTGAGAGCAACCGCGTCCTTGTACTGAGCTGCGCCGGTAACGTATCGTTCCAGGCAGGCAGTCGTAACAACCATCAGAATATTGCACGCTTCTACAGCGACGACAACGGTGCCAGCTGGACAGACCCCGAGGATATTGCAGAGAGCATCTACTCACAGTTCGACAACAGCCCCATAGGTCCTGTGATGGCAATGTTCATCGGCTCGGGTAAGATACATCAAAGCCGCTACGTAAAGGTTAAAGACTATTACCGCCTCTACTGCGCAGTGCTCGCGAAAGACCGCAGCGCCAACTACATCAACTTTGTCCTTTACAGCGACGATTTTGGTGGCAGCTGGAAAGTACTCGGCACAACAAGTCGCGGACACTGCACAAGCGCCGACGAGCCTAAGGTTGATGAGCTTCCCAACGGTAATATTATCCTCAGCAGCCGCACCACAGGCGGTCGCCACTACAACATCTTCACATTCACCGATGCCGAGAAAGCCCAAGGCTCATGGGGTACACAGTCAACATCCAACAGCAACGTAAACGGTGTTGTAGCAGTAGGCAACTC
Organism: Bacteroidaceae bacterium; assembly: GCA_045588485.1. Lineage (GTDB taxonomy): Bacteria > Bacteroidota > Bacteroidia > Bacteroidales > Bacteroidaceae > HGM04593. Next base: position 35,782 of record JAZNEI010000011.1, on the reverse strand, counting down.
AACAAACGGCGAAATACTCATCCTCCCCGTAGTGCGTAACGAGGATAATGCCGAAATGTGGATAGCACTGCAGTCGGTACCCTTCGGCAGCGGACGTAACAACGTAGGAATTTACTATAAAGAGCTTGCAAGCGAGGAGGACTACAACACACCGGCCAACTTTGCAAAGGATTGGGACGGTCGTCACCAGGCATCGTACCTACCCTCGGCCTACTCTACAATGTGTGTGCAAGCAGACGGCACAATAGCATTCCTGTACGAAGAGAGCACCCACGGTGCCGACTACACAATACAGTACAAGAACTACACTCTTGAGACTATTACCGATGGCGCATACTCACTTCTTGGAGGCGGCAATGGCACAGGTATAGAGAGCACTACAAGCAGCAACACCGTAGGTGCTATCTACGACCTTCAGGGCCGCAAGGTAGAGAGCCCCAATAAAGGCATTTACATTGTAAATGGAAAAAAAATGCTGATAAAGTAAATTTGCTTTGTATATAAACGTTTCGAGGTTGGCAGTTGCCAACCTCGAAACGTTTTGTGCATAAAGACCTGTAACAATGAATTGTTATATTTCATCGCGTGTAGGGGCAATTTCTAATCGCCCTAAATATCAGCAAAAATAACTTCAAAAATAGCAGTGGAGTTAAAACCGATATATTATAATTACAGTCTCTATACGAAATAGTCTCAAATAATAATTAATAATCAACTCTGATAAAATGTGGAAAGGCAGTCTCCCCTACTTTCGGGTCAAACTCGAAACCCTCGTAACAGAATCCGCAAAGTTCTTCGGACAGCATTAGGCGGTTATTCAGAATGTAACGTGTCATTGCACCGCGACAACTTTTTGCCCACACCGCCTGCATACGCAATTCATCACCACGACGCACATAGAACATCGGTTGTATCACAGTAAGTTCGCGTCGCACACGTTGCCAATCGAAAAGATGCTCATACTCCTCGGTCGAGAGATGCAAAAGCACACCATCATCGGCACGTACAGAGTCGATGAGCAGGTCTGTGAGTTTGTCGCGCCAAAAACGGTTCACAGGGCAGTCGTTGGTAGCCTCAAGAGCGACACAATGCTCCATACGGTAAGATGCAATGGCATCCATCGGTCGCAGAAGGCCGTACATAAAGGTTGTAATCCACAGATGTTCCTGAGCAAAGGCAAGCGTCTCGTCGCTTAACTCCCTCGCACGCAAGTGTTTATATGCCTGTCCATTATAGGCAAGAATGGCAGGCATCTTATCTGCCATAGAGAAATTACGGTAACGCAGAAGGTTCTCAGCTGCAATCTTACGGTTGCAATCGAGTTGCTTCATAAGTTCCTCGACCTCCATCTGTGCCATTTCGTCGGCAAATTGGTGAGCTATATTATCGAACAAGGGTTGCGAAATAGGTTCCTTAGGCGAAGAAGTGTGCATTATCTTGGCACTTGCTAAAATTATCTGCATATTAGAAGCTGTTTAAATTTCTAAAAAAAATATTCATATAGAAGCTGACGGTTTCGTCGTTTTTTATATTCAAAAATGCCTGTTTGTTTCTTTTTTGCGGTTACATAGCCCGCTATGCGCCCTTAAAATATAAATAAACATCCAATTTTTGCTCTATAAAAAACTTGACTATATAAATTTAAACAGCTTCTACTAATTTTTCTATGGCGCACCAATGAACAACCTTATGATTTTATGAAAAAGTGGGCAATATTAGCTTCGTCATTAGCACTTTTGGGGATTATTCTATTTTTATCGGACAGTAATATTTTTTTATATTGGAAGCTTCTAACTATATATTATATTGTCAGTTTATTCTCTTCGCTCACATTTACTGCAATCTTGTAAATCATTGCAAAGATGATGAGCATCAATGTTGTGAGGATGCCGCCGGTCTCAATTTCAAACCTTGAACATGTAGGTGTATCGGTTAAGAGGATATTCCCAAAATTATCGTCACACAATTTACCGATAAAAAAGCATCCAGCTGTGGCATACAGTAGAGCTACATTGCCTCTTGGAAAGAGAGTGCCCTCTTTTAGTGCCTTTAACGATTTTATCAAGAATAGTATTATAAGTATGTTATACGCTACGTTAAAGAGTAGTCGGCAACCGAATACAATTATTTGGAAGGTAAGCACATCATCGTTCCAATTAATCTCTCCCGTACTACCGTCTATGCCAGACATAAACCAACTTTGCAACACAAGGTGCACTATGTGCACTGCACATATAACCATTGCTACAATAACTACACCCATAAGGCTTTTACCGATTCTTTTTTCCATAATCTTCTGTTTTTATTGTTTATCGATAATGCAAAGATAATATGTATTTATCGAAAAACAATAAAATAATAAAGAAAAACAGTAAAATTAGCGACTTTTAACGGTTGCACACGCTGCTCCCTTGCGAACCTTATTAAAAAGATGGTTGTTATTGAGAAAAACTATATTTTTTATTTTATGAGGACACTTTTTATTTTCAATCATCCTTATGATGGCAGTTTCTGTAATGCGCTGCTCGATGCGGCATTAAATGGTGTTACACGCAGCAATGGCGAGAGTGATATTATTCATCTCGACAAGGATGGGTTCAATCCTGTGATGAGCAGTAACGACCTTTTGGCTTTTCGCACAGCGCGAACCGACCCCGCGAAAGCACTATCTATGCTCGATAAAAAAGTACTCGACTATAAGACTCGCTTGGAATGGGCCGAGCATCTTGTATTTATCTTCCCTATTTGGTGGATGCTTATGCCGTCGCTCACAAAGGGTTTTATAGAAAAAGTGATATTCCCCGGTGTTGCATACGGATACACACAAAAAGGCGAGATGCGCTCGCGTCTCGTCAATCTCAGCCGTGTGACAGTAATAACCACTATGGCCACTCCTGCCGAGGTTTATGGTACACTGATGGGCGATGCAGTGTGGCGTGCAATAAAGAACGGTACTTTTGCTGCCATTGGTGTAGATAATTGCCACTGGATGAACTTCGACAGGATATTACAGGTGTCGAGGGACAAGCGCATCGAGTGGCTGCGCGACGTAGAGGAGTATTTTGCTGCATTGTGATAGACCGAGTGGTAACTTCTTACTCGGCCTTTATCAAAATGCGTCCTTCGATGTTGCCATACTCTGCACCTATCTTACCACCTAAAATCTGTTGCATATATATTGCCAGCATATCAACATCCTGTCCTAAATTGCTCTCTTTTAGGCGAGCATAGCGCAGTATGCCGTTGTCGCCATAATCCTCAACAAGAAATGTTGAACTTGCTATTGTGTATGTGCGGTCAGGCTCAATAGCGTGGTATTCGTTGTTCTCCTTATCAAGAACTTCTACATTCGATACACGGCAGCTGCCTTCTATTTGGCTGAATTGTCCGTTCTCGTCCATTACAACCGGTGTGGCAACCAAGGAATCTACTTTGAACCTTATTCCACTAACCTAAAGCTGTCTGATTACGTCGAAATCCAAAAACGCATCTATTATCAATGCTTTAATGATTTTTTGTTTATGTTATTCGACTCTCAAAAATAAGAGGCAGTATAGGGAAAATCCCTATGCTGTCTCTCGCTAAACTCAATAAATATAAAACCTACTTATGTTTATTTAATCTTCTGCCAATAGATTGTGGTTCCAATGCCCCAAATGTTACCGAACAGTTTCAGTTTCTTAGGCTCTACAAATTCAGCCTCTACATTTACGCGGAAACCCTTAGAGGGGTCATATATCTTTGCGCCGTTCCACTCTTTCTCTTCTGCATCATATTTAAGGCCTTTTACAATAACCACCTTGTCAATATCTACGTTACGCAGTTTCTTGTCGGGGTTGTTTACATCCTTACGTCTGTTTCCGTTCTTGTCAAGAGGATTCTCTACCCAAAAAATCTGTGCCATATAGGTACCGTCGGCACTCTTTGTCACACGAACTTTGCTCTTGCTGCCGCCGCGGTCGGTAAGATACTCACCAACAATATCGTCGGCGTTTTTGTTTAAGTTCTGTGCAAGCGAGGGCATTGCAAATGCAATAGCTGCAATGAGTGTGAAAATAAACTCTTTCATTTTTTTAAAATTTTTCTTATGTCCTGAATTATGGGACAAAGGTACTCCCTTTTTGAATTAATACAAAGTGAAAAATGAACAAATTGCACAATTTAACCTATGATGTGCAATTTGTGGATAAGTATTAGAAAAAGTGAACGGTAGTTGTTTACTCAAAATGTTGGACTGCTTCTTATAAAAAATATGTAACTTCGCAGCTGAAAAAATGAAAAGTATAGAATATGAGGCTTCTTTTAATTATATTAGGTAGTCTATCACTAATTTTGGGTGTGGTGGGAATATTTCTGCCGCTTCTTCCCACTACGCCTTTTCTGTTGCTGGCGGCTGCGCTCTATTTTCGCAGTTCGCCCCGACTCTATAATTGGTTGCTTGCACATCCTCATTTGGGCCCTTATATAAAGAATTTCCGCGAGCACAAGGCGATACCTTTGCGTGTGAAGATTGTATCGGTGAGCCTTGTGTGGATTACTCTTCTTTACTGCACATTCTATGTAGCCGAAGCTTGGTGGTTCCGTCTCTTCTTCATTCTGCTTGCTTGCGGAATTTCGGCACACATTCTGCACTACAAAACTCTAAAAAAGTAAACTGCCGAAAAATAAAAAGTGTGCAATTTTTGCACACTTTTTGCCAAAAAAGGTCGATTTAACAAAATTTTCTTGCTCCTACGGACAGGGAAAATATAACTTTGGTACAGAATCCTCCGAAAAAAGGATGTAACCGAGTTATATAAAAACCTATGAAAATTATCATTTCGACACTGCTTTTTTTATCGACTTTTTCAGTCTTGTCGGCACAACGTCTTTTGTCGCTTAACGAAGCAATAGAGATTGCCAAACGCGACTCATACGCATCAAAAGCTGCCACTCTCTCGTTTATGAGTGGCTATTGGAGTTACCGACAATATAAGGCAACGTGGCTGCCCTCGCTGGGGTTGTCGGGTACACTTATGAACTACGACCGTTCTATCGTCGAGGCTCGCGACTACGAGACGGGACGTGTATCGTATGTCGATAACAATTCGCTTTATAATTATGTGCGCCTTTCGGTAAACCAAAATCTGCCTTGGGCCGATGGTACCTTGTCGTTGCGTTCCGACCTTTCGCGTTTCGACCAATTCGATTACGACCAGATAACCTATAACAGTACCCCTCTGTTGCTCTATTACAATCAGCCACTGCGCCGATACAGCAGTATGCGTTGGAACAAGCGAATACAGCCCTTGCAGTTCGAGCGTGCCAAGCGCAGCTTCCTCGAGACAATGCAGTCTATCACAATAAATGTCACAGCCTACTATTTTTCGGCACTCTCGGCGCAGTCGAACCTTAAGCAGAGTCTTGCCAAGCACAAAGACCTTAGCACGCTCTATGCCAAGACAAGCAAGAAGATGGAACTTGGTCTTGTGACGAAAGGCGAGCTTCTGCAATTGGAACTTGCGATGCTGAATGCCGAGATGAGCATCGGTTACAACCGTCTTACCCTCGAAAATCGCCTCTTTGCGCTCTTCTCCTATCTGCACATCAGTGACTATAAGAATATAGAACTTGTAGCTCCAACGACACTGCCCGAGATAAGCATCAGCAGCGACGATGTGATAAGCAGAGCATACAGTAACTCTACGCACTCCATTACACAGCAGCTTAGTCTGCTCAGTGCCGAACAGAATCTTGCATACACAAAGGCAAACAACGGACTGCAGGTGAGTTTGCAGGCGCAGATAGGACTAACGCAGTCGGCCGATGGCCTGCACAGTGCCTATCGCAACCTTAAAGACAACGAGGTTATAGGAATAACCTTTTCGCTGCCAATTTACGATTGGGGAATGGGACGCGGAAAAACACGTATGGCAAAGGCACAACTTGAACTTGCACGCACACAGGTAGCGCAAAACAATCTCGATTTCGAGCAGGAAATACGCACCACGGTGATGTATTTCAACAATCAGGCCGAACAGTGTAAAATATCGCGTCGTGCTCTTGAAATAGCCGAAGAGACCTATCTTATGGCCTATAAGCGCTACGAGAATGGTGCAATGACAGTTACCGACTTTAACGTTGCCAACAACGAACTCGAGAGTGCACAGGCACAGTACCTATCGCAGCTAAACACCTTCTGGTCGTATTACTACACAATACAGCGTCTTACACTGTACGATTATATAAAGAACCGAAATATCGATTGCGATTTTGACGAATTGGTAAAATAGTGGAGTATGAATTGTTTACGGAATTTCCTTATAACCCTGCGCAGCTATCCGCTTGTGGTGGCGCTTAATATCACGGGCTTGGGCTTTGCAATAGCAGTTGCTTATATGATTGCCGTGCAGGTGCACTATGAGGTGTCATATAACAGAGGTATAAAAGATGCCGACAGGGTAGCAGTTATTTTCAGCAAGGACAAAGGCAGCCATCTGAGTTTTGCGCGCGACGAGTGGTTCAATATGATGGAGAGAAAATATATCGAAATTCAGGAGAACAATCCGGCAATAGAGCAGCTTGCAGTCTTTAGTTATTATTTTAATAGAAACTGTATATCGAACCACTCGGATGAGATATTCCCTCTTACTTGTGCATTTATCGACCGAGACGCATTAGAGCTGTTCGCTTTTGATTTTATTGATGGCGATGCCGATAAACTGCACGAGAAGAACAGTGTGGCAGTAAGCCAGAGTGTCGCCCGACACCATAATCTTAAGGTGGGGACGCGTATATGCTTCGGTGGCATCGACCACGACACTCCAAAATTCTTGCCGGACAAGGCAAAAACAGTGGTTGCCATTTATCGCAATCAACCTAAAAACTCTATCTTGGGTAACTGTGATATGCTGTGGTACGATGCCCGGCAGCACTACAATCCTCTCTATGCGAGGGTGCATAAGGATTACTCTTTTGCACAATTCGACTCCTTACTGAGTGCGGTGCACAAGGCTTCCTCAGACGATGAGTTTGAGTTCTATTCTGTGCCTCTGAGTGAATTGTATTTTCATAATTTATCGACAAAAGTGGGCGAGGGTGGCAATGTGAGCGATATTATAACACTTATTGCAATAGCTGTGGTTGTTGTGTGTGTTGCTTTTATAAACTACGTGAATTTCTTCTTGTCGCTCATTCCCCGACGTGTGCGCAGTGCGAATACTATGAAGATTATGGGTGCCACTATGGGACGTTTGCGCCTCGATTTTATATTTGAGTCGTTGCTTATGGTTACGTTGGCCTTTGCTGTTGCAATTCTTATTGTTGGGGCTGTCTCAGGGGGAGCCGTAGAGGGGCTTTTCACAACCTCGGTGGCTGTTGTTGACAATGTGCGCGAGGCGCTGCTGACGTTTATCGTGGCAATGAGTCTTGCGTTTATCTCGGCTGTCTATCCTGCATTTTATGTTACACACTCTGCGCCGGCAATGGTTGTGAAAGGCTCGTTTGCCAATATGCGAAAAGGGACGCGACTGCGTTATATATTGATGGTGGCGCAGTTTGTGGCGTCGTTTGTTCTTATTTTGGTTGCTCTTTTCATTGAAAAACAGAACAGTTATGTAATGCAGCGGAATATGGGATTCGACAAGGAGTGTGTGCTCGTAACCTCGCCATTAAAGGGCTCTTTTGCAACTGCCGAGACATTCGACCATCTGATTGAAACTCTTAAACGCAACCCTAACATAATAGATGTTGCTTATTCGCTTGAGTTTCTGGTTAGCTCGTCGTATGTCTATGGCGATAAAGAGATAGGCGGGCCCCGACCGGATGGTGCACCCGATAAATTGCCGTTTGTTACGCTTTCTGTCTCGCCGAATTTTCTGAAAATGATGGGGATTGACATTCTTGAAGGCCGTGATTTCGAGGAGGGCGATTGCGGGCAGGGAAATTATATAATAAACAGTAGCGCGCATAGTAGGGGCGGAATTTCCATTGGCAACACGTTTAAGAGTGTTCGCCACGGAGAGAGCTCTATTGTGGGGGTGTGCAGCGACATCAATATTTTCCCCCTGCGTGATAAAACAGAGTTTGTCTGTTTATATCCGTGGAAGCCACAAGGCAATGCAGCCCCGCGGTTATATATAAAGGTTGCCCGACATTGCAATGTGGCCGAGGTGTCAGGATATATTGGCGATTGTGTGGATAAGTTTTTCAGTGGTGGAGAGAATCGCCTTATGGGGATTGAGTTTTTTGATGATATTATGCAGCGGGAGTATAGAAACGAGCAGCTGAAGGCTCTGCAAATTTCATCGTTTGCCACTGTGGCAATCATTGTGTCGCTTATGGGGCTGCTGGCCGCGGTGCTTTTCGAGGTTCGTTATATGGAGCGCGAGATTGCCTTGCGCCGCGTCAGTGGTGCAACAGTGTGGAGCATCGTGTGGCTCATAAATGTAAAATATCTGCGTATGGTGGCGCTGAGTTTTCTTATTGCTCTGCCCGTGGCGGTGTCGGCTGTTAACGAGTGGCTCGGTAATTTTGCCTATAAGACTGCGCTGAGCCCGTGGATTTTTGCTCTTGTGCTTCTTTTGGTGGCCTCGGTGTCGGTATTTGTGGTAACGCTCACTGCGTGGCGCACGGCCAATAGTAATCCGATTGAAATTCTTAACAAAGGTTAAATTTAAGCATTATGGACAGAATAATTGAACAGAAAAAAGGACTTAAAAAGAAACATATACCTTTTATTATAGGCGGAGGATTGTTTCTTATTCTCGTCGTGTGGTTGATATTTGGCGACCACAGCAGTAAGATGCGTGTAAACAGCGCAAGTATCATTGTAAGTAGCGTAGAGCAAGGCTCTTTCAACGACTATATACGCCTTAGCGGACAGGTGCAACCAAAAACCTCGATACTGCTGACATCACTCGAAAGTGGGGTGGTAGAGCGTCGTGTGGTTAACGAGGGTGCCATAGTAAAGAAAGGCGATACTCTGCTTGTGCTGCGTAACCCCGACCTCGTAAAACAGACTCGTGACATCGAGGCACAGTATATTGATATGCAGAACAGTAACCGGGATGCGGCAATAGGACTCGAAAAAGAGAAACTGAGTATGCAGCAACAACGTCTATCTGCAAAAATAGAGGCCAATCGTGCCAAGAGAACATTCGAGCAGCAGCAGTCGCTATACAACGACGGCCTTACTACACAAGAGGAGTATCTGCGTGCCAAAGAGAATGACGAGCTTGCACAGACCAATCTGCAACTGCTTGTGAAGCGTCTTTATCAGGATTCGCTCTACCAACAGGTGCAGCGTGTGAAGATGGCGCAGGCACTCGATAATATGTATAAGAATGTCGAGATTGCACGCCGTCGTGTCGATGACCTTAATGTACGTGCCACACACGATGGCCAGCTCAGTTCGTTCAATATACAGCTGGGACAGAATATAGGTACAGGTGCAACCATCGGCCTTATAAATATGCTTGATGAGTATAAGGTACAGGTGAGTATAGACGAGCGTTACATCGACCGCATCGTGGCAGGACTGGGCGGTGTGTTCGAGCGTCAAGGTACCGAGTATGCCGTTGAGGTGAGTACTCTTTATCCCGATGTCAAGGATGGGCAGTTTCGCGCCGATTTTACCTTTGTGGGCGAGACACCCCGTAATATACGTGTGGGGCAGACATACTATATAAATTTGCAGTTAGGCGAGCCTACCGAGGCAGTGCTTATCCCGCGTGGCAGCTTCTTTGCATCCACAGGCGGTAAGTGGGTTTATGTGCTCTCGCCCGATGGTAGCGAGGCTGTCCGACGCGAGATAAAAATTGCACGACAAAATCCCGTCTATTACGAGGTTATCGAGGGGCTGCAACCCGGAGAGAGGGTAATTACATCCTCCTACGATAATTTTGGCGAGAGTGAACGTCTTATTCTTAATTAGTCACACGTAAACAGTATATAGTATATGAAAAATATATTACGTAACTTCTTGATAACCCTGCGCAGCTATCCGCTTGTGGTTGCGCTGAATATCACCGGCCTTGGTGTTGCAATAGCTGTGGCATATATGCTTGCTGTACAGGTTAGTTATGAATTTTCTTATAACAAAGGAATAAAAGATTACGACCGCATTGCGCGTATCGAGGTGCGCGGACACATTAAACACGAGTCCGATAAATGGCAGACGAAAAACTCTGAGATGGTGCTCTCGGCGTTGCGTAATATTGCAGGGGTAGAGTCGTTGGCTGTGTTAAATATTAATGCAAGGCGCTGCCAGCTCAAGATTAATGAGGATGTTGTTCGTACAGAGCTATCTTTTGCTTCTAACGAGGCATTCAGTCTCTTCCCGTTCGAGATTATTGATGGTAGCACAGATAATCTTGCGCCAAGAAATATTGTTTCAAGCGAATCCTATGACAAAGCACAGAAAACAACCACAAAGGTAATTAGTAAGGGTAGTGTGGTTGTAATAAGCGAGAGTTTTGCCAAGAAACATAATCTAAAGGTGGGCTCTACAATAAAGCGTATGGAGAATAGTGCCGACTATTTGTTCTATTATCATAAATATATGGCGGTGGATGCCATTTATAAAGATTTTCCAGATAATAGCGACCTTGCACAAGCCGATATTATTGTTGCAATGGGCGAGATTGGTGAAATGTACAAGGTGCCTGGACACCAATATAATTTTGTCTCTTATGTGAGGCTTGCTCCTGGTTATAGTGTCGATGAACTCGAGGAGGCGATGAACAAGGTCTGTGCCGCGGAATTTCCCGACGAAGCAATTCAGTTGCGCGCTATGCCTTTAGAGAAGGCCTATTTTTATGGCGCCGAAGTGGATGCTCTTCATAAAGGGAATCTTATGGCTACAGTAGCTCTTATAGCTACCGCTGTGGTACTTATTACTATTGCCTTCTTTAACTATCTTAACTTTTTCCTTTCGTTGATGCCCCGTCGCATACGCAGTGTAAACACGCAAAAAATTATGGGAGCATCGCGGCATCAGCTACGCTTTACATTTATTGTCGAGTCGTTTATAATGGTGCTTGTATCGGTCGTAATAGCGTTGCTTCTTATTGTTATTACCAATGATAGTGAGTTGTCGATGCTCTTTACAGCGTCTCTCTCATTGTTGCAGAATAGTACAATAGCATTTATCATCTTATGCGTATCGTTGCTTTTTGCTGTGATAGTGGCAATTTACCCCTCTTTTTATGTAACATCATTTACTCCTGCTCTTGTACTCAGTGGCAACTTTGCGCGTAATAGAAGCGGAGCTCTCTATCGTACTTTGCTTGTTATAATGCAGTTTGTAATTACCATTGTACTTGTTGTTACTGCTATTTTTATACACGCACAGAACAAATTTATGATAAATGCCGATGTTGGATTCAATAAAGAGAATCTTTTGGTTGTGCAGCCCACGCTTGAGTCTATCTTTGTTAGTAATCATTCAAATTTAAGAAATAAATTGAATGAGCACCCCGAAATTGTGGATGTTGCATTTTCTAATGGAAATATGGCATATAAGATTTTTGATAAAAAAGAGGTTGCTATATTGGGTGAGCGCGACGACGTGCAAGGAGTTAACCAAGCTGAAAAGATAACAATACCCCTCTTCGAGGTAACGTGGAATTTTCCACAGGTAATGGGCTTTGATATTTACGAGGGACGTAGTTTTCAGGAGGATGATACTCCTCAACTTAATATCGGCGATTTTGGTGTTGAAATTATTCCTGGTGCGCTTATCTTAAACGAGCGGGCACGAAAGACTTTTTTGCTTACAACAGAGAATTATATAGATAGTCATAATGCACCTGTGTTGGGCTTCTGCCGTGATTTTAAGTTACGTCCGCTACACTATCAGATAGAGCCGTTTGCTTTGCAGATTGCAGGGGCTATATTTGTGCAACCATACATCTACATAAGAATAAAGCAAGGTTGCAATATAAAAGAGGTAACAGAGTATATACGTACTGCATTGACTGAATATTTTAAGGAGGATAACTCTGGGGTAGATGTGCTACTTCTTGACGATATTATGCGCAATGAATATAAAGAGGACGAGCAGAAGGCTTTGCAAACAAGCCTGTTTGCTATTGTAGCCATAATAGTGTCGTTTATGGGACTTTTTGCTACTGTGCTCTTCGAGGTTAAGTATATGGAGCGCGAGATAGCCTTGCGTCGCGTAAACGGAGCAACTGTGCCAAGCATAATAATGCTCATAAACAAAAAATATCTGCGTATGGTGTCAATAAGCTTTGTTATTGCGCTGCCCATAGCTGTGTATGTCGTGATGATGTGGCTAAGTAATTTTGCTTATCGCACCGAGATAAGCTGGTGGATTTTTGCGGTTGTGTTCTTGGTAATAACCTTTTTGTCGGCGCTTTTGGTTACTGTAACAGCGTGGCGAACTGTAAACCGCAACCCCATTGAGGTGCTTAACAAAGGATAAGAACAGATGTCTGTAAAAAAGTGATGAATAAATAAAAACAGCCTTATGAAAAATGTATTACGAAATTTTTGGATAACACTGCGTGCGCAACGTCTGTCGTCGTTGCTGAATATAGTAGGACTTGCGATAGCATTCGCTGCCACCTATACAATGTTTGTGCAGATAAACTATGACTTCTGCTATAATAGTGACATAAAAGATGCCGACCGACTTTTTCGCGTCGAACATAAGCTTATAGGTTATGAGGATTGGACTTATATTTTGACGACACCGTTGGCAAGGATTATGGTAACGGATAACCCAACAGTCGAAGGTTATCATTTTGGACGTTTGATGAACCGTGATGTCGACCATACTTTCGAGAAATTTCCCGATGAGCCTATTGTCCTTTCGGGAGTGGAGCTTACCGAGGGAAGCATCACTGCATTGGGCATTGAACTTATCGAGGGTGATTTTGAGCCGGTACTCAAACGTAGCGCAATGGCGTTCAGCCGTTCTGTTGCGCAGAAATACAATCTTGCGATTGGCGACCGCGTCTGTTGGGGGCGTACATACAATGCCGGAGGTTCCCTCACAGTGGGTGCCATCTTCGAGGACTTACCAAAGAACAGCGACATTGCAGGGCTTGAGGCTTTCTATGGGCCGTACTACAACAAGATGGAAAGCAATGAATGGAGCGATTGGAACGACCCTCTGTATGTGCGTCTCAGAGATAAGAATGATGTTGAGGCTTTCTTGCAACATACGCTTGCGCAGATTCTTTTGCTCGAGGATGTTGACCGCTTTAAAGAGATAAAAACACTCGACGATCTTAAAAAAGTGATGCGTCTTACTCCCTTTACAAAGACCTATTTTACTACCGATATGCGCCATTTCGACCTGAAAGTGGGCAATCGTGCAACAACGCTGACAATGCTTACTATTGCTGTTGTTACGTTGCTCATAGCCTTTATTAATTTCTTCAACTTCTTCGTGGCGCTTATTCCCAAACGAATACGTAGCATAAACACGCAGAAGATTCTGGGTGCGCAAGGTTACTCGCTTCGTGCAGGTATTTTTTTCGAGGCTGTCAGTCTGCTTGTTATTGCTCTTCTTGTGTCGCTGTTGCTTGTAAACCTTGTAGAGAAGAGTTTCTTTAGGGAGTTGCTGTCGGTGTCGCTGTTTGCACCCGAGAATATGAATGTAGCACTGCTTGTCGTGGGGGTAGGTATATTGTTGGCTATCTTTACAGCATCCTATCCTGCGTGGTATCTCACATCTTTTGCCCCTGCATTTGTGCTTAAAGGAAACTTTGGTGCTACAACCAAAGGTAAGGCTCTGCGTAATGCACTTATCGGTATGCAGTTTGTGCTGTCGTTTGTGTTTATCATCATTGCTGTTTTTGTTGCCGTACAGAACAGTTTTATGAAGAATCACGATATGGGATTCGACCGTGATTGTATTTTGCAGTATCCTGTATATAATGTCTATCCTCAGGGTTTAATCGATAGTGAGCAGCGTCAGACATTGCGCAATGCTCTTCTTACCTCGCCATATATCGAGGCTGTTACCTTTAGTGAGCGTGAAATTGTAGGCAATACTAAGTCCGGTTGGGGACGTGAATGGTCGAGTGGCGATAAGAACATTCAATTCAGAGTTTTGCCGGTTGAACCGGGCTTCCTAAAGACGATGGGAATTGCTGTTACCGAGGGTATTGACTCTAATGGCGATGAGGGACTCTTTGTCTTTAACGCGGCTGCAAAAAAGAGGTTCTCTATGGAGATTGGCGATAAGATAAAGGAAAGCGGACAGTGGTTCGATGTGGCCGGGTTCTGCAACGATGTCAATGAACGCAGTATGCAGCACGCTGTGGAGCCGTTTGCCTTTTTTGTTCATCCCGGTGTAAAAATGTCTCTTTGTTACATAAGGGTGAAGAACGGTTCCGACCTTGCGCTGGTACAGCAACAAATAAGGGATATTACCGAAAAGTTGGGACGCAATGAGAGTATCGAGTATGAACCGCCGCGCTTGCTCGACGAGATTATCGAGGAGGATTTTTACAAGAAAGAGAATGGCCAGATGCTTATCATTGCCTGTGTCTCGGCAATTTCTATAATAATATCGTTGTTGGGTGTCTTTGGGCTTGTCTTTTTCGAGACTGAGTACCGACAAAAGGAGATTGCTCTGCGTCGCGTAAACGGTGCATTGGTGGGTAGCATTTTGTGGCTCTTTAACAGCCGTTTTGTAAAGGTGCTGCTGGTATGCTTTGTTATTGCAGCTCCCATTGCAACATACTTTGTCAGCGAGTGGCTGAAAGAGTTCGCCTATAAGACTCCGTTGCATCTGTGGGTGTATATGCTGGCATTTATAATTGTGGCGCTGTTTACAATGCTTATTGTTGTCGCAAGTGCTTGGCGCACAGTAAACCGTAACCCGATAGAGGTTCTAAATAAAGGATAATGAAATAACCTAAATTGTATATTAAAGTCAATCAAAATGAAGAATGTGTCATTTTTAGAGAGAATTAAGAGATTCTTCACGTTCGTTCAGAATGACAAGCTAAGAAACTCAGTATATGATGTTATATGGGATGTACGTTAAAATATAAACTTTTAATAAAGATAAAAATAATAAGCCATATCAATCTGTCATATTGAACGAAGTGAAATATCTCTTATGGCTACTATTTATAGCATATAAAACTGATTATTAACCGTTAAAATAATGTATTATGAAACTTAAAACTGAAAATTTAGAGAAGGTATTCCGTACCGAGTTGGTAGAGACTGTAGCATTGAATGGTGTCTCAATTGATGTTAATGAGGGTGAGTTTGTGGCAGTGATGGGTCCCTCGGGATGTGGTAAATCGACGTTGTTGAATATCTTGGGATTGTTGGATAATCCCACAGCAGGCAGCTATCAGATTGATGGGGTTGAGGTAGCGCACCTAAAGGAGAAAGAGCGCACACAGTATCGTCGCGGAAAGATAGGCTTTGTCTTCCAGTCGTTCAATCTTATTGAGGAGATGACGGTAGAGGAGAATATCGCCTTGCCGCTTACCTATCTGAAATACTCGGCGGCAGAGCGCAAAAAACTTGTCGATGAGGTGATGATGAACCTGAATATTGCGCATCGTGCAAAGCATTTCCCCAATCAGCTGTCGGGTGGTCAGCAGCAGCGTGTGGCGATAGCGCGTGCGGTGGTTACGAAGCCGGGACTTATCCTTGCCGATGAGCCTACGGGTAACCTCGACTCAAAGAACGGTCGCGACGTAATGACTACGCTTAAGGCACTTAACGAGGCCGGAACAACTATTGTAATGGTTACCCACTCGCAGAAGGATGCGCAGTATGCCAACAGGGTGATTAACCTCTTCGACGGTCTTGTGGTAGATTCGCTGAAGGATAGAATGTAATAGCACTCGGTTATGAGGAATATTCTTGGGAATTTTAGAATCACGTTGCGCAGCTATCCGCTTGTTGTGGCACTCAACATCTGTGGGTTGGGTGTTGCAATGGCTGTGGCATATATGATTCTTGTAATGGTTCATCACGAACTGAGTTACAACTGTTCCATTAAGAATAACGAGAATATATCGGCCGTTTATATCGAGGTACAAAGGGGCGATTATCTTACAGGCGGACATCTGCCCTATGGTATGTACGAGTATCTCAGGGCCTCGATGCCTATGGTGAGGCAGGCTGCCATAATAGATATGTCGGGTGTAAATGCCAAAAGCAGAATAGAGGGTACAGAGGATCCGCTCGACCTTAAGCGCAGCGCAATAACTTACTCGGCTTTAGAGATGTTCGGCTTTGAGATTGTCGACGGTAATTTCGAGGAGTTACGCGCGGCACGTACTGTGGCAGTGAGCGACGAGATAGCCCGCAGGTATAATCTATCGATAGGCTCGCACATCTGTTTCAATGAGTGGTATTGGATTGATGAGGCACCGCCTTTTGTCCCCGAAAAGGCTTGGACGGTGGTGGCAATCTATCGCGATTTTCCATCGAACAGCGACCTTAGCAAATTGGATATTGTGCATCTGTTGAACGGTAAAGGAGAGGAGAATAATTTCCTGGATTGGAATTACTCTGTATTTATTACTCTTAACGATGGCTGCTCGCCAGATGAATTTGAGGTTGTAGCGCGCAAGGCTTTTGAAGATTTTCTCGCTAAGCACGATATTCAGGCAGGAGAGATAAAACGGTTCGAGGCTATACCGCTGGGTGAGCTCTATTTCTCGATGTCTCAGCTGGAGTTTCCTCCGAGCATCTCGCGTGGCAACGTTGCGCTCACCTATACGCTGCTCTCTGTTGCCATTGCGCTCCTTTCTGTTGGGTTTATAAATTATCTGATATTTATAAATTCAATAGCGCCACGTCGTCTGCGCAGTGTAAACACGCAAAAGATTATGGGTGCAGGGATTGTGGGGCTGCGCTTGGGCTTTGTGATAGAGTCGGTATTGATGATTCTTGGCGCTCTGTTTGTGGCGTATGTGGTTGTACGTATGTTCGAAGCAAGCGAGTTTGCGTCGATGTTTCTGACGGATGTTACACCCGGCAAGCATCCGGGCATTGTTGCTCTGTTTGTGCTTTTGTCAATTATTGTGGCTGCGGGACTCTCGTTGTGGCCGTCCTATTATGTAACCTCCTTTGCACCGGCATTTGCCCTGAAAGGCAGGGTGATGCACACGAAGAGGGGGACTATGTGGCGCACTCTTCTTTTGGGACTGCAATTTGCTGTGTCGTGTGTGCTCATCATAGTTTCGGCTTTTATGTATGTTCATATTTACAATATGAAGAATGCCGATATGGGATTCGACCGCAAAAATCTGCTTTTTGTAGAGTTGGGCGATAAGTATCCTTTGGGCAGTGCCTCGTTTTGCGATGAACTTGCCGCAAAATTGCGTATGGTTGATGGAGTGGTCGATGTTGCCTTCTCGGATAATGATGTTGTTGCGCTTGGTGTGTGGGTGAAGAGAACCGAAATAAAAGGTGAACAACCAGATGGTGCCGAGCGTGTAATAAGCCTTAGGCCTACATTTGTGTCGAGGAACTTTCTTGCTGTGCTGGGAATTCCTATGGTCGAGAGTGAGCAGAATACCGACGCTGTACCCTATGCAATTATATTGAACAAGGCTGCAAAAGAGCGATACAAAATAACCTGTGATAATGTTATCCCTATCAACGCTACGGAGTGGGATATCGTGGGTTTTTGCGACGATTTTGTGTCGCGTCCGATGAATTCCGATGACCGTACAGCAATGGGCTTCTGCTTTTCGGATACTGGTATGAATAAACTTTTTATAAGAATTAAGCCCGATTGCAATGTGGAACTTCTTGTACCGATGATAAAAGAGGTAATTGCCTCTTATGATTCGAACACTAAGGCCGATGATATTGTCGTGGAACTTTATGATGAGAAATTAAAGGGATTCTATAAAAAGGAGGAGAAATCGGCGTATCAGGTGCTTGTGTTTACGCTTGTAGCTTGCTTGGTAGCATTGATTGGTCTCTTTGCTTCGGTGCTGTTCGAGGTACGTTATATGGAGCGTGAGATTGCTCTGCGCAGGGTTAATGGCGCATACGTTACCGATATTCTGCGCCTCGTGTGTATAAGGTATTTACGCATTGTGTTGGTGGCTTATCTGCTTGCCGTCCCTGTTGCCACATATTTTGTGGTAGAGTGGTTGCAAGGATTCGCCTATAAGACTCCGCTTTATTTGTGGGTCTATCTGCTTGCTTTTGTGGCGGTAGCATCGCTGACAATGGTTATAGTTGTCTTCTGTGCTTGGCGCACAGCAAATTATAATCCTGTCGAGGTGCTTAATAAGGATTAGAGCATATTTTTTACGTGAACAGTAGGGGCGATTTGCAATCGCCCGCAACCGAGGTTATGAGCAAAGTAAACAAGTCTCTTTTGCACTCGTTTAATCGGCTGTTTGCAATCGCTCGTAAAGCAATAAGTTTCTAAATAAAGGTAAAAAATGTTCCAGTTTCCTGCGGTGTGGAGTCTTTTGGCTCTATGCGGCAGGAAATGTCATTATAAAGGTTGTGATACGTTTCTGCGGACTGCTCTCAACGGTAAGTTCGCCACCGTGTAATAACATTATCTGTCGGCAGAGGCTGAGTCCTATTCCGCTGCCTTTCTCCTTTGTTGTGTAGAATGGTAGGAAAATGTCGTTAAGTTTCTCGGGTGCAATGCCGCATCCGTTGTCTGTTATTGTTATAAAGGGTTGTTTGTCGCTTATGCTGGCACAAACTACAATTTTGCCATCGTTGTACCCCTCTATAGCCTGCATTGCATTGCGCAGGAGGTTGCTCAGTAGCAGTTGCATCTGTACGGGGTCGGCTTTTATGCTGACGTTGGTGCTTAGTATCTCTATGCGGTTGCCACCGGGTTCGCCCTGTAACAGATTGCTGATATTACTGAAAAGTTCCGTGGTGTTTATATGTGTAAATGTTGGCTCGGGAAGGTGGGTCAGTGTGTGGTACGAGTCGAGAAAGGCTTTTAGATTGTGGCTTTGACTGTTTATGATTTTCAGTCCCTCCTTGACTTCGTCGTCGCCGAGTTCCGAGGAGTGGTTTATATAATGGTCGGTAAGTGATATTATGGGTGTAACGGTGTTGCGTATCTCGTGTGTCATTATGCGCAATATACGGTCGTAATAGTCTTTTTTTGTCTCAATTTCTATCTTATTGTTATAGTAGAGTTTTATTATATCATTCATCTGACTATACATATCTCCCAGTGTGCTGTTGTTGCTTTTGGGGAAGCGTATCATTCTCTCGCCGCAGCGTAGTGCGAGCAGAAAATATTGCACCTGTTCTATTGGGTAGCGTACAATCTTCAGTAGACGGTACAAGGTTGCTGTCAACAGTAAAATCAGTGATATACTTAACACTGCGGATACGTCGTTCAAGATGCATGCTGAGGCAGCAACCGATAGTGTAATTAATATTATTACGTACAGTGTGGGGGATGATGAGTAACCTTTAAAGTCCATATTTTGCCATTTTGTTATATAGGGTGCGACGCGATATACCAAGCATTTTGGAGGCTTGCGAGACATTGTTGCCTGCGGCTGCCAGAACCTCTACTATCTGTTCCCGTTCTTTCTCTTCGAGGGTGTTTGTCTCGTTCGAAGGCGGTTGAACTGCGTGTTTCTCAACTGCTGTAACTATTTTCTCTATTAGTTCGTCGTTATTCCAGGGTTTAGTGATAAAGTCGTCGGCACCCTTTTTCATTGATTCAACGGCTAAGTTTATATCTCCGAATGCAGTTATAAGTATCACTGCCGGGGCATTGTCGTTCTCTTTTATCCTCTGCAACCAGAAAAGACCGTCGCTGCCGTCGAGTTTGCTGTTGTCGAAGTTCATGTCCAATAGTACCGCATGGATATTACCGCCTGCAATGATTCCTTGTATCATTTTAGGGTCGGATATTGTGGCTACTCGCTCGAAATGTGCACCAAGCACTACTTTAAGTGTCTGTAGCAGTGCTATATTGTCGTCTATGACTACTATGTGATAACAGTGTTTTTTCATTGTAGGGTGGGGGGATTATACGATGTGAGGGCGACCTTCTACAGTCGCCCTCACTATCATCTCTTATTCGTTATTGAATCTACTTGTTACGATGCTTATTGCTATCGGGTCCTTGCCTCCGCGCAGGCGGGCGCTTGTCATTCCGTGGTTGTGTGATACCGATATTGCATTACCGAAATTGCTGTCGGTTGTCTGCATTATTGGGATAAGTACCACTTTGTTCCAATCGGGATTTTTGCTTTCCCACTCAGGGTCGCTCTCTGTTTCCTTTTGATACTCGTCGGCAATGTAATTAATAAGTCGCGAGATGTTGTTGAACTTGTACTCGTTGCTGCTTTGTGTGAAAGATGCGCTGTAGGATGTGATATTGTCGTACAATTTATTCTTCAGGAAAAAGTCGTACATATCTTTTTTGCGCACCATTAGCAGTGTCTTGGGAACTGTGTAGCTGAATTTGGCATCGTTGTTGCTGTTGTAGCGTGTGAACACAATCTTTGCCGAGTTCAGTGTATCAGTACGTTCGATAATCTCGTTTATAGGCAGTTCTACTTCGGTAAATATTCCGGCAGGGGTCTTTAAATAGGTGCAACTATTATCATCAGCAAGTGACTGTACATTGCTGTTGTTGAATTTATTCACCTGCAACACCTCTTTTGTCGATGAGAATGTGGCAATTCCCGATACAATAGAGTCTTTGGCTCCGCTACTGCCTTTTGTGTAATATTGGAACGATACGTTCAGACGCGCCATTGTAATGTAGAGGACTGTGCCATCACCCTGTGTGCTTTTTACATATAGTCCTTTGAAGATGTTGTTTATAAACTCCTCTGAGTTCGAGAAGTACTTTTTACCAATAGAATCACCGTTGGCATCGGTCTCGTAATATTTCTCCAGAAAACGCTTGCCTATGCTGTTGGGCAGGGTAATGGTGATATTACGTGTGTAGTCGTCGCTCAGACGGATGCTGTCGGGGATGCTGCGGTCTACTGCACAATAGCTTTTGGTGGCTATAGGTGCGTTCTCCTCGTCGATGAATTCAGCCGGGTCGACATTTGTGTAGTAGGGCTTACCCTCTTCCAACGTGCGGTCTAACTCATAGACGTTGCACTGCATGGTGTTTAACGAATCTCCAAAGTAGGTGTTATAGAAGAGCTTTAGCTCTACACTTGTGGTAGTATCGCCAATAACACCCTCGGATGGAAAACCGTAGTCTTCGACACAGTTGAACTGTGCGATAAAATCGGACGAGAATATTGAACCGGTCTCGGGGTCGGTGTAACGTCCAAGATATACATTGCTTGTATTTGCCAAAATAGAGTCGTTTGCCAGAATAGAACGGCTCTTGGCATATATTGTTACTGTATCTATTGTAATCTTATCATTGTCGGGTACAATGCTGCCGCCTATTCCGGCTGTTTCATCATCGCATCCTGCAAATGCAAATAGTGAAAAAATTATTAATAGGTAAAAGGGGAATTTTTTCATTATCGGTTAAGTATTACTATATTACTGTTGTACTGTGTCGTAGAAGTTGTTGCAAGCGGCATTGAACTCCTCATCCGACTGTTTGGGGAGGATGGGCTTGCCCAACGACTGTGCATACTCGATAAGCGATGCAGGGATGTTATCGCCGTTGATGGTAATTCCGTCGCTGTAACGTATTGCTAATTTTGCCAACTCTTCGTATGTAGTGGGCATGGGAGTATCTCCAAGAAGCTCGGCTGTCATATCCTTGTGCATCAACTTTTGTGTAAAGCTCTCGGGGAAGGGGGTATCAAAAGCAAACTCGCTGTCGTAGAGCGAGAAGATAACCTTTGAGTCGCGGAACGATGGCTCATCCTTGTATGAACTCTTTACGTAGAGTGGAACAAGTGCCGATATCCAACCGTGACAATGAACAATGTCGGGGCACCAACTCTGCTTCTTTACAGCCTCAAGAACACCACGAGCAAAGAATATTGCACGCTCGTCATTATCGGGGTATTCCACGCCCTTGTTGTCGCGTGTCATCTGACGATTCAAGAAATAGTCATCGTTCTCTATGAAATAGACCTGTATACGCGCCGACTGCAACGATGCCACCTTGATAATCAACGGGTGGTCGGTCTCGTCAATGATAAGGTTCATTCCCGATAGGCGCTGTACCTCGTGAAGCTGGTTGCGACGATCGTTTATGATACCCCATTTGGGAGTGAATATACGGGCCTCGCGGCCATTCTCTTGAATGGTCTGTGGCAGACTGCGACCTATGTTCGAAATTGTCGATGCAGGTACGAATGGTGTGATTTCTTGAGTAATAAATAAAATCCTGTTTGCTTTCATCTTAATTGTAGCGGCGAATGTAGTTTCACGGCGGTTGCAAAATTACTGAATTTTTGCTACATACACAAATAGTTTCCTTTTTTTAAGAGCTTTTTAACCTGTTTTTATGACAAAACTCTACTCTTTTATGCTTTTTAACTAAGAAATTATCATTAGAACCTCAAATAATATCTTATATGAATCGGTGAAAATATTTTTTTGCAATTATTTCGTTATCTGCACAAATGTTTGTTACTTTGCACCCTGAAACGCAGGGACTTTTGTTCCCGATAATTGATAAGTTGTTGTAAATGAAAGTAATTCGTACAATCGGTGAGCTTAAAAATGAGCTTAACTTATGCCGCGACAATGGTAAAACTGTAGGCCTTGTGCCCACAATGGGGGCTTTGCACGCGGGGCATGCCTCGCTTGTCGAGCGCTCTGTAAAAGAGAATGATGTGACTGTGGTGAGTATCTTTGTCAACCCTACACAGTTTAACGATAAAAACGACTTGATGAACTATCCGCGCGACCTCGAAGCCGATTGCAGACTGCTTGAGGGGGTAGGGGCTGCTTTTGCATTTGCTCCCGATGTAGAGGAGATGTATCCCGAACCCGATACCCGTCGCTTCAGCTTTGCGCCACTTGACGAGGTTATGGAGGGCCCTTTCCGCCCCGGACACTTTAACGGTGTTGCGCAGATTGTAAGTAAACTCTTCTATGCCGTTGAACCCGACAGAGCTTATTTCGGCGAAAAGGATTTTCAGCAGTTGGCGATAATACGCGAGATGGTACGTCAGTTGGGGCTGAAACTCGAGATTGTGGGTTGTCCCATTGTACGCGAGGAGGACGGTCTTGCAATGAGCAGCCGTAATATGCTTCTTACCACCGAGGAACGTACACGCGCCCTTAAAATATCGCGCACGCTCTTCGCAAGCCTCGATTATGCAAAGGAGCATACCTTGCAGCAAACAAAGGCTTTTGTCGAGGAGGCGATAAACTCTACCGAGGGCTTCTGCTTGGAGTATTATCAGATTGTGGATGGAAACACTCTGCAACCCGTCGAGAATTGGGGTGACAGTGATTATATTGTAGGTTGCATTGCTCTCTTCTGTGGAAAAATAAGACTCATCGATAATATTAAATATAAGGAGGTAAGATAATGTTTCTGCATATTCTGAAATCAAAACTGCATTGCGTTACAGTCACCGAGGCTAACCTTAATTATATGGGTAGTATCACCATTGACGAGGATCTTATGGATGCAGTGGGTATTGTAGAGGGTGAGCAGGTACACGTCGTGAACAACAACAACGGCGAGCGCATCGTTACTTATGTGATAAAGGGCGAGCGCGCTTCGGGCGTAATCTGTCTTAATGGTGCTGCGGCACATAAATTTTCTCCCGGTGATGTTGCCATCATTATGGCATACGCTACTATGACTTCCGATGAGGCTGCTGCATTTAAACCGAAGGTTCTTATCCCCGAGAAGGGTACAAACAAGATTGTCTGAGTGTGAAGATAGTTTGACAGTGATAGCACGACTATCCTGTTTCTCAAATGAAATAAGTGTTTAAAAGACCCAAAGAGGCAGACACGTGTCTGCCTCTTTGGGTCTTTTAATATTCTTTAATTATAATTATTTAATTCATTTGAAAATGATATTTGCTCGTTTATGGCAAACGTTTGTATTGGCATTGTCTTATCAATCTCTTGTCTTAGTAAACTTAAACTTAAGTTATCAATTATATAATCTTTTATTACTCTTTTTACAGGTCTTCCTCCATATTCAGGCTTATAGCCTTTAATGGATAGTAATGCTATAACTGAATCATCAAAACTTATATTAATATTATTCTTGTTTAACTTATCTTTAAAGGCCGACAATTGTATTGTTACGATATGTTTAATATCCTCAGGTGTAAGAGGTAGAAACATTATAATGTCATCTATCCTATTCAAAAATTCAGGTGCCACACGCTGTTTCAGTTGCATAATCACCAAATTGGATGTTGCACTAATCTTCTCTTGGTTAATAGAACAACCTATTAAGTTCTGATTTATGATATCCTGTCCCATATTGGAAGTCATAACAATAATTGTATTTTTGAAATCTATGACCCTTCCTTGTCCATCTGTCATACGTCCATCATCGAGAACCTGCAGCAGGGTCTCAAACACTTTTGGATGTGCTTTTTCAATTTCATCAAAAAGTACGACACTATACGGCTTTCTTCTCACAGCCTCGGTCAACTGACCACCTGCATCATAGCCTACATAGCCGGGAGGAGCACCAAATAGACGTGATACTGAATGCTCTTGCTGATATTCGCTCATATCAATCCTGATTATCATATCTCGGCTATTAAATAAATATCCGGCCAATGCTTTACATAGCTCTGTTTTTCCAACTCCTGTTGTTCCTAGAAATAGAAAAGTGCCAATAGGCTTTCCTGGGTCATTTAGTCCCAAACGATTCCTTCTGATTGCATCTGATACAGCTTTTACCGCAGACTCCTGACCTACTACTGAAGCGTGCAGTGCTTCTTCAATATGTAGTAATTTCTCATTGTCATCTTCAGTCATATTGGTCATCGGAATTCCAGTCCAAGCAGTAACAACCTTCATAATATCCTTTTCATCTAGCGCTGTTTTTAATAATGAAGAAGAATTACTGTTAATTTCAGATGTAATGCTATCAATTTGTGTTTTAATTGCAGTCTCTTGTCGCTGAAGTTCAACCGCATCAGCATAACGACCCTGTAGTTCGGCAGTTTCACGATTAATCGATAATCTTTGGACCTGTGACATTAATTCTTGTAATATGTCAAGTGCTCTTCTCTCATTTTGCCATTTTGCATAAAGAACATTTTCTTGCTCCTTTAGATTTTCAATCTCCTGCTCAAGTTCCTGTATATTAGGCAGTGATGTACTTGAACCATCTTGAATGAGTGATTCTCGCTCAACTTCTTTATATCTGATTTGAGCTTTTAAAAGTTCAATATCATGAGGTAAGGAAGATTGGTTTATTCTCATATTTGAAGCAGCCTCATCTACAAGGTCTATCGCCTTATCCGGCAAGAAACGATTTGTAATGTATCTATGCGACAAATTTACTGCTGCGACAATAGCCTCATCTAGAATCTTAATATGATGATGATTCTCGAATCTACTCTTAATACCTCTCATTATAGAAACTGCTGAGGCTATATCGGGCTCTTCGACATTAACCTTTTGGAAACGACGTTCAAAAGCTTTATCTTTCTCGATATATTGCCTATATTCATCAATAGTTGTTGCTCCTATTATCTTCAATACGCCTCGTGCCATCTCTGGCTTTAGAATGTTGGCTGCATCCATCGCTCCACCAGATTTGCCTGCTCCCATTAATAAGTGTATCTCATCTATGAATAGTATTACATTCGGGTCAGATTTAGCCTCTTCTATGACTTTCTTCAACCTATTTTCAAATTCTCCTTGCATTTGGGCTCCTGCAATAAGAGATGCTATATCTACACTAAAAAGCTTAAGTTCCTTAAGTTCTTGTGGAACTTCACCGCGTGTAATTCTATTGGCTAGTCCTTCTACTATTGCAGTTTTTCCGGTTCCTGGTTCACCTATAAGCACAGGATTGTTTTTTGTCTTTCTGGATATAATTTGAAGAATGCGTCTTATTTCTTCATCTCTTCCTATTACAGCCTCTATTTCTCCATTTTCGGCTGCAAGGATTAAATTTCTGCCATACTTATACAAATTTGGGAAGTTCTCCTCGTCTACATTGTTAATTGAAGGCGATTCCGGTGTTCCGCTTCTAAACATGTGAACTGCTTGCCTCAACTTCTCAGAGTTTATTCCAAACTCAGTCATAATATCTTTAATGGGGTTATCAACCTCACCTAATGCCCAGAATATATACTCTAAGGCAACTACATTATTTCCATCAGACAATGCCAAATCACACGACTTTTGTAAGACTTGCTGAAGAGACTGTGACAAATGATGTTCTTCTGAGGCACGATGGCTTATCATCCTCATAGAATTACTTACAGAAGTAAGAAATGAACCTTTATCAACATTCATATTGTTTAGCATAAATGGTATCATTTCATTACCTTCCTGCAATATCGCAACCATCATAAGTTGAGGTTCCACTTCTGCGTATTGGCATTGTTTGGTTAAAGAGAAAGCTTTAGATATAGCATCTCTCGATTTATTTGTAAATTTTGAATAATCGACTTCCATTAGAAAAATAAATAAGTTATCAATACTATTTTTTTGACTGGTTTTATGTAAATTTAAATATCAACCACAGAATCACACCAGTGATGATACCGCTATAAAAATCTACCGACCCCCAGAAACTTTCACCTTTATAGTTAAAATATGCAAATACGCAACCCAAAACTATAGGGGCCACAAATTTTACAATTTGCCACATAATACGTTCAGATAGGCTTTCAGATTCTGAATTCTGACTATTGGGGTTACTTATTTTATCTTTAGACTTTTGCGAGGAGTCTTCCTCGAACTCCCCCGTTCTTTCATTATAATTGATTGCCATAATTATTGCTTTTTTAATATTTTCTTTGCAAACATTACTATTCTTTGTCACCTTTGACAATGACATATATCCAACCACCGACTGCAATAATATTACATAATATAATATCGGCAGAAGATTCAACATACCCCTCGACTGTCAAAAAACCGAAAAAATTCATAAATAGCAACAAAGCTATTAATTTCACAAAAGCACCCATAAATTATATATTTTAAAAAATTATATTATTTATAAAATAGGTAAGCTATCTTACATAAAAAAACCAGATATACAATCCTAGAAAACTAGAACCAAGCACTCCCATCAAGAGCCCGTCATCACTATATGCACCAAGTATTAAACCGAATAACAGATTACATACTAATAAGGTTATCAGCAGACGCTTTATTGAACCGCTAATACCTTTTTTCTTATCAGATGTGTTTGTTTCTTTTTTATGTCCATAATTATTGCTTTGGGTAGAAACTTCCTCAAACTCCCCCGTTCTTTCATTATATTTGATTGCCATAATAAATATTTTTATGATTAGAGCCCTTCTGTCCATCCGGGATACGGACCATAAACGAGATTAATTGTATCTATCTTCTGGAAATCTTTATCATAACTATCAAGTGTAATAAAATCACCGGTATCATTATCATAGACCAGCTCCTCCACAGTATCATTATTCCTATAAATCCTAAACAAGTTGACAACCTGTCTCAACTTTACTGGGTTTATTCCATACTCGACCATAATATCCTTAACTGGGTTGTTAACCTCACCTAATGCCTGGAATATATACTCTAAAGCTACGTCGTCATTTCCATCTTGCTGTGCCAAATCACACGACTTTTGAAGGACGAGCCTGAGAGATTGTGACAAATGATGCTCTTGAGAGATACGATGACTTATTGGACTCATAGAATTACTTACAGAAGTAAGAAACGAATCTTTGTCAACATTCATCTCGTGTAGCATAAACGGTATCATATAGCGGCTCTCTTGTAATATTGCAACCAACATTACTTGAGGCTCTACTTCTGCATATTGACACCTCTTGGTCAAAGACAGTGCTCTTGATATCGCATTTTTCGATCTGTCTGTAAATTTTGAATAATCAATTTCCATAGATATTAATATTATAATAAAATTATCGACTCTGCTTCTAAGTATCCATTAAGACCTGATTGTACAAATATTCCTTATTGGTTCATTCATAATATTTAAGATATTTAAGAAGATAAAGAACCTACGATTGTTGTAACTTACTATAATGACACAGCATTAATTCCCCTTTCTCATCTCTTAAATGCATTCCATTCCCTTGACAATATTTGAATACATCACAAGATTCACATTGTCCTGTTCTCATCCACTCGCGATTGCGATATAAATTAAAACGGTTATTCCATACATCCCAGAAATTATCGGTGTAAATATTCCCTTGTTTATAATCATTCCGAATACTCAAACATCCCGATATACCTCCGTCATTCAGAATAGATGCAACAGTAAGTCCTGCTCTACAAGAATAATAATTGTCGCGTACTTTCCCTTCATATTGTCCGAGATAACCTTCACATCCATATGACAAGATAATTTTACCCTCCTCGCGAGTTTTGACGATAAAGTCCATCAGCATATTAAACTCTTCATCAGAGAGTATCATTTCCTCGTTATCTCTTGCTCGTCCCATTGGGGTTATTGTAAAACATCTCCACCGTTTAACACCTGCATCTATTAGTAACTCTTTTATATCATTTAATGAATTAAAGTTCCTTTTATTAACGCAAGTAATAACATCCCAAACCAATCGAGGGGTATTTTTTATACAAACCAAAGCATTGTATGCTCTGTCAAAACTATTTGCGTTATTCCGAAGCCAGTTGTGTTCCTCTTTTGTTCCATCAATATCTATGGATATTGAGCGAAGTCCCGATTTCATTAATTCCTTCATCAAAGAAGCATCTAACAAATATCCATTCGTCACTGTTCCCCAGAAAAATCCTTTATCAGTTATTGCTCTACCACATTCCAAAATATCACTCCTGACTAACGGCTCTCCTCCAACCGTATTTACCATTGTCGGCTGATTAGGTTGATTTAGTTTAATCAAATCTAATACAGGCAGAAAATCTGCTAATGGCATTTCGTTAGTTCTAGATTCTTTCTTGCAATCGCTCCCGCAATGAAGACAAGATAAATTACAGTTAAGAGTACATTCCCAAAAGAGTTGCCTTAATGGATGCAATCTTTTTAGTTTCTCGGTATCTAAAAAAGCCAATTCTCGATCAATATAATATTGCAGATTATCCATTTAATTGTTTGTTTGGTGTTATTTTCTTTTCCCTGTTCCATGACACCATTTACATTTACCTTTGCCTACGCCGTGTTTGCTAAGACAGTTGGGGCATACTATCGGGTCGAGACTATAAGCATAAGGGCTATTTTCTATAATTCCATCGCCATCACAAGACTTACAGATACCGCTTCCTAAACAATGGGGACAGTCCTTTAATTGTCTGCTTGAGTTATTACGTTGTGAGTTCGACTGATTGGACGGTGTTGAGGGGGTATGCATTTTCATAATACCCATAGCTTGAGAACTTGCCACTCTGCCACTACCTCCACAACCTGTACACGGCATCTGTGACTTAAAAATGTCAAAAGAATTATATCTACCCGAACCACCACAGATAGGGCAGGTAATCATTGTCTCTTTATTACTATAGGAACTACCACTTTGACTGTTATTCGAGCTACTATTATCGTTTAATTCCGATAAAATACCCAGTATAACCAATATAACACAAATTGTAATAAAAAATTTTGAATTAAAAATGTTCTTAAGTTTATCAACAAAAGAGGTCACTGTACTTTCAAATTCATCTGAAGCTGACGATAAATTATCTTGCACCTCTGGTGTTCTACGTATCTCTGGAATTCTATTTACCTCTGGGGCTCGATGTATCTCTGACTCTCTATGTATATAGGCATTTATAGCGAGTCTTAACATTTCGGGGTTAACTCCGTGACTATTCAAGACAGTCCTTACGGGATTATCCACCGTACCTAATGCCCAAAATATATGCTCTAAGGATACCATATCAGAACCAACCATAGAGGACAGTTCTATCGACTTACGAAAGACCAATTGCAGTGATAATGAAAAGTCGTGCTCTGATGTAATTCTACGATTTATCAATCTCATAGAGTTGCTGATGGCACTGCAAAATGAATTCTTGTCTACCCTCATTTTATTTAAAACGTACGACACCATCTCGTCACTCTCTTGCAAAATTGCGACCATCAATACTTGTGGCTCTATCTCAGCATACTGACATTGTTTTGTAAGTGTAAAAGCGCGTGTTATTGCATTTCTGGACTTAATCGTGAATCTGGAAAAATTGATATTCATAAAACTATTTTATACTATTTTTGAAAAAAATCAAGAACCTATATAACCTAATATTGAGCCTACTATTGATTTATCTTTATAGCAGACTCAATATTAATATATCATTACAAGTAATTTGTTATTCTTCTAAATCATTCAAAGAGACATCCGACATATCTACCACTTTAAGATGTTCTGAATATCCGGCAATGATATCACCACCGTCATCCAAATCCATCTGAGCTGAATTTGAACACAAACTACAGTTCTCATTCCTTTTTATATGAGCTCCATACCATCTCATAATAGTAGGCTTTGAACCTGCTCCGGGCATGGGTGCCCAATTATGATGTCTGCGTTCCCTTCTATTAGCCCACATGTAATAGTCGTAAACCAATTCATCTTCCAAACAAGAAATACCCGAATTCGTTCCTCTTGACAACTCCATCAGAGTTATCTTTATCATCATATTGCATATAGGCTCTATATCTGCCGAAAGCCCAACCTGTATATTGGCATCCACGTCACTTTGCGACATATATGCGGGTAACTGTTCTCTACTCGTAATCTCTTCTTGCGATTGTCCAAACCATTGATTACCGATGAGGCAGCAATAACACGGCCCGCCGGGACGGTATCGAAATACATCTCCGCCTTCGGCACGGGTAACAGCTCTTCCAAATATACCAATCTTTTGCTGGTGGACGAGAACTGTTGAAAGATTGAAACGGCTCTCATTATTATCTGTTCCACAAATAACAATATCCGCTTTACCAACCTCTTCCTCCATTAAATCCAAATGCTCATTTATATTAATGGGGAACAAATCTACTTTTGCATAAGGATTCTTGCCTAATATGGATTCATATAATACATCAGTCTTTAATCTGCCCAAGTCTTTAGTTGTAGATGTGTGACGAGCTAGATTATGTAACTCTACTCTATCAAAATCGAATAAAGCAAAATTGCCGACACCGGCTTTTGCTAACTCAATTGCGATTTGAGAACCGAAACTGCCCAAACCTACAATCATAACTCTTTTACCTTCTAAGATATTTAGTTCTAATATTCCCTTGTTGCGGGAATACAGTTCATTCTTAGCGGGAATATAATTAATGTCATATTCGTCACAACCGATTACATTAACAGTAATGTCGCTATTATTCTTGTTGACTTCTACAATATAATCTTGCGCAGTCTCGCAATTCGCACACGCATCTCCTTTTCTGAATAATACTGTATGTGCTATTCCAAATGAATGTAATAATGGTTTTGTATGCAGATGGATTACATTCTCATTCTCCCATTCATACCCATAGCCCAATACTTCATCATTCGCTGACTGTAAAAAGGAGTGCAGTTCTTCGCTATCAATATATATTATTTTTCTCATAAAATAAGATTTTTATTGAGAACGTTTTTCTTGAAGTACTTTAAAAAGCAAACCCTTCTTTAGTCATATCTGTAACAATTAGCCCATTTCTATCAATGTTTGCCGATGTTGATGCAACAGTCTCGAACTCTCCTGTTTCATTATTGTAAACAAGTTCGTTCATTGAACCGGTTCCTTGACCACCTTGTACACGTACATCTTCTGCCATTTTGTTTAATTCTCTTTCACTTGCCATAATGATGAATTTTAATATTGATTTATAATAATACTTTAATGCGATTATTGGCTGTACCTTAATTGTTATGCTTGGTGATTCAGATAATAATCCATTGGTTTGCCGGTTTTCAAATGCTGCTCATACATTTCGAGCCACAATCGACATTTAATAAAGACTTTATATAATGACACTTTTGGCCCCCAAGAGTTGAATCCATAATGGCATATACGGGTATACCCATACTCGGATGTCAATGTGTGCATTGAGGCGCTGGGACTATCCATAACCTCACCGGTTTTGGTCTTCAGCATTTTAGTTACAAATGCGTGAGGCAAGGAATTTGGAAAATCGCGCAAATCAATTCTTATTGTGTACACATTGCCTCGATTGGTTTTTGCAGCCATCAATATGTATGGGCAACTTGTTCCTAAATCTTTAAATAAATAGGTATTTGGCGGCAAAAATCTCGACAAAACTTGTTTCTCTGCGTTTAATCTCTCTGATGTCATACTTCTATTTTTTTTAATATGTTATTGCAATCTTATTACTTGTAAATAGTACTCTTTAAATGAATTAAAGATGTCTCCATTATATACCCACTGAATATTATCTGTCAAACCACCACTAATATCTGATATTATTATTGGAGGTTCATTTGGGAATTTTTCTCCAAAGACAATGTGTTCGCTTACTGTTGCTCTATTTACAAATAGATGAACATGCTTTCGCTCATCCAATTGAGCTTTAACACTTGCATTCTCTCCAACTGAAGATACAAAATCAATAATCTGCTTGAGCACAGTATTATTGGCTTTTGAGTTAAGCCAATATTCACAGCTATAATCAGGCACCACAGAAACAGGGGTACAACTATCTCTATTTACGAAATAGTTACTTCCATGAGACGCAACTCTTGTATTAGGATGACATAGTACTGAAGCTAATTCATTATCAATAATTCGTCTGTAGGGACTTTCAATTTTAATAATATCCCACGGAGCATGCCTGTAATTATATACATCGTTAATATGAAAAGTAAAGGCATTCAAAGTAGAATGATTTCCGCGATCACAATTACCGATACATAATAGAAAATGCCTAAAGCTACTACGCTCCATTCCATGAACGATAGTTGATGCATCGTGTCCACTAGGCTTGGCCAATCCTAACTGATGATGCGAATGCCATTCACCAATATATCTTAAACCATATCTTCTATTTATCTCATTATATACCATCTGCAGATAGTCGGTATCCTGATTAAAAAAAGCGGTTTGATGGTTGGATCTTGGTCCGGGTCCTAAAGCATAGCATACGACAGGTACACCATACTCTGTGAGAAAACCAAACAACTGCCCGCCGGTCTCTATGTTTGGATAATCTAATATGCATCGGCTTATGTAATCAAATTCGCTTTGATAGATTATAGCATAAGGAGCCGTTCTTTTTTCATCAACTATAGCTGTTCTATGCGCTTGTTGTCGAGATGAAAAGTTTTCTTCTCGATAATTCCGGTGATAAGATGCACGATGCATATTGCTATCATTTTCTTTTTTGAAAAAACCATTGTCCATACTTCGATTGTTTATATTTGAATTATTGTTTTTATCATATTGCGATTTTTTATGTAATAATTCCTTACATAAATAACGGATAATACAATATACTGCTATAGCGATGCCTATATAGTAAATCAGTTTAGTAAATTCTATCATGAACCACAATGTCTATATAATAATTAAAAACTTGCAACAAATGAATATATCGTTTGCATGCTTAAAATACTTTAGTAGTTTTAAGCTTTAAATTGTTCTGAATATTTACAAATACTGTTTTCTGCAGCCAAAGAACTCCCCAATTTGGGCTGCTTGTAATAAGTACAAAAAAAAGACGTGGGAGATTCTACTTCTCGCTCATCCCACGTACAGGCTCTCGCATTGCCCCCACTCAAGGATAAGCAACGCAGTCAGCCCACGCCGTGAATACTATAGACATCTACTACCTAAATAGTAAACGGATATAATACACCCAACGCGAACGTTTCGTTGCTTTATCTTCTTGAATGGTTCAAATTTGCGAGATTTGTACGTAGAAGATAACGTTACGTAAACGTCCTATTACATTTTATTTATGACCCGCCAACCCTTGTGGGCTAACTTGTCAGTGGCAAATGTACTAAAATAAAATTAAATTGCAACTAAAAATAAAAATATTATTTTCTCTTGTTCCCGACCTTACTAATAATCTTATATATAAATGAATGCACACAATTTTTTATTTAATAGTTCTTTTATCTGACAAAGGTGAAGATTATAAACTTTTATTGTATACAAATATCTATAAAATAATAGATGCACGCTTCATTCGCAGCGTGCATCTATTATTTTATAGCATTATGCCTCAATTATTTACGAGGCATTATGGGAGTCTCCATAAAGGGGTAAACAGTGAGGTTTGTAACCTTGCTCTTGAAGCGACCTGCTTTGCTCAAGGGGAATACGAGTGTACGTACATAGTACATCTTGTCGTATTTGCCGTTTCCGGGATTGTGGAAATGCAGTGTCTGCTTGTCGAGTTCCTCAACAAGCTTGCCGTTTACGTAGAGGCGTGTAACGTTCTTGTTACCGCTGATTGTAACCTTTGCCTTCTCGCCGGGGAAGAAACTATAGTTGAATGTGTTAAGGTATCCATCGCGTGAGAAACCTAATTTACCCTCAACGGGGTCGCTTAGGTAGAATATCGCATTCTTCGAACGGAAGAGTGCTGTACCCTTTCTCTCACGTGCAGCCTCGATGTCGAACGATACACTGTAGTCCCAACCAATCTCCTTAACGCTTGTCTCCTGTCCGGGCTTAACAACGTCGAGTGCCAGGATGGGAGCCTGACCATTGCTTACCTGACGGCCTGCAATGTTTATACCGGGAGCCTCACTGATGCCGATACGTGCCTTGTCGAACTGCTCATATGCTAAAGAGGTGCTTGCACCGGTCCACATTTTTACTGCCATAGTCTGCATTGCGGGGAATACACGGTAGTGGACATCCTGATGGCTGATACCGTTGCCCGGGTGGTCGTTCCATACAGCGAACATACCTCCCTTAATCTTGGGATGGCGCTCATCAAACTTCTTGTCACCAATCTGTGCAGGTGTCCAAGACTCATACAAATATTTGCAGTTGAGGTAGTCGTAGTAGTAACCAGCCGCCGGTACGATATATGTCAGGCCGTCGGGGATGCTGATGACATCATAACCGAGGTTGATCATATCTGTGGGGTTTGCATAACCGTTGTACCACTCATACATGAGTACGTTGTCAACCTTTACAGGAGTGTTGCCCTTTGCGTGTGTGAGCGCGCCCCAAACGCAAGCCTGCTTGCCGTACTTCTCGGCTGTGCGGATGCAGAAGTCGGTGAAGTAACGGAACTTTTCAACGACTGCTGTGTCACGGTTGGAGTACTCATCGGTACCTACGTGGAAACGTGGGCCGCGGAACACAGGCTCATCACCGCTGAGGTACTCCATGAAGAGTGAGTCGATGAATGTGTATGTGCCGGGGTTGAAGAGGTCGAGGTGGTCAAGACCATAATCTTTGCTGCCGAGTTCGGGGCGGTAGTGAACGAATGCGAGTGAGTGAGCGGGAACGTCAATCTCAGGGATAATCTCAACGCCTACGCGCTCTGCGTGCTTCTGGAGCTCTATGAACTCCTCCTTTGTGTAGTAGCCGTCGCGTGATGTGAGGCCTGGGAAAAGGTCGCTCTCAAGGCGGAAACCTGACGGAGTCTTTGCCCAGTCGTGGTTGAAGTACTGCTTGAAAGCGTTGTCGTTGAGGTGAATGTGGAATGTGTTCATCTTGTAGTATGCCATGAAGTCAACATACTCGTGCAGGAAACTGATGGGGATGAACTTGCGGCCGCAGTCGAGCATGAAGCTACGCATCTCGTGGTCGGGGTAGTCAACGATGTTGCCCTTTGGGA
>JAZNEI010000010.1:0-66983 GCA_045588485.1 Bacteroidaceae bacterium | reverse complement strand
CATCGTGAGCATTTTACGTTAAGATTTTCGTGCGCAGAGCCTTTTGCCTACTTTTCGTCGGCACGAAAAGTAGGAGAAAAATAACAATGAAAGGCTGAATTTAGCAAACAAGCCTAAATGAGAGACTGAAAAAGTTTTACCGGACACCAATAATTAGATTTAGACAAAAGAGGCTGTTTCTGAAACAGCCTCTTTTGTCTAAATACTCTTCAGATACTCTGCCGCTGACATCGCACACCGCTCACCATCTACCGCAGCCGAGACAATACCGCCTGCGTAGCCTGCCCCCTCGCCGCAAGGAAAAAGTCCTTTTATCTGTACGTGCTGCAACGTCTCATTGTCGCGCACAATGCGCACAGGTGACGATGTTCGCGTCTCTACTCCTATGAGAGTTGCCTCGCGCGTGAGGAAGCCACGCGACGCACGGCCAAAGTTCTCGAATCCACGTTGCAGACGTGCCCCAATGAATTTGGGCAGCCAAAAATGCATAGGCGAAGAGATTAACCCCGGAGCATACGAGCTATCGGCAAGGTCGTAACTGAGTTTACCACGTACAAAGTCGGTCATACGCTGCGCCGGCGCTGTCTGACGGCGGTTACCCATTATCCAACAGAGACGTTCCAGTTTCTCTTGGAAGGCCAGCACTCTAAGCGGTGATTCTGTCGGTACAGGGTCGAATCCATCAATATCTATCTGAAGGTCGGACGAGACAATATCCTCACAATTTATCTGTACCACCATTCCCGAGTTGCTCCATTTACCACCACGATGCGATGGAGACATTCCATTCACAAGCAACTCCTCGCTACCCGATGCCGAAGGAACAACCACTCCACCGGGACACATACAGAAACTATATACACCGCGTCCGTCGACCTGTGTAGTGAAGCTATACTCGGCAGGCGGCAGATATTTTCCACGTCCCTGCGGATTATGATACTGTATTTGGTCTATCAACTGCGAAGGATGTTCCAAACGTACACCGACAGCAATACCCTTAGCCTCAAGAGCCACTCCCGAAGCGTCCAGATTACGATAGACATCCTTTGCCGAGTGTCCCGTTGCAAGAATCACCGCATCGGCAAGAAATTCGCCTTGGTTGGTACGAATTCCGCACACACGGCCTGCACTCATAAGCAACTCATCCATACGTGTACCGAAGTGAACCTCACCTCCACACTTTTCTATCGTACCGCGCATATTCTCAATTATTCGCGGCAGTTTATCGGTGCCAAGATGAGGATGTGCATCCGACAGTATAGAAGCGCTTGCCCCGTGTTGACAGAAGATGTGCAGAATCCCCTCGTTGCTGCCACGTTTTTTGCTGCGAGTAAAGAGTTTTCCATCGGAGTAGGCACCTGCACCACCCTCGCCGAAACAGTAATTCGACTCGGGGTCTACAGTGTGTGTGCGTGCAATATTCGCAACGTCTACCTTACGGCTGCGCACATCCTTTCCACGCTCAACAACAATGGGGCACAACCCCTGCTCTATCAGTTTCAGTGCAGCAAACAGACCGGCAGGACCTGCACCAACCACGATGACAGAACGCTTCCCCTCGACACTTTTGTATTCGCGAGGAATAAACTCATCGGCAGGTGGCATCTCATTAAGGAACAGACGCACAGTGAGATTTACATATATAGTACGCTGACGCGCGTCGATACTGCGACGCAGAACCCTCACAGCAGTCATACTGCGCACATTATGCCCCTTTTCACGTGCAAGAAACTCTTTAATAGCCTGCTCACTTGCTGCCACCTGCGGCAACACACGTATCTGATAATCGTAAGTCATTATTCTATTCTATATAATAATCAACCAAAAATAATACGGAACGCCTCCTCGACCTTAGAGGCCGGATGCACCTTAATCTCGAATCGCGACAGGTCGAGTCTCTTGATATTCGCAGCAGGGACTATTATCTCCTTGAATCCCAATTTCTGTGCCTCGGCAATGCGTTGCTCGATGCGGTTGATAGGACGTATCTCGCCCGAGAGTCCAACCTCGCCGGCCATGCATAGTGTAGGCTCAATCTCGACATCCATATTGCTCGACAATATCGCCGATATTACAGGAAGGTCTATTGCCGGGTCGTTTACACGCAATCCTCCGGCTATATTCAGATAGACATCTTTCTGTGCCAGCTTGAACCCTACACGCTTTTCGAGCACCGCAAGAAGCATATTCATACGTCGTGTATCGAACCCTGTTGCCGAACGCTGCGGAGTACCATATACAGCACTGCTCACAAGCGACTGAACCTCTATCAAGAAAGGGCTGACACCCTCTATTGCCGAGGCTATTGCTACTCCACTCATTCCGCTGTGTCTGTCGCCAAGAAGATGTTCCGAAGGGTTGCTTACCTGTCGCAATCCTTCGCGTCGCATCTCATATATTCCAAGCTCGGCAGTGCTGCCGAAGCGGTTTTTTATCGAACGCAGAACGCGATAGATATGATGCTGGTCGCCCTCGAACTGTATTACGACATCTACTATATGCTCCAATATTTTGGGACCTGCTATGGTGCCGTCCTTTGTAATATGTCCAATGAGAATTACTGGTACATTATTCTCTTTTGCAAACTTAAGAAGCATTGCCGTACACTCGCGCACCTGCGACATACTGCCCGGTGACGAGTCGACCGTTTCGCTACACATTGTCTGAATAGAGTCAATAACAAGCAGTTCGGGCTGTACATTCTTTATGTGGGTGAAAATTGTTTCGAGCAGCGTCTCGCATACAATCATACACCCCGAGCGCGGATGTTCTATGCGGTCGGCACGCAGTTTTATCTGTTGCGCACTCTCTTCACCCGATACATACAGCACCCTTCTGTCTGGTATATTCAGCATTGTCTGTAGCACAAGTGTCGATTTTCCTATGCCCGGTTCGCCACCCAGAAGTACCATAGAGCCGGGAACAAGACCGCCTCCAAGAACACGGTTCAGTTCAGCATCACCAAGGTCTATACGCGGTAATTCATCGGTAGAGACGGTATCTATCAGCACAGGCTGCGAGAGTTGTTTGGCATCACCGGCCGAGGACAAACGCACCGCAGATGCTGTGCGCACCATCTTCTCGACAAGAGCGTTCCATGCTCCGCAGGAGGGGCACCTACCGGCCCATTTTGGCGACTCATAGCCACATTCATTACATAAAAATATACTCTTCTCTTTTGCCATAGAATCTGCTTCAAAAGTTTCGGAGTGCTAAGATAATTCAACGATGCCGCATTGACAAGAGATACATTTTTTTATTTCAACATTTTTTGTACTTTTGCTGCAAAGCTGAGTTTTTACTCTTCTCATCTCAATCTTTACTTATGAAGTGCATTTACAGAGAATCGGATATATATGCAGGCTCGACAAAAGCGATATACTATCTGTCGAGCAGAAATAACTGCATTGCCGACAGATACATAAGCGACAACAGTATGGAATTTGTCGAGTATCTGCAACGGAACGGAGCCGGTGTATACAGCATCAACATATTGCCACAACCTGCAATAGATAACAAGGAGTTGTCTCAACGCAGCAATCCCATCACTCCTGCACACTGCACATCGTCTCTTTTGCAAGGTTCATTCTCGGCTGTTGTAGACATAGACACATCGGACGATGACATTCCTATTGCCGAGATTCTCTTCGAAGAGATTCCCGATGGCGAGAGTGAGACAGCTCTGCGCAACCGCATATACACGGTGCTGAACAATATAATAAGGATAGAAAAGGAGTATGGTACCAACAATCAGCAGAGCAACATTCGTTACAGGATTAAAGATATTGTAACTACCCCCGAGGAGAAATGTTTCATAGCAGCCGACCTCATCGCCGAGAGCATCGGAACACCCGACGAGATAGCCCTTAGCGACATCTGCATAGATAACAATTTCGAAATAACACTGCCCCTTTATCCACAGATAAGAATAGAGCTAGCACCGTTACCAAAGGCACTTTATATACTGTTACTTTGCCACCCCGACGGTTTTCCTCTTAAAGAGATAAACGAATATGGCAACGAACTGATGAAGATATACTGCCTTATATCGGGACGACAGAACCCAAGTGTAATAAAAAGACTTTTCGAGAGCATCACCAACCCCACACTGAACACCCTGCACAAGAATCTCTCGATAATAAGACACGAGTTCCTGTGTAAATTACGAAGCGACATTGCCCAGCGCTATATACCCACACAGGGACGCTACCGGCTTCACCGTATCCCCATCGACAGCAACAAGATTACCTTACCATCGGTTTTACCCCGCGCCTGACAATTCACATAAAGAAAGTGAATAAAGAAGAACAGGGTATCATTTGCCATAAATATACAGTAAAAAGAATCATTATCGGCCATTTATTTGCTAATATAGCGTTATTTTGATAAATTTGCAGCCGTATGCAGAGGGTAAAAACCATCAAGATTTTTACATAAGCCTGCTACACACGTCTAATAATGAAAGTAATGAAATTCGGCGGAACCTCGGTTGGCTCCGTAAACAGTATATTGAATCTTAAAAACATTGTCGAAGCTGCTGCCACCAACGACAAAGTGATAGTGGTGGTCTCGGCCTTGGGCGGTATAACCGACAAACTAATAAAAACATCGCAGATGGCAGTAGAGGGCAACATTGCCTTTAACGAAGAGTTCCAGCATATTGTAGCACGTCACCACGACCTTATATACAGTATCATTGACGACGAAGAGAGGCGCACCGCCCTGCTTCAAGAGGTCGACAAGCTATTGAACGAACTTGACAACATCTACCAAGGTCTTGCACTCATAAACAACATAACCTCGAAGAGCGAGGCTACAATAGTGAGCTATGGCGAGAGAATTTCGAGCCGCATTGTCACAGCACTCATCGACGGTGCAGTGCGCTACAACTCCCGTCAGTTCATAAAGACCGAGGTAAAGCACAGCAAGAACATCCTTGCCACCGAAGCCACCGAGCAGCTTATACACGAGCAGTTCGACAGCCGCAACGACCGCATCGTGGTTGTCCCCGGCTTTATTTCGCAAGACATTGAGAGTGGCGACATAACCAATCTTGGCCGTGGCGGTTCCGATTACACAGCAGCCATAATTGCGGCAGCCCTTAAAGCCGATATATTGGAAATCTGGACCGATGTAGACGGATTTATGACCGCCGACCCCAAAGTGATAAACAACGCCTATACAATAAAGCGGTTAAGCTATGTCGAGGCCACCGAACTTTGTAATTTCGGAGCCAAGGTAGTCTATCCTCCTACAATATATCCCGTTTTTAAGGCAAATATCCCAATAGCCATAAAGAACACCTTCAACCCCGACGGCGAAGGCACTATAATAAGCGCCGAGAGCGACTCGGGCGACAGGCTCATAAAAGGAATATCAAGCATCAACGACACCGACCTGCTTACAGTGCAGGGACTTGGTATGGTGGGTATTGTAGGAGTGAACCACCGTATTTTCAAGACGCTTGCCGATGCCGATATCAGCGTATTCCTTGTTGCACAGGCATCATCGGAGAACAGCACCTCTATCGGTCTGCGTCACGTCGATGCAGCAATGGCATGCGAGGTTCTTAACAGAGAGTTTGCAAAGGAGATTTCTATGGGTCTTATGGAGCCTGTGACAGCGGTTAGCAACCTATCGACCGTGGCCATTGTGGGTGAGAATATGCGCCACAATCCCGGCATTATTGGTAAACTGTTCCAGACACTCGGTCGTAACGGTATCAATGTGATAGCCTGCGCACAGGGCGGTCAAGAGACTAACATCTCGTTTGTAATAAAAGACAAGCTGTTGCGCAAGACACTGAACGTCATTCACGACTCGTTCTTCCTCTCGGAGTACAAGGTACTTAACCTCTTCATCTGCGGAGTGGGAACGGTAGGCGGAAGCCTCATCGAGCAGATAGCATCGCAACGCAAGAAACTGTTGGAGGAGCACAGCCTTAAACTAAACGTTGTCGGAATAGCCAACAGCCGTCATGCCATATTCAACCGCGAGGGACTCGACCTTATAGGTTACCGTCAGGCACTTGCCAATAGTCCCGAGAGCAACATCCACCGTATGCGCGACGAAATTATAAAGATGAATATCTTTAATTCGGTTTTTGTCGACTGTACAGCCAATGGCGATGTTGCATCGCTCTATGGCGACTTTTTAGAGCATAACATCTCGGTGGTAGCAGCCAACAAGATTGCCGCCTCGTCGGACTATGCCACATACAGCCATTTGAAGCACGTTGCCCGTCAGCGTAACATAAAGTTCCTGTTCGAGACCAATGTAGGCGCAGGTCTGCCAATTATAAACACCATCAACGACCTTATAAACAGTGGTGACAAGATACTGAAGATAGAGGCAGTACTCAGCGGTACACTAAACTTTATTTTCAATATGCTCAGTAGCGAAGTACCTCTTAGCGAGACTGTTCGACTGGCACAGGAGAAAGGTTACAGCGAGCCAGACCCACGCATCGACCTCAGCGGTAAGGATGTAATCCGCAAACTTGTTATCCTTGCACGCGAGGCAGGATATGCAATTGAGCAGAGCGAGGTTGAGGCAAACCTCTTTATCCCCGACGAACTATTCGCAGGTTCGCTTGATAACTTTTGGGAGCGTCTGCCCGAGCTTGATGCCGATTTCGAGACCGAGCGTCAGAAGATGGAGTCCGAAAAGATGCACTGGCGCTTCATTGCGAAATATCAGGATGGCAAAGGAAGTGTTTCGCTATGCAAGGTCGACCGCCATCACCCCTTCTACAACCTCGAAGGCAGCAATAACATCGTCCTGCTTACCACCGAGCGTTACAAGGAGTACCCTATGCTAATAAAAGGTTACGGTGCCGGAGCAAGCGTAACAGCAGCCGGAGTCTTTGCCGACATTATGCGAATAGCGAATATATAATAAAATAATTGATGGGTTGTTTACCGCAACCCATCAATTATTTTATCGGTGTACACCACGCATCAGAATAGCTGTTGCTTTTTCTCTATTCGAGGAGAAGCTGAACAGTTTCAGAATCTTTTCATAGTATCGCGAATCAACCATTCGCGGTTCAAGAATCTTAAGCGCTGCCAATTTATTATCATCAAAAGAGAGTAACGATAATAATTCATAGCACTGCTCCGAGGAGAAATAAGAGCCAAATGAGGCAATCTCGACCAACTGAAGTTTATTCTTATCGAATGAAGTATCTTTTACATACTTGTAGAACTTTTTAAAATCGGTACTTCGCATAGGCTTAATATTGTGTCTTGCTCTATCACGACCGCGCATTTCTATCCGTTCTTCACTCACACTACCGGCCCAATCTTGTGCAATTACCGATGCCGAACCAGCCACGAGCAACAGCATCATTAGCATCATTCTTCCTAAATTTTTCATAGCTATATCTTTTTAAAGGATTATTCTGCGACAAAGATAAAAGAGAAAAAAACGCACATCAAGATTATTTTCCCTATTCGATTGTAGGATTTTTCCTAAAAAGTTGTATCTTCGCAACGTCTTGTTCCGCGAAGAGTCTCCTTTAGAGATGCGGATTAAAAGGGAAACAGGTGCAAGTCCTGTACAGTCCCGCTGCTGTAAGCTCTTTATAATGAGCCTCATCCATTCTAATAAGCCACTGTCCCAATGAGGGCGGGAAGGAGGATTGAGGTAGAGTAAGTCAGAAGACCTGCAAGACGAGTCAATTGCTCATATTACCTTCGAGGAGAGGTACGAGTCATTGTTTTATTCAACATTTTCCTTACCAATGCCGGCACATCGCATTATAAAAGCGTGCTATGCGGTACTTTTTGCAGCATCCTTGCCTCTATGCAATATCTTTGCACAGAGCGATGATG
The DNA here is from genome assembly GCA_045588485.1 of Bacteroidaceae bacterium. Classification (GTDB taxonomy): domain Bacteria; phylum Bacteroidota; class Bacteroidia; order Bacteroidales; family Bacteroidaceae; genus HGM04593. The sequence continues at coordinate 59,148 of JAZNEI010000010.1, read as the reverse complement.
GTGTGCGCCAATTAGATTCGATAGTAGTAAGCAGCAAACGTGTGAGCTGCATAGAAAGTTCGGCACCTGTGCAGCGACTATCGGCACAGGAGATTGAGCGTTTGGGTGTTACCAACGTGGGCGATGCAATGAAACACCTCAGCGGTGTTACTGTAAAAGACTATGGCGGCATTGGCGGACTAAAGACGGTGTCGATACGAGGGATGGGAGCGCAGCACACAGCTGTATTTTACGACGGTGTAGCTGTCGGCGACTGCCAAACAGGGCAGGTAGACTTAGGGCGTTTCTCGACCGACAACTTATCGGGGGTGCAGCTGCTCATTGGCGAGGGTGACGATATTTACCGTTCGGCACGTATGCTTGCCTCGGCCGGCAGTATATCTTTGGAGACGCATCTGCCACTGACAAGAATATTAAAGGCAAGCGCAAGGGTTGGTTCGTTCGACAGCTATCAGACAAACATATATCTTGCCGACAAAGTTGGCAGGCACTCCCGAGCATCACTATTTGTCGATTATACAAATGCCAATGGTTGCTACCGTTTCGACATTGACGGTGCAGGGGGCAGCATCGGTGGACGACGCATAAACTCGGACATAGAGAGCCTGCGTGCCGAGGCTAATTTCCGCTGGAGCAAAGAGAGACACACGCTGCATACAAAAATCTATGGTTTCTGCTCGGAACGAGGTGTCCCCGGAGCTGTTATTGTAGATAACCCACTGAGTAGCGAAAGACTGCTATCGCGCAATTTTTTTGGGCAGATATTGTATGAATTTGCTGCGTCAAACGAGGTTAGGATGAAAGCCTCTTTTAAACAGAACTACACCTACGACCGCAACCGTCTGCCTGTCACCGCAGGGTCGGTAGCAAAACACACTTTCGAACAACACGAGAGCGACCTATCATACACTATAAAATGGCAACCCACAGAGAAATGGACCTTTGTCCTTGCCGAAGAGCTTGTACACAATACGCTATCGACAAGCAATAAGCATAATGTAATGTCGGCAAATCCCAACCGTCTGACAATGCTATCGGCTGTAAGCCTGCGTTACAGCAGCACTATATTATGCGCCACAGCCTCGCTCCTGCACTCTATGGCCAATGAGTGGAGCGATAAGGGTGAGGTTGCTCCCCGACGGTTGCGTCTGTCGCCCTCTTTCTCGCTATTGTACTACCCCGTGGGTCGCGCACTCTGTCTGCGAGCATCGTACCGCGACATTTTCCGTCTACCCACATTTGGTGACCTCTACTACCGCGAAAGCGGCAATTTCAAACTGCGCCCCGAGAAGAGCCGCATGCTGAATATTGGCGCTGCATATTCGTTACCTCGTATCGGGATATTACAAGAGCTGTCACTATCGGTCGACGGATACTACGGACACGTAACAGATAAGATTGTGGCTGTTCCCGGCATATTTATATGGAAAATGAGCAATGTAGACGAGGTTGCCCTAAGCGGTGCCGATGCAAATATTGCAGGAAAGATTAAACTAAGCAGATTATCGTATCTTCAGCTCTCGGGAGCATACAGCTATATGCGCGCCGTTGATGACACCGAAGGTTCGGCAGTTAATGGGGAGCAGATAACATACACCCCACGCCACTCGGGTTCGTATTCGGCAGCATTGCATACACCTGTTTTGGATGCAGGCTACTCGCTTCTATGGAGTGGTGAACGCTACCGTCTGGCACAGAATATCCCATCGTCACGTGTCGATGGTTACTGCGACCACTCTGTATGGCTATCCCGCGATTGGGCGATAGGAAAATCGACACTGAGCACCCGCTTCGAAGCAATGAATATACTCGATAAAAATTACGAGATTATACGGTACTACCCAATGCCGGGACGTTCTTTCCGCCTATCAGCAACTATTAACCTTTAAAATATACCACAATGAAAAAGTTTCTATTACATGCAACAGCAATTTTGGGATTATTCGCATTTACAGCGTGCGACAGCGACGACAAAGTAACTCTTCCCGAGGAGAACGAGACACCCGCCAACAGATGTTACATTGTGAACACCGGTAACTGGGAGGGTAACGATGCCAGCATACAGTACTACAGTTTCGAGACCGATATGGCTACAGCGGGAGACAGCGAGGCAAATATCTTTGCCGTACAGAACAAGACTCTTCTGGGCGACCTTGCACAAGACCTTTTGTGGACAAAAGAGAAACTGTTTGTAACGGTAAGCGGCTCGCAAAAAATTGAGGTTCTTGATGAAAGCGGAAAGCGTCTGCAAGAACCTTATATGTTCACTCAGGAGGGAGCATCACCCCGTATGCTTACAACCGACGGAGTAAATGTATATGCTACAAACTACGACGGTAACGTATATGTATATAATGCCACTACAGCCGCATTTGAGGGTAAAATACCCGTTGGCACACGCCCCGAGGGTATAAGCTACTGCAACGACTATCTTGTTGTGAATAACTCGGGCGACCTCTATGCCTACAACGGAACAGTTTCAATTATCGACCTGCAAAGTGGCGATACACGCACTATAAATATGGTTAACCCCTACACTGCAAGCGTTGTATGCAACGACGAGGTGTATATCATAGACAGCGGAAACTACTACGATATACCCTCATCGGTCTACTGCATATCACCCGAGGAGGGCACAGCAACCTCATTGGGATTCAGCGCATCGGCAATTGCTTCATACGAGAATATTCTCTATTACGTTGATAATTCTTGGGACTACGAAAAGAACGCATTTGTAACATCACCGCTGTTTGCGCTGGACGTTACAACCGGCGAAAAGCGCGAAGTGCTCACTAAGGAGACAATGACAGATGTAAACTCGCTATCGGTTAACCCCGAGAATGGCGATATTTACGTAGGATATGCGACATACGGTGTATTGGGCAATATGCGTATATTCGATAGCACAGGCAAACAGAAGAGTTTCTTCGGGGTGGGATACTACACCGCCGGAGCGCGTTTCAGAATGTAAGAGATAGTTTAGAGACGGTTTAGAGATTCTTCACTACGTTCAGAATGACAAAAAGGCTGCAATAGTAAAAAAACGAATGGCAAAAAACCTACTTTTCTGAAGTGGCAAATAGTTAACTCATTGCGTGTAGGGGCGATTTCTAATCGCCAGACAGCGCAATATTGCAGCTGTCATAACGTGAAAAGGCCAAATGACAAAAGCACAATTTGTTCATTCTGACGAAGCGAAGCAATGGAAGAATCTAATCATCTGCATAAAACGATATAAATGTAATAACGATGAAGAATATATTGAGTCTGCTATTTATATGCGCTCTTGCCACAGCATCTTGCACAGAGGGCACAGGAGAGGGCAAAGCTGTCGTAGGCGACACGCTGCAACTGCGTCACGCATCGTTGCTGACTATTGTAGAGTGCGACGGATACACTGTAACCGATATTAAGAGCCCGTGGAGTGGCAAGCTGATGCACCGATATATTCTTATTGACAAAAACAGCAGTGTACCGGCAGATATTCCGCGCGGTACACTGCTGCGTACTCCGCTTGACAGTCTGCTTGTATTCTCGACCGTACACGCCGAGCTTATATGCGAGCTTGGACGTGCCGATGCCGTTTCGGGAGTATGCGAGGGAGAGTATATGACACAGCCTGCACTGAAAGAGAGAATAGCAAACGGCAGCATAGTCGACTGTGGCAGCAGCCTTAATATTAACAGCGAGCGCGTGGTGCATCTATCGCCTCAAGCAATATGGGTGCTACCATACGAGAATGGTGGCTACGGAAAGTTAGAGCGACTGCACTACCCACTTATAGAGTGTGCCGAATATATGGAAAACTCGCCTTTAGGTGGTGCCGAATGGATGCGCTTCTACGGTCGTCTGCTTGGCGAAGGCAAAAGAGCCGACTCGCTTTTCAACGTAGTGGAGAATAACTACATTACACTGCGCGACAGAGTAGGCCACTGCGACACCCGCCCTACTCTTATGTGCGAACTTAAAAGCAGTTCGGCGTGGTATATGCCCGGCGGGAACAGCACAATGGGACAGCTATATAACGACGCAGGTGCCAACTATCTCCTTGCCTGCCACGACCGTACAGGCTCGCTACCGTTAGCTTTCGAGGCCGTGCTCAGCAGTGCCGCCGATGCCGACTTTTGGTTCATAAAATATGGTGGAGCAAGAAAGAGCTATAAGTCCCTGCTGACAGAATTTGATGGTTACGCCCATTTTCGTCCCTACAAGGAGCGTAACATTTACGAATGTCGTCTGAGTGAGAAGCGTTTCTACGAAGAGACTCCTTTTCGCCCCGATATATTGCTGAAGGAGTTTGTATCAATAATTCATCCCGAATTTGTCGAAGATTATGAATTACGCTACTATGAAAAGATGCAAGAAGAGTAATTTTGGAATAGCCATTGCAGCATCGGCATTGGTGCTTGCTGCATTGTTTGCCGCCAATCTGCTGTGGGGAGCCGTCGAAATCCCCATGAGCAAGGTTATCTCTATCCTTGCGGGCAATGAAAATACCGAACAGGGGTTACGGCTGATAATATTGGAATCGCGTCTACCACAGGCCTTAACAGCAATGCTTGCAGGAATGGCACTCTCGGCCGCCGGTCTTATATTGCAGACACTGTTCAACAACCCTCTTGCCGGCCCCGAGGTCTTTGGAATAAACAGCGGTGCTGGATTGGGAGTAGCAATAGTCATGCTATTGCTCAATGGTTCCCTTGTCTCGGATGGTTTCTCTTTTGGTGGCTATGCTGCTATACTCTTGGGCGCATTCATAGGTGCTATTGTCGTGATAGCCATTCTATTGGGATTGTCAGTGTGCTTGCACAACAACATATATCTGTTAATAGCAGGCCTTGCCGTAAGCTATCTTACATCCTCGGCAATCACGTTGCTTAACTATTTCTCTACCGCCGAGGGGGTACACTCGTATCTTATTTGGGGAATGGGTAGTTTCGGCGGTGTATCTACTTCACAAATACCGTTCCTTGCAACACTGCTCATAAGCATACTCGCAGCATCGCTGCTGATGGTAAAACCCCTTAATGCACTATTGCTTGGCGATGCCTACGCAGCCAATTTGGGTGTAAAGACAAAGAGCGCACGCGGCGTACTGCTTGTCCTTACGGGCATACTCACTGCCGGTGTTACAGCCTTTTGCGGCCCTATTGCTTTTATCGGACTTGCTGTGCCGCACATCGCCCGTCTGTTCCTCAGCACCAATAATCATATTTATCTGCTGCCTGCCACTATATTATGGGGAGGTGCCACCGCACTATTATGCAATCTCTTGTGTCAACTGCCCGGAAGTAGCGGCCTACTGCCGCTTGGTGCAGTAACACCCATCATAGGTGCGCCTGTGATTCTGTATGTGGTGATAAAAAGAAGAGGGGTGAGCGCATCCTGATATTCGATTGAACAATTATACAGGCCCACCTTTTCATAAAATCATAAGGTTGTTCATTGGTGCGCCGTAGAAAAATTAGTAGAAGCTGTTTAAATTTATATCGTCAAGTTTTTTATAGAGCAAAAATTGGATGTTTATTTATATTTTTAAGGGCGCATAGCGGGCTATGTAACCGCAAAAAAGAAACAAACAGGCATTTTTGAATATAAAAAACGACGAAACCGTCAGCTTCTATATGAATATTTTTTTAGAAATTTAAACAGCTTCTTAAATGGTAGATGTTTTTTGGATTAAGTTCGAGGATGTTTGAGCGAAGCGAGTTCCGCAGCACCCAAAAAACATCGTGAGCATTTTACGTTAAGATTTTCCGTGCGCAGAGCCTTTTGCCTACTTTTCGTCGGCACGAAAAGTAGGAGAAAAAGAACAATGAAAGGCTGAATTTAGCAAACAAGCCTAAATGAGAGACTAAAAAAGTTTTACCGGACACCAATAATTTCTCACTTTTAAAAACAGCTGTTTTTTATATGTGCAAGGTGCTAAAAAAGTAATCCGTATCTGTAAAGTCGCGACTTTACAGATACGGATTTTATTAGAATAGATTATTAGAGTCTGTCCTCGGGGATGTACGAGTTGACAATTGATGTCGGTACAAGTTCGATGTAGTCGTGGTTCATCTGTGAACCGTTTACATCGTCTACCTTCTTGAAACGTACCCAATGCTCGCCATCTACACGCATTGTGGTGATAATCTTACGGATAGCGTTGCTGTAGCTACGTGCGGTCTTCTTGCCATCGCCACTCTGCCACTGTGATGTGAAGCTGTTACCGGCCTTCATATAACCGTGGTTACGCATTACGCGGTCGTTCTCTTCGTTCTCCGACTCATCGGGACCATCGGCCAACCAACCGATACGTGCATCGGTGGCACCAATCTTAAGGTCTACGGGGATACCGCAAATCTTATTGTCGACATAGAACTGTGTAATTGAACGCATACCGTTTGCAGTGTAACCTATACGAAGCTCGTATGTTCCTGCGGGTACGGGAGGTAGTTTGTATGCAAAGTCGTACTTACCAACTGCCAAGAACTCGTCGCCAAGGTAGTTACAACCCCAAGTATAGGGGCTTGTATAGAATACGTATGTGTCCTCGTTGAGAATTTTCAGGTTCTTTGCGTAACCATCGGGAATCTGGTACTCACCGTGTCCGCAAACGGTACCGGCGTTGGGCCAAGGTGCATAGCGTACATTGTTTGTTGTAAGCTCGGGAAGCAGTGTTCCAAAGTCGAAACGCATTCTCTCGTTAAGAACGTTACCGTGCATCTCCTCCTCATTATATATAAGGACTTTGTTAATAGGATGGATTGTTCCGTTTAGTGAGTTTCCGCTGAACTCTTTATAAAGGTCGTTCATGTCGTTGAACTCCGATAGACGGTAAATCTTGATATCGAGGTGATAGCGCATATCCTGATTTCCGGGGATTGTGCGGCGACTGGGGTTAATCCAGATGTTAGATGATTTTGTCTTGTCGGTAGTGTTGCTCAAAGGCATGATAACCTTGAGGAGCTTGTTATACATTGTGCTAAAGTAGTCGTAACGGTCTTGGTTGTCCATCCACGCAATATCCTGCTTGAAAGCGGTGTTGTTGTGCATAGAGTTATCGAACATCACCAACTTGTCATATACAACCTCGCGGTCGAGGATGTGATAACTTACGAAACGGTTAACAGCGTTATTGGGGCTTGTATAATCGTCAATATCCTCTGTTCCGTACCACTTTTGAGCATATGCCTCAAGGTCGGCAAAGTCGTAAATGTCTCTTGCATAGAATACGCTGTCGGGCTCGGCAAAGATGGTGTATTTTATGTATTTTGTGTGGGGGTAACGTCCCTTACCCTCGCCCTGATTATGACACATAGCAGGTACAAGGCCAAGGTCGTAGCTGTCGTCCTTGTAGCCCTGGAGCTTATCCTCGTATTTGGTCTTTTTGATTGCTTCGTTGAAGATAGAGAAGTATTCGTACTTCTGAAGCTGTGCGCAAATCATATCTGCTGCCGAGCTGATAGCGTTGTCAAGAACGTGGATAACACCATTCTCGACCAACTCGTCGCCAAGCTCTATGCGCGCCTGGTTGTTGATATAAATCTCTACGTTCTCATTCTCAACCTTATAAGATATGTTAAGATAGCGGTTGTTGTAGTTCTGCGAACCAAGAACGTCTGAACTCATCTCGGCAAGTTCGAATCTCATGGGTACAAGGTGTGTCTTGGCAAACTCAACAGCCATTGAGTCGGTAAGATCCTCGAGGTAAGGACTTGTAATACCGGTCCATTTTGGTCTTTCACTGTCTTTTGTTGCATTCCAGATACTGTCCTGTTCAAAAAGGTAACGCTCGATAGCTTTGTTTGTGGGGGCAAACATGGTATAGTTACCGTATGTTTGCAGGATACCCATCATGTCGGCCTGCTTGTAAATCTTAATCAGGCTCGAGAATTGGTCCTCGCGGTTTTCGAGGTAATCAGCCATAGTCTCCTCGGTAAATGTGTAGCGATTGCTCTTGTCAATTTCCTCGGTACAGGCTGTTGCTAATACAACTGCTGATGCAACCAGCGCTGCTTTAAAAATGGATTTTAGCATAATTAATGGTTATTTTAGTTATTGTTTTATTCAGTCTCGTCAATACAGTATAAAGTTAAAGTACGCAAATTTATGGAATAAGTTTTTAAAAAAATAATTTTTAGGGGGTTATTTTTGCTCTAATAGTAACTAAAAAAGCGTCTTAGCTTATAATTAACACAAAATGGCACATAAATCAGATAAATTTGGGGTGTTCCTTTAGTCTTTTTTAATAGAGTCTACCCGAATTGCTTTATCTTATTTTTGAATTTCTTTAACAATAGTTTGTTGTATCGGTAGCTTTATTTAACTATCTTCGCGAGATTTTTGTAGAGTCGCATTATTAAGTGGCTGCTTTGTTGAATTAGAGTATTTATAGTGGATAGTTTGTCTCGGTGAATTTGTTAGCACTGTTTCTTATACTTTTATCACCTGTCGCAGAAGAACTCGATACGGTTCTTTTGCAGGATGTTGATATTGTCGCTTCAATGAAGATAGACGATGAAACACGTGGTCCCAACTCTTCGACCACAATAGGTCGTGTGGCTATCGAGAACAGGCATATTGCATCATTAAAGGAACTCTCGGCTGTAGCGCCTAATTTTTATCAACCCGATTATGGTTCACGAATGACCTCTTCGATATATGTCAGAGGGTTCGGGTCGCGTATCGACCAACCGGTTGTAGCACTTTCGGTCGATGGTGCACCTACAATGAATAAGAATAACTATGATTTCGATTTTTTCGATATATTCAAGGTTCAGATAATACGTGGAGCGCAAAGTGCTCTGTTTGGTCGTAACAGTATAGGTGGAGTAATAAATGTTCAGACTCTCTCGCCTTTAACTTTTCAGGGGAAGCGTCTGACTGTGGAATATGGCACTGCTAATAATATAAAAATAAAGGCCTCGCATTATGCTGCAAAGAATCGTAATTTCGGATGGTCGGCCGGAGTATATTATAGCCATAGTGATGGATTTTTCGACAATAAAGAGCGTGGTGAGGAGTGTGACGGAGGTGATAATCTATCGGCGCGTCTACGTCATACTTACAGGCCGGCCGATGGTTGGCTGATGGATAATACACTTACTCTCGGGTATGTCGATGAGGGTGGTTGGGGTTACCGTCTTTATAACCCGCAGAATGGCGAGTTGTCACCTGTTGCATACAACGATGCCTGCACTTATCGTAGGGTGAACATAAGCGACGGCTTTACTGTTAAGCGTTTTTACGATGATTTTACCCTCTCTTCCACAACGGGTTACAATTTTATTAACGACCGCATGCGCATCGATAATGATTTTCTTCCGCTTGAATATTTTACTTTGGGGCAATATCAGAAAGAACATAGCTTTACGCAGGAATTTATAGCAAAATCGTCGGGCGAAAAGGCTTTTGATTGGCTCGTGGGTCTGTTTGCCTTCTACAAGCATATCGACCTTGATGCACCTGTCACATTCAAAGAGTATGGCATAGAGAATCTTATTTTGAAGAATGCCAATGATAACTTTTTTCATCTTGCAGGTCCCGATTATCATCTTCAGTTCCGCGACCCTGCGTTTCCCATTGAGGACAAGTTTACTATGCCTACATACGGGACGGCTTTCTATGGCCGTTTAGGGTATAAAATCGGCGATTTTTCTCTTTCGGCAGGAATACGTGTCGACTACGAACGATATAAGATGAGCTACAACAGCTATGCTCATATATTCTATAAATATCGTCGTAGTGAAAGTGACTACCACAGCCTTACAAGTGTATTCAAAGGTGATGAAAATAACTCGGCTTTCGAGGTTATGCCGCGATTCTCGGTAATGTATTCAAAGTATTGGGGTAATGTGTATGCTACTGTCAGCAAGGGATTTAAGGCCGGTGGATATAATACTCAGCTCTTCTCCGACATTCTTAAACAGAAACTATCGGACGATATTATGGGCAATAAGGTTGATATAGATGCTTCGTCGACAGTTTATCATCCCGAGACAAACTGGACATACGAGCTTGGAGCGCATCTCTCGCCGTTGGACGATGGCAGTCTCTCGCTTTCGGCTGCTCTCTTCTTTATCGATTGCCGTAACCAACAGTTGACTGTTTTTCCAAAAGGGCTTTCTACCGGTCGTATGATGTCAAATGCAGGCCGTTCGCATAGCTATGGTGGGGAGTTCTCGATGCGCTATTCATCGGGACGGTTGACGTTGGATGCTGCATACGGCTGTGCATACGCTACTTTTCGCAGTTACAAGAGTGGCACCGATGATTATTCGGGTAATTATCTGCCGTTGGCACCGCGAGAGACTCTCTCGGCAAATTTGTCGTATAATCTCCCTGTGGCACGCAGCTTTGCCAATTTCCTTGTTCTTAATGTTGGATGGAATGGGGTAGGGCGCATCTATTGGAACGAGGAAAATACTCTTTCACAGTCATTCTATGGCCTATGGTCGGCCTCGCTGAGCTGGGAGAAAGGGCACTTCGGAGCATCGCTTTGGGGAAAAAATCTGCTTAACGAGAAATACAATACGTTCTATTTTAAATCTATCGGAAACAACTTTTTTGCGCAAGGAAAGCCTTTTCAGACGGGTATATCTTTGCATTTAAACCTTTAATATAATTTTAATTTATGAAAAAACTACTTTTATTTCCGCTTTTTGCAATGTTGGCACTTCTGTCAGCTTGCTCAAGTGACGACGATGACAAGCAGATATTTGAGCCTGCAGTAACCGATGCTGTCTACAAAGGCGACCTTTTGTTTGGAGAGTCGACATTTACTGTTAAATGTGAGTATAAATATGATGCCGAGTCGAACAGTTGCAATATAACCCTTAAAGGAGTAACATTTGCAGCTGCTATGCCCAAGATGGACATAACATTAGAGAACATTCCCTGTACACTTAAAGAGGGTATGATTGAGTTCGAGGGTGAGTCTTTAATTCCTGTTATGACAATGGGTGGAATGTCAAACCCCGTCAAGGATTATGCAATTGATAGATTGACAGGTGCTGCTACAGCATCGTCATTACATCTTACAGCTAAAATGCCTATGGGAACACTCGAATTCGAGGGTGTATTGAGCAATGGCGATGATGAGGATGTAAATGAAGAGGGTGCCGAGGGCGCATACAAAGGTACGATGGCTGTCTTTGCAACCGATGCCGAGGCTCCTTTTGTCAACGAATCGGTACGTTGTGAGGTTCTTCCTAATGATGATTTTACCGCATTGGACCTTATAATTTACTCGGCTCGCTTTGCCGAGAATATGCCTGTATCGGTAGATATCAAACTCGAGGCTATTCCTTGTCAGGTTCTCGATGGTGGGCTTTATTTCAGTTGTGAAAATACATTTGTCCCTCTTGTGCGTGTGGGTGAGGAGTTTGTCCCCATGGAGGCATTTGCATTCTATTATATCGCAGGTGTAACCGATGGTGCGACTCTTGCTTTCGAGGCCAAGATGACTCGCGGCGAGTTTGTATTCGAGGGTACACAGAGTAAGTAGAGTAAGTAAGGAAACCGACAAAGCTCTTTAACAGGGGCTATTGACAGGCTGATAAAAGTATTTCACTTCAAACCTTGGAGTGAAATACTTTTTTACATATTTTTGTACTTTGAGTAGTAATGATACACTCCCGCTGTTTTTTATAAAACTCTATCTACTTACAAATGATTAAGAAAGTTCTACTCTTTTGTATAGCACTTCTTTCTCCTCTCTTTTTCTTTGCACAGGAGAAGAATGATGTTATAAAGGTTGCTTGCGTGGGCAATAGTGTTACATACGGTTACGGTCATAAGAATCCGGCCGAGACCTCTTACCCCACACGCTTGCAGAATATGCTGGGCGATGGTTACGAGGTGCGTAACTTCGGACATTCGGGTGCAACGCTGCTCAGTAAGGGACATCGCCCTTATATCAATTTACCCGAATATAAGGCTGCACTCGATTTTGAGCCCGATATTGTGGTCATTCATTTGGGACTGAACGACACCGACCCTCGCAATTGGCCCAACTATCGCGATGAATTCTGGGGCGATTACACTGCTATGATTGATAGCTTCCGCAAGGTACACCCCGATGGCAATGCTAAAATCTTCATCTGTCGCATGTCGCCCATCTATCATTGGCATAGACGTTTTAAAAGCGGTACTCGTGATTGGTACTGGCAGATTCAAAAGCTGATAGGCGAACTGGCCGAATATGAAAATATTGAACTAATAGACTTTAGCCGTTACCTTTACAGCCGTCCCGACCTTATGCCCGATGCGCTTCATCCCAATGCCGAGGGTGCCGAGATTTTGGCACGTCAGGTCTATTCGGCTATTACAGATGATTTTGGTGGATTGTCGCTTCCTGCAATATACAGCAGTAATATGGTTATTCAACGTGGCGAACCGTTCGTGGTTGAAGGAACAGCAAATGCAGGTAGCAAGGTTGTTGTAAAGTTGGGTAAGCAGAAGAGAGTGACAAATGCGCTTGACAATGGTACATGGAGGGTCTCGTTCGACCCTATGCAGGCCGGTGGAAAGAGTCTCAAAATGGTTGTAGAGTGTGAAAAGGATAAGTTGGTATATGAGAATATCGTTGTTGGCGAGGTGTGGCTCTGTTCGGGACAGTCGAATATGGCTTTTATGGTTAAAGAGAGTTCTCACATCGAGAAGAGCCTTGCCAATGTGAAAGGAAAGGATATCCGTCTTTACAATATGCGACCGCGCGTAGTAACAGACAATGTAGAGTGGGACAGCATAGACCTTGTGCGTCTTAACCGTCACGACTACTACCTGCCCACCGAGTGGCAGATGCAGAATGAGGCCAATGTTTCCGATTTCTCGGCTGTGGCCTACCATTTTGGTGCTATGCTTGCCGACTCGCTGGGCGTTCCCGTCGGCCTTATATGTAACGCTGTGGGTGGTGCTCCTGCCGAGTCTTTCATCGACCGCAAGACTCTTGAATTCCATCCTGTACTTGTGGACATTCTCTATAATTGGCGTGGGAATGATATGATTCAGGATTGGTGCCGCGGACGTGCAGGCAAAAATATAGCAAAAAGTACCAATAGTTTGCAGCGTCACCCGTACGAGCCTTGTTATCTGTACGAGACCGGTATAGCCCCAATTGTCTCTTATCCGATAAAGGGCGCAATATGGTATCAGGGCGAATCGAATGCTCACAATGTTGAACTACACGAGGTAATATTTAAAACCCTTGTCGACTGTTGGCGAAGTGCTTGGAACAATCCCGAGATGCCATTCTATTTCGTTCAGCTCTCGAGTATAAACCGCCCGTCGTGGCCTCACTTCCGCGATTCGCAACGTCGTCTGGCCGAGGCTATTCCTTTCTGCGATTTTGCCGTTTCGAGCGACAAGGGGCACCCAAGTGATGTTCATCCCAAGGAGAAGGCTCCGATAGGGGAGCGTCTTGCGCGTCTTGCACTTGCAGGAACATATTGTATGAACCATATAGTATATAATGGTCCTACACCTGTCGGTGCAAAAGTTGTTAAAGGCAGGACTGTTGTAGAATTTAGCAGTGCAAAAGAGTTGAAGACAAGTGACGGACAGCCTCTGCGTGGGTTAGAGGTTGCAGGCAAGGTAGGCTCTTTTAGCGAAGTTCTCGTGGATAAGGTTACCATTGAGGGTAACAAAATAATAATAGATAATCCTGTAGCTCGTGTACGCTATGCGTGGAAACCTTATACAACGGCCAATATGGTTAATGAGGAGGGGCTTCCTGCAGGTACATTCGAAATAGAGGTATCGGCTGAATAGACGTAACTAACAATAAAATACAGGTAAAATGAAACTACGACATTTTTTTGCAGCAATGGCTTTTGCTGTATTGGCAATGCCACTTTCGGCACAGGTAAAGGCAAAGTGGGGTAACACCGATACACGTTACCCGGTTGAGGCAGGAGCCGAGATTAAAACAACAGGAGTAAACAGTACGGCAGCATGGCGCGGCGAGCGAGTGAACTTTCAACTTCTTGTCAGCAATGCAGGTGAGGATGCTCAAGTAACTTATTCGTTCAGCGACCTTAAGTGTGGCAAGAGTGTAATTCCTGCATCCAACGTGGTTGGAGGTTTTGTGCAGCCTGTCATAACCGACCGCTTCACAGGTTGCGGCCGTCATGCAGTAGACGCGCACGGCGAGAACCTTTCGGCCGACCGTATCACAGGCGAGGCTACCACGCTGCTGGGGGCAAATACCTCACGTGGCTTGTGGCTTACAGTGGAGGTTCCTCAGGCAATCAAGCCGGGAACATACACCGGTAGTGTAACGGTTACAGCAAACGGTAAGTCGATAAAGAACAACTACAGCGTAAAGGTTCTTAATCGCACTCTTCCCGAGCCTAAAGATTGGCGTTTCCACCTCGATTTTTGGCAGAATCCATACGCTGTGGCACGTGTTCATAAGGTAGAGTTATGGTCTGAGAAACATTTCGAACTTCTGCGTCCTTATATGGAGAAATTGGCTGCCGGCGGTCAGAAAGTTATTACAGCTACCCTTACACACAAGCCTTGGAACGGACAGACATTCGACCCGTTTGGCAGTATGGTAACGTGGGTGCGTAAGGCCGATGGTAGTTGGTGGTACGACTTTACAGTGTTCGACCGTTGGGTTGAGTTTATGATGGATTGTGGTATCGACAAAGAGATTACCTGTTTCTCTATGATTCCATGGCGACTCGCATTCCGTTACTACGACCAGGCTACCGATAGTCACAAAGAGATGAAATGTGCCCCCGGCGATAAGGCTTACAGCGAGTTCTGGGGTGGAATGTTGAAGGCATTTGCTGCGCACCTCAAGGAGAAAGGATGGTTCGAGAAAACATTTATTTCTATGGACGAGCGCAGTCTTCAGCAGATGCAGGCTGCCATCAAGGTAATCAAAGAGTATGCTCCCGGAATGAAAATATCTATGGCGGGTAATTATCATCCCGAAATTGAGGCCGATATTACCGACTACTGCCTTGATATCGAGGCCTATAAGGCCTATACTCCCGAGCTGCTTGCACGCCGTCGTGCCGAGGGTAAGACAAGCACCTACTACACCTGCTGCTCGGCCGAGTATCCCAATGTGTTTACATTCACAGCACCTGCCGATGCCGAGTTTATTGCTCTTGAGGCTCTTGCAAAAGACCTCGATGGCTATTTGCGTTGGGCATATAACAGCTGGACCGAGGATGCCGAGAAGGACTCTCGCTTCATATCATGGCCCGCAGGAGACACATATATCGTTTACCCCTTCAGTATAAGCTCGGTACGTTGGGAGCGCATGGTACAGGGTATCCAGCAGTTCGAGAAGTATAAGATATTGATGGATGAGGCTAAGGAGAAAGGTAATAAGGGTCGCGTTGCACAGCTTGAGAAATTGCTCAAGAGTATCGACCTTACAAAAATTTCTAAGGAGAGCGCAAAGATGGTAAACGGCTTCCGCAATGGCTTGAATAAGATGTAATATAATTCGTGCTATAATATCGGTCGGCTTCACTGTGGTGTAGCCGACTATTTTTTTAATAAAAAGTTTACAATTTCTTATCCTTTTATTAAATTCGCAACAAAATTGGTAGATATGAAGATAAATAGATTGCTCTTTGCTGTGTTGCTTATGCTGGTTTGTGGCTTAGGAGTGGCACGCGAATATAAGGTGAGTGAGATTCCGTTGGTACATTTGCAGGACCGTACGCGCTATGTAAGTAATCCCGATAATATCCTATCTGCTGCTGCCGTCGATACAATCGATAATACTCTGTTCGCTCTCGAAGAAAAAACCGGTATTCAGGTGCTTGTGGCTGTGGTAACAGGTATAGAAGGGGGCGATTGCTTCGATTTTGCTCACCGTCTGGGACAGGAGAATGGAGTGGGTGAGAAGGAACGTAACAATGGTCTTGTCATATTGCTTTCTACCGATGAACGCTGTATTCAGTTTGCTACGGGTTACGGTCTCGAAGGGGTACTTCCCGATGCTATCTGCAAACGCATACAGTCTCAGTATATGGTCAAGCATTTTGGTAAGGACGATTGGAATCAAGGTATGATTGAGGGTATAAAGGCTGTTGCTGCTGTTCTCGATGGTTCTATGGAGGCGCTGCCCGAAGAGGAGAATGATGAGATTGCTCTTATATGTTTCTTCGGGGTTATTATGTTTGTTGGTATTGCACTTGTGTTTTACGCAATATGGGCTATGGGGCGCTGTCCTAAATGTAAAAAAAGGAATCTGAAGCGTGTAGGTTCTAAGATTGCAGGGCGCTCGAACGGATATATAATACATAATGTAACCTATTGTTGTCAAGATTGCGGACACACTTTTGTGCGTCAGACAAGCTCGGTCGACCCCAATTATCGTGGTCCCAGCGGTGGCGGAACAATCATTGGCGGTGGCTTTGGTCGAGGAGGTGGCGGCTTCAGCGGTGGTAGCTTTGGTGGCGGTAGTTTCGGAGGCGGTGGAGCAGGCTCTCGTTTCTAATAGATAATAAATGATTAATCAACAATAAATTTTATAGATATGAAAAAGTCAACAATTATTATTATCGTAGTCGCAGTAGTTGCGATTATATGGTGTGTGACCTCTTACAACGGCTTGGTAAAGATGGACGAGGGTGTAGGTACCGCCTGGAGTAATGTCGAAAATCAGTATCAGCGTCGTGCCGATCTTATCCCTAATCTTGTAAACACTGTGAAAGGTTATGCTTCGCACGAGAAAGAGACTCTCGATGCAGTGGTGTCGGCCCGTTCGCGTGCCACACAGATGACAGTAAGTGCCAATGACCTTACTCCCGAGAAATTGCAGGCCTATCAGAAGGCGCAGGGTGAGGTGGGTGCTGCTCTTGGCCGTCTGCTTGCAATTACCGAGAATTATCCCGACCTGAAGGCTAATCAGAACTTTCTTGAGCTTCAGGCACAATTAGAGGGTACCGAGAACCGCATAACTGTAGAACGTCGTAACTTCAATGAGGCTGCAAAGGAATATAATACAGCTATTCGTACATTCCCCCGTAACCTGATTGCAGGAATGTTCGGCTTCGAGAAACGACCCTATTTCGAGGCCGAGGAGGGTGCATCAAAAGCTCCCGAGGTTAAGTTCTAAAAGAGAACATCCGAAAAAAGATTAAACCGCAGCTCAGATACTCTTGACGCTGCGGTTATTCTATATCTATTAAACTACCCGTATTGAAATATTAAACTCTTCTTTGTGTTTCACCCGTTTTTTAGTACTTTTGCAAAGTGACACAAATAATTAAGTAAAAATTTCAATTATGGATATAACATCAACAATAAAGTATATAGGTGTCAAGGATAACGACATCGACCTGTTTGAAGGACAGTATCGTGTGCCTGACGGTGTATTATATAACTCTTATGTGATATTCGATGAGAAGATAGCAATTATGGATACTGCCGACTCGCGTAAAGGCAAGGAGTGGTGGAACAATCTGCTATCGGTGCTCGATGGACGCACTCCCGATTATCTTGTAGTACAGCACATGGAACCCGACCACTCGTCGCTTATTGCCGAAGTGCTCGAGCGATTCCCCTCGCTCAAGATTGTTTCATCGGCTATTGCTCTCAAGATGATGCCGCAGTTCTTCGGAAACGATATCTTCGAAGGACGTACCATTGCTGTAAAAGAGGGCGATACATTAAGCCTTGGAGGTCGCGAGCTTACATTTGTCGCTGCCCCAATGGTGCATTGGCCCGAGGTTATTGTGTCGTACGACAGCAAAGAGCGTGTGCTCTTCTCGGCCGATGCTTTCGGAACATTCGGTACAACATTCGAAGAGGGGTGGGACGATGAGGCTCGCCGCTATTTTCTTAACATCGTTGGAAAGTATGGTAAACAGGTTCAGACTCTTCTGAAAAAGGCAGCCGCATTGGATATTGCCATTATCTGTCCTCTGCACGGCCCTGTTCTTAAAGAGAATCTTGCCCATTACATAGGGTTGTACGATACCTGGAGCAGCTATCGCCCCGAGACCGAGGGTGTGTTTGTCGCTTATGCCTCGATATATGGTGGAACTGCTGCCGTCGCACTTGATATTGCCGATAAATTACGTGAAAAGGGTGTGAACGTAATCACTGCCGACCTTGCCCGTTGCGATGCGTCGCAGGCGCTTGCCGATGCGTTCCGTATGAGTCGTATGGTGCTTTGTGCATCGTCGTATGATGCAGGGGTATTCCCACCTATGTACCATTTCCTGTATCACCTGAAGATGAAGAACTTTCAGAATCGTCGCGTGGCACTTGTTGAGAATGGCTCTTGGGCTCCCACTGCCGGGCGTGTTATGCGTTCTATGCTCGAAGAGATGAAGAATATAGATATTGTAGAGCCTGTGGTCACAATTAAATCGCGTCGTCAACCTTCCGATAATGCAGCCATTGATGCTCTTGTAAATAGAATGTTGTAAGGCTTTAATGCTTTTATTATATAAGTGGGTGGTCGCAATTTATGGCTGCCCACTTATATTTTTTAAAAGGCACTGTTTTTGTTATTCAATCGGGTGCAGAATGAGATGTTCAACTGTCGTCATATTAGGCCTTTAAATAAAAAACATAAAAAATCGACAATATATTGTCGGTTATTTTAAAATATATATTACATTTGCAATGGAAAAAAGCAATGCGAGGGGCATTAGCTCATCTGGCTAGAGCGTTTGACTGGCAGTCAAAAGGTGACGAGTTCGAGTCTCGTATGCTCCACTTTTATAATCAAGCAGTTACGATAATTTCGTGACTGCTTTTCTTATGGGTGCAGAATAAAACCAAGATATTACAGCGAGCCCTTCGTTTTCGGAGGAGGAGGTGTCACGCAGTGACGGAGGAGTTCCCAAAGCTCTGCGGGTTGCGGTCAGCAAGCGTTGTCAAAATTCCCCTCACCTTTGTATTTCAGAATCGACAATGTGGCGAATCTATATTATATATTAAACAAACATTGCGAGTGCACTTATAAGCGCACTCGCAATGTTATTAAGTTTAAAACGGTAAGGTTATCTTATCATAACCTTCTTTCCGTTTATAATGTATATACCTTTGCTTGGCTGCTGTACCTTGCGACCTTGGAGGTCGTAGATTACATTCTCGCCATTCTCTACTGTTACATCTGCGATACCTGTACCATCCTCTACAATGTCGATGCGGAAAAGGTTACTGTAATTGTTGCTGAGACCTACCGAATTCGACCATGCGTCGAATGTACCTGCTGCCATTATTATGATAGAACCGTCGGTGGTA
This sequence comes from Bacteroidaceae bacterium, assembly GCA_045588485.1. Taxonomy (GTDB): domain Bacteria; phylum Bacteroidota; class Bacteroidia; order Bacteroidales; family Bacteroidaceae; genus HGM04593. The sequence goes on along the minus strand of JAZNEI010000010.1, from coordinate 39,930 downwards.
CCGTCGCTTCTCTTGTTGACAATGTAGTAAGTGTTCTCGATAGAGGTGCTTCCGTCGTTAAAACTCCAGTCGCAGTAGGTGGCATTGTACTCGGCAAGGGTACCGCTGTTGTTATTGTAACCGTAGTTCTTGCCTGCACGCCAGATGGCATAAAGCTGTTTCTCCTTGTTGTAGAGGCTGTATTTGCCGCTATCCTCTTTCTTACAAAGAAACTTTGCTGCATTACCAAGGTCAGCTGCCGATGATGTGCTGATGCTGAGTGTTTTACTATCGTCGATGTAAAGTGCATACTCCTTACCACTCTTCTGTACGTTGGTGAGTGTTACTGTCTTGCCGTCCCATTTATCGGGTGCTCCACCGCCTGCCAAAAGATAGTAGATGTAGTCTACCTCCTCGGTAGTGGGATTGGTGCTAAGGGCGTTAATAGCCTCGTTGACGATTGCTTTCTGCTCGTCCGATACATTGGCACTCTTTACTACTTCGCCAAAATAGCTCTGCAAAAAAGCACGACGGTCTACATCTCTCTTTATGCTGTATGCACCGCTTGTGATATACTCAAGCTCGTATGCAACGTAGATATTGTCGAATCCGTCGAAGTTGTGTTGTCCGGCACCGGTTGGGAAACTTGTCGACACTGGGTTATTACGCTTACCAAAGCCGGTGAGTGTCTCCTCATAGATGAAACCTATTCTGTTGTCGGCTTGAAGGTCCATTGAACTATATGCCGATGAGGTCTTGCTAACTTCGAAGTAACCGTTCCATCCGTTTGCAAAGTGCGATGTGTTGTCAATATCATTAATGTCGGTAAGCTCCTTGTAGTAGATACCTACGTTAGTACGTCCGCTACCTGTGGGAAGCGATTGCAGTGCCAAGTACATCTCCTTGCCGTCGCTGTTGCGAACAACGGGAACAACGAGAATCTCGCCATTGGTAGAGTTGCCACCGGGGGTGTGTCCTGCGCCATCGAAGCTGCTCTTTACTGCCGACTCCCAGCTACCCTCGCCCTCGAGAGCGTTGCTATAGGTGTATATGTTGTAGATTCGTCCACCACCTACACGGCTCGAAAGGATAACGCGGCCATCGGGAAGTTCCTCGCACTTGGGCTCGTCGCCGCCAGTCGCAGGAAGTGCCGAGGCACCGCCAAGAGCGTGCCATGTAGCACCGAAGTCATCGGAATAAACTACACGGTTACCATTGGGGCGTGCGCATAGGGCTGCATATATACGGTAGTATTTGTCTTTCTTAATAATACGGCTCTGGAATATCTTACCGCCACCGACAAAGGCTGCCTGAATGGGGTTACCTTTATCGAACAGGCTGTATATGTTTTCGGTGATGTCGATGGGCTTCTCCCATGTTTCGCCATTGTCCTTACTGCGGATTATACCGATGAGGTTAGGATTCTTACGTGTGGTGTTGGCGTTACCATATACGGTACATCCTGCCACGGCAAGGATTATTACCTCATCGCTTGTGCGGTCGGCAACGATTGCAGGGTCTCCGAATGCTGTGTCGAAATAGTTCTTTGTGGCCGATGTACGTCCTGTACCTACTGCAACATCAATCATCTCGCTCCAGTTCTCGCCGTTGTCGTCGCTGATACGGCATACGATGTCAACCTGTCCGTAACCGGGGTCGGTTCCACATACCAGGCGTGCTGCGGCTGCTATAAGGCGGCCGTTGCTTGCTGTTGTTATACCGGGGATACGATAGGGGGGCTTAACACCGTCGCCGTTACTGGTGTTAAAGAGGTCCTGCTTCTTGGGTGCTGCGGCTGCTTTAATGTTGCTGACAGTGATTGTGCCATCTTCGATAGTGATATCGGCTCCGTTATGTGTGTTATCTACAATGGCAACCTTAAGGTTCTCGGCAGCAATCTTATTGGGTGTGATGAAGAATCCACCGTTGAATGCATATTCGCTTGTGCCATCGTGTGTGTATGTGACGTAAGCATCATGTTCGCCTTCGATGACAACATTGTAAATGTTGGCTCCCTCGACATCGACAGCTTCGAAGCGCCACATATTGTCGTCGGCAGTGGCACCATCGGTCCATGTGGTGACAAAGTCGGCACCGCCTACCTTGAAGTTTGCACTGCCATTGGTGCAGTTGATGGCCTCGCTGAAGAAGTAGTAACGGAACTCGCCTACGTCTACTGTAGAACCTACTGTAAGCTCCTTGTAGCTGCCTGCTATCGAGCCACCCCAGTTGGCTCCTGCAACTAAGGGATTGCCGTCGCCGTTCTTGATACCAATCTTGCTGCTGCCCTCGTTTACGGTTACGTACCATATACCGTTGTTAGTGGGTACAATCTCGTTCGACTGTAATGTGAAACGCAATCCGTTACCACTGTGCAGGGCGTTGTTATATAGGTGCTCGTTACGCGATGTAGCTTTGCTTACAAGATGGTAGTAACCGGTCTTTACATCCTTTGCTGCCGGAATCTCAACCTCCTGTCCATTGAGGAAGGCCTCGATATCGTTTACCCAGTCGGCGCACTGCTCACCTGCAACAGCACTGCTTGTAAAGCGGTTCAAGAGTGCATTAAGAGCCTCCATCTTCTCGCTGTTGTTCTTGTATTCCTCGCGCAGAATCTGTACCTTCTCGTATTGGTGTATACCCTCGATAAGACGCTCGAAACGTACACTTGAACGGTTGCCGGGGTAGTAGCAGTATGTGTCACCCGAGCCGAACTTGCGGTAGCGGCTGTCGGTGAGAGGATGCTCGTCCCAGTTTATCCAAGCCCAATGCAGGTAACCGTTGAGGTTGTTTGCTGCTGCATACAGAGGCAGATAAGCTGCCTCGGCAGGATATGAGTTTGTATAGATGTTAGGCTCGCTGTCGGCGCAGCTGGTGTAGAATGTGGTAATGCGGTTCTTTGCCTTGCGGTCGGCCATCTGTGCTTCTGTGAAGAGCTTGTCCTGTCCAAGTGCCACACAGAAGTCCTGTAGCTTGTCGCTGAGTGATGAGTGGTAGTTGCCTGCCAATGCCATATTGAAGCCTATTGAGTTGGCAATGTTATAGGCATTGAGCATATCACTCTCGGCACGCTCGTCCATTGCAATATTGGTCTTCTCGAACCAACCCTTCTGCTGAAGATGGCTCTTGAATGCCTTCAGGAAGCTTGTCCACAGTTCGCGGTACTGTGCTGTACTTGTAGTGGTTGTAATGTATTTATAGCTGTTGCTTGCCTCGTCGAAGTAGCGGAAACTCATATCCCAAGGTACCATACTGAAACAGTTTATCTGTTTGTCGATACCGTACTCGGCACAAAGCTCTACATATTTGTCGAATATGGTGTAGTCGTATGCCCACTCGCCATTGCTCTTCTTTGTGGTCTGAACCATAGGCTCAAAGCGGTCGGGTTCGTGTGTCTGCTCGCCCCAAGGCTCGTAGAACATAATGGCTGATACGGTGCGCTGTCCGGCGCGACCTAGTGCCTCGAGGTAGGGACGCAGTGCGTTCAGATGGTCGTCGCTCCAGCGCTCTACACCATAGTAACGGCTGACTGCGTAGGGCTGCTGCCAGAAATCAAGGTGGAACTTCTGCTCGGCAACAGTGGGCAGGGCATGGCTGTCGACGTTAATTGTCAGGGTAAGGCTCTTGATAATGTCGCCTGCTTCGTTCACAACCTGAAGCTCACTTGTGTATTTACCGGCTGCGGCATCGCGAGGTACCTCTATTGTACACCATACGGGACGTGTCTCCATCGCAGGTACTGCGTGGGGCTTATCCTGGTCGATTACGTCGGCTACAAGCCATGTGGGGAGTGTCATGGGGTGGTTTCCGCAAGCGTCGTAGTCGTCGGTGATTACATAGTTTACGAAACGTGCATCGCCTGCATCCTTAATACCGGTTGCTGCACCGTCTTTTTTCCACTCGCTCATACGTACGCTGAGTACTCCCTGGTCGCTCTTGCTGTAGAGTACTGCCTGTATGTTGGCTCGTTCGCCCTTCCAAGCGTAGATGGCAGCTTCGCTTTTCTGTGTCAACTGAGGTACCTTGTGAAGCGAGTAGTGTACGTCACGTGATGCCCACGATGCGTTCAGACCATCGGGAATAGCATTCCACTCGGCTGCATCGGGTTTTGTTCCCACGCGAGGCTCTTGATAGTCGTCGATGGGGTAGCCCTCCTGCTCAGTCTCTTCGGCTGTACCCGATATTCTTAATGTAACGTCTATTATAGAACCGCCGTCGGTGATGAACTTGTCGCCCTCGCCGGCAGGGTCGATGCTGTTCCACTCTACCTTGTAACGCATGCGGTAGGTCGAACCGACCTCAAGTCCCTCGGGTACTTTAAACGAGCCGGGAGCAAGCACGTTGCCGCTGTTCAGACGTGTGCCATCGCTGTTCCAACCGCTGTCGCCATCGGTGTTGTGTCCGTAGAGCGACCAACACATAAGTTCATTGCCCTCGCCTTTTGTATAGGGGCCTGTGCCTTCGAGTTTTACATCAAACTGCTTGCTGTTGTCCCAATCGACATACACGTATCCGTGCATCCATTCACCGTTGATGGTTATAAGCGGTGTTACAACATCGCCCGATTTTACATCGAAAGTTGTCGATGTCTTGTCGAAGTAGGCTGCGCAGCCGGGTGCCGAAGCAATACCGTCGAGAATCTGCTGCTCGCTCTGTGCGCCTACAATACCCACAGCCTTTGGATAGTGAACCGAGTGTGTAATCTTTACATCGGCACCGTGTGCTACATAGTAGTCGGGCTGTTGTGCCTTCGCACCTGCACTGAAGAGTGTGCCAAGGAGTGCGAGAAAGGTTAGTGCTTTGAGTTTCATAAATATTGAATATAAAATAGTTAAATGATTTTCTCAGAAGTTTGAGTCTGCCTTGTATGCACAGACAGACTCAATGCTATCATTTGTATAATAATTTACAAAGGAAATAAATATTATTGATTATTTAACTATTGGGCCGATAAAAAAATGCGATTTTTAACACTGCTTCTAAAAATCAGTGTGATAGCTTTTTAACTTATTGCGCAGCTCTTTTGACGATGTTCCGCAAAGTTTGTCGAGCAATGCCCAAAATTGTGGGCTGTGGTCCATGTGTATGGTGTGGCACAGCTCGTGCCTCAGTACATAGTCTATGAGTTCTATCGGTAGCAGTACAAGATATATGCTAAGGGATATTGAACCTTGTGTGCTGCAACTGCCCCAACGCGAGTGACTGTCGCGTATGGTGACATTGTTGTATTTTATATTGTGTTGTGCTGCAAGTTGTGCAAGACGCTGTGGCAGTATTAATTTTGCTCGATGTCGTAGTGCGCCTTTTATTCCATCACGCAGTCTCTTTTGTGTGTTATCGTCTGAAAAATCAATACTCTGTGGGCAGGATAATATATACACTCCGTTTTCGCCTGTAATATGTGTGTCGCTGTTGTTGCTGCGGTGTAGTTTCAGATAAAAACAGGGGCTTTTAAGGGTGAAATCCCAATCTATAACCCTCTGTCGGGTAGTTGCGACCTGTTTTTTTAGCTTTTCGATATTATTATCGAGTATCTCCTTCAATAATGTTATAGGGCATACGTAGGGTAGTGTAGCGTATATAATGCCGCCACGCACCCGTAATATGATTCTATGGGCGCGTGGTTTGCGTATAATGGTAATCTCACCCAATTCAGGGTGCTGTAATATGCTCTTCTTCTCTTGCATTATCCTTTGATAATGTGTGTTCCCGATACTCCGTCTATGGCATCGGCCTTAGTGATAATGACTTTGCTTACTCCGCCTTCGAGTGCGGCAAAGGCGTTATCTATCTTGGGTATCATACCTCCGCTTATTGTACCGTCGGCAAGCAGCTTCTTATAGCTCTCTTGGTCTATCAATGGGATGAGGCTTGTCGAATCGTTGGGGTTACGCATTACTCCGGGGTGCTCGAAGCAGTATGTGAGTGTCACATCGAAATAGGGGGCAAGAGCCTTTGCAGTTTCCGAGGCTATTGTGTCGGCATTGGTATTCAGAAGATTACCATGTCCGTCGTGTGTGAGAGGTGCCATTATGGGTACAATCCCTTCGCCGATAAGCTTGGCAAGTATAGCTCCATCTGCACTGTCGACATCGCCTACAAACCCCCAATCTACCTCTCCGGCAGGACGTTTGTGGGCACGCAGCACATTGCAGTCGGCTCCGGTAAGGCCAAGAGCATTGACTCTACGTGCCTGTAAACCTGCAACGATGTTTTTGTTGACAAGTCCGCCATAGACCATTGTGACCACCTTTAGTGTCTCTGCATCGGTGATGCGGCGACCGTTTACCATTTTGCTCTCTATGCCCAACGACTCGGCTATGCGTGTGGCCGAACGCCCGCCGCCATGAATAAGCACCTTATTACCTTGGATGGCAGCGAATCGGTCGAGAAGTTCGTTGAGGCTCTTTTGCTCCTCTACAATCTTTCCACCAACTTTTATTACTGTTATCTTCTGTTTCATCAATAGTCGAGATATGTGTATCCGTATAGTCCCGAACGGTAGTTCGAGAGGAATTCCTTACCCTCATCAAGGCTTATGCGTCCCTCTTTGACAGCGCTTGTCACCCAACGCTCGAGTGAGCGGACAAGCTTGCGTGCATCGTACTGTACATAGTCGAGTACGTCGGCAATGGTCTCTCCGTCAATGATTTTATCTATATTGTAACCTTTTTCGTCGACGCTTATGTGTACAGCATTGGTGTCGCCAAAGAGGTTGTGCATATCACCTAAAATCTCCTGATAAGCTCCGACAAGGAACACACCAAGATAATACGATTCATTCGATTTTACACGGTGTACCCTAAGCGTATCGGCCTTGCTGCTGTAATTGATGAAGTCAGTTATCTTTCCGTCGCTGTCGCAGGTCATATCCTGAATGGTGCAGCTGCGGTCGGGGCGCTCGTCAAGACGGTGTATAGGCATTATTGGGAAGAACTGGTCTATACCCCAACTGTCGGGTAGACTTTGGAAGAGCGAGAAGTTGCAGAAATATTTGTCGGCCAATAATTTAGGTAATTTGCGAAAATCGTCGGGCACATGCTTCATGCTCTTTGTGAGTGCCTGTGTCTCGCGTGTAATGCTCCAGAACATACTCTCGATTTGTGCACGTGTCTTAAGGTCGACAATTCCGTGGCTGAAAAGCTCTAATGCCTCTTCTCGTATCTGCTGTGCATCGTGTAGTGCCTCGAGCATTGTACGTTGGTCCAATTCGCACCATATCTTGTATAGCTCCTTGGCCAGATCGTGGTCGTTTGCGGCCACCTCCCAATCCTCGTCCATCTGTGGCAGGGCGGCTGTTTCTAATACCTCGAATACTAATATTGCGTGGTGTGCCGAAACGGAACGACCGCTTTCGGTGATGATGTTGGGATGGGGAATATTATTCTTGTCGGCTGCATCGACGAATGTAAAGATAGCATCGTTTACATACTCTTGTATCGAGTAGTTGACACTGCTCTCGCTGCTCGACGAACGGGTACCGTCATAATCTACACCCAAGCCGCCGCCAATATCGGTGAACTCAATCTCATAGCCCAATTTGCGCAACTGCACATAGAACTGAGATGCTTCGCGAAGAGCTGTCTTGATGTGACGAATGCGTGTCACCTGACTTCCAATGTGGAAATGTATGAGTTTAAGGCAGTCCTTAATGTCGAATTTCTCGAGTATCTCAAGAGCTTCGAGCAACTCACTCGAGGTAAGGCCGAATTTGCTTGCATCGCCACCACTCTCTTCCCATTTTCCGCTGCCTTCACTTGCTAATTTGATGCGTATGCCAATGTTGGGACGTACACCAAGGCGTTTGCCTATTTTTGCTATACGTTTAAGCTCGTTAAGTTTCTCGACCACAAGGAAAATACGGCGGCCCATCTTCTGTGCCAAAAGTGCCAGTTCGATGTAACTATCGTCCTTGTAACCGTTGCAGATGATGAGTGAGTCGCTGTCGGCGTTCATTGCAATAACGGCATGAAGCTCGGGCTTTGAACCTGCCTCAAGGCCTATATTATACTTTTTGCCGTGGCTCATAATCTCCTCGACAACGGGGCGCATCTGATTGACTTTTATCGGATATACGATAAAATTCTCGGCTTTGTAATTGTACTCTTCGGCCGCAATCTTGAAACAACTGGAGATTTTTTCGATACGGTTGTCGAGAATATCGGGGAAGCGAATAAGGACCGGTGCAGCCACGTCTCTCAACTGCAACTCGTCCATCAGCTGTTTCAGGTCCACTGCTACTCCATCTTTCTTTGGGGTAACTGCTACGTTGCCCTCTTCGTTGATGCTGAAATATGATGCTCCCCAACCTTTAATGTTATAGAGCTCTTCCGAGTCTTCAATGCGCCATTTTCTCATATAACTCAATGCTTATTAGTTATTTAATGTCTGTGTTTCTCAGGGTAATGAACCATGTGCCGAATTGTTCGACATTGGTATCTCTTTAATGAACTTTTCTACCGAATCATCAATCTGGCTGCGGTCCTCGAGTTTGTCGGCCACAAAAGTGTGTGTGGCTTTGCGGTAATGAGGCATACGCTTGGCAAGCTGTTCTTCTATAAATGTGCGTAGTTCTTCATCGCTCTTCTCTTTTATCAGCGGTCGTTTGTTGCGAGCGATACTCAGCCTTATAAAAAGACGTTCTACAGGAACGTCAAGGAATACGGTAGCTCCTTGACGATTCATGTAGTCGATGTTGTCAAAGAAACAGGGAGTGCCTCCACCGGTAGAGATTACAACATCCTCGAACTCGGCTACCTCGTGCAGCATACGCTGTTCTATCAGACGGAATCCCTCTTCGCCCTTCTCGGCAAATATTTGGGAAATAGTCTTGCGGTAGCGCTCCTCGATATAAAGGTCAAGGTCGATGAACTGCAATTCCAGTCTTTTGGCAAGGGCCTGTCCCAATGTGGTCTTGCCGGCACCCATGTATCCTATGAGTATTATGCGTTTCATTCTGTTTTCTTTGTGTAGCGTTTACGGCCTTTTGCAGCAGGTTTGCCTCCCTCGTCCTGCTTCTGTACAATCTCCATGCACTCGGCAAGGGTCAACTGTGCAGGAACAACGCCTTTGGGTAGCTTGTAGTTACTCTTCTTGTAGCATATATATGGGCCGAAACGTCCGTTAAGTACCTGTAGTTCGGGTTCGTCATCGAATGTCTTTATTATTTTCTCGGCATCGGCCTTACGTTTCTCATCTATGAGTACTTGTGCTTCTTCCAATGTAATAGTCATTGGATCGTGGGTCTTGGGGAGCGAGATATATACCTTGCCAATCTTTATGTATGGACCGAAGCGTCCTGCACCGATGGTTACCTCCTCGCCATCGTATTCGCCTAAATTGCGGGGGAGTCCAAACAGGTCGAGTGCCTCCTCAAGTGTTATAGTCTCAAGAGTCTGTCCCGGTTTCATCTGTGCGAAACGTGGCTTCTCCTCATCGCTTGCCGAACCAATCTGTACGATGGGACCGAAACGACCTATTTTAACCGATACGGGCTTGCCACTCGCAGGGTCGGTACCCAGAATACGTTCGCCCACCTTATGCTCGGTCTTTGTCTGAAGGATGCTGTCTATCTGTGGGGCAAAGTCTGAGTAAAACTCTTTTATTGGGCCTACCCACTCTTTCTTGCCATCGGCAATGTCGTCAAAGTCTTTCTCTACAGTAGCTGTGAAGTTGTAGTCCATAATCTCGGGGAAGTATTCCAAAAGAAAATCGTTTACTACTATGCCAATGTCTGTTGGCATCAGCTTTTGCTTCTCGGCACCAACAGTCTCTTTACCGTGCTTGGTGCTTATCTTGCTGCCTTTAAGGGTGAGTATATCATACTGTCGTGATGTACCGGTCTTATTGCCTTTCTCGACATATTCACGCTGCTGGATGGTGCTGATTGTCGGGGCATAAGTGGATGGGCGGCCGATACCAAGCTCCTCGAGTTTGCGCACAAGGCTGGCCTCGGTATATCGTGGCGGATGCTGCGTGAAGCGTTCGGTGGCTGTTATCTCTACCGGCGCAAGTGTCTCGCCTTTGCTCACTACGGGTAGTACGGCTGTGTCGGGATTGCTGTCATCGTCGGTCGATTCGCGGTAAACGTGTAGGAATCCGTCAAAAACTGTAACCTCTCCTGTTGCGATAAAACTCTCTTCGTGTCCGCTTATAGAGATGTTCACTATTGTCTTTTCGACAAGCGCATCTGACATCTGCGATGCTATGGTACGTTTCCATATCAGCTCATACAGACGCTTTTCTGGTACACTGCCCTCTATTGAACTGTTCTCCATATATGTTGGACGGATGGCTTCGTGAGCCTCTTGTGCGCCCTTTGAACTTGTCGAGTATTTGCGTGTCTTAAGGTATTCGCTGCCGTATGTGTCGGTAATTACCTTCTTACACGAGCCAATGCAAAGCGATGAGAGGTTTACCGAGTCGGTACGCATATATGTGATGTATCCGCTTTCGTAAAGGCGCTGTGCTATCATCATTGTCTGAGATACGGTAAAGTGCAACTTGCGGGCGGCCTCCTGTTGCAATGTCGATGTGGTAAAAGGAGCAGCAGGGCTCTTTTTTAATGGCTTGGTGCTTACATCCTCGATACAGAACTCTGCACCAATGCACGATTTAAGAAACTCTTCGGCCTCTTGGTGTGTCTTGAAACGCTTCGACAATTCTGTTGGCAATTGGCGAACCTCGCCATTGTTGCCGGGAAGCTCGAAAAGTGCTGTCACTCTGTAGCCCGATTCGCTGACAAAGTTATTAATCTCACGCTCACGCTCTACAATAAGTCGCACTGTGACCGACTGTACACGTCCTGCCGATAGGGCAGGCTTCACCTTACGCCACAATACGGGTGATAGTTTAAATCCCACCAAACGGTCGAGTACGCGGCGTGCCTGTTGCGCATAAACGAGGTTGGTGTCTATATTACGTGGGTTCTCTATCGCATTCAGAATAGCACTCTTGGTTATTTCGTGGAATACGATGCGCTTCGTCTTCTTGGGGTCGAGTCCCAACACGGTGAAGAGGTGCCAACTGATGGCCTCTCCTTCGCGGTCTTCATCGGATGCCAACCAAACGGTGTCGGCTTTCTGGGCTTCGCTGCGTAGTGAGGCTACCAGCTTCAGTTTCTCTTCGGGAATCTCATATTCCGGTTCAAATGTATCGACATTTATACTGAACTCCTTTTTCTTTAGGTCGCATATATGTCCATAGCTCGACATTACCTTGTACTCTTTTCCAAGGAATTTCTCTATTGTTTTTGCCTTTGCAGGCGACTCTACAATAACTAAATTCTTCTGCATGATATTCTGAATTTTGGGCAAAAGTATGAAAGTTTCTCGTATCTCAAACCTATTTTTACTAAAAAAATACAGGTCTCACAGGTTGCTGAATACCTTAAAATAATATATTATTTTATTAGGAGATTTTTTTTGGTCGTCAGAAATTGATACTTGCTCCAATCATTGCATTTATTCCCTGGGCTATGCAACCGGGGTACATTTCATACTCGCAGTTCAAAAGGTTGTTGCCTTGCAGGAAAATATTCAGCTGTTTGTGCAGGCAATAGCTTACTCTTGCTTCAAGGTAGTTCCTATCTTCTATTTTCAAGTCGTCGTTACCGCTTGTGTAGTTAGTGAATGTATAGCCGATATTTGCATACAGACCCTCTATTATGCGTGCACGCGCTTTTATGCCGGCTGTGAGCATAGGCTTGTACATAAGCAGGTCGTCGCTCTCGCTGCATCCCCAACGGTCGTAACGGATATTACCCTCTACATTCAGTATGCCGCTAAAGTCGTAGCCGGCATTAAGGCCTACATATATATCATGCGAGTCGTCTTGAATGAACTTGGTGTAGAGTAATGCTCTTGTATCTATAGTGGGCATAAGGTCGTCAATGGTGTATGAGAAACCCGCGTAAATATTTGTATACAGCGCACCGATTGTTGTGCGTAGACCTGCCGAAATATCACAGAGGTTATATGATGCGGCAAACTGCTTGTTCCCCGGAATATAGTTCCAATAGGGCGAAATTGCTTCTAATGTCTCAAACGAGGCTGCTTTGCGTCCGCCTGTCGCTGCAGCGTAGAGTGTAATACCCTTGGCAAGAGGACCTTCGATGCTTATATCAGGGGCAACGGCAATGAATGGTGCATTAGCTGTTACAAGGTCGGCATGTATTCCTACACGGGCTTTCCATTCGCCGAAACGAAGATTGCCGAAAGGATTAAGTCGTATGAGTGTATAGTCGCTATAACGGTCGTGTATTCCCGGACCCTCTTCGGGCTTTAATGCACTGTTGTATATGAAACCGTCTATGTCGATATTTGCACCTAAGTTGTAAAGATTCACGTGCGGAAGCTCATAATGTATGGTACCGCCTGCACGTAAGCGGTTCTCTGTTATACGCTCATCGGTCGCTGCGCTGTATTTGCGACTATTCATAGTGAATCCTGCGTATGCCTTGTACGAAAGTGCTCCCATTGTATTCGATGCAGCCTTTACCAAAAGAGAATAAGAGGTGCTATTCTGCTTGTCGGTTGTCACTTGTCGGCTTTGATGGTTTGCATAGAAAACAGGCTGTATATAGTTAAATGCTTTGTTAATAATGTCGGCCTCAACACCTAACGACAATTTGTCGAATTGGTGTGTGTAATCGGCATTAATATATGTTGTAAAGAAACGTGAGTTGCAATCTTCGTCTTTGTACTTTATGCTTGTGTCGTATCCGTCCATAGAGGCAAATAGGTTCAGTTTGTCGCGCTTGCCAAATTTGAATCGGTAGGCGGCTTTAAGATCTACGTTGTTACCTGTGCCGTATCCAAGGCGTGCGTAGCCGGGAAAGAGCTGCTCTTGGGTGGGAAGAACATCTTTTACGTTTCGTTGCGACACGAAGCGTCCGAAAGGCTTGCCATCTTGCGAGAATACGAGGTCGAGGGGCTTGTGGTCCGAGGCTATCTCAATCTGTGGGGTGAATCCCATCTTGTTGGCTTTTACCACTACAGGTGCATAATCGTTTTCTACCTGTATAACTGCGCCTATAGTATCGTTCTGTGCAAATAGGCTGTTTGCGGCAAATATAAGTACCGATAATATTGTATATCTTTTCATCTTTCTCTTTTTTTTAACTTTTTGTAGCAAGTGGGATGCTGATTATTGCTCTGCTTCGCTGTTTGCGGTTAACTTTTGCAGACGCTCTTTGATGAGTTCTGCTATATCATCGTTGCCGCTGTAGTTGTTCTGTAAGGTCAACAGGTACTGTTTAGCCTCCATATTGCGTCCTTGTGCCATATATAGGTCGGAAAGGAGTACAAAACTTCGGGCCAACCAATAGGCATGAGGGGTACTCGACTCTATGTAGTTGAGAATCTCCTGTTCGCACTTTTCGTGTTGGTTGCTGTCGAACATATATTGTGCCAGCAGATATTTGGCTTCGGCACCTTGCTTGCTGCGTGTGTCTTTTGCCAATTTGCTGAGGTCGTCTACTGCTTCGTTGCCTTTATTCGAGGCCAAAAGTGCCTTTGCGCGTGTATGCAGTGCTTCGCGTTCCCATTCGGGTGACAAATTGCCTGCATTCAGAAGGTCGCTTGCCGCGGCTATTGCCTCGTCGTTAATTCCTAAGGCTGTAGCGCAACGCATAGTGTTCATACGGCATGCACGGCGACGCTCCTCATTGTTGGTCTTGGTGGCAAGCTGTTTGTAAAGCTCCATTGCGCGGTCGTATCGCTGTGCACGATAATGTATGTCCGATGCAAGTGCCATTGCATCTTCGCTGTATTTGTTGTCGGGGAACAGGATGACCTGTTCGAAATGTTTAAGTGCTTCTTTGGTGGCCTTTTCGTTGTAGTGTATTACTCCAAGATAATAGTGGCTGTCGAGTACAAAAGAACCTTCGGGAAACTCGCTAAGATAGTCGTTGAAGGCTTTGCGTGCATCATCGTAACGTTGACGGCTGTAGATGCGCTCGGCAGCAGTGTATGTGAGTGTGTCGCGCTCGTTGCTTTCAACGGCCTTCATTCCGGGAGTGGATGCTGCAAATTCGGTAAACTCTCTTATGTTGCCTTGTTCGATATACAGGTTCTTAAGGTCCTGTATTGCTAAACGGGCCTCTTCGCTGTGGGGGTATTTCTGTATAATCTGTTTGTAGGCTGCAATGGCTTTTGCCTGTTCGCCATTCTGATTGTATATGATTGCTGTCTCGGCAGCGGCACGGCGTGCAAGAGAACTTTCGGGGTAACGCTTCATAAGCTCGGCAAATGCTTTGATAGCCTGTTTGTTATCCTCAAGAGCTACATAGGAACGTCCTATCTCATAATAGGCTTGTTCGGTGTAATTGCTGTCGGGATAGCGTTCGATGAGGTTGCTCAGTGTCTTGACCTTTGCTGCATAGTCTTTAGAGAGACCTTGTGTTATTGCCGAGCGATAAAGGGCATAATCGCTGTGTGAACGGTCGGTCTCAGATGCCTTACGGTAGAACTGGTCGGCACCGGTGTAGTCGCGCTTGTAGAAATGGCAGTCGCCCAAACGGTTGTAGGCATCGGCACGCTGCACACTCTTGGATGATGCTGCATTTTGCAGAAAACGGCCGAATGTTTCGGCAGCTTTGTCATAATCCCCTTGCTGGAACTGCGTATATGCAAGGCCATAGAGCGCATCGCCCGAATTCCTTGACGAAAGAGCAATAGTCGCTTTATAATCGTTGGCTGCTGACTTATAGTTCTCTAAACGGTAGTACGACTCGCCTCTCCAATAGAGTGCATCGCTGTGAGTGTCGCGGCTGTATCTCGAGAGGGCTAATGAACGGTTCATATACTCTATTGCACCGTGCATATTATTGTCGATGAAAGCCTGTACGCCTAAACGGTACAGGATATTCTGCTTGGCACCTAAAATTTCGTTTGAGGGATGCTTTATTTTTTCGATGGATTGTAAGGCAACGTCGTAATTACGGGTGTTCATATACACCTCGATAAGATAACGCTCTACCTGTGAGGCGTGTGGCGAGTCGGGATACTCGTTAAGGAAACGCTCAAACACCTTTACACTCTCGGCAAATGGCGAATAACGTGTCTGGTGTATGCATAGGGCATAGTTATAGAGTGCCTCTTCGCGTATCTTGCTATCGTGGCTCATTGCTGCAGCCTGTTCGAATGAGAGGCGGGCCTTGGCAATATCGTTGAGTTTAAGTTCTATAATACCCAAATGCAGATAGGCATTTTGTGCTATTGCGTCGTCCTCGTTAGTGCATTGGTCAAACATCGGAACAGCTTCGCTGTATTTGCCGGTATTGAAAAGGCTCATAGCCAATTGGTAGCAGGCTATGCGCTGGGGCTCCTTGCATAGCTGTATATACTCTTGAAGGGGAGGTATAGCCTCGTTGTAACGTCCTTGTCCGTACAGTGATGCACCAAGGATGTGACGCATAGGTATACCCTGCTTTAGTTCGCTGTTGTATTGTAAGAAAAGGCGTGCAAGCTTCTCGGCTCGTATATTCTCGCCTTTCTTAAGATATATTCCGGCAAGATAATAAGGGACATCAAGATGGTATTTGTCATCCATCTCAATCAACTTGAAAGCTTCGTGCGCCGATTCCAATTGCTCGTTGTAGTAGTCGATGGCTGCAAGATGGAATATGGCATCGCTGCGATAGAATTTACCTTTGGCTTTTATGGCATTGAGCAGATTGATTGCACTGTCGGCCTCACCGCATTCCTGCAGAGTCAAGGCATAATGCAACCGTACACGTTCTCTCTCTCTTGGCTCAAGTCGCTCAAGGTCGCAGTTCTTGAACCATGTGACAGCCTGCTCGAAATTTTGCGAGTAGTAATAAGACTCGGCAATATAGGCCGATAGAATATCTCTTTTAGCACTCTCGGGATAGTCGGCCAGATATTGAAGCATAAGGGCACGGCCATCGAGGCTGTTTGTCTCGAAAGTAGCTATTGCAATCATATAATCGGCCTCCTGACGCTCTGAGGCATTGAGTGAGGCACGCTCTATGCGTGAAAGCAATGTGAGTGTGGTTGGATACTCTTTCTCTTCAATCAGTCGGCGGCTCTCTTTTAGTAACCAACCATTGCTGTCGGCCGAGATTGTGGTCTGTGCTTGTGCTGCAACTCCAATCCCGGCAAGCAGTAGAATCATTAATCGTTTCTTCATATTATAGTTCTCTTTTCATTATCATGTTCTTGAATATTCCCACTCCTTTACGTATCGATTGCAATCCGAATTTTTCGGGTTCTATCTCCTCGATGGGAATCCATTGCAATGTCTCGACATCATCGTCCGCGGCTATTTTGTCACTCTCCTGCACTCGGCATAGGAAAAAGAGGTCGAGTGTATGCTCTTCGAATCCCGAATAGACATAAATGTTAGGAAGCGAGAAAAGGTATTCGGCAGAAACCACGGTAAGACCGGTCTCTTCTTTTACTTCGCGTATCACACCCTCTTCGGCTGTCTCGAAACTGTCGGAGAAACCTCCCGGCAGGTCAAGGGTACCTTTTGCCGGCTCCTTGGCACGACGTGCCACCAATAATCGGTTATTGCTGTCCAATATAAAGGCTACAGTGGCCGATAGAGGATTGAAATAAAATACAAATCCGCAGTCGTCGCATCTCTTCGATTTAAAATCGTTTATGGCAAATTGGGCGCTTCCGCATCGCGGACAATATTTGAATAAATGTAACGGATGTTCCATGATTACTAATAAATAATCGGCAAAAATAGTGCTTTTTTAAGAGGTAAGCAGTGGTTTTTGTCAAAAAACTACTCCATTTAGCATAAATTAAATAATAACGTCTGTTTTTTTATCTCAGTACCGTAATAATTCGAATATTTGCACTATCTTCGCAGATGGTTTTTTGAATAGATAATTATTAAATAAATATAAAGTTATGAGTAAGAAAGCACTTTTGGTAATTCTTGATGGTTGGGGCATTGGCAACCATAGTAAGGGCGATGTTATTTTCAGTACTCCCACTCCCTATTGGGACTATCTGGTAAGCAATTATCCCAATTCGCAGCTTCAGGCAAGTGGCGAGAATGTTGGTCTGCCTGCAGGACAGATGGGTAACAGTGAGGTAGGTCACCTCAATATCGGTGGAGGTCGAGTGGTTTATCAGGACCTTCTGAAAATCAACCGTGCTATTGCCGACGGAACAATCAAACAGAATCCACAGTTGGTTGCAGCTGTTGAGTATGCCAAGACAAACGGAAAGAAACTTCACTTTATGGGTCTTGCATCCGATGGTGGCGTACACAGCTCTTTGGAGCACCTCGAGGCTATTTACAATATGGCAGTAGAGGCCGGTGTAAAGGAAACATACGTACACTGCTTTATGGATGGTCGTGATACTGACCCCAAGAGTGGTGCCGGTTTCATTCAGCAGCTTACCGATAAGAATATGAACATTGCCACTATAATCGGACGTTACTATGCGATGGACCGCGACAAACGTTGGGAGCGCGTAAAGATAGCTTACGACCTCTTGGTAAGCGGCGAGGGCAAGAAAGCCGATGACATGGTTGCTGCGATGAACGAATCGTATGCCGAGGGGGTAACCGACGAGTTCGTTAAGCCTATTGTCAACAGCACAATGGATGGACGTATCGGCGAGGGTGATGCAGTCATCTTCTTCAATTATCGTAACGACCGTGCAAAAGAGCTTACAGTTGTTCTTACACAGCAGGATATGCCCGAGGCAGGAATGCATACAATCCCCGGTTTGCAGTATTACTGTATGACTCCTTACGATGCAAACTTCAAGGGCGTTTATATCTTGTTCGACAAAGAGAATGTCGAGAATACCCTTGGCGAGTATGTCTCTAAGCAGGGGCTTAAACAGTTGCACATTGCCGAGACCGAGAAATATGCTCATGTTACATTCTTCTTCAACGGTGGTCGTGAGACTCCTTACGATGGCGAGGAGCGTATCCTTGTTCCCTCTCCCAAGGTTGCAACATACGACCTACAGCCCGAGATGAGCGCATACGAGGTTAAGGATAAGCTCGTAGCCGAGATTGACAGCGAGAAATACGATTTCATCGTTGTGAACTTTGCAAACGGAGATATGGTTGGCCACACAGGTGTATACAGCGCTATTGAGAAGGCTGTTACTGCTGTTGACGCTTGTCTGAAGGATGTGATTGAGGCTGCAAAGGCACATGGATACGAGTCAATTATCATTGCCGATCACGGTAACGCCGATAATGCAGTGAATGCTGACGGTTCACCCAATACGGCCCACTCGTTGAACCCCGTACCTTGCGTATATGTAACAGAGAACAAGGAGGCGGCTATCAAGGATGGTATTCTTGCCGATGTCGCTCCCACTATTCTTAAGATTATGGGTCTGGAGACTCCTTCGGATATGACAGGAAACTGCCTCATCTGATAATATAGCGTCAAGAATAGTTTTATAATCAAAAAAAGAGGATGTGCCGATGTTAATTATCGGTGCATCCTCTTGCCGATACTAATAAGTAAAAAGTTTTTTATGGTACAGATAGGCGACGCGATAGTTTCGTTCGCAATGTTTCAGGAATATTTCAGTTGTAATCCCTCGCACTGCAAGGGTATATGCTGTGTTGAGGGTGACGCGGGTGCTCCCGTCGCAATGGACGAAGTTGAGAAACTCGAGGAGGCTCTGCCAATAGTTGAGAGTGAGATGACACCCGAGGCACGTGCCGTTGTCGAAGAGCAGGGAGTGGTATATTGCGACCGCGACGGCGACCTCGTTACCTCGATAGTAAACGGCAAGGACTGTGTCTTTGCTTCGCGCGATGAGAAGGGCTGTTGTATCTGCCTGATAGAAAAGGCTTACAACGAAGGACGTACTACGTGGCGTAAGCCTATTTCTTGTTATCTCTATCCTGCGCGCCTTAGTAAAGTGGGCGATCTCACCGCTGTGAATTTTCATAAGTGGGACGTATGTCGCACAGCACAAGTGGCAGGACGACGAAAAGGAATACGTGCCTATCAGTTTCTTAAAGAGCCGCTTATCGAACGGTTCGGTAAAGAGTGGTACAACGAACTGTTGACAGTGGCCGAGGAGATGAAAAAGCAGAATATGCTGTAATAAAAAATAAAACAGACAAACAAAATAAATAGTGAAAAAGATATTTTTATCTATACTATGCTCAATGTTAGTGCTCTTTGGCCTGCACGCCGAGGAGTATACTTATACTTTTGCCGGTAAAGTGTTCTCGGCAAACGGAACAAAAACACTAAATTCTTGTTCTCAGACATCTTCAAAAGCAATATATATTAAGTCGATAACAGTTACATATACGCCCGATGGTGGTGCCGGTGGTGAGACTCCCGAGCCAGTAGATGTTGTTGAGCCTACCTTTACACCGGCTGATGGAACAACCTTTGACGAGAACCTTACCGTTACAATAAATTATATAACAATCTCAGCCTTATTGGTATATCCCTGTAAGGCTGAGGAATTTTAAAAAACGATATTATGATACTTTCGATTGTTTATTTTGTCATAGGAATAGTGCTTGTTATCCTTGGTGCTGATTGGCTTACAAAAGGAGCCTCGGGTATTGCACGCCGCTTTGGTATTAGTGAATTGGTAATAGGTCTTACGATTGTGGCATTGGGAACCTCTCTGCCTGAGTTTGTTATAAGTCTTGGTGCAGCTCTAAAAGGAAGTTCAGGTATTTCATTGGGAAATATTATCGGTAGTAATATTTTTAATGGATTGTTCATATTGGGAGTTGCTGCTCTCATTGCTCCTATCCATTTTAGTGCGAAGATGCTTTCGCGTGAGATACCGTTTAATATGTTGGCAACAGTGGCACTTATTCTCGTCTCGGGAGATATTTTATATGGTGAGGCAGACGGTGGCTTTATAACACGGAATGGCGGATTATTGCTGCTGTGCTTTTTAATGATATTTATACGTTATACGTTCTCTATTACAAATGATGACGAGGAGAGTGAGGGCGATGCGCCTATCACCATTGGAAAAGCGCTCTTGTTTATTGTTGCCGGTCTTGCCGGGCTTATCTTTGGTGGAAATCTCTTTGTGGATGGTGCAACCGAAATTGCCCGTGTGTGCGGACTATCCGAGGCAATTATCGGTATTACAATTGTTTCGGCAGGAAGTTCGTTGCCCGAGCTTGCAGTCTCGGTAAATGCTGCGCGTAAAGGCAATGTGGGTATAGCATTGGGTAATGTTCTTGGAAGCAGCATTCTTAACATATTCTTTATATTGGGATGTAGTGCCACAATTACTCCTATCAGTCTTGTCGGATTCAGTCCTATTGACTACTATGTGCTTCTCTTTTCGTCATTACTTATCTATATGGTAACAAAATTTGGAGGAAAAGCTGTAATTACACGAATGGAGGGTGTGTTGCTTATAGCTGTTTATATAGCATATACTACTTATCTTATTATGAATGCCTGATTTGTTTTTTTCGTAAAGATTTTATATTTTTACAAGCCTAATAGCAAAGTACGACAAGATGTCTGTAAAAATAGTAAAAGTTACAACAAAAAAGCAGTTGAGGAGTTTTATACGCTTTAACTGCGAACTCTACAAAGGAAACCCCTATTTTGTCCCCGATCTTTACGAGGATATGTGTGTCACACTCGACAAAGATAAGAATGCTGCATTCGAATTTTGTGAGGCTGACTATTTTCTTGCTTATAAGGGCGATGAGATTGTTGGGCGTGTAGCTGCAATTATAAACAGAAAGGCAAATGAGAAGTGGGGTACACGTGCGGTACGCTTCGGGTGGATTGATTTTATTGATGACGAGGAGGTATCGACAAAGTTAATCGAGACAGTTGAGGCTTGGGGACGCGAACGTGGCATGCACGAGGTACACGGACCTTTAGGATTTACCGACTTCGACCCCGAAGGATTGCTCATAGAGGGATTCGACCGTGTAAGCACAATGGCGACAATCTATAACTATCCTTACTATAGCCAGCATTTAGAGCGTTTGGGGTATGAGAAAGATGTCGACTGGGTAGAGTTCCTTTTTAAAGTGCCCGATAAGAATTGGGAAAAGGCCGAGCGACTCTCGGTGCTTATTGCCAAAAGATTCAAATTGCACGTTGTCAAGTGCAACTCACGCCGTGCACTCGCCAAAAGATATGGCAAGGCGCTTTTCGAACTTGTGAACGAGGCATACGCTCCTTTATATGGCTACTCACCGCTTAGTGACGGACAGATAAAGCAGTTTATTAACTCTTATCTGCCATTGATAGATTTACGACTGATATCGCTGGTTGCCGATGCCGAAGATAATTTGGTGGGAATAGGTGTCAGTCTTACGTCATACGCAACGGCTTTACAAAAGTCGGGTGGCAAACTCTTTCCGTTCGGTTGGATTCATTTCCTTAAGCCGCTATTCGAACGCCGTCCTAAAAGACTCGACTTTCTGCTTATGGCTGTCAAGCCCGAGTATCAGAGTAAAGGTGTAAATGCATTGATTATAAATGACCTTCTTCCACGATATATCGAGATGGGTATTGTGGACATAGAGAGTAATCCCGAGCTCGAGACAAACACCAAGATTCAATCGCAGTGGGAGATGTTCGAAAAAGACCAACATAAACGCCGCAGGGCATACAAGAAAGAACTACGCTGATGGACGAAGAGATACTTTTTAACGGGGGCGAACAACCCCAGGAACAGACGGCATATACCGACGATAATATACGCCATCTGAATGATATGGAGCACATACGTTTGCGCCCCGGTATGTACATCGGTAAATTGGGTGATGGTTCGCAGAGTGACGACGGAGTATATGTGTTGCTTAAAGAGGTTATCGACAACTGTATCGATGAGTTCAAAATGGGTGCAGGCCGTCGTATCGAGGTTGATATCGAGGACAATCATTCGGTAACGGTGCGTGACTATGGTCGAGGCATCCCTCAGGGTGCAATGATTGATGCGGTGAGCAAACTGAATACAGGTGCCAAATATGACGATAAGGCCTTTAAAAAGTCGGTAGGTCTTAACGGAGTGGGTCTTAAGGCTGTAAATGCAATGAGTTCTCAGTTCGAGGTACGCAGCTATCGCGAGGGTGTCGTGCGCAAGGCATCTTTTGCTCAGGGTGTACTCGTATCAGATGTTACCGAGAATACCAACGAAGAGAATGGTACATACGTATCCTTTACTCCCGATAGTAAATTGTTTAAGAATTATGAGTATCGTGCAGCATTTGTAGAGACAATGCTCCGCAACTACACATATCTGAATACAGGACTTATTATAATGTTCAATGGCAGGCGTATTATCTCGCGTAACGGTCTTGCCGACCTACTTACCGATAATATGACAGCCGAAAGCCTCTATCCGATAATACATCTTAAAGGCGAGGATATCGAGATTGCATTTACTCATGCAGCGCAGTATGGCGAAGAGTACTATTCGTTTGTAAACGGTCAGCATACATCACAGGGAGGTACCCATCAGAGTGCCTTCAAAGAGTTAGTGGCATCTACTATACACGACTTTTTTACTGCGAAGAATTTCGAGTATAGCGACATACGTAACGGTATAGTAGCTGCAATAGCTATAAATATTCAAGAGCCGGTATTCGAGAGTCAGACAAAGGTGAAACTCGGTTCATTACGCATTGCTCCCGATGAGAACAGTACAAGTGTGAAGAAGTTTATCGGTGATTTTGTGAAGGTAGAACTCGATAACTTTCTGCATCGCAATCCCGACATAAGCGAGGCGATGCTTGCCAAGATTACAGCTTCGGAAAAAGAGCGCAAAGAATTAGCCGGGCTCACAAAACAGGCAAGAGAGAAGGCTAAGAAAGTGAGTCTTCACAATCGCAAACTGCGCGACTGCCGTATACACTATAATGACCCCAAGGGTGACCGTGTAGACGAAAGCAGTATATTCATTACCGAGGGTGATTCGGCAAGCGGTTCTATCACAAAGAGTCGCGATGCAAATACTCAAGCAGTATTCAGCTTGCGTGGAAAGCCACTCAATAGCTATGGAATGAGCCGAGCAGTGGTTTATAAGAACGATGAGTTCAATCTGTTGCAGGCTGCATTGAATATCGAGGATGGGTTAGAGGGCTTACGCTACAATAAGGTAATTGTGGCAACCGATGCCGATGTTGATGGAATGCACATACGTCTGTTGCTGATAACCTTTTTCCTGCAATTTTTCCCCGAACTGATAAAGAAAGGACACGTATATATTCTTCAAACACCGCTTTTCCGTGTGCGTAACAAACGCAAGATGCCGCGAGGCAAGAAAGCCGCAGGCGGCTCGGCAGGAAAGGGAGATTATGAGACAATCTACTGTTATACCGAGGAGGAGCGTATTGCAGCCATAGAAAAACTCTCGCCCAATCCCGAGATAACCCGATTCAAAGGTCTTGGAGAGATATCCCCCGATGAGTTCCGTTCTTTCATTGGCGAGGATATGCGTCTCGAACGTGTGACAATGCACAAGGACGATAAGGTCGAGGACCTGCTCAGTTACTATATGGGTAAGAATACAATGGAGCGTCAGAATTTTATTATTGATAATCTTGTTGTAGAGGAGGACAAAGCAAATGACGAGTGATGGAAAGTGTGCTCTTTTTGCAGGTACATTCGACCCTTTTACAATAGGTCATCAACGTATCGTACAGCGTGCGCTGCAAATATTCTCCCGTGTAATTATAGCCGTTGGCCATAACTCGGGTAAGCAGGCCATGCAGAGTGTTGATGAGAGGCTCGAAAGCCTTAAAACTCTTTATTCTACCGAACCGCGCGTAGAGGCTGTGGCCTATGAAGGCCTTACTGTAGATTTTGCAAAAGAAATAGGTGCCGATTGTTTGTTGCGAGGAGTACGTAGCGTAAAAGATTTTGAATATGAGCGCGAACTGGCCGATATTAACCGCCGTATATCGGGTGTAGAGACACTGCTTCTTATAAGTGAGCCAGAGTATGCCTCGATAAGTAGCAGCGTTGTACGCGAGCTTATGAGTTACGGTAAAGATGTAAGTAATATGTTGCCATAAAACCAATAAAAAGATGAAAAAAACTATTGTATATATGTTAATTCTGCTGGCTATGCCATTGACAATGGTAAGAGCGCAGCAGCAACAGCAGGGAGCAGCTCTTCCTGAGCAACTCACAAAACTGCTTTTTTCCGAGAGTATAATAACCCGTTATTATGTCGATGATGTTGACGAACCTAAGATTGTAGAGGCCGGAATAAAGGCTATGCTGAAGGAGCTTGATCCTCATTCTACCTACTCTACCCCCGATGAGGTGAAGAGTATAAACGAGGCAATGCGTGGAAATTTCGAGGGTATTGGAGTACAGTTCAATATTGTCGATGATACTCTTTTTGTTATACAGACTACTTTGAACGGTCCGTCCGAGAAGGCCGGTATTCTGCCCGGAGATAGAATAGTTACTGTAAACGATACAGCCATAGCAGGCGTGAAGATGGATAGAGGAGAGATAATGAAGCGTCTGCGCGGTCCCAAAGGTTCCACTGTGAAATTAGAGGTTGTGCGCCGCGGTCTCTCGTCTCCTCTTGTATTTAATCTTGTACGTGATAAGATAAATACATATAGTGTCGATGCTGCATACATGGTAGATAAGAAGGTGGGATACATACATATAAACTCTTTTGCGGCAACAACGCATGAGGAGTTTGTATCAAAACTCGACTCGTTAAAAAAGCAGGGAATGAAGAATCTTATACTCGACCTTCAAGGTAACGGAGGCGGTTTCTTGCAAGCAGCCGTGGATATTGCCAATGAGTTCCTTGAGCGAGGACAGCTGGTTGTATACACCGAAGGACGTGTATTCCCCCGATACGAGTATCTTGCCGAGGGAGGAGGACGATTCACAAAGGGCAAAGTGGCGGTTATTGTTGACGAGACATCGGCTTCGGCATCCGAGATTTTGGCTGGAGCGATACAGGATTGGGACCGTGGTGTCGTAGTAGGCCGTCGTTCATTTGGAAAAGGATTGGTTCAGCGAGCATTCAGTCTTCCCGACGGAGCAATGATACGTCTTACAATTTCGCGTTATTATACCCCTTCGGGACGTAATATTCAGAAACCTTATGGCGACTCTATAAGCTATGGCAACGACCTTATGGAGCGTTATAATAGAGGAGAGCTTGTCACAGCCGACAGCATTCACTTCCCCGACTCTCTGATGATGACAACAAAGCGGTTGGCACGCACAGTATATGGTGGAGGAGGTATTATGCCCGACTATTTTGTACCACTCGATACAAACAAATATACAAAGTATCACCGAGACATAGTTCGACGCGGAACGATGCTTCAGGCAACATTACGTTATCTTGATGATAATCGTGAGGCGTTGCAGAGAAGCTATCCTACCATGAAAAAATTCAACGAAAAATTTGTTGTTGATGAGACCCTGCTCGGACGCTTGCGTTCTATGGCCGAGCGTGACAGTGTCAAGCTTGAGGGTGGCGAAGACGAGTACCAACGTTCGCTCCCTATGCTATCGCTTCAGATGAAAGCGCTTCTTGCACGCGACCTTTGGGATATGAGTGAATATATGCAGATTATAAATACAAAGGACGATAATTTCTTAAAGGCTTATGAACTGCTCCAAGAGCGTGATATGGACGCAGTGCTATTGAAAAAGCGCAAGCAGTAAAGAACTGCTCCACATACTTATATTTGTTCCACCCATTGTACAAACGTCAGTGGGTGGAACTTTTTTCTTGTATGTTTGTTTTTTATTTGTATAAACAACAAAAGAAGATAAAGAGTATGAAGAGAGATTATGTAAAGCCCACTGCCGAATTGGTAGAGTGTGAGTGTCTGCATATGATTGCGGCATCGAGTGAGCAGTTAGAAAATGGCGGAGATATTCCCACAACAAAACCGAGTAATTCTAACGTGTGGGGTGATATCTGGAATAAATGATTGTATAATCAAACTGTATTATAATGAGAAATTTTCGTTTTTTATTGGCACTCTCTGTTATAGTAGCAGTAGGTTGCAACAGCGATGATGAATTTGGAACGTCGATGAAACCCTTGATTCTTGAAGTCCAAGCCGAAGAGTTAGGAGTAACACGCACTGTACTCTCGGATGATGGTCGAAGTATTTTTTGGGATGTGAACGACTCACTGAGCGTCTTTCTGGGCGGTGATATTATGAACTGTGCAGTCGTATATGGTGTACCCGATGGGCGTAGTGCCAAGTTCATAGTAGATGGGAAATTCATTATAGGTGGTTCTACCGATGATGAGGGTGTTTCTTACACTAATGTAGCCCTGTATCCTTATGCCGAATCGGCCTCGATGCTTGATTCAGATACGCTCTATACAATGTATCCGGCAGTGCAAAGGGCGGTTCTGAACTCTATACCCAACGGAGTGCCTATGGTTGCCGCGGCAGATAATGTTACTACGACCTCATTCTCCTTTAAAAATATAAGTAGCTTTATTAGATTTAGTGTTTCCTCGCCTATAAATACTAAAATATCGCATATTGTTCTATCAGCCGATTTAAAGCCTCTTTCGGGTGAGATTCTTGTAGATGTAAATAGTGCTAATTATAAAATTGTAGGACAGAGTGGTAATACTATAACCCTCGATTGCAACAAGATAGCCATAGGTGACACTCCGGTAGTATTTTTTATGTCTGTCCTGCCAATAGAATTTGGCGATGATGAGTGGAGTGTCGAACTGTTCGATACAAATGGTGGCTCAATGAAATTCATATTGCCCGCATTTACTTTTGAACGTAATAAATTCTATACATTGAATGTCAATTATGTTCCTGCCTAATGAGGCTTACGGCACCTGATAAGAGCTTTTTCTCCATTGAAGAGGGTGGTGGCAAATATATAAGTGTCACCGCCCTCGGCTATTTTCAGCCTTTTGCGTAATCCCTGAACAGTGTCGGGGAAATTGCGGACTGTTATATTGGCTTGCCTGATACCTGTTAGCAGGCTCTTTATTTCGCTTTTAGAGAATCCGCCTGAACTCTCAACGGTGAACACTCTTCCGGGGAACTCTTTGATTAGTCTCGATGATGTGAAAAGATGGCTGTTGGGATGTAGCTTGTCCACTCCGTAAGCCTCAGATAATGCGTCATCGCAACCTCCTTTCTGTATTGCAGCATTAGGCTCGTACAGGTATTTTTCTATGCTGTTGGCGTATGAGACGTTGTGATTCGCTCCTATTATGCAGCCGAAATGTTGTTCACTCTCTTTGAGGATATTTACGCAGTTGATGGTGACAGGGTGGTTACTGCCCTCGGATGATAGTATAAGCAGAAGCTCTTTGCACTCGTTGTTTACTGCTACAATATGCACCTCAATTGCTGTGTGTAGTTCACGACAGGCTGCTGTAATATCGAGCATTGGCGAGCACTTTATCATAGCTTTATCACAGTGACTCAATAGTCTCTCTTCGAGCGCAGGTATATCAGGTTCACAATCAGCAAGTGCTACTACTTTACCGCCGCTGCTGTCGCGGCGTGCAGGGTCGGCATATATCCAGTCGCATTGTGGCAGACGCTCAAAAAAATCTTCGCTTTTACCATTGATAATCTCTATATTATTTAAATTCAGCAATCCGAAATTATGTCGTGCAATATCGCATAGGATTTTGTTGCGTTCAATATATATCGCTTTCTCGAACTTCTGTGCCAGGTAGCTGCAGTCTATTCCAAAGCCGCCTGTTATATCGGCCATTTGCTTTCCTTTTACTATTCTTGCCTTGTACAGTGCTGTTGCCTGTGACGAACACTGCTCCATTGAAAGTCGAGGAGGGTAGAGTATGCCCTCTGTAGCTGCCCACTCGGGCAGTTTCTCTTTTGCAAGTTGCCATCCCTCAATCTGTGCGACTGCCTCGCGCACATCTATGCCGGGGTAGCGCTTCGCTTGCAAAGCAAGCGAACGTATGTCTTCGTTGCGGTGTTTGGATATAAAATCCTTTGTCTCTTGGCTTAGCATACAGCTTTTTTCGAATTTATCGCAAAAGTAGTTATTATTTATCAGATGCAAAAATATGAACTGCTTTATATGATGTATTAAAGAGTCTCTATAAATCAAAAAAAAAGCATCGACCCGAAAGGGTCGATGCATGAATTATCTAATTTAAACAATCTGTTCAATTAGAGCTGGGGACCAGCTGCTACAAGAGCCTTACCAGCCTCGTTACCTGTGTACTTAGCGAAGTTCTTGATGAAGCGACCTGCGAGGTCCTTAGCCTTAACCTCCCACTCAGAAACCTCTGCGTATGTGTCGCGAGGATCGAGGATAGCGGGGTCAACGCCGGGAAGCTCTGTGGGTACTACAAAGTCGAAGTAAGGGATAGTCTTTGTAGGAGCATTGTCGATTGAACCATCGAGGATAGCATCAATGATACCACGTGTATCCTTGATAGAGATACGCTTGCCTGTACCGTTCCAACCTGTGTTCACGAGGTAAGCCTTAGCACCGTTTGCCTCCATCTTCTTTACAAGCTCCTCGCCGTACTTTGTGGGGTGCAAGCTAAGGAAAGCTGCGCCGAAGCAAGCCGAGAATGTAGGAGTAGGCTCTGTGATACCACGCTCTGTACCTGCCAACTTAGCTGTGAAGCCGCTGAGGAAGTAGTACTGTGTCTGCTCGGGTGAGAGGATAGATACGGGAGGAAGTACACCGAATGCGTCAGCCGACAAGAAGATTACCTTCTTTGCAGCAGGAGCCTTAGATACGGGCTTAACGATGTTGTTGATGTGGTTGATGGGATAAGATACACGAGTGTTCTCGGTTACGCTCTTGTCAGCGAAGTTAATCTTTCCGTCAGCATCAACTGTTACATTCTCCAAAAGTGCATCGCGACGGATAGCATTGTAGATATCGGGCTCGCTCTCCTTGTCGAGATTTATAACCTTTGCGTAGCAGCCACCCTCGAAGTTGAATACGCAGTCGTCGTCCCAGCCGTGCTCGTCGTCACCGATAAGCATACGCTTGGGGTCGGTAGAAAGAGTAGTCTTTCCTGTACCTGATAGACCGAAGAAGATAGCAGTCTCGCCCTTCTCGTTTGTGTTTGCCGAGCAGTGCATAGATGCGATGCCCTGGAGGGGAAGGTAGTAGTTCATCATAGAGAACATACCCTTCTTCATCTCACCGCCGTACCATGTGTTAAGGATAACCTGCTCACGTGATGTAAGGTTGAATACAACTGCTGTCTCAGAGTTAAGGCCAAGCTCTGCATAGTTGGGAACAGTTGCCTTTGATGCGTTGTAAACTACGAAATCGGGCTCGCCGAATGCTGCCAACTCCTCCTCTGTAGGACGGATGAACATATTCTTAACGAAGTGAGCCTGCCAAGCAACCTCCATGATGAAACGTACTTTCAGACGTGTTGCAGCATTTGCACCACAGAATGCGTCAACAACGAAAAGTCTCTTGTTCGAGAGCTCCTTTGTTGCAATATCTTTAAGAACATTCCAAGTCTCGGTTGTAACGGGCTTGTTGTCGTTCTTGTACTCCTCAGATGTCCACCATACGGTGTTCTCAGATGTTGCATCCTTTACGATGAACTTGTCTTTAGGTGAACGGCCGGTGTAAACACCTGTCATTACGTTCACTGCACCGAGCTCGGTCTCCTGACCAACCTCAAAACCTTCGAGACCCGGCTTTGTCTCCTCAGCAAAAAGCTGCTCGTACGAGGGGTTGTAAACTACCTCTGTAGCGCCGGTAATACCATACTTGGTAAGATCTATTGTTGCCATAATTAAAAAATAAATTATTGGTTAATAAATTCAATTCTAAGTCACACAGAATACTTTACAGCAACTAATAAACACTGGGTTTTCAAAGTTGCCGAAGTTTTCCAAATGCAAAGATATATCTTTTTACTTAAACTCTCAAACAATTAAAGAAATTTTTCTTTAATTAGTGTGAAAAGCTAAACTTTTAATATTGCAGTATATTGCTGGATTATACTTAACTTGTTCATTGTTAATATTTAAGCATATTTTTGTTAAAAACTGCTTAATTTTTGTTTTTTTTAAAATCGGTGTTTTAAAGGTGAAATATCTGCTCTCTTTTGTTCTGATTCCAATAAGTTTACATATATTAGCACCGATAAAACAATATTATTATGAAAATAGTAGACCTTTCAAAAAATAATACTATTCTGAACAAGTTTGTATCGGAGTTGCGCGATGTGAATATTCAAGGTGATAGTATGCGTTTCCGTAGGAACGTCGAGCGCATTGGTGAGATTATGGCTTACGAGATAAGCCGAGAGTTGCAGTACGGTGTCTCTATAGTAACGACCCCGCTTGCCGAGTCGAGGCAGAATGTTCCGTCAGACAAGGTTGTATTGGCTACAATACTTAGGGCGGGACTTCCGCTTCACACGGGATTTCATAATATCTTTGACGATGCCGAAAATGCTTTTGTCTCGGCCTATAGGGAGTATACTGATGAAACTCACTTTGATGTACAGATTGAGTATCTTGCTTCGCCTCGACTCGAAGGTAAGACTCTTCTTTTGGTCGATACGATGTTGGCGACGGGCAGCAGTGCCGAGCTTAGTTATAAGGCGCTGTGTACAAAAGGTGTGCCGTCGAAGGTTATTCTTGCTTCGGTAATAGCAAGCCAATATGCAGTAGATTATGTTGCCGAGAATTTCCCCGAGGATGCCATCATTTATTGTGCTGCTGTCGACCCTGAGCTGAATAGCCATTATTATATTGTCCCGGGGCTTGGTGATGCGGGTGACCTTTGTTTCGGTGAGAAAGATTAATAATCGTTTATGTAATAAAATATGCTGATTATATGGCAGTTTACACAAGGTTGTCATTTCGGCGACTCTATATGAGGGGAGACAATTCTATAAAGAATTAATCAGAACTCTCACATACGTTCTAGATGATAATTTTTACATATTGTGTAATTTTGTATATAATTGCATAAAACATAAGGCAGAAAGCAAGTGCTTTCTGCCTTATGTTTTATTGTTGATGGAAATTACTTGCCCAACTGCTCGGCAACAAACTTCTTCATGGCCTCGCCGCGAAGGTTGCGCTTAACGATTGTACCATCGGGACCGAAGAGCATTATCTGAGGAATACCCTTGATACCGTAAATAGTTGTTGCATCGTGGTTGTCCGAAGCGTAAAGCTGGGGATAGTTGATACCCTCGCTCTCGAGTGCTTTCTTAAACTCAGCCTCCTGGTCCCATACGTTTACACCAAGAACTGTGAATTTGTCGCCACCAAACTTCTTCTGAAGCTCAACAAGGTTAGGAATCTCGCCGCGGCAAGGACCACACCAAGATGCCCAGAAGTCGGCAAGCACATATTTGCCCTTACCTACATAATCCGATAGCTTTGCTGCTGTACCGTCAATGTTCTTTCCTGCAAAGTCGGTAAACATTGCACCCTCTTTTGTGGCCTCAAGTGCCTTGAGCGACTCGCGCTGCTCGTTTATCTGCTTGAAGTCGTTCGCGTATTTTATGCCGGCTGCTGCCGAGTCCAGCTCTGCAATGCTGTTGTAATCGCCTGCTGTCATAGCAAATACTAATGCACCAAAGATATTATCCTTGTTCTCCTCGATAGCGGTTGTGTAGAGGGCCATAATCTTATCCTGTTCGGCAGTGATGACAGCGCGAATAGAGTCTTGGCTTACACCTGCCTGCATAAGAGCACCGTATGTCTCGCGTAGTTGCATCGACTTTTCGCTGACACTCTTCATAAGTGCTGCATTCTTGTCGTTAAGACCGCCGTTGTCACTTGGGTATTCGCCGGTTTTAATGTTTACTACAGCACCATTGTCGATAATGACAGTGTTGCCCCCGCGACCCATAAATACTCTCTTGATACAGGGACCTGCGAGAGCCTCTTGCGAGGTAAATGTGTATGTGTTGTTTGTAATCACTGCCGAGTCGCTTGGCTGCTCCTCGGTGTTAACGTCGATAAGGTAGATTGTCTTACCGTTGAGTGTAGAGTCGGCAACAGTACCGTTGATTGTGTAACCTACGGGCTGGCTTGTGCACGATGCCATTGCTACCAATGCTATCGTTGCGATTGTAAGGTTCTTTTTCATTAGTTTAAATATCTAAGGTTAAAAATTTACAATGTATTTTGCGAAGATATATTAAATAAATCGAATAATGACATTTTTAACGTAATTTAAACAAATAGTTGGCTATTTGTTTATTGTTACCTCTATTTTGCCGATGTTTCGTCCATATTTTCCTGCTTGCTGAATTATAACCTCTTTTCCTGTTTTATTGGTGTGACGCTGAGGTTTCTCGAAAAGGTCGTGCGAGTGTCCGCCGAGGATAATATCTATTCCGCTTGTCTCGGCGGCCAACTGTCTGTCGCTTATCGTACCCGGGATATTCCATCCAAGATGCGAAAGGCATACAACAATGGTGCACCCCATTCCTCTTAGCGTGTCGGCACACTCTTGCGCAGCTTCGATAGGCGAACGGTACACTACTCCTTGATAGTTCTCTTTCAGTACAAGCCCCTCGAGTTTTGGCGAAAGTCCGAAAATTCCTATCTTGATACCACCGCGTTCGGTAATTACGTATGGAGGAATGAGTCCTTCGCAGGCGGTACCTTTAAAGTCGAGGTTGGCGCATACGATGGGGAAATGTGCTCTTTTTACGAGTGCAGCCATATTCTCTAACCCAAAATCAAACTCGTGGTTACCTAATGTTCCTGCATCGTAGCCGAGGCTGTTCATTGCATCTATCTCGAATCCCCCTTTGAATACATTATAATATAGTGAGCCTTGTGAAAAGTCTCCGCAGTCGAGTAACAGGGTGTTCTCGACACCGGCAGCAGCTCTTTCGTCCTGTATCAGTGTTGCGCGGTTCATGAGTCCGCCACTACCTCCCTTTTCAGGTTCTATATGACTGTGAGTGTCGTTCGTGTGCAGGATTGTTATCTTGTCGGCGATTTTCTCTTGGCAGCTGCATACGGCTAATACCATTAGCGCTATTATAAATGATTGTTTCATCTCTTTTTCTTGAAAGTAGTTTACTGTTTCTCTTCGATGAGCTTTACTCGACCATCTTTTTGTGCGGTTACGCCTTTGCTCTTTTTATGATGCTTGGCGATGTATTCAATCATAAGTTCGCGCAGTGTGATTGTATACTCTTTTTTGTCGTACCCCTCGGCAAGTGTTGTCAGTCCATCGTTTCCTTGTGAAAGATAATCGCTTGTTGCGATGCGGTACTCTCTTTTAAGTTGCTCCTCTTTGTCAATAGGTATCTCTTTTCCTCCAATTTTCACCCTGCCGCAGCGTGGATTCTCGGGGTAGCCTATTATCTCCATACGGGCACCGCTTATAGGCTCGCCTCCCTCTTTGGCAATTTCGGCGAAGAGACGTAACATCTGTTCGCCGTTCAGGGTTATGAGCACAAGCCTGTTCTCGAATGGGAATACATTGTATATGTCACCGAATGTGATAGCTCCTTCTGTAATCTCGCTTCGCAGCCCTCCTTTATTGGTTATGGCAACGTCTATCCTCTGCCGTGTATGTCGCTGTGCCTGTTCGCGCAGGGCATCGGCTGCAAAGTTCATCAGAGAACTTTCGGGTGCCTCAACAGTCATTGTTGTCAGTGCGTGTCCAATGACAGGCGATTTTATGCTGTCGACGCTGTTCTTTCCTTTTTTTACAAGCTCGATAATGTCGGTTGGGACGTTCTCTATGGGGTATTCGGCAACTGCTATGGTGTGGCCCTCTATGCTCTTTATACTGTACTCCTTGTGGCAGGAGCTGAAAAGCAGTATGGTCGCTATAAGGGTTGCAAACGTAATTCTATCTATTCTCATACTCTTGTGTTTAGGTTTCAAATTTACATTTTCTTATTAAATATGTGATAATTTACCATAGTGAAATAGTGTTAATGGTTAAAAAAATGTGGGTGAAGAAAAAATATCGTTCACTTTTTTAATGTGTTAAGAAAAAAAGAGCTATCTTTGCAACCGCTTCCGGCGTAATCGCTGTCAAGGAAGAGTAACTTGATATGTTGCGTAGGAGAAACAACAATTTAAAAAATCGTAAAAATGGATTTAATTAAGGTTGCTAAAGAAGCATTTGCTACTGACGTACAGCGCGAGATGGAGTTTCACCCCGGTGATACAATTACAGTAGCTTACAAGATTATCGAGGGAACAAAGGAGCGTATCCAGATGTACCGCGGTGTTGTTATCAAGATTGCAGGTCACGGAAATGAGAAGCGTTTCACAGTACGTAAGATGTCGGGTACTGTAGGCGTTGAGCGTATCTTCCCCTTGAACTCACCCTCTATCGACAGCATCACTGTCAACAAGCGTGGTCGCGTTCGTCGCGCTAAGCTCTACTATCTTCGTGCCCTCACCGGTAAGAAGGCTCGTATCAAAGAGATTAAGGGCTGATTATTACGCTTGTAGCGTAGAAATAAAAAGGACACCGAAAGGTGTCCTTTTTATTTTGCTTATATACAATCAATTGAATGGATTGCACTCTAAACGGTTGTTCTTGATGAGTAGTTCGGCCGCCTCCTCGTCGCGCTCGTTTACAAGCACCCATACTTCGCCGCCTAATGTTGCGTATGGCGATGTTACTGCCGATAATGTATCATTCTCAATCATGCACTTTATGTGGTTCGACTGAAGAAGTCCCTGTACTATCTCGGCTTGCCATAGATTGCCGTTGAAAACTCTTACCAAATGGTTCTGTGATATTTTGCCGTTCATATTTACCTCCTTTTTTATAGATAAACAATAATGGGGTCGGGTTGGTTGCCTCTCTATTGCAAAAGTATTAATTTTGTCTCTTTAAGAGTGTAATAAATAGTTTGCTTAGTGTTAAAAAAGATTAAATCGGTTTAGGCTTCGCGCTTTATATCTATATTTGCTGTAAATAGCAAACATACACTGCACTCACTGTAAAATGTCAAAGTAAACTTTGCCTATTTTGCTCGTTTGTTGCTATATTTGCTGTAAATAGCTGTATTGGCTGAAAATGACAGATGCAGCTACTCTATTTTATTTGTATTAAACTTAAACAGAAATAATATGTTAGACGTAAAAGTGTGTCTCGGTGAAGCCGAAGAGATGATGGAACTTGCTATTATGCACCTTGAGGAAGAGTATTCACATATACGTGCAGGAAAGGCCAATCCTCACCTGCTCGATTGTGTACGTGTGAACTCATACGGTTCCGAGGTTCCTATCAATAATGTTGCAACAATCACAACCCCCGACCTGCGTACAATCTCAATCAAGCCTTGGGATAAGAGTATGTTCAGTGCCATTGAGAAAGCTATTATAGACTCTCCTGTGGGTATTATGCCTGCAAATAATGGTGAGGTTATTATTGTTGCTATTCCTCCCCTCACCGGTGAGCGCCGTCAGCAGTTGGTAAAACAGTGTGCACGTGAGTTGGAGACAGCAAAAATCAGTATCCGCAATGCTCGCCGCGATGCAATTGATACGCTGAAGAAGTCGGTTAAGGACGGTACACCCGAAGATGTTGCAAAGGACGGTGAGGAGAAACTGCAGAAGATTCACGATAAATTCATAAAGAAAGCCGAGGACCTCTTTGCCGATAAGGAAAAAGAGATTATGACTGTATAAACGGCCTGAAAGTGCAGGGGACTGTAATAAAAAGTTCGGGCAGCGTGTATGATGTGCGTTGTACCGGCGGAGAGGTAATTGAGTGCAGGATAAAGGGTAACTTCCGCCTTAAGGGGATAAAGAGTACCAATCCTGTGGCAGTGGGCGATTATGTAAAGGTAAGCGTCCGCGAGGATGGTACGGCATATATCGTCGATATTATGCCGCGTAAGAACTATATCGTACGCAAGGCATCCAACCTCTCTAAACAGTCACATATTCTGGCAGCCAACCTCGACCTCTGTTTTCTTGTAGTGACAATTAATCATCCGGTAACGTCTACTACCTTTATCGACCGCTTCCTTGCTTCGGCCGAGGCCTATCGTGTGCCTGTGGTGCTGGTTTTTAATAAGACCGACCTCTATGGCGAGGAAGAGAATGAAGAACTCGACTATCTTGTGGCGCTATACGAGAGTATTGGTTATGATTGTCTCAGAGTATCGGCTGCCAATCGTTCAGGAATAGACGAGTTGTGTAATATGATGCGAGGAAAGGTGTCGTTGCTCGCAGGTAATTCGGGTGTGGGAAAGTCGAGTCTTGTGAATGCAATATCTCCGTCGGTGGCTGCAAAGGTAGGAGAAATTTCTCACATTCACGATACGGGTATGCATACAACGACATATACGCAGATGTTCGAGCTTATGCCCGATAGCTTCATAGTTGATACTCCCGGTGTCAAAGGATTCGGCTCTTATAATATGGATACCGAGGAGATAGCACACTACTTTGTTGAGTTTTTTGAGCTATCGACTAATTGCAAATATGGTAATTGTACCCACACACACGAACCGGGATGTGCTGTACTCGAGGCACTCGAAGAGGGCAGAGTGGCTCCATCGCGCTATCAGTCGTATCTGAGTATGCTCGAGGATAAGGACGAGGGTAAGTATCGTGCTGCTGAGTAACAGTTCTTGTTTGTAATAGGTAATAATAAAAAAATGTTCAGCAGCTGCTGAACATTTTTTTATTAATATATATATATGTATCTTACTTCTTGGGGTTGTTGATGAGGAACTCGGCAATCTGTACAGCGTTTAGTGCTGCACCCTTCTTTATCTGGTCGCCTACAATCCACATACTTATTCCGTTGGGGTTTGTGATATCCTTACGGATACGTCCTGCATAAACAGGGTCTTTGCCCGAGAGGAAAAGAGGCATAGGGTACTCCTTTTTCTCGGGGTTGTCCATAAGAACAAGTCCCTCGCCGTTTGCGACAGCCTCACGCACCTGCTCTACAGTAATAGGCTCTTCGGTCTCAATCCACAATGCCTGTGAATGTGAACGCAGGGCGGGTACACGTACGCACGTTGCACTGACAGCAATATCGCTGTGCATAATCTTACGTGTCTCGTTGAACATCTTCATCTCCTCTTTTGTGTAACCGTTGTCGGTAAATACATCAATCTGAGGAATTACATTGAATGCCAACTGATAGGCAAACTTCTCGACGGTAGGCTCTTCGCCTGCAAGCACCTGACGGTACTGCTCGTAAAGCTCGGCCATTGCCGATGCGCCTGCTCCGCTGGCTGCCTGATATGTAGATGAGTGTACACGTTTAATGTGCGAGAGGTTCTCTATTGCCTTCAGTGCCACTACCATTTGTATTGTGGTACAGTTTGGGTTGGCAATGATATTACGGGGAGTATCGTATGCATCTGTGGCGTTAACCTCGGGTACGACAAGAGGTACATCGCTATCCATGCGGAATGCACTTGAGTTGTCAATCATTATGGTACCGTGTTTGGTTATCGTCTCGGCAAAATCTTTTGAAACACCGCCGCCGGCCGATACAAAGGCATAATCTACACCTTTAAAATCGTCATTGTGCTTAAGCTCCTTTACGGTATAATCAACTCCGCGAAATTTATATACCTGTCCGGCGCTGCGTGCCGAACCAAAGAGCAGAAGCTCGTCAAAGGGGAAATTTCTCTCGTCAAGCACACGCAGGAACTCCTGGCCTACTGCGCCGCTTACACCAACAATAGCAATTCTCATTTCTTTATGTGATTTTTGTGATTTTGTATGAGATTATAAAAGTTGTGCAAAATTATAAGAAAAATCGTATATATGCTGCGAATTAGTCGTTTTTTTTGTACATTCGCCGATAAATTGACAGTTTTCTATGGATAATCATTGGTTGCAGCGTGGCGAATTGCTTCTGGGTAGCGAAAAATGTGCCCGTTTAGTCGAGGCTCATATTCTTGTCATAGGTCTGGGCGGTGTAGGCTCTTGGGCTGCCGAAATGTTGTGTCGTGCAGGGGTGGGGCAGTTTACCCTTGTCGATGCCGATACGGTGGATGTAACCAATATAAATCGTCAGATGCCTGCGCTGCATTTTACCGTTGGCGAGCCTAAATGCAATGTCGTTGCCGAGAGGCTGAAGGCCATTAATCCTGATGTCGGATTATCGGTGCGAAGAGAGTTTGTCGATAGAGGGAATATTGATGCTCTTCTCGACTCAGCACAGTACGACTTTGTTGTAGATGCCATCGACTCGCTCGACTCTAAGGCGGCTCTTATATGCGGTTGCTGGTCGCGTGGAATAAAGATTGTCTCAAGTATGGGAGCAGGCGCGAAATGCGACCTCTCGCTTATACGTGTAGGCGACCTGTGGAAGAGTGAGCAGTGTACATTGGCCAAGAACCTGCGTCGTCTGTTGCGCGAGTGGCGCGGACGCTATAAACTGCCGGTGGTATTCAGCATGGAGCCGCCAATAAAAGAGGCAATTTACCCCAATCCCGATGGTGGTAAGCCTATAATAGGCTCTTTGGGATATTTTACAGCAACGTTCGGTTGCTATCTTACAGAATATGTAATACGTAATATATGATTGAGGTTCGCAATTTGACAAAAAGTTTCGGTTCGTTGCAGGTTCTTCGTGGTGTCGACCTTACGGTAGAGAAGGGCGAGGTTATAAGTATAGTTGGTCCAAGCGGTGCCGGAAAAACTACACTCTTACAGCTTATTGGTGCCCTCGACAGCCCCGATAGCGGTTCTATCTGCTTTAATGGAAAGAATATAGCTTCGATGGGTTCGGCTCAGCTTGCCAAATTTCGCAATACTCACATTGGATTTGTTTTTCAGTTTCACCAACTATTGCCCGAGTTTACAGCGCTCGAGAATATAACCATACCGGCACTCATTGCAGGACGTTCCCTTGCGCAAGCTTCAAAAGAGGCAATGGAACTTCTCTCTCTTATGGGGCTTGCCGAGCGAGCGCATCATAAACCTTCAGAGATGTCGGGAGGTGAGAATCAGCGTGTGGCGGTTGCCCGAGCGCTTATAAACCGTCCCGACGTAGTACTTGCCGACGAGCCGTCGGGAAGCCTTGACAGCCGCAATAAAGAGGAATTGCATAAGCTCTTCTTTGAGTTGCGCGACCGATTCGAGCAGACTTTTCTCATTGTAACACACGACGAAGGGTTGGCATCTGTCACCGACAGAACTGTGAGAATGGTCGATGGAATGGTTTGTGTGTAAAAAAAAGTTAAAAATGCAATATGTCATTTTACTTTTTATATTTTCTGTAGTCATATAGTTGAGACGAGGTTTATAATTGTCTTACTTGTTATTTTTCCAATGTTTGGTGTCTACGGTTCTTGCTTCTTTTAGTGGGAACCGTAGTTTGTAAGGAGATTATCTTTAAAAACCTAAATATTATACGATTATGAGAAAGAATTTATTGTTACTGTTAGTAGCATTGATGGCAGTATCGCTATCGGCTCAGGAGAATAGAGGACGTGGGCAGCAGCGTGAGTATAATCCCGAAGAGGTTGCACTGATGCAGACACAGCAGATTAGTAATGCCGTAGGTCTCGACAGTGTGCAGTTTCAGCTTGTATATATTATGAACTATTCCGATGCTGTAGCAATGCAGGATAGTATGAAGGTGCGTCGTGCGCGTATGGAAGAGGCTCGTAAAAATGGCAAGAAGATTGAACGTCAACGTCCTACCGAGGAACAGATGCAGGCTCGCCGCGAGGTTATGAAGCAGCGTAAAGCTGTAAAGGATGCACAGATGAAAGAGATTCTCTCTCCCGAGCAGTACGAGAAATATCTTAAATACAGCGAGGAACAAGAGAAACGTCGTCGCAGTTGGGGTGATAACAGAGGGCAGCGCCGTGAACGTGGCGACCGCCGTGGAGAAAGAAAATAAGAAACGGTTTCTTATATATGGCAGGGTAATCAAAAAAAGGTTACCCTGCTTTCTCTTTTTTATTATTGGTGTCCGGTAAAACTTTTTCAGTCTCTCATTTAGGCTTGTTTGCTAAGTTCAGCCTTTTCTCATTGCCTCGGTTGCGGGCGATTAAAAATCGCCCCTACAGTCCGCGGTAAATCATTGATATTCATTAC
>JAZNEI010000009.1:0-10138 GCA_045588485.1 Bacteroidaceae bacterium | reverse complement strand
CCTTTCCATCCTTGTTGAAGTAGAGTGTCTGACGTTCTAATTTCTCAACCAATTTGCCGTTTACGTAAAGGCTGGTGGTGTGTTGGTCGCCACTGATGGCTATTGTAGCCTTCTCGCCCGGATAGAGTTGGAAGTTGAATTTGTTGAAGTAGCCATCGCGTGCAAAGCCCATCATGCCCGATACCGGGTCTTTTAGATAGAATACAGCGTCGCGGCTGCGGAAAAGCTCAGTACCGAGAGCCTCATCGGCTGCTGTTATGTCGAAACTTACGGTGTAGGCAAAACCAATCTCTTCGATGTCGGTGATGGTGCCGGGTTTCAGTGTGGCAAGCTTCAGTATGTCGCGTTCTCCGCCTTTGAAGCGTCCTGCAATCTTCAATCCGGGAGCATCGCTAAGTGAAAGGCGTGCTTTGTTGAATTCGTCGAATGGTGTTGCGGGTTTTGCTCCTGTCCACATCTTTACAGAGAGTGTCTGCATGGCGGGATATACTCGGTAGTGTATATCTTTTGTGCTTATGCCATTGCCTGCATGGTCATTCCACACAGCAAACATTCCGCCCTTTATCTGAGGATGTTTCTCTTCGAATTTCTGGTTGCCAATCTGTGCGGGTGTCCAGTTTTCGTAGAGCATTTTGCAGTTGAGGAAGTCGTAGTAGTAACCTGCTGCGGGTACAATATATACCAATCCGTCGGGGATACTTATAAGGTCGTATCCTTGCTTTATCATCTCGTCGGGTTGTGCATAGGGGTTGTGCCAAGCTGTCAATATAACATTCTCCGATTTTACGGGAGTCTCTCCGTTTGCGTGTGTGAGCGCACCCCAAGCAACTGCCTGCTTGCCATACTTCTCAACAAGGCGGATGCAGTGGTCGGTAAAGTAGCGGAACTTCTCGACAACAGCCTTGTCGCGGTTAGAGTACTCGTCGGTACCAACATTTACACGCTTGCCGCGGAATACGGGCTCGTCACCTTTGAGGTACTCATCGAAGAGTGAATCGACAAACTGATATGTCTCCTCCTTGAATAAGTCGAGGTGGTCCATACCATAATCCTTGCTGGCAATTTCGGGACGGAATTTAGAGAATGCGAGTGAGTGAGCAGGAACATCAATCTCGGGGATAATCTCAACGCATAGGCTCTCGGCAAGTTTCTGAAGCTCTATGAACTCCTTCTTTGTGTAGTAGCCGTCACGAGCTGTGAGGTTGGGGAAGTACTCGCTCTCTAAGCGGAATGCGCTCTGTGTCTTGTTCCAATCGTGGTTAAAGTATTGTTTGAATCCGTTATCGTTCAAGTGAATCTGGAATGTGTTCATCTTGTAGTACGACATAAACTGTACATACTCGCGCAGGAAGTCGATTGTGAAGAACTTACGACCGCAGTCGAGCATAAAGCCACGCATAGGGTAGTCGGGCCAGTCGCGTATTGTACCGCAAGCAAGCTCACGTGCCTCGCTCTGCTCGGCCATCTGTAGGATTGTACGTGTTGCCCAGAAAGCACCGGTTGCAGTGGGCGCTGTAATCTGTACCTTGTTACCGATTACAATCTGATAACCTTCGTCACCCAATTTCTTGTCTTTTTTGATAGCGAGTGAAATATCGCCTTTCTTTGCGCTACCCTCGGCTGTTGCAAGCTCTTTGCCGAACATTGCTTTATAGTCGGCTGCAAACTGCTTGGCAACCTGCTCCAACTGAGGATTGTTCTTGGGGTATACAATGCGTGTGGCATCGCCAATGGCTAATGTGCCGTTACCGCCTTTCCACTCTCGAAGTTCGGGAATAACAAATGGTTTTTCATTTTTCTGTGCAAATGTGGGCAATGCTATGAGCAGCCCCATTGCTGCCAACAGAAGGAAAAGTGTTTTTCTCATACTTTTTTTGTTTGTTTAGATGTTAATTATAATTGGTTTTTTTGTTTTAAATTTACTTTGTTACGGGACGTATTGTGCTGCCGTTCCAACGGTTAAAGTGTGCACAGCCCTCCATTCTATTCTCAAGATATAAACGTAAAACGGCGTTGTATGTGTATCTGTTGCGTGTGCTCGACCAAAATGAGGCTCTTATTCCTATTTCGGTAACTTCGGAATCTATGTATTCGCCTGCTGCTGGCAGAAAGATACTGTTGCCGTTTGGGCCTGTTACTTGCTGTCCTTTAACTCCGTTTAGTGTGTCTAATGTCCATTCGCACTTGTCTAAGAGTTCTTGTATTTCTTCTCTTGTGGGTATTCTCCAGCCGGCGCCCCACTTGATGTTTGCAACGTCATCTTCAAGGTCGAGGTCTGTTTTTTCGCTTTTGAATGTATGGGTCGCCTCGCTATATACCTCTTTTACCTCGGTCTCGCCCCAAGCATAGTAACCGCCGAATTCTTCGGGCTTTGATGCTCCAATATTATATGAGGCCCATTTTGTACCGCTTGGCAGGCCAAGGTCGATAGCTTCGGCAGGGGTAAATGTGAGATCTTTATTGGGGATAAATGGCATGGCTTGCTCCTCGGCTGGTGCTTCGCTTGTGGTTTCGTCTGTTGACGTTTGCTCGGTTGTGAGCACCTTTTTGGCAATACCTTTCAAACCTTTCTTTAAACCCGAAAACTGTGGATAGGCACATGTCGAGAATAATAACAATAAAAGTACAATCTGAATCTTTTTCATAGTTTTGAATTTTAGTAGGTTAAATAAAGTTTTGTGTCACTTGAACATCGTTCAAAAACCATTGGGGGTTAATGAATTGTACAAATAAATGTTATTATCCTGCTGGTTTGTTGTCGGGTGTTTTGTATAAACGACAATATTGCTTGCAACCTTTTTACAAGATTGTAGCAATATTGACGTTATTATTATAGCTTTATTCGAGTACTACAAGCACTGCGCCGTCGGCTACCGTGTCGCCTTTGGCTACCGAGATAGAGGCAACCTTGCCATCCTTGTCGGCATTGATGTTGTTCTCCATCTTCATTGCTTCCAAGAGAACAACTGTCTGACCTTTTGTTACGGTGTCGCCAACGTTTACTTTAACGTCGATGATTACACCGGGCAGAGGGGTCTTGATGGGGTGACCGTTAACGGGTGCTGCCGCTGCCGCAGGTGCTGCTGCCGCTACGGGGGCAGCTGGCTTAACAACGGGTTTTACAACTACTGCGGTTTTTTTCTCCTCGGGCTTCTCCCACTCTACGGTGTACTCTGTACCGTTTACTGTTACGTTTGCTGTAGTCTCGGCAACTTCGTTGATTTTAACTTCGTATTTGTCGCCGTTGATGGTATATTTATACTCTTTCATAATTCATGAATCTGTTAGTTACACAAGTTGTTCCAATGTTTGTTGACGTAGCGGATTGTGAGGATGCCACTCTCTTCGTCGTGGATGTTGTCGCCAAGATAGCTGCTTAGCGCCATTGCTATTGCTGCTATTGCTGCATCGTTTTTCTCTTTCATAAGCTTTATTGTTTAAAGAGGAATATTTCCGTGTTTTTTCTGAGGCAGGCCTTGACGTTTGCTCTCGAGCTGTGCAAGGG
Organism: Bacteroidaceae bacterium; assembly: GCA_045588485.1. Taxonomy (GTDB): domain Bacteria; phylum Bacteroidota; class Bacteroidia; order Bacteroidales; family Bacteroidaceae; genus HGM04593. The sequence continues at coordinate 6,633 of JAZNEI010000009.1, read as the reverse complement.
CACGTATCACGCGGAAACGAGTGTTACGAGGCTCTATAACATCGTCGATGTAACCATACTTTGCTGCCTGATAGGGATTGGCAAATAGCTTGTTGTATTCTGCCTCTTTTTCGGCGATGAATGCTTTGGGGTCGGCTGCCTCTTTGGCTTCCTTGGCATATAGTACCTCGGCGGCACCGGCTGCACCCATTACTGCAATCTCGGCGCTGGGCCAAGCGTAGTTGAGGTCGGCACGAAGCTGCTTGCAGGCCATGACGATGTGCGAACCTCCGTACGACTTACGCAGGGTAACAGTTACTTTGGGTACTGTTGCCTCGCCGTAGGCATAGAGTAGCTTGGCTCCGTGCAGAATTACTGCGTTGTACTCCTGTGCTGTGCCGGGAAGGAATCCGGGAACATCGACAAGCGTTACAAGTGGTATGTTGAATGCATCGCAGAAACGAACGAAACGTGCACCCTTGCGTGAGGCGTTGCAGTCGAGGACTCCTGCATAGCGGCAAGGCTGGTTGGCAACCACGCCTACCGATTTTCCATTCATACGTGCAAAACCTACGATTATATTCTGTGCATAGTCGCGGTGAACCTCAAGGAACTCTCCATTGTCGACAATCTCGCCAATAACATCATACATGTTATATGCTTGATTGGGGTTGTCGGGGATGATGCTGTTTAAAAGGTCGCTCTTGCGGTCTATGGGGTCGGTACAGGGAACATCGGGCACGGTCTCGCGGTTGTTCTGAGGAATGTAACTGAACAGTTTGCGTATGAGCATAAGACCATCCTCCTCGCTCTGTGCAGTGAAATGTGTAACACCCGACTTGCTTGCATGTACACTGGCACCGCCAAGCTCCTCCTGTGTCACTACCTCGCCGAGAACGGTCTTTACTACCTTGGGACCTGTGAGGAACATATATGATGTGCCCTCGGTCATAATTGTAAAGTCGGTGAGTGCGGGTGAATATACAGCGCCGCCTGCGCAGGGACCGAATATTCCTGAAATCTGCGGAACAACACCCGAAGCAAGGATATTACGCTCGAAAATCTCGGCATAGCCGGCGAGAGCATTGATACCCTCCTGAATGCGTGCACCACCGCTGTCATTGATACCGATAACGGGGGCACCCACTTTCATTGCCATGTCCATTACCTTGCATATCTTTTGTGCCATAGTCTCGGAGAGTGAGCCGCCTGTTACGGTAAAATCTTGTGCAAAGATATATACCAAGCGTCCCTCTATTGTACCGCATCCTGTTACGACACCATCGCCAAGGAACTGCTTTTTCTCTTGTCCGAAATTGGTGCAACGGTGGGTTACAAACATGTCGAACTCCTCGAAACTGCCTTTGTCTAGCAACATGTCGATGCGCTCGCGTGCTGTGTATTTGCCACGCTCGTGCTGTTTTTCAATAGCCTTTTCGCCACCGCCCAGACGAGCTTTGGCTCTCATTGCTACCAGCTCTTTGATTTTTTCAAATTGCTTGCTCATAATATTCTTATGTTTTGTTGATTGTTAGTGTTTTTACTCCTCGCAAAGTTCGGTAAGTACTCCCTGTGTCGCTTTTGGATGAAGGAACGCAATGTGCAGACCCTCGGCACCGCCACGTGGAGCTTTGTCTATTGTGCGTACACCTTTCTCGTCGCACTCGGCAAGAGCATTGGCCACACCATCTTCTACCTTATAGGCAATATGGTGGATGCCCTGCCCACGTGTCTCAAGGAATTTTGCTATTGTGCTGTCGGGTGATGTTGGCTCAAGAAGCTCTATCTTTGTCTCGCCGACCTTAAGAAAGGCGGTGCGCACCTTCTGCTCCTCGACAGTCTCTATGTTGTAACACTCGAATCCAAGTACCTGCTCGTAGTAGGGGAGTGCCTCCTCGATGCTGGGTACTGCAATACCTAAATGTTCGATTTTTGAAATTTTCATAGTACTTAATTTAAAATGAGGTTTAAATACTTTTTCGCTATTTTCCGCTATAAGTGCAGTTTATTTTCGCGCTTTAGCGCAAAGATACATATTAAAATGGATATTCAATGCTTTTTCACAAAATTTTTAAAATGTGCAACTTTTGACACTGAAAAAGGGTGAAAAGTTGCATTGTATGCCGTTGCTGAATATCTGAATGTTATATTCGTTTTTTCTAAGATATTATTATAAAATGGTACATAATCACTTCTTTATAGTGTAGAAAAACACCAAGAATGCGGAACAATGTAAAAACTGTTGCGCTATAAGAAGTTTTTTGGTAACTTTGCACCGTTTTTGCAGAAGATGGTTTATATAAGGCTGCTTCTGTATTGGTCTAACAGCTGCCTGCCCGCAGGATGTATTTCGGGGCAGTAGCAAAAAACATAATCAAAAATGAAAAAAACACTTGTAGATCTTTTCGAGGAGTCGGTAAAGTTGTATCCTAACAATACATTCCTGCTCGAGAAGAAAGACAAAAAAGAGGGATTTAAGCCTACTACTTATACACAGGTAAGGGAGCAGGTTTACCGTTTGGGTGCCGGTTATCAGGCGCTTGGTGTTAAGAAAGGTGATAACATGGCACTTCTTAGCGAGGGCTGTAATATGTGGATTATAGGTGAGCTTGCAATGTTTTATGCAGGTGCAGTGAATGTTCCCCTTTCGATTAAATTGGAGGAGAGCAACGACCTTTACTTCCGTCTGCATCACGGCGATGTAAAGTTTATCCTTGTTTCAAACTACCAGCTGAAGAAGATTCGTGCTATCAAGGATAAACTCGAGGCGGTAGAGAAGATTATAGTATTCGGCGATTGCGGTGAACTTCAGGAGCGCGAGATTGCAATAGAAGAGGTTCTTAAGATGGGCGACGAGTTCCTTGCCAACCACTCTATGGATGAGTTTCTTGCGATAGGTCGCTCTTTGCAGAATGACGATATTGCCACTATTACATATACAAGCGGTACAACTGCCGACCCAAAGGGTGTTGTATTGACACACCGCAACTACACATCTAACGTCGAGCAGGCTTGTACACTTGTGAATATCGATCAGACTTGGCGTACACTTATCATTCTGCCTCTCGACCACTGCTTCGCGCACGTTGTTGGCTTCTATATAATGATGTCAAAGGGTGCTACTGCTGCAACAGTTCAGGTTGGTCGCACCGGTCTTGAGACTCTTAAGAATATCCCCGGAAACATTAAGGAGGTGCGTCCTCACTTTATTCTTTCGGTGCCTTCGCTTGCAAAGACATTCAAGAAGAATATCGAAGGTGCCATCCGTGCAAAGGGTGCTACTACCGAGAAACTCTTTAATATGGGCATGAAGATTCGTCAGACTTACTTTGGCGAGAGCAACCTCGACTCTAAGGGGCTGCGCATCTTCTTGAAACCCCTTGTAGCTTTGTTTGATAAGCTTATCTTCAATAAGATTCGTGATAATTTCGGTGGAGAGCTTCGCTTCTTCATTGGTGGTGGTGCGCTTCTCGACAAGGAGTTGCAAAATTTCTATATAGGTGTAGGTATGCCTATGTTCCAGGGCTACGGTCTTAGCGAGGCTACTCCCGTTATCTCTTCTAACGGTCCCGACCTCTACCGTTTCGGTTCAAGCGGTAAGCTTGTTAAACCCATCGAACTGAAAATCTGTGACTCTGAGGGTAAGGAACTTCCTCTTGGCGAGCAGGGCGAGATTGTAGTTAAGGGCGAGAATGTGATGGCAGGTTATTGGAAGAACCCCACATCTACAGCCGAGACAGTACGCGATGGCTATCTCTACACCGGTGACCTTGGTTATATGTCAAAAGAGGGTCTGCTCTATGTGATGGGACGTTTCAAGAGTCTTCTTATCTCAAGCGACGGCGAGAAGTACAGTCCCGAGGGTATCGAGGAGGCGCTTGTAAGCTATTGCAGCACCATCGACCAGGTTATTCTTTATAACAATCAGTCGCCTTATACAACTGCACTTATCGTTCCCAATAAGGAGAATATCAAGCGTGCTCTTGCGGCCAAGAATCTCGACCTTACTACCGATGAGGGTTGTAAGGCAGGTGTCGAGCTTATAAAGGCAGATGTTGAGCGTTTCAAGAAGGGTGGTGACCTTGAGGGTATGTTCCCCGAACGTTGGTTGCCCAGCACATTTGCAGTGCTTCCCGAGGCATTCACCGAGCAGAATGGTATGATGAACAGTACAATGAAAGTTGTACGCGGAAAGGTCGAAAAATTCTACAGCGACAGAATCGACCATCTATATACTCCCGAGGGTAAGGTTATTCTTAATGAAAAGAATATTGCATCGCTAAAGTGATAAAAATATAGTAAAGTTACCAAAAAGGCTGCGAAAAGAAACGCAGCCTTTTTGTTTTTTGTGTCTAATTAAAATAAATTGTTAAGTTTTTTAAAATACAAACGATTTTGATTCAATATTGTGTTTAATTCGTATAAATTGAGTACCTTTATGGCCGTTTTGCAATGAAATAGTAATTTTAAATATAAAATTTATGAAAAAAATCTTTCTTACAGCAGCATTCTCTTTGTTTGCTGCATTTGTAATCTCTTGCGGTAGCGGCAAGAGTGTAGATGGTGTCGTAAAGGGCAATAAGTCTCAGCTTGATACCCTCTCATACGTTATTGGTATGAATCTTTATAATGGTTTGAGCCGCGACCTTGGTCCATTGAAGTTGAATGTCGAGCTTTTCAAGAAGGCTCTTGAGGCTGCTGCTCTTGGTGAGCAATCAATAAAAAGTGGTGATACCGAGATAACAGCCGAGAGTGCTCCCAACCAGTTGAGTGGCTTCTTTATGAAGTTTGGCCAGAGAGTAAAGGACCTTCGCGATCAGGAGCTTGCTAAGAATGACTCAACTGTAGCACCCAAGGCTCTCGACTTTAATCCCGAGACAATGTTTGCTTCAGACGAGGAGCAGGCTCTTATTTCAAGTGCTATAGGTTTTGATACAGGTAAGAATCTGGCAAATAGTAACCTCCCCCTGCAAACATATTGGTTGCTTATGGGTTATGACGATGCACCGACAGCTAATGTAAAAGTTACTTCTGAGAAGGCTGAAGCATTTATGAATAACTACTTTATGGTTGTTATTCCTCAGAAGAACAAGAAAGAGTCTGAGGAGTGGTTGGCGCAGATAGAGAAGCAGTCGGGTGTGAAGAAAACCGAGAGTGGTCTTCTTTACAAGATTGAGGCAGAGGGAGATATGTCGGCTAAGGCTACATCACCCGAGGATACTGTAAAGGTACACTACAAAGGTACCACCCGTAACGACCAGGTATTTGATGCTTCTCGTTTCGCAGACATGCCTGCCGAGCGTCAGGAGATGCTCAAGCGTTATCAGCCCGATACATATATGAACGATACTCCCATTGAGTTCCCCCTTAACCGTGTAATCAAGGGTTGGACCGAGGGTATGCAGCTTGTAGGTAAAGGTGGTAAGATTATCTTGTGGATTCCCTCTGAGCTTGCATACGGTGAGAATGGTGCTTCTAATCTTATAGGTCCCAATGATGCTCTTAAATTCGAGGTCGAGCTTATTGACGTTAAGCCTATTGCAAAGTAAGTAAATAGCAATTGACATTTATATCGGGTGTATCGAAAGATGCATCCGATATTTTTTTGCTAAAATTACGGTTCTCGGAGCAAAAGACCTATGGGATGTGAAAGGCAACCGAGCAAAAGGCAAGAGTAAAGAATCGAGAGACATCGTGGAAGCGTTGGGATTGCCGACAAGCAGAATACAAAATCGAGGAATGAAACTATAAAATGCTCACCAAGTCGTAATTATTAGCCCGTAGAGTGCTAATAATTGTGACTTTTTATTACCTTTGCGTCAGATTAAGGTGTTTGAGGTGGCATCAGTCGCCAAGAATGAAAAGGGAACATCGGTGTAAATCCGAGACTATACCCGTAGCTGTGAGTTTCATTACGCTCCGTGCATTCTCAATGGTCACTGCCCGCAGGGTGGGAAGGCCGCACAGAGGAAACAAGTCAGAAGACCTGCCTTTATCTGTTTTTAGATGCTTTCGGGAGATAGAGCGTCAAAGATTAAGTCTGCAAAAGGATAGATTTCATCTGCAACATTCCCCGCAAGTATCATAGGTGTGTAATTTATAAATTAATGCATTATGATACAGACAGTAGTAAAGAGAGATGGTCGCATCGTCGGTTTTAACCGCGAGAAAATCGCTGCAGCTATACGCAAGGCGATGCTTACGACCGAGGCTGGCGAGGACGAAGTTCTCGTCTATAAAATTGTTGACCGCATAGAGTTTCGAGGTAAGGAGCAATCTTCAGTAGAGGAGATTCAAGATATGGTCGAGTTGGAGTTGATGGCCTCGCCACGCAAGGAGGTTGCCAAGAGCTATATTGCTTATCGTGACAAGCGAAGCATTGCCCGTAAGGCAAAGACTCGCGAGATGTTCCTCGAAATTGTGGAGGCAAAGTCAAACGATGTAACCCGAGAGAATGCCAATATGAATGCCGATACCCCAGCAGGTATGATGATGAAATTTGCATCGGAGACAACAAAACCTTTTGTGGATGATTATCTTCTGTCGGAGCAGACCTTGTGGGCGGTAAGAAATAACTATCTGCATATTCACGACAAGGACTACTATCCCACAAAATCGCTTACTTGCATTCAGCATCCATTGGATAAAATTTTG
>JAZNEI010000008.1:0-58162 GCA_045588485.1 Bacteroidaceae bacterium | reverse complement strand
CTATGTGTTCTCATATGAGGTGGATTATGATGAGTTCGTAAATGAATTCTATTTGCACCTTATGGAGAATGAAGCGTATCGTTTGAGACAGTTTCAAGGTCGCAGCACTATCTATCAGTGGATGAAAGTAATTGCCATTCGATACTTTATAGCGAAGCGTGATAGCATGATAGATAATGAGTCTAAGGACGCTCTTTTAGATAGTGTTGTACAAAACGAAACTGTTGATGGAGAAAAGAAGCTGACGGCAAAGATGGATATAGAGCGTCTGTTTTCCCTAATGCCTAGCAGACGCTATGTTTATGTCATCAGAAGATTGGTTTTGCAGGAGGCTGAGCCCAAAGTTGTGGCACAAGAACTACGGACCAACGTCGATAATTTGTATAACATTAAGAAGCGTGCTATCGCAGCATTGACAGCAATAGCACTGAAAGAAGTAGAGAAATATGAAAAAGAAATCAGTAAATAACATATCGGCAGAGGTGTTGGCAGCGTTCCTTGATGGCAATGCTACTGCACAGGATAGCAAAGAAATAATCAACGCTCTCACTGAAGATGCTGAATTGAGAGAATTGATGCATATTTCTCAATCAGTAGATGCAGAATTGGGGTTAGTGCCGCAAGATTGTGAGTTTATTCCTATGACTGCAATGGCAGCAACCTGCAATGAGGAGAACTATTGTAGCTTAGAGTGCGAAAAATATATCCTCCGTAAACTGAATATAGAATTTGATGAGGAACGACTCCTTCAAAATGCTATTAGGAATGGCTGGCAGAAAGAAGATGGTACAGCACTCCATAATGTAGGACGACATTTGGAAAGTAAAGATCTTGTAGTAACTCGACAATATAATGCCTTAATCAAAGATATAGCAAACGCCCTTGATGAGAATGAATGCGTAATAGTCGCTGTCGATGGTGGCGAATTGTTAGGGAATATCGCAGATGAAACAGTTGAAGATCTCTTGATAGGTCAAATACCCGACCATACGGTTGTGGTGCTGTCACTTGATGAAAAGAGTAATACGATAACTCTATTTGACCCAAATTCTTCAAATGCTGAAGATACATACCAACTTGAGCAATTCAAAGATGCATGGAATGATTCGAAAAATTATTTAGTAACTATAACTTCTAGTAGTATGAAAACTTATACTCCGAAACCGATAGACTTATCGGATGTTGAATTAACAGAAGATTTGAATGAGTTGCGTGAAGCTATTGCTGAAAATGCTCACGAAATTTGGGCGGAGAACCGTCAAGCAGAGGGCTGGACTTATGGACCTCAGCGTGATGACCAGTTAAAGCAAACGCCAGATATGGTTCCCTACTCTCAGCTTCCAGAAGGCGAGAAAGAGTATGACCGAGAAATGGCAATGAAAACCATAAAACTTTTGAAGAAACTCGGTTACGACTTAATTAAACGTGAAGAAACTGAACTTTATAAAGTACTAAAACTGCGTATTCAGAATTCGAATGAAGAGTTCCATTGCCGCAGATGTGGTAATGTGATATACAAACACCAGGTATTCTGCGACAAATGCGGTCTTGAGTTAAAAATAGATTGGGAGTAACCATAAATATTACTATGATTAAACCAGCAGAATTTATACACCCCGAAGACGCAGCACTGAAAAATAGCAACACATGTAAATAACAAATTTACAACTAAACATATAATCATTTGGCTTATGTATTTTCCTCCATCCCCTCTCAAGAATAATGACATCATAGAACAATTGATGCAATTAGAAACTATGTCTTATCATGAGCAATTAGGAATTGTTCATGATCTTCGTCGTTACCAACTTGATCCGGAAACAACAGAGTTGGTTTATCGGATAGAAAGAATGATAAAGAATAACATTCAGATGGAGGACGAACGGGAAATGTCTCTAGAAAGATTGGAGGTTGATAATCAGAAACTAAAGTCGAAGATGTATGACTATGAACATCTTTTGTCATCCTACAAAGATGAGATAAGAAGACTACGCGACCAATTGTCAGCTAACGAATCTCAATTAAACTTAATGATAGGTTCAACCCCTAAGGGGTACAGGAACTTATTAATATACTTATTTGCTCATCCAAAGAACCACTCAAACGCGACCAAGGAAATACTTAGCAGAATTAATTATTTGGATAAGATGACAAGAGATGTTCATTTTACCATGCCTGGTTATGAGCAAGCTAAAGCAGGAGAGGATGTGGTTAATGAACAAGACAAGAATTTGCAATTGACATTTGACGAAAATGTATTCTTGACTTATGTACAAGAACTGGAGGATAAATCCAATGGAAAATTTTCTTATCAAGACGATTGCGAACTTGTCTTTGTGGGACAAAAGGACAATGGAGAATATGATATAGATTCATTAACAAGAATAGACCTGGATTTTATTTCAAAAAATAAAGGCATAGACCCTATTAAATTGATTATTGCTGTGTCCCAAGCATTCAGAAAAGAAAAATCACAAAAACTGGATACTAAAATACTGGTTACGCACATTATAGGAGAACTATGCGTTGAAAAGCCAAAGTCTATTCTTCGGGTTTTCATTGCTGGAGCAAAGAATTTAAAACTTGAAAGGCTACTGCTTCGTGAGCAATTAAGTAAGTTGTCGAATCAGTATAATTTGGATATAAGAACTGTTACCTTTGAAGATTTTCAGACATCCCTAACGGGAAAAGAGAAAGGTCGACAAGAAGATTACAATCGATTTATCAAAGAGAAAGCCGATATCGTAATATTCGTATTTAGTTCTATAGCAGGCCGAATTACTGAAGAAGAGTTTGATGTGGCTTACAACTCTCTTCAAGTCAATAACAAACCTGAGATTTTTGTATATGTTAAGAAACAGTTTTCTATATTCGATAAAAGGCTACGGAACATAAAAGAACGATTTTTCTCTGAAAACCAAGAATACTATGTGGAATATAAAAACGTGGACAATTTATGCTATCTGTTCTACAGCAACATGAGTGCACTTTTACATAATAAAGAGGTAAAATGAGTGAGACTCACTGGTGGGAGTCTACTCTTTTTGAATATCCAGATAAAATTTATTTGCCACAAAATGTGGAAATCAGGAAGTGAAAGTATACAAAAGAACATTTTAGAAGAGATTTTAATTAAAGTCGAATAAAAAATATTGAATAAAAACGAAGCCACAAATAGTTTGAATATGAATCATGAATATAAGTATTTAGCTTTCATCAGTTATAAGCGCGAGGATGAAAAGTGGGCAAAGTGGCTGCAACACAAATTGGAACATTATAAGTTGCCAACTTCAGTAAGAAAAACAAATCCATCGTTACCTGAACGTGTACGCCCTGTATTTAAGGATACAACAGACCTCGCAGGAGGTGTGCTTGAGAAAACCATTAAAGAGGCATTGGACTCTTCGAAATATTTGATTGTTGTTTGCTCGCCCCGTGCTGCCCAATCACCTTGGGTGTGCAAAGAGGTGCAGGAGTTTATCGACTCTGGTCGCGAGGAATTCATCATTCCTTTCATTGTTGATGGAGAGCCTAATTCTTCGAATATTGCAACTGAGTGTTTTCCGAAAAATTTAAAAGAACTAACGGGAAGTCGTGAATTATTGGGTATTAACATCAATGAAATGGGACGTGACGCTGCTGCAATTAAGGTGGTCGCTCGTATGTTTGGTTTGCAATTTGACTCTCTTTGGCAACGCTGGGAGCGCGAACGTCAAACTCGTCGCAGGTTAATCATTGGTTTATCCCTATTGGGAGTCGTGATTGCATTTACTATTATTGGAATAATGTTACATCAAAACCGGAAGATGCAGATTAATCAGGCACGTGCTGTAGCTCATCGTGCAACGCAACTTGTAGAGCAGGGAAAATCATACTTGGCCCGAAAATTATTGCTTGAGGTTCTACCTGATGAAAATGATTTTATACCTCGTCCTTATGTGGCAGAAGCCGAGTACGCTCTCCGCTTGGCTTATCAGTGGGACAACCGCACTTTTGAAGGACATACAGATTTGGTTCGTTTTGCCGTTTTCAGCCCCGATGGAAAGTATATCGCATCGGCGTCGGGGGATAAAACAATAAAATTGTGGAATGTGGAAAGTGTCGCTTGCGTTAGAACTTTTGACGGACATACAAGTATTGTTAATTCTGTCGTTTTTAGTCCCGACGGAAAGTATATAGCATCAGCATCGGATGACGAAACAATAAAATTGTGGAATGTGGAAAGTGGCGATTGCGTTAGAACTTTTGAAGGACATACAGATTTGGTTCGTTTTGCCGTTTTCAGTCCCGACGGAAAGTACATCGCATCGGCGTCGTGGGATGAAACAATAAAATTGTGGAATGTGGAAAGTGGCGATTGCTTTAGAACTTTTGACGGACATACAAGTATTGTTAATTCTGTCGTTTTTAGTCCCGACGGAAAGTACATCGCATCGGCGTCGTGGGATAAAACAATAAAATTGTGGAAAGTGGAAAGTGGCGATTGCGTTAGAACTTTTGACGGACATACAAGTATTGTTAATTCTGTCGTTTTTAGTCCCGACGGAAAATATATAGCATCGGCGTCGTGGGATGAAACTATAAAATTGTGGAATGTGCCGACTCTGCAAGATTTAATAGACAAGACACGCGACAGATTCCACAACAACCCTTTAACCGAAAAGGAACGAAAAGAATTTTATCTGGAATAGTGTTGTCTATGATAGATTTATTACTTGAAATTGTTCTCTAATATAGACTTAAACACAAAGAACAATGAAAAAGATTTATGTACCGCAACCAATGGATACAAGTGATATCCGGTTGCCCGAAGAATTGAATGTATTGATAGAGCAAATGGCAAAGAATGTCCACGAGGTATGGGCACAAAGCCGTATGGAGCAAGGGTGGACCTATGGTGCAGAGCGTAGTGATGCCTTGAAGCAGCATCCATGTTTGATTCCTTATGAGGAACTTCCTGAAGTTGAGAAAGCTTATGACCGCGATACTGCACTTGGAACATTAAAACTCATTAGTAAATTAGGTTTCAAGATTATAAAAAGAGTAGCGAATACATAATATTCAATATTAAATCCCTCAAATCTTCTCAGATTGACGGATTTTTATTTTGATATGATTTAGAGTTATCATCTCTATTTCAAAACAACTAAAATTCAAAAATATGGTACTTATAACAATATGTATTTAAATCTCGCCTCTAAGGTAGTTTCAATATCCTACAATAACTTTTTTACAAGACCAAACATCTTATATGGCATATAACGGAAGGGTAAATCGAGCCATGTGGGTGTTTCAACTACCGAACGGTAGTGCGAGAAGGCTTTGTAGCTCTCCTTACCGTGATATTGCCCCATTCCCGAATTTCCGACTCCTCCAAAGGGGATATTCTCGTTGGCAATGTGCATTATGGTGTCATTAATACATGCACCACCCGAAGAGGTTCTGTGCAGCAGCTCTTTTCCTATACTGCTTTTGCCAAAGTAATAAAGTGCCAATGGCTTTTCCCGTTTGCGTATAAATGATATAGCCTCGTCGAGCTTATCGAAAGTAATCATTGGTAGTACAGGGCCGAAAATCTCCTCTTGCATCACCTCGGCCTCGGGATTTACATTGTCGAGTAGGGTCGGTTCGATATAGCGCTCCTTTGCATCGGTAGTTCCTCCAAAAGCAATTTCTCCCTCCTTTAAATAGGACGATACACGCTCAAAGGCTTTGTCACTGACCAATCGCACATAGTGGCGGCTCTTCTTTATATCCTCTCCATGCAGTTTTTTCAGTTCTTTTGCGAATGAGTTGATGAACTCTTTCTTGCACGAACTATGTATCAACAGATAGTCGGGTGCTATGCATGTCTGTCCTGCATTAAGGGTCTTTCCCCAAGCTATGCGTCGTGCAGCAATCTGAATATTTGCCTCAGCATCGACTATACAGGGACTTTTCCCACCAAGTTCAAGCACAACGGGGGTGAGGTGTTCGGCAGCAGCCATCATAACACTCTTTCCAAGCGTAGGGCTTCCTGTGAAAAAAATAATATCGTGGCGTAGTGCAAGCAGCGCCTTATTCGTGTCGCGATTACCCTGTACAACTGTAATGTAGTTGCTGTCGAAGGTGTTGCTAATCATCTCTTCCAATACCGCAGAGACATTGGGTACGTAGGGCGATGGCTTTAGTATTGCTGTACATCCTGCCGAGATTGCTCCAACAAGAGGGTTCAAAAGTAATTGCACAGGATAGTTCCATGGCGATATTATAAGGGCGCATCCAAGAGGTTCGCTGATTACGCGGCTTTTTGATGGCATCATCTTAAGTGGCGTACATGCTCTCTTGGGGCGCATCCATTCTCTCAGATGCGAGATGTGGTTCTTTATCTCTCCTGCCACAATGCTGAGTTCAGTGAGTATGGCCTCTTCGTTACTTTTATGAAGGTCGGTCCATAGTGCTTCACAAATCTTAGGTTCCCACGCTTTAAGTGCAGTGTGCAATCTCTTAAGCTGTTGGCGACGGAATCTGTAACTTAGTGTGGCACCGCTGTCGAAGTATCGTTGCTGCTCCTCTTTTATCTGTTCGATTCTATTCTCGGGTGTATTTTGTATGTTCATTATTTTCTTCCTGTAAAATGGTCCATGGCATGGAATATGCCGACAACTTCGCCAAAGATATAATCAAAAATCGAGGTAGGCAATAATGCCTGACAGAAGCGTATGAAATGATAGCCGAATGGGATTCCCTTGAAGTTGCGGTTTTTTTCTATAGCCCTAATGATTTTCTTTGCAGTAGGCTCGGGTTTAAGAATCGGGAATATTCGTGATTTTACACCGTCGAACATTCCTGTGTTTATGAAGTAGGGGGCAATAGTGGTAATATGTACATTGCTCTTGGCCTGCTGAAGCTCTATGCGCACCGAATCGCTCCAACCAATCATGGCCCATTTGCTCGCGGCATATACCGACATTTTGGGGTTCGATAACATTCCTGCTGCCGATGCTATATTGCAGATATGCCCACTGTCGCGAGCAATCATGTCGGGAAGTGCTTGTAGCGCAATTACCATTGGAGCTGTGGCATTTATCTCCATTGTGCGCTCAATCTCTTTAATCTGCATCTTCTCGAAAGTGTTGTTGCTTGTTACAATTCCAGCATTGTTTATGAGTATGTCTACACAGCCACACTCCCAACGTGTACGTTTATAACACTCCTGTACAGCTTCGCTATCCGAGATGTCAACCTTGTAGCCCTTTACATTGCCTTTGCCTAGGAATTCTTCTATAGTATCTTTTATTCCTTCTTCATTAATGTCCCATATAATCAGCTGACGGGCACCCTTCTCAAGCGCTAAACGTCCCATTATACGACCTATACCCGAAGCTCCTCCGGTTATAAGTACACAATTTCCTTTAATCTTCGTCATTATACTATAATAATTTGTGTATATATTCTTAAATAGTTTGTATTTATGGCTGATTATCCAAAAATGATGGCAAAGTTAGATGAAAATGAATAGATGAACAAACTTTATTGCACAAAATAGTGATGTTTGTGCAATAAAATTAACCTTGTTTAGTACTTTTATATGGCATTCCAACGATTTTATCTATCGGGAAGCTGGCCTCCAACATTCCGCTTATTATCGTATCTCGTGCCGAGGTACTCTGATAGGGGAAGAGGTCGAACTGTGGCATTATGGTTGCAAAATGTTCCATAATCTCCGATTGTATACTCTCGTATTCTTTCCAATCGGTTGTATTGGTAAAGCAATAGAACTGAATAGGTAGTCCGTTGCCGGTAGGCTCGAGAGTACGCACCATAATGAGCAGGTCTTTACGTATGCGTGGGTGGTGTTGCAGATACATCTCGGCGTATGCCCTGAAGACACCTGCATTTGTCTCTACCGTACCATTAGTTGCCCCCTCGCTGTTATTGGTGTTTGCCATATTTCCCGACTCTTTCTGTTTTATTTTTATGTCGATGTATTCTGCCATTTTACTATCAATCTCTCTTATTCTGTTAAGATATTCATTGCTGCATGGTCTTATGTTATCGAGTTTTATGGTATATCCGCGTGCAATACGACGAGCACCGCTTGTTGCCATCCCTCGCCAATTTATGAAACTCTCGTTAATGAGTGTGTATGGTGGAATAGTTGCTATTGTATTATCAAAATTCTGCACTTTAACTATAGTAAGCGAGATATCCGTCACAACACCGTTTATTGCACTGCCTTGCATCTGAATCCAATCGCCAATGCGTACCATATCATTTTCGAGCAGAAGGAATCCGCCTACAAATCCCATAATGCTGTCTTTTGTAACCAGCATAAGTACAGCGGCAAAAGCACCCAAGCCTCCAATGAGATAGAGTGGCGATTTATCGGTAATTACAGATATTACCAATATAGTCATAATAATGTAAACAATAATCTTTGCTACTTGAACAAATCCCTTTATGGGGCGGTTCTGTAGTTTTCTGTTGCGGAAGGCAGTCTCTCCAATAGCTGTGATGAGGCTGTTTATGGCACGGGTGAGCATGATGATGAAGTATATCCATACGACCATCTGCATATAGTGCAGCATAATAGCATTTTTCCCGAATACTATAGGCAACAGACTGCTCATTATAAGAGGAGGAAGTATAGATGTCTGTTTGCGCAGCACATTGTGCTCGTTCAACTTCAAAAGGAATGTATATTCGCGCATCTTTTGTATGCGCCATAGAGTGAATTGTGCGATACGGTATATAATCTCGGCTATGAGAAACGCTGCTGCTACAATTATAGCAATATATATAATAGGTTCAAGTTTGTCGAGCCACTTTTCGGGTAATCCCAATGTTTCGAGCAGACCTCTCACCCACAACATTATTCCTTTTGCGATTGAACTTGCATCCATGGTTTTTATGTAAATAACAAAAAAGGTATCCCCGATTGTTCATCGTATTATATTTTGTATTAAATTCGCCTTTAAACAGGCTGCTTGGCAGTTTGAACAGTTTCATAATTAAAAATGATGTATATGCTTGAGACAGGACTTACATACACAGCAACTACAACGGTGACACAAGAGAAAAGCGCTCTTTCTATGGGTTCGGGTAGCCTTATGGTTTTTGCAACACCTGCATTGGTGGCGCTTATGGAAAATGCAGCAATGATGAGTGTTGCCACTTTGCTTCCCGAGGGCAGTACCACGGTAGGTGGGGCAATAAGTATTCAGCATACACGTCCAAGCGGAATTGGAGAGGAGGTAACCGCAATGGCTCGTCTTATCGCAATCGAAGGACGTAAACTCTCTTTCAATCTTGTGGCAAACGACTCATCGGGTGTAATAGGCGAGGGCACGCATGTGCGGTTTATAGTAGATGCGGCAAGGTTTATGCAGAAAGTAAAATAGCAGATATAAAAAAGCCGCCCCAAGGGGAGTAGGGCGGCTTATCCGGGCAAACGCTTTTGACCGTTCGGGCATCGACTTTCACAAGCAGATACTACCGTTCAAATCTATTACTATGAAAAACACATTAATACAACGCAATATTAATGTAAAAGTTCGGATGTATAATAACGATTTACACTTTTTAGCTCGAAATTAATCTTTTTTAAAAAAGAAAACAGAGATATATTGGGTTTTAAATAAAAAATGGCCAAATATAAGAGATAAGCAATGGAAAAGGAACTTGTTTTAATAAGAATAACAGGTGAGGACCGACCGGGTCTTACTGCATCTATAATGTCGATACTCTCGTACTACGAAGTAACAGTTCTTGACATCGGACAGGCCGATATTCACAGCACGCTGTCGTTGGGAATACTCATTCATGTAGTCGAAGAGAATTCGGGACACGTAATGAAAGACCTGCTGTTCAAGGCAAGCGAACTAGGCATAAATATAAAATTCTTCCCCATCAATGCCGATGATTACGAGGATTGGGTAACGCGACAAGGAAAAAACCGCTATATTATCACACTGCTCGGACGTAAACTCTCGGCACAGCAGATTGAGGCTGTCACCCGTCTTATTGCCGACCAAGGACTTAATATCGACTCGATACGTCGCCTCTCGGGACGTATATCAATATCCAATCCATCAAAAAATGTTCGTGCTTGCATAGAGTTCTCGGTTCGAGGCACGCCACGCGACCGTAATTTTATCCAATCCGAACTTTTACGTCTCTCGAGCGAGATGGGAATGGATTGCTCGTTCCAGATTGATAATATGTACCGTCGTATGCGCCGCCTAATATGCTTTGATATGGACTCGACACTCATACAGACTGAGGTTATCGACGAGCTTGCTATGCGTGCAGGAGTGGGCGATAAAGTTAAAGAGATTACCGAGCGTGCCATGCGTGGAGAACTCGACTTTAAAGAGAGTTTTGCCGAGCGTGTAGCGCTTCTTAAAGGTCTCGATTCAAGCGTAATGCAGGACATTGCCGAAAAACTGCCCATAACCGAAGGGGTCGACCGTCTAATGTACGTGCTAAAGCGATACGGATATAAGATTGCCATCCTCTCGGGAGGATTCACCTACTTTGGCGAGTATCTGCAAAAGAAATATGGCATAGATTATGTATATGCCAATAAACTGGAGATTGGCGAGGATGGTAAACTCACAGGACGATACCTTGGAGATATCGTTGACGGACGACGAAAAGCCGAGTTGTTGAAACTGATAGCACAAGTAGAGAAAGTGGATATTGCACAGACAATAGCAGTGGGAGATGGTGCAAATGACCTACCTATGCTTAGCGAGGCAGGACTTGGAATTGCTTTCCACGCAAAACCACGTGTCGTAGCAAATGCCAAGCAGTCGATAAACACAATAGGACTCGACGGTGTACTATATTTCCTGGGATTTAAAGATTCTTACCTCGACGAAAAGGGTAGAGAGTGACGTGGGCAAAATCATTAAATTTTCCAGCATAGGCATCATGAACCTTTTGGCGAAGCATATTTATATGCTTAACCTCTTGCTCTAATTTCTCTAACTGCCGCCACTTGCTGATATATAGAGAAATTATAGCACCTATCAATAAGACTATCACTCCATATCCGACGGCTAATTTTCCTTTTGAATAATTTGCACTGTCTTTATGTGTCATACAAATCCTATTTTCGGTAAAAAATCATGAATTAAATTAACCTAGTTAAAGTAATTATAAATGATACGCCCTTGAGGCTGGGTATACTCACTACCTATGTTGCCACCGAGAACCGACTCAAGGTAATGACGCAAAACCTCAATATCTGCTCCCCAATAGATAGAATCAGGCTTCACACAACTAAGTATGCCGGAGCCCCCTTGTTCGAGAATAAGGTAGTCCAATGTAGCAATCGTGTATTGGCGAGAGAGTTCCACCGCCTTATACTCACCACTCTGTTTGTCCAATATTTCTACATGAGAGACACGACGTTCGCCTTCTCCCACATGTGAGAACATTCCTGTTTCAGTATCCTTCATCACTGGAGATGGAATATCTGGGTCAACCGTAAACCGCAGACCACTGACCTGCATAAATGTACCGGCCTCTGCAGGCAAAGCTGAGACTGCGAACTCCAATACATCGAGCAACTGCTCTCCATCGAGCGTGCCCGTAGCAATCATATCGCCAAAAGGCATAACATTGTACAAGTCGTTAAACAGAATCTCGCCCCGCTTTATATTGGTACGGATACCACCACCGTTCACCATCGCAATGTCGGCATCGGTAAAAGAGCGTAGAGCATCGGCACAAAAATCTCCAATATTGGTCTCTTGTTTACGGACAATGCGGTTTCCTTCGGAATCATAAATCATAAGATCCACATCGCTGTGAACAATGACGAAATTGCCCTTACCGCTGACCTCTTCCTCCAATTGCTCGACAAATTGTAGGGTCTCGTTGTCAGCACTCACATTGCCGTTCGTAATATCGATAAGCGAAGATTGTACGGAACCATCAGTATTGATTGTAAGCCGACCCACATATTGAAAATTAGTTCCAGACGAGGTAAGCAACACAGGCTTACCCTCTTTGTTGTTCACTAATTGTTCTTCGATAACATGGTGGTCGTGACCATCAATTACAGCATCCAAGCCCGTAGTATAGGCGATTAAACTCGTAGAATTGGGATGGTCTCCCGTCTTCTCGCTATCGCCCAAATGAGAGAGTGCAATGACATAATCGGCCCCGTTCCGGCGGGCTTCGTCTATAAAATGTTGGGCATTCTCGTAAAAGTTCTCGCGCATGAAGCTATAAAGCGGATTGCCCTGCTCATCGCTGAGACTTGTCACTGTGCCGCTTGTGGTTGTGGTAAATCCGATATACGCCACATCCACTTCTCCATAACGAACCATGTGATAGGCAGGATAGGGATAAGTATCTGTCTGTATATTCTTAAGGTTGGCACAGACCACTGGTGCGTCCAACGCTTCTGTCAGGTGGAACATCTGCTGCATTCCGTAATCCAATTCGTGATTACCCAAAACCACCACATCATAGCCTACATAATTCATAATCTCAACGATTTGCTCTCCTTTCGATATAGCACCCACAAAACCGCCACTTGCAAAATCGCCACAAGATACGGTTGACACATAATCGGTACGAGATAAACAATCGTTGCGAAGCGATACCAGCATTGGGTAGCCATCGACTGCACAATGGACATCGTTTTCATAAAGAACGATGATAGGCTCTGTTGGTAAATCGGGCAATCTTTCTTCGAAATTATCCTCATTACAAGCCCCAAATAACAAAACGCATATTAGCGATATTATCAATTCATGTTTCATAATTTAAATAGTATTGACAGCTATGATAAAACAAGCAATTAAGACTATCACTATAAAAATTGATAGTAGTATGGTAAGATAAATAAAACTGGTAAGAAGCGACTTTATAACAGCTTTCGCCCACGAGTTTGGATAAACCCTGTGATAAGCAATAGCCAAATATATACATGTACATATCATCATCGCATATTCCAAAACTACCATCGGTGGAGCAATCGTCAGATAGAGTATGTAAATACCTATTATCATGGTCTCAACGAATGCCGTGTAGTGCAATGCGAAGATAAAATGATTGATTCCAGGGATTTTACTCTTTCGATTAACAAGTCTTAACGAGAATGAAAGGAATGGCACAGTGAGCAGCAACAGCACCGGGAAATATTGAGATGTAATCCTGATCATCTCTGCACAAACAGAATAGAACATATCCAACTCATCTTGGCCAATATTTACCTCGCTATTGAAATGGTAATAGCCATTATCGCCAATAACGAAAATTTCATCCTCGATAAGCACCTGCGGAAGGATAGCCTTCCATTTATCAACTCCCTCCCCCTTTGTATCTTCTATAGTCTCTGTGTTGATTATAAATTCAGGGAAACTCTCTGTCAAAAGCAATGGAGCCTGCAAAAGGACGGTGTCCCGTGGACTTTCTTGCACCTTTTTGGCATACTCCTGCTCCTCCATCAATAGCCCAATTTGAACGCTCGAACGCACACGCTCATCAGTTGTAAGACTATGTACAGAATCGGTCATCTTGTCCGCACTTGCAAAAAAGACGAACAGCGTAATAAACACAAACAACAAGAACATGTTCAGTTTAAGAGGATGCTCCTGTGAAGTGAACTTTCCGACAAGGTACTCGTTTGTCAGATGACCAGGGCGACGAATCAGTGTCCAAAATGTTTTGAGAAATTGGGAATCCCACAAAAAAGCATTGACAAGGTATTCCATAACAAACCCAGAAACAGTAGGCGTTTTGTCTACAGCCTTCTGACCGCAGTGATGGCAATACTTGCCGTTCAATTCTACGCCACAATTCAGACAATGCTTATATGGCGGATTATTCTCTTTATCTTCAGAATTTGAGCGTTGTTGATTCTTATCCATTGGTATATATAAAATATTTATAATCCTTTGTCAACAAATTTCGGATAATATTCCCTCATATCATTCAGATACAAGTTACCATAATAATCCGAGTTATACACCATCACATGCGATCCGTTTGTCTTGTCAAAGGCATGCAGATATAGGTCGCGGATGACCGTCTGCGGATGACTCTCCAACTGCGACAGGATGGACGATGTGAAAGTATTGGAAAGATAGACCTGAAGCTCGTTGTCGAAAGCATCAGCCTTGGATGTTTCGTAAGGATTGGCAGCGGTCATCATCAGCAAACCCGGAATGCCTGTGCAATCTTGGGCTACACCTCCGGAATAACATGTCTCAATGATGGCAAACATCTTACGGAACTTCATGGCAGAGAACATCGGTCTGGCAAAGTCGGCATTAAGATTCTCTGTTTCTTTCCATTTCCAACCCTGTTGCGTTCCGTGTCCGCTCCAGAAGAACAGCACATTGTCATTTGCGCTGCTGCCCAATGTGACCGGATATGCCTCTGAAGGTTCGCCGGTCAATATCTGTTTCAGGTCATTGAGAGTAAGGTCACCCAATTTGTAGTCTATATGTACATCTTCATACAGGTTCTCTCCATCAAGCTCTCTACGGATTACTCCCTTCAACGGGTTCCGTTCGTTATGAGCTATATCGTCGGCCATAATCAGGATGATATGGTCGTCATCATATCCCATTCCTTTCAGATAATGATACATACCCAGTACGTCAGCCTGATGGCGATAATTCTGCCAGCCCTCTGATGCAGCTACCAGCACCGCATAGTTATCTTTCAGTTCGGGATAATCTATTACATTTCCATTTCCATCCATATTCTGCATGTGTCGCTTCTTCCACTCCCACGCAGCTATGGGCGACGAGGAGTGTTCGTCGCTGTTTCGGCTGTAATAATCTATGATTACCATTTTGCCATTATGAGTAATCCAACGGGCATAAGATGTAGAACGGATGGTAGTATAGTATTCAGAATTAAAATCCAGCGTACCCGTTGCACCACTTATTGCCGGAGTCTCGCCAGCCAGGATCCGCCTATGATAATTGGCAATCATACCTGTAGTCCATCCTCCTTGAGTCGCAGCAGTGCCATTCAGCAAAGCCGCTATGGCCTTGTTCATATCCTCCTCATCATTTATTTCTGCCCAGAGGGAAGCAAGGACTGTAATCAGAACCGCATCATACACCTGAGCCTCACCCGCAAATGGTACTCTGCCGTATAGGGCATCGTAGGATACATCGAAACCGGAGCCTGGGTGGCTGGCAGGGGCAAGTCCGGAAATGAAATCCACAGGATATTCGCCACTCAGAATGGATTTATTGTATGCCTTATCTGCAAACATCAAGGCAATATATCGCCATGATTCTGAATTGTAAATAAAATCATCAATATAATTCTGTACAGGTACCACATCCTCAGCAGCAGCCGGAACACACACGACTGCATCAGCACCGCTGTCTATAATTCGCTCAAGGCAATGTTCAAGTTCATCGGATTTCTTATAAGTCTCGATGCAGACCGGCTCCAGATCCAGTTCCACCGCTTGGAAGGCAAACCAATCTACAAAAGTCTGTCCGTATATATCATCAGAGGCCAGCAAAGCCACTTTCTTGAGTCCGGGATTCTCGTTGGAAAGACAGGATAAAATGATTTCACTTTGTGAGATATCAGTCTCACACAAGCCCCAGAGGAATCCTCGATGTCCAAAGATTCTAGGCAGTTCCTGCGATGTCGAGAAAGTGAACAGAGGTTTGATATTCTGCTTTTTTCTTGCAAGGGCAAAGGCAAGCGTCTGTGTATTTGCAGATACATTGCAACCGATAACGCTTTGAATGTCCTCGCGTTCCGAGAGCGCCAAGCCCACTTCGGTGAGGTCGGCCGTTGGTTCATCCACCCACTCGTACACCACCTTCACCCCGATGTTGGCCTTGCGGATATTCTCCGCAGCCCATTCCAACGCATTGTTCCAAATGGGCTCACGGTCCTTCTCAGGAAGCACCACGGCTATTCTCACCTCCTTCGACGCGGTAATGCCTTCTATCACTACATCTTTCTCGCACGACAGCAGTGTGCCCATGCATAGCAGGACAATGACCAGACTATGGATTAGCTTCTTCATAGCGTTGTTCTATTTCTACAATACGATTCTTTATATCTGAAATATCCAGGAACCAATCTTCAGTAAATTCTGTCGAATATACCAGTTCCTCATATCCTGACGAATAGGTAAATTTCCGATGATATGGAATCTCCTTGTCATTCAGCAGGTCGCCAAGCACATCGACAACAACTTTGTCCATATGTTTCACCACCGACATTGTGATCATAGATGAGAATAAACCCATATCGACGTCCATACCTACGGCCATGTTCGAGTGTTCACGCGAAAAGCGATACAATCCTTTGTTGGATGCTCCGGCGGCTGAAAAATAATACATATAGTTTCCGTCGTTCTCTATACAGAACTGATAGGCTTCATCCTGCATCCGATATCCTCCATCCGGTTCCTCGCTCAGATAGTGCACATCACATCCATCGCCTCCTGCAGCCAGGTACCCGTCCCGGTATCCGTCCACCGCACGTCTGACCTGTCTGTCATGAGGATTGGCAGCAATCACCAATGCCTTCTGCTCTTCACCTTCATTATCAAACACGCTGGTTGCTCCAGCAAGATAACTTGCAGCATAACAGCCTACGAAGAAGGTATATATGCCATCCATCTCCCGCTCGGTCTCAAACATCAGTACATCCTTTCTGATATCATCCGGAAGGGTAAGATCTTCGAGCAGATACTCGTACTCGCTGCCTGAAAATACAAATAGCGAACGCTCGCAATCATCGTCCAGCGGAGCATTCAACCAATCATTGTAAATCTGAATGCCCTGCTCCTTTTCTTCGGGTATGTGAACAGCCAGCGTAAAGCCATACCGCACAGCAGCCGTCTGAAGCCCACGCAGAATTTGGTCGTTGTAGCCTTGGTCGCCTACACCGCCCGGTGAAAAGACCACTTCCACTCGGTAATTATGAATAAAACCAATTTCCTCCTTCCTGCACCCTGTAAAAAGGAGGAGGAAGAAGGAAAGCATAATTATCGGATGTATGATACTCTGTTTCAATATTTTCAAGCTAATAAGCGTTCAACAATCTGTTGAGATGCTTTCGGATAATTATTACTTAACAGGAGGAATGATTTGGATTTGCATGTAGCGGTACATTTGCACACTAGTATCAAACACCCATTCCAATTCAGCTGGATGAACGTCCATTTCAAAAACCATGATATAGTCCAAGATTAAGCCTTCGTCTAATTCATTTAATACGAACTTTGATTTAGCTGCATGATCATCAAATAAACTGAAAGGTCTGGCGTACCAATCATATCCATTAGCCTTCATATCAGACAACATCGTATCCCAGAACGCAACATTTTGATTTATTTTATCAACTACCTTCTGTGCTTCTGCCTCACTTGGGAGATAAGACCTAGCTTTACTGTTATACCATTTAAGTGCCGGATGAGAGTAATAATTATCCTCGTCTGGGCTGAGCCACACCAAAATACCCTCTTTGCCATTGGCATTGTCTTGCAAACAATAGAAAGGAAGCGATTTCTTTTCAACATGTAAATCAAGGGCATAAGGTCCACCTTCGCTCCATGTCAATTCATAATCCTCCATCCAATAAATCTTGCGTCTTTCCACTCTTTGGTAAGCAGCATTTTCGGGCCATAGTTCAGCATCAATAAACTTCACCTCGGTAACCTGCTTGAGGTCGGTACCTGGTGCTATGTCCATGCGTGCTATCACACCGGCCTCACCCTCTACAGCACGGAACGATACGGCGCCCTGTGGGTTACCATCTCTATCGGTCAGGTTATAGTCGTAACCGCCGTCTACCTTGGTTGCCTCCTTACCAGGAGCTACCCAACGGAGGAAGGTCGAGTCGGCATCAGCAAAGTCATTTACAGGCACAGAAATCACAGTTGGCTGCGATGGGTCGAGCGGCTTGCCATAGACCCTACGGATAACATTATTATTGTCATCCACTTCTACGAGGTTACTCTGAAGCCACGACAAGCCGTCGTATGCAGTAACCGGTTTCGTTTCTTCTACATAGTCTTCGCCAGGTTTTTGATACTCTTCCTCACCATTGTCAATAACGGGTTCGTCATCTTCGTCACACGAAGTCAAAGGCATCGCGACGATTGCCATCAACAAGAATAGATAAAACCAATTCTTTTTCATTGTTTATCAATGTTTACGTTTTTGCGAAATAATACATTGAACAATTCGTACTAACTGTCCATTTATTTGGTACGGTTAATTATGAATTCTACACTATAGTAATCAAAAGCTTCTGTAAAAGCTTTTTTGTATGCATTCAATGCTTCGTCAGTAACATCTGGAGCAATGCCACCTTCGAATAGCATAAGTGCATAACCAATAAACATTTCTGCTATATTTTCTTTGCTAAAAATAAAATATGCAGTGTTGTTATCATAACTTTGCAGTACCATAAATGTGGATGCTATTTTATGACCAGCTGTTTCTCCTGAGACTGTCATATTCAGACCATCAATTGAATAGTTTTTGGTTAAAGATAAATCCCCTTCATCCTTCAAAACATTATATGCCATTGTTCCATCATTGTTGAACTTGATATTACGGAAATAACGTTGAGCTGCAAACTTAATAAACTCACCGCTTAATTGTGCAGTTTGCATTACTGTAGGAGGCACTTCTACCCCGTTTATAGTTCCACCAGGAATTACAATCTCATCCTTGATTGCTTTTGCGCTGAATGTAATGTTAGAATAATTCCAATCACCTACCAAATTGGTCTCATCTGCCAATCTCGAGTATTTATATTCTCCATTGGTTGTGTTGATGGTAAGAATATTATCCGTCATGGTGCAGGTACCCGAAAGACTATTGCCATCTTCAAAGTAGATGCTTATCTCATTACCATCTACTGTAAGGTTACCTTTGACCTTTTCCCATGTTTCATAGTTGCTAACTTTAAATGTGACGACGCTATTGTCATCATTGACAATCAAAAGATTCTTAACCGATTCTGTTTTAGTATACCATCTGCCTTTTAAGTTTAAGTTTACTATATTGTCGTCATCAGTATCACATGCTACAAAACTTACACTCATAAGAACGGCTATCATAGCCATCGAAATCGTTTTTAATGTTTTTATTAAATTCTTCATACGTTTTAATTAATTAATGATATTACTATAAGTATTATTTGTTCAATGCAATTATTTTTTTGCTTCTGCATTCGCACGCTCCACCAGTCGTCGGGTCGCTTCGTTCAATGGAGGAACGGTAGAAGGAACCATAAACTTGACATCCGTAGGCTTGTTCTTGTATTCTTCCTTGGCTTCTTCCTTGGATAGATAATCGCGGTCAACAATGTACAACTCTATCAGGGAACGGATTACAATCGGCTTGTCGGATTTCAACGACATACGGAGAAACTTCCCCCTACCATCTGCTTGCATGACAAAACTGGCTTCCAGCAAGTCATTCGGCAGATAGACTCCCTTCTCATTTACACGGTAAGCCTGTGTGACGTAAAGTTGATTGAACTCCATGGTACAGCCTAAAAGTTTCAACGGCCAAGGAGATATTTTATGTCCTTTCGTATCTGCCAACCCGTCTGCGATGAAGGTAAAAGTCCGGTCGTTCTGCTTTTTGATGAGCCCCATTCCCGACTTACCAGGTTCTTCATATAGCTTGACAGCGTTCCCCGGTTCCTTGAAGGATTCCGGAGCAGTAACCTCTTTGTCAATCGGTTCAAATATGGTTATCATGGAAGGAAACAGTGATTCCGGATCGGTAGTAATGCTGTCTTGACCGAATAGCTGATAATAGCCATATTGGCGGCTTTCGAGTAAGCGCAACTTTGATTTCCCGCCAAACTTCGCATCTTTCGAAGTCGGGACAAAACGATCTGCCATGTGTTCATTAAAGAAGGTTACGGTATCGGTCTCGTTGCTCATGCTGAAATATTCGCGCACGTAGAACGTCTGCTTTAGGATATTACGCTTGACTGGGACGACGACCACTTCCTCCAGTTCATAAACTATCGGGGTCATTTCCCAAGTCTTGTTTTCCGGTCGTTCGATGATGAGCTGTTCGTATCCCATACAGCGGAGCGTGATGGGATAGGCCGATGTCGGAATTTCGGAGAATACGCCGTCACTCAAAGTGAAGCCCACCATATTGCCTGTAGCATCGAATATGGAAGCCGCAGAAATGGGGGAACGGTCGGTTGAATCAATGACGCGCTCTTGGGCATCAACCGGACAGCAAAACAGCAGGACACTAATCAGTAATATAAACGTATGTTTCATTGTAACATAATTTTAGCGGACAAAATTACTCCGACATTTTGGGAACGTCAAATAATGAAATCCTACATTTTAGTCAGCATAAGGCATTAAAAACAGAGAAATTGCAAATGTAAACCGAAATGTAAACAGCGTGATTTAGGTCGCAACTTGAAGTTTGTATATTTTTGTAGGCAAATTATAAACAGAATATGGAAGAACAATCTACAGTAAATTTACAAAAGAAGGAAAAGCTCCCTACAATAATATGACAAAAAACGAAAGAAATATGAGTTTACCTTTAGGATATAAGAAAATAATATTATTCCACATATTCGCCTTGATATACTGTGTAGGCTTGGCCAATGAATCACTTTTCAAGCAGGCCAGGACACTGCAACGTGAAGGAAAATATGAGGAAGCTATCGTAGCTTTTAAGGATTACTTGTCACAGCCGATGCCTAGGAATTACTTCTCCGATGAGCAAATGTCCCTGTATACCGATGCATTGATGCAGTTGATGAATACATTTCAAAGTAAAGGAGAGCCGGAAGCTTGCGTAACGACCTTGCAAGACGTGTTCAAGGCATCTCCCATTCTGCAAAGAATCTATTTGAGGGATTATTATTCGGTGATGGCGTATGCCTTGTCGCGTACGGAGAACATGAAGGAAGCCGAAGAAATGATGTTTAAAGCACTCAGCCTTCCGCTTCATCAGCCTACTCCCGAACGATATTTCCGTGACTATGCTTATGCAGCGGCTGTGTTTTATAGTAACACCAATTATCAGAAAGAAGTGATTGGCTGGTGTCAAGAGGCATTGCTGCAAGCCGAATTGTGCAAGAATACTTCCGGTAAGCAATGGGTAATGGCCATGCTGGGCTCCCTGTACAAACGGAACGGACTGATTGACAAAGCCCTGGAGCTTTTCCTGCAAAGCAAGGAGGAAGCAAAGAAAAGGAAGGATGAACTGGGGGTACTGAATAGCTTGCATACGTTGGTTGACCTGTTCCTGTATTGGGATGTACCTGAGTATGCCTATTTGTATGCATCCGAAGCCATACAAGTGGAAAAGAACAGGGTTATGGAGAATCCGATGGTTTCAGCTCAGACTTATATAGATAAAGGACGGGCGTTGCTTCAACTGGGAGAAACGGATTCTATTCCTTATTATACTGAAAAGGCACGAAAACTTTGTCAA
The DNA here is from genome assembly GCA_045588485.1 of Bacteroidaceae bacterium. Taxonomy (GTDB): domain Bacteria; phylum Bacteroidota; class Bacteroidia; order Bacteroidales; family Bacteroidaceae; genus HGM04593. The sequence goes on along the minus strand of JAZNEI010000008.1, from coordinate 36,728 downwards.
TCTTTGCCTTACAACAGTGGTATGGTGGATGTTAACTTGCTGAATGGCATTTTCTTGACAGAAAGGGGAGGTGATTCTTTGCAGGTAGGTATTCAAGAATTACAACGGGTAACTCAACAAGGAACAGTGGTGAACCGTGCAAAAGCTTATCACCAGTTGGCACAAACCTATCTGAAGGACGAAAACAAGAATATGGCAGAAGCCATGTTGGACAGCATGTATGCATTGTTAAACCAAAATGATTCACCCATCTATATTCATCTGAACTATCTGCCAATTATAGACTACTATCTGAAAAGCAAGAATCATCATAAAGTGGAGCAATATACAAGAATGATGCTCCAAGAGCGGCAGACATTAAAGGAGAAGAGGTTGCACTACAATCTCGTGGAGGCCATTGTTGATTTTCAAACGGAACAACAGAGACGTGAACTAAAGATTGCTCAACTTGAACAAGCTAACCAACGCCTTCTGCTCCTGATTTGTGTAGGTTTGTCTCTTGTTACCATTAGTGTAATAGTTGTGCTCCTTTTTCATCAAAAGAGAAAGCATAAAATCCAAATGAAACAGGCCGATGACAAGTTTGCCTTGTTGCTTCAAAAGCTGAATCAATCAAATACCGAAAAAGAAAAGATATCACAAGAAATCTGTGAATTATTGAATGACAAAGATAAACGTCAGGAATTAGAGACGCTGACTCCATCGATGCTAAGGAAAAATGGAGAATCCAAGTTCCGCCAATGTTTCGAGTTGCTATATCCGCTTTTTCTGCCTCGTATCCGCGAAAAGGTTCCATCCATTACCCGTCGGGAAGAACTTCTTTCGATGCTCATTGTTTTGAAGCAGGAAAATAAGGAAATAGCTGAGTTATTGGCCATTGCCCCACGAAGCGTATTGATGCTTCGCCACCGATTCCGCCAAAAGATAGGGATGACTACCGACAATTCATTGGAAAACTTTATCGAAGATATATTGGGGGATGAAAATAGCTCGAAGGAAACACTTGTAGATAACTCAGGGTTGCAAACAGATAACTCTCAAGCATAAGAATCTTTCTCTATGTTCGGATTTTTCTGATAATAATGGTTTATAGATTAGATGTAATCATAAATGTAGTTAGCTGTTAGGTGGCATAAACACAAAATATCGGAATTGTAGATACTATTATTATTGTTATAGTAAGTAATAAGAGGGTGACCCAAAAGTCAAATTGGGTTGCCCTCTTTGATTTTATTAGTTCAGCTTCTATACTTCTGTAGATAATAAAAATATAGCTATTCCTTTGAAAAACATTGGAATAGCTATTGTTTGTTTGGAGAATATTTATTATCTTTAAACTACCACATCGAAAGGTATATGTGGCTTAGCGGCATGAACAGGCCCGACTTTCGTACCATCAATCGCTTTCGCAGCGAAAGGCTCGCCGGCGGTCGACTTGAGGGCTACGGCTTCGCTCTATTTTTATTATTCTAAAAAAACGTAAGCGAGCAAGAGTGCTCTTGTCTGCTTACGTTGTTAATAAATGGGTTTCATCAGTCGATGTAACTTAACATTCCAAAATCTTTCTCATCCATTCGGGTAACCATTTCTTGTGGTATAACTTTCTCTTTGTCGGGTTCCAGAGTACGGTTCAGTGAATCGGTTAGTGATTTGATTACTGCCATATATCGGTCGTCGAACATCCATATATAACATTCGAGACTAAGCAGAAAGACATTTTCGGTGTTTATATGATAGGCTAAATTTCTCTTGTTATCGGTGTTGATTATATGTTTATCGCAGTGATAGCCAAACTCTCCTGTCATACTTCTTACAATGTCGTTGTATAACTTATCGAATAGCTCGTTGTTGGTTATGCGGTTGTTTGGACTAATGCTATCGGCATTTTTGCAAAAATGTATCTGTGTGGGGTGATTTCGTGGGCTTTTCGCTCCCATTATGGTAATAGCCCAACTACCCGGTTGCGAGAGTGAGTTTATATCGTCGATGAACAGTCGCAGATTACTATCCTTATTGTTCTCTTTTATATAATAGTAGGATAGTGGATGGTCGTTGCTTGCTTCATTCTCTTTAGAGATGTAATTGAAACCGCCTATCTTTGCTATATGATAGGCCAACCATCCGTTAATGGGTTCATGGGAGCCGGAAACGTTTACTATTGTAATCTTTGAACCACGGTTGATGAAGAGTCCGTATGGTCGGTTCTTCTTGTAGTTAATGACTACAACTCTGTCGTGTGGATGGTCGACTACATTTACTGCATTTGCCAAATTATACAGATGCAGGCACTCTGACCATTTGACTGCCTCTATTATGTCGCTCTCTGATATGAATTTCTGTGTAATTATACTGCTCAAAGACTTATAGCGTGGAACGGAGTATAATTGTGTATATTGATGGTCTTTGTTGAAAATGAATGAGTGTAATATACTATTTATATTCTCTTTTATCTTTTTTGTCTTTCTGTCCTCTTCCATTATTTCTGTAAATCCCGAACCGATAAGACCGGCAGGAACGGCAAAGATTGCTATTCCTAATACTCCTATAGTGCAAACAATTAAATAGCCGATGCTGGTAACGGGCGGATTGCTGTTGGCATAATAGCCCGGGTCTCCAATAAACGGTGCAAACGACCATATTATAGCTTTCCAGCAACTGTCATACACTTGTGGCTGCGCCTCGTGCTCGACAAAGAAAAGCAGGAACGAGAGGATGAGTGTTACTATCACAACAAATTGTATCGATACTACAATCTCGTTTCTTTTAGATCTTATGGCACGTTTAAGTATACCGAATGCTTTCATATAACGGAAGATACGTATCAGTCGGGCTATACGCAATACCTTTAGCATACTATAGGGAAACTGTATGAAATGGCTAAGGTAGAAGGGCAGTACTGATAGAAGATCTAACAGTCCATAGAAAGACAGGCAGTAGCGTATTCGTCCTTTGAAACCTCGGTATTTCTCGTCAAGAAGGTCGGCGCACCAGATGCGTAAAATAATCTCTATGGTAAACAGTCCGATGGTTGTATAATCTATTATATGCAGCCAAAGGCCATATTTCTCGACAATGCCGGGGTAGGTCGATAGAAATACCTCGACAGTGGAGATTATTATCATAGAGATGATTAGATAATCGAAGTAGTTATGCCATCGATAAGATGTACTAAGGTTGTCGTCGAATATATGAGACAACTCTTTTCTTAAAAGTTCTATCCTGTTCATATATTTGTCTGTGTCTTTATCTTTATATATCATTTATCGGTTGCAGATTTGTTTAAAGTCGCAATAGGTACAACGCTCTTTCTTGTCGGTTGCCTCAAAGGGTGTTGATGTGTCGAATATTTCTTTAAGTAGCTCTTGCAACAGCTTTTTAAACTCATCTTGTATTGCTGTCACATCTACGGGACTACCACCCATCTTGACTACATAATCGTTGCGGTTGGTTCCGGCCTTATGGTGTATGTATATGAGTGAGGGGAGTACCTTCTGTGTTATACCATTTTCTAACGCTGCAACACAATAGAGCAATGCCTGGAATATGTAGTTTGTGCTCTTTCCCTCGTGGGTAAATACTTTATTAAGATTGTCGATACTCTCTTCCTTACCTCCTGTCTTGTAGTCTATAATTTCGAGTATGCCGTTCTTGCGGTCCATCCGGTCTGTTCGTCCTCCAATTCTTAGTGGCAATGGACCATCGGATAAATCTACCGTGTAGTCGAAAAATATATCTTTTTCGCTACCGACATATTCAAACGGTGTGTGTGTGATGTCCATCTGTACAAGGCGTTTCAGCAGACGATGTATTATTTCGCGGTTCATATACTGCTCGCCATCGTATATGGGGGTACTCTTGAAAAACTCCTCCTTAAAGGCTTTGTCGACAAAGGTATACAGATGGGCATCTTCTTCGAGGTAGGGTAGTAGGTCGCCGCGTTCTATTGTTCCGTTATTTTTGCTTGTTACCTCATCGTAGAACAGTTCGGCTGCTTTATGGAATATAAGTCCGAAATCATTTCCTTGAATCTCGGTTTTTATCTGTTCATATTTTTTCAGTTTCATCACATAACGGTAGAAGAAACGCAGTGAACAGTCGATATAACAGTTTATGGCACTGGGCGAGAGGGCGCGTCCTGTTCCTTTGGAATTATCGTATATTTTGCGCAGAGCCTCTAATATCTCTTTGCTTTTCTCTACCTTGTTATGTGGCTCTTGCACAATCTTTTGTGATGATATAAGTGCCAATTTATTTCTGCATTGTCCATTAGCCATCAGTTGAAGTATGTATCGTGAACAGCCGTTTCGTCCCGAACCTGCATTTGAGCCATTGTACACTATTGTCACATTCTCGGCACGTTGCAGCAGACGATAGAAGTTATATGCATATATCGAGTCGCGGTGCTCGCTCAGAGTAAGTCCGAACGCACGACGAAGATTGTATGGGATGAATGATGTTTCGATGCTACTCTTTGGCAGGTTACCTTCGTTTGCCGATAGGAAGATGATATTTTTGAAATCGAGGTTTCTTGTCTCCAGTAATCCCATTATCTGCATACCTACAACTGGTTCGCCATGGAATGGAATAGTGGCGCTCGATAGTATACGCAGCAGCAGGTTGCCCAATGTCTTTTTAGATAGTGTCAACTCGCCGCTGCCCAATAGGTGTACAAGACGTTGCGTCTGTGTAAAGACCTTTAGGTCGGCTTCAAGGAAAAGCTCATTGTAGATGTTGGCTTCTCTATTGCTCTCATCTTCATCGTTTTTTGTGGGCGGTGGGGTGCTCTTGGCTATCGTTTGTACTATATCGCCAAGCGAGAGCAACCATCTTGTAGTATCGTCGTGGTATGTGAAGATTCTCTCTAAAAGCTCGTCATCGGCAAATGTTGTAAGGGGAGGGAAAAGTATACGCTCTTCGGTAATATCTTTTATTATCGTTCTTGCTTTATGCGACAATTTCTTTATATACGGATGGTTCAGAATTGTGCAGACGTATTGCGCACCGAATGTACCGTGCTGTTCGTCGTACCCCGTTGTCTGCAAAGTTACAAGCTGCTTTACAAGGTCGAATATAGGTGTATGCGATACAGGGAATCCCATTGTTATGTTGCGCTCTTCGACTTTGTCGGGGATTATGTGGTACACCGACTCGAGCTTGCTCTCATCGCACAATATAACAGCAGTCTCCACCTCTTTATTCTTTTCCCAATGCTCCTTAATCCACTGCGAAGCATAGCGCATCTGTATACTGTCGGTTGTTGTAGATACAATATCAATTTTCTTGTCGTATATGTTATTGTATTCTGCATCCTTCAGAGCATTGGGGAACCTTTGTAGATTACTGCGCATAAAGCGTCCTGCCTCGTGCGAGCTGTTTTCGATGTAGCTTTTATCATAGTCCCAATAAAAGAGAGCCTTTCCGCTTTTATTTATAGTCTCGAACAGGGTGCTCTCTACGCGGTTCAGCGCATTGAATCCCACAAATATATATTGCCGGTAGGGTAGTTGCAGCTCCTCCTGTCTTTCGAGTACATCGCGGTACATCATGCCTTCGTATGCTATTCCTTCGTTTCGCAGTTGCTCTCTGAACGAGTCGTAAATTTTGCCCATAACCTGCCAGATGTGCAGAAAACGTCTTTTCAATTCGCTCTCCTCATCGGGATTGAAGTTGATGAAGAACTGTTTTATGGCCTCTTTTTGTTCCTCGTCAAGAGCATCGCTTGCATTGCCAATGCTTCTAAGGTCGTTAAGGTTGCCGAACAACTCTTTTGCTTTGACCAGATTTTTGTCTATATCGTCGAAATCCTTAATCAGAATCTCGCCCCAAAAGTAGAAACTATCTATCGACTCGCTGCTGTGGGTGTGTCGGACATACTCTTTGTACAATTTGCTCACAAGCAGAATGGGGTCGCCAAGTACTGCATTACTGCACTGCTGGAACAGGTCGCTTATTGTAATATATGTAGGACTCCACAACGGTCGTCCGCTTAGTTGTGTAAGATACTCGTTGAAGAACAGCCCTGCACGTTTGTTGGGGAATACTATGGCAATATCATTAAGTTCGCCGTTGAAACGTTGGAATATATCGGATGCAACGAGCTTTAGAAAAGGGGTGTTATGTGTAGTCATAATTCTTTTTCTGTTTCCTTATTTTACTTCGGATATATGGTTTTTATACACGTACCATAAGTATCCTTTTACATTGTGGTAACCCATAAGTGCAAGATAGCTCATATATTCTTGTACCTGTATCACGTGTCTCGGACTCTCTTTACCAAACTTGAAATCCACAACAATGGCATTATTGCCATCTATTATCACTCGGTCGGGGCGACAGCTCTTTTGTATGCCATCGCGGTAGAGTATGCTACATTCGGTAATTATCTTGTATTGTCTGTCGAACCAGGGCTTTGCCTTTGGATTGGATAAGGCTCTCTCTATGAGTCTTTTTATTTGGGCTTTTTCGTTGTCACTGCCTATTATTCCTTCTATCTGTCTCTTTGTTAGCTCTTTCTCCAACTCTTCTCCCGTTATCAGTGTCGACATTATATCGTGTAGAAGTTCTCCTTTCTCTATGTACTCGGTATCTTCTATATCTGAATTGCTTTCGGCAAGGAACCGGGTGAGGTTGTGTGATTGGCGTGAGGTCAGTCGGTTTTCATACGAAACAAATTCCTGATTTATCTGCTCGGGTTTCATAGTAAATGGATTGACCTCTTCTTTGTTTTTTTTATCCTCTTTGTCCTTGGTTTTGCTTGGTACTATTTCGCCGTATGTGAAGCGCATCTGCGTGCTGTCGTATACCGAATCTTCAAGACCGGTCTTGTCAATGACTTGTGCAAGCACCGAACCTGTCTCGTCGCTATTTGCCTTTGCATTTGAGAATACTATCAGGTTGGCTTCGGCACGGGTAAATGCAACATATAGCAGGTTCATGTTATCCACAAGCTTAAATAGATACTCGTTATTGTAGGAATCGGCAAATATAGAATTAAGCAATACTTTTGAGAAATTAACGGGTAAAAGGTCAAGCTCATTGAACGGTTCGGTGTTTGGGTGACACCATATAATCTCATTCTTTATTTCGTTGTATCCCCAGCTTGCGTATGGGATTATTACCGTGTGAAACTCTAATCCTTTAGACTTGTGCATTGTGACAATATTTACATTGTTGCCGGTGCCTGCAGGAATACATTTGTCACCAAGCTCTTCGTCCCACGCTGTGATAAAGTCGTTCAGGCTGCTGCTGTTTGTTGCCAGATATTCCGATGTAACGTCGAGAAAAGAGTATATATAACTCTCCTCTCCCTGCAATGTGTTCAGATTGAACACCATAATCAGTTGCTCGATAAGCTCGGTGATTGGAACCTCGGCAAGCTCCTTGCGCTTTTGTATGAAAGCCGGTGGCAGCAGGATGTCGTAATTTTTTCCAAGAGTGAACAGATAACTATCTTCAATCTCCCGATTATTTATAGCTCTATTATATAATTTGACAAGTTCTATGCTGTTTATCCTATCTTCGGGTGCCAAAATGTTGCGCATAGCTGCAATTATGATGCGCAGAGCTGTCGATGATGACAACTGATAGGCACTGTCCGAAATTATGCTGTACTGTGGCAAATCTCTGTTGAAAGCCTCTATGATGGATGGGATTACGTTGCGTTTACGGACAAGAATGGTAATGTCCGATGGTTGCACACCTTCATCTATGAGCATTTTTATACTTTTGGTAAGCTCTCGGTTCACGGCATCTTTGAAATCGTTTCCTTTTCCGGCATTGATGAGTCGCATTTCGGCATATCCTGCATCCTCCTTATTCGGCGATAGATGTTGCTCGACATCGCTATATGCTTTTGTAAGGTCGGCAAGACGTGTACCAAGGTCGTTACTATATGTGACAGCCATTGTCTTGGCAGCTTCGCGGAATAGGGCGTTATTGAATCTTACAATCTTATGAAGGCTGCGGTAGTTGGTTGTATTCTTGCTGAACATCTTTTCTGTAAGATAATCGCCAACCTGTGAACTGTTGAACTCCCTCTCCATATTGTTAAGAATGTTCCAATCGCTGTTTCGCCAACGGTAGATAGCCTGTTTTACGTCGCCTACTATAAGATTGAATCCACCTCGTGACATTACCTCGTCGAGCAGTACCTTGAAACACATCCATTGTAGTTGCGAGGTATCCTGGAACTCGTCAATGAAGATGTGATTAATCTCTGTACCTATTTTTTCGAAGATGAATGATGTGTCTTTGTCAATCATTCGGCTCAGTAGGTATGTCGTCTGTGACAATAGGAAACGGTTCTCACGTGTATTCTCTTCTTGCAGTGTCTCGGCAATTCTGTTCAGCAGTCGCAACTGATGGAAACGAGTAAGCGAAACTTTTACACTTGCGTAATTTGCTCCCTCTTGCTTGTATATATCGTCATTCTCTTTAAGAAGTTGCGCAACAATTTGTGAGTCGGCAGCAGAGAGCTTTTTTGATATTTTCGATGGATTATTCATGTAGTCCAGCATACGCGCACCAAGGGGTACGAGTGAACCATCTCTCAGTTTATTGAAATGTCCCCAGGCACCGGAACTCTTGTATGTGAAGTCATCTATTGTGAGACCAAGATTGTTGGTAAAGGTAAAGAATCGCTCGGCAATGTCTCTTACACGATTACAGATACTCTGCTCGTATGTCTTAAGCTTCTTGCGGTAATCTTCGAGTAGGGCACCGTTGTTCTCGCTTATCTGTCGGCGAAGGTTATCGCCTTTCTGTTGATACTCCTCTTTAGTAATATTCTCCGAGAATCTTTTTATGGCATTTCTTACATTCCATCCTTTATCTTGCTGAAGATACTCCTCGACATACTCTACCAACCAACCCATCTCTTGACAAGTCGGTGTCAGACGTTTTATCAGCAGGTCTACAGTGTTCGACAACATTTGGTTATCATTGTCGATAACAATTTCAAGGTCGCTGCTTAGTTCAAGCTCCTTGGCAAGTCCGCGTAGCACACTCTGGAAGAATGCATCAATCGTCTGTATGCGAAAATGGCCGTAGTCGTGCAGAAGCATATTCATTGCTTCGTGTGCCCGGCTGCGTATGTCAGCTTCGCCCATTGTAGGAAATGCTTCGCATAGTTTCTTCAGATATTCATCTGCCGAGGAAATACCTTTTGCCACGCCATAGAGTGTACTTAATATACGCTCTTTCATCTCACCGGTAGCTTTGTTGGTGAATGTTACGGCAAGCGTGTGCTTATAGGCTCTTGGATTGGCTATTAGAAGTTTCATATATTCTAACGCCAATGTAAATGTCTTTCCCGAACCTGCCGATGCTTTATATACGTAAAGAGTCTTGTAATCTGTCATAAAATATTATCAGCCAATAATCTTAATACTGCTTTTCCCCTCTGTCGAGCTTATCACACGAATCTGCGTTGGGATGCGTTCTATCATATCTGATAGGTGGGATATAACACCTATCTTACGCCCCTGATACTGTAGTCTGTCTAGTGCATCCATTGCCACGCTCAATACCTCTTTGTCGAGCGAACCGAATCCTTCGTCTATGAATAGCGACTCTATCGACATTTTGTTAGATGATAGTGACGATAGCGCCAGAGCCAATGCCAATGACACAAGGAATGTCTCGCCACCCGAGAGTGAATGTACCGAGCGTGATTCGGACAACATATCTTGGTCTATTACCTTTATTGCGAGTGAGTCGGACGAGATGCGGGCAAGTTCGTATCTGTTGGTCAGCTCTTTTAGGTGTTTGTTTGCGTATGCAAGCATGATGTCCAATGTGTATCCTTGTGCTATCATCCTGAATTTATTTCCGTCACTCGAACCCAACAATATATTCAGTTTCTCCCAATCAGTGGCTATCCGTGCACACTCATCGTATCTCTGTCGCAGTTCTTCGGTCTTTGCTTTGTTGCTCTTGTCATTGTTTAGGAGTATTGCTATCTGCGTCAGTCTTTCGCCGTATGTCGCAATATCTTTGCGGCAAACGGAGAGTCTTTGTATAAGTTCCTCTTTTGTCTCATTCTCGTTCGGACGTGTCTCGGCATTCAAATGTTGCGTTACGTTGCGACTGCGCTCACCGAGCTTTGTCGTGGCAGCCAAAAGTCTCGATTCTGCATCCTCGATGCTGTTTCTCATTTTGGCAATTTCGGGTACAGGTATTGTTGCCAGATGGTGCAACTCTTCGAGGGACATACTCTCGCTTTGCGAATCAAGAAAATCTACAATCTGCTGTTTGTGATTCTCGAATTCTATCTCGGTCTGCTCTATGCTCTGCCGAACTATTGTTATCTGTTGCTCTACTTTTTCCACCCTTATGAGTAGGGTGTTACGTTTTTCGCTGCTTTGTGTAACCTTTGAGTTTATCTCTTTTATCTGTTCGCGGAATCTTTTTTCGACACTCTCGCTGCTGTTGTTACACCCTAACAGTTCGTTTATTCGTCTCTCTTGTGTAGCTATCAACTGTTCCAATGCTTCGTATTTGCTCTCCTTTTCCTTAATTGAGATGACAAGCTCTGCTATGCGGCTTTCTGTTGCAAGTACCTTTGTTCCAAGAGCCGATATTTCGCGTTCTGCGCTGCCTTTTTTCTGCTCTTTCTCTTTCCACTCGGCTCCTATTCTCTTTATTTCGTCGGCAATGTTGCGTAGTTCATCTATAGTGGCCTCGTTATGAGTCAGCAGCGGCTGTAACAGCCCCTTCACTCTTTGCAGTTTTGTGTTATATATGTTGTTGTATCCCTCTATGGATGTGGCGAGTGATGTAATCTCTATGCGGCACTTTTCGATACAATCGGTAAGATGAGTAATGATATTCTCATTCTCTTTCTTTGCCTTAATCAGCAACTCCTCTTGTAATATATTGCCCTCGGCCGACGATATTTCGTGATGTCTGCTGCCGCATACAGGGCATGGCTCTCCCTCGACAAGCCTGCTGCGCAGTGTGGCAATCTCTTGTGTAAGTGTCGAGTTTAGTCTTTCTCTCTCTCTTTGCGCAAGTTCCAACTGTTCATTGTAGCCTTTCAGCAGGGTAGTGGCAGTATCCTTCAGCCTTTTTTTCTCTTTTATGAGATTCTCGGCTTCTGCGGCCTCTTTGACATCTTGTATTATACTCTCGATACCGGGAACAATCTCATAATGCCGGGTACGGCTTTTTTGCCACTCATCAATATTTTTCAGTTCACTGTTTTTTGTTGCAATTTGTGTGTTGATGGCGACAATGCTCTTTTTACACTCCTCGAGAAGTCTTTTTTCGTTATTTACGGCTGTTCTGTTCTCGGTAAGTTGTTTTTTGTGTATCTCTCTTTCGCTTTCAATCTTTTGCGTTTCGCGTATCTTAGGCTCTGTCTCGTTCCACCTGTTGTTGATACTGTTTTGCTCCTCTATCAGTGTGGCAAACTCCTGCTCGGATTTGGCAAACAGTGCTGTATCCTCAATCTTCTGTTTCGATAGTTGCTGATACTGTTCGTTGTACTCTTTTATCTTTCTTTTGAGTGAAAGAATATTGGTATATGTGTCGCGTATCGGTTGTACGCTGTCTATCCGTCCCAGATGCTCTTTTGTGGGTGCAAGGGCTTTTGCGGCTGCTTGCAGTCGCTCTACCTCCTCTTTTGCACTCTTTTCTTCGGCTTCGAGGCAAAGCATACGTTCGAGCCATTCGATGTTTTTTTCGAGTATCTTCTCTGTTCGCTGTACATCGCTTTTCTCTTTTTCCAAACTCTCTTTCTCGCTACCGAGTTTCATCAGTTCCTCGTCGCTCAATAGTGTTATCTCCTCTATTCGGCTTGCAATCTGTGCCAGATTACTTGCAGCCTCCTTGCTCTTTGTATATATTTTTTTTGATATTTGTGAATAGAGGTCTGTTCCGGTCAGTTTCTCAAGTATCTCAGATTTATCGCGCGATTTCGCTTTCAGGAATGTGGCAAAATCGCCCTGTGCCAGCAGTACAGCGCGTGAGAACTGGTCGAAAGTGAGTCCCAGTAGTTCGGTTATCATCTTCAGCAGTTCGGTCTTTGTCCCCGATAGTTTAATATTGTCGGTCAGACAAAGAAGCGAGTGTGTAGCACTCTGCAACCGTCCTTCGGGTTTGTTGTCGGCACGGTGTACACTCCAGCGTGCGCGATACTCCTTACCGTCGAGTGCAAGAAAATCACACTCGGCATATCCGTTGGTGCATCCACGGCGCAAAATGTTACGGGTGTCACTCTCTTGGATTGTCTCGGTTTGTGTGTCGGGAAGTTGGGCGCTGTCAACCACCTTCTTTGTGCGTGGCGACTCATTGAACAGCGCTATACACATTGTGTCGAGCAGAGTACTTTTGCCCGACCCTGTATTGCCTGTGATTGCAAATATACCGGCCGATTTTAATGGTTCACTGCGAAAGTCTATGACGAACTCTCCTTCGAGCGATGCCATGTTTTTTCCTCTAATTGCTAAAATCTTCATTCTTAATCTCGGTTATAACCTCTTTCAATAGTGTCTGTAAATTTTCGGGCATATCCTCATTGCTGAATTTGCGTCTGAAGAAGTCGTTTGCGAGCCTTTGCGGGTCGAGGCTTCTCACCTCGTCGTATGTTAGCGGTGCTTCTATGCTGCTTGTTCCCTCTTCGCTGCTTGCCTCCATGCGTGTAAGTCGAACGGCCTTTCCTTTGATGGCCTGTTCTATACATTGTCTCAATGTCGGTTCGGGCTCTTTTATGGCAATACGTATCTCAAGGAAAGGCGATTCATTGGTTATATCTCCATCGGGCAGTTGCGATATCTCGTATAGAACCTCTTCTATCGGAGCCGCCCCATTCTTTGGTATTCTCATCAGCGATACGATGGATGGAACCTCAATCTCCTCAATCGTAGTCTTGTCGTCTATTGTAATCATCGTAACCGACTGTCTGTTGTCAATCTCGGCAAAAGACATTGGCAACGGTGCTCCCGAGTAACGTATGTTTTTGTGCTCTCCAACACATTGTGCCCTGTGCAGATGGCCCAGCGCCACGTACGTGGCAATATCGGCCAGCGGTGTCATGTCCACACTGTCGAGGCCACCGACAACAGCCCTTTCGCTTCGGTCATCCGTCGAAACTCTGCCACCAATAGCAAATTGATGGCCCATAATTACAATATTCCTGTACTTTCGACATGCATCTTCGGCAATATCTAAGAATACTTTTCTCACCCCCTCGGAGTAACTTTCAGCTGTGGGGTAGTCGCCCTGTCTCAGATAGGGAAGGGCAATACAGCATGTATCCGCGGATAGCGGAATTATATGCCTTTGATAGTCGAAGGTGTCATCGGTGTTACGTTTGACTGTTCCGCGAACAATGGCACCAAGAGAGTCCAAGAGTGTGTCGGGCGCTTCGAGTCGTGCTCCCGAGTCGTGGTTACCTGCGGTGACAATAATCCTCAGTTTGGGGTGTTCTTGTGTCACCTTGTGTATGAAACTGTAGAATATCTTTTGTGCCGGTGCCGATGGATTGGGATTATCGAACACGTCTCCTGCAATAAGCAGCGCATCGACACTCTTTTCTTTGATAATTGCTGTCAGCCTGTTTAGGAACTCCTTATGTTCGTTAGCCCTGTCGTACCCGAAAAAAGTCTGTCCCAGGTGCCAGTCGGCTGTGTGTATCAGTATCATTACTCATTCTGAAATTAGTTTGCTAATATATGAATTTTTTTTGGGAAAAATTCAAACAGACTCATATTATATCTGTTATTTATGTTACCAAATGCACAGAACATTTTTCTTATTTGTTTTTTTATTCTTTAATGGTCTTATTGCTTGAATATGAAACTGAGCAGAACTGTTAAAACATTTACATCCAGAAAAGGTGCCATAATAGAACATTGGCTCGCCGTTGTTCTTTTCATATTATCTATTGTTACGATAGGTGCCATAGTAGTAGACTACGGTTTTCTCCTCAACGATGGCGAACGTGCAATCATAGACCTCATATATCGTATTGCTTGGTGGTGCTATCTGTTGCTTTATCTCCTTCAGCTGTTCTTTGGTTGGCGCAACATAAAAAAGAAATCGCTTTTTCTTACAGCCTTTGTGGGTATTCTCTTTATCTTCTCGGCACTGTTACGATATATTCAGTTCGATAACCCTCGGCAGCTTTCCGATATTCCCTTTTTTCTCAATTATCTGTTTGTCGAAAAGATACTGCTTCTGTTGCTATCATTGCTTGATGTTTCGCGCGGAGTTGTCGATTTAATCAATAAAAAAACAAACCCGGCAATGCTCATGGCAATCTGTTTTGCTCTACTCATTGTTGCCGGTACTATATTGCTGTTACTGCCACGTTCTACCCTTAAGGGTGTACATCTTTCGGTTGTCGATGCTCTCTTCGTCTCAACAAGTGCAGTTTGTGTAACAGGTCTTACACCGCTTGACATAGCAGAAACTTTCTCAACCGAAGGAGAGATTGTGCTTATGCTGCTCATTCAGGCAGGTGGTCTTGGTGTTATGACAATAACAAGCTTCTTTGCACTCTTTTTCATGGGTGGTACAGGGCTTTACAATCAGTTTGCGTTGCGCGATATGGTTGGTGGCGACACCTTCGGCTCACTCATCTCCACGCTGCTGAATATTATGGGGTTTACATTTCTAATCGAGGTTATAGGTGCTTTGGGTATATGGCTCTCGATACGCGGAACACTTGGATTGACACCGCATCACGAGCTTTTCTTCGCTCTTTTTCATTCGGTGTCGGCATTCTGCAATGCCGGCTTCTCCACACTCACAGGCAATCTTGGAAACAGCGCAATAATCACAGGTCACAACTCTTTTTTCATCATTATAACACTGCTCGTAATCCTTGGCTCATTGGGTTATCCCATACTTGTCAATTTCAAAGGCATAATCCGATACTATCTAAGACAATCGGTGGCACGTCTGTTGCGCCGTACTGCCGAGTACCCGTGTTATAGTCACATAATGAATATAAACACAAAGATAGTACTCACAATGACTATTGTACTGCTTGTCGGTGGTACATCGACGATAGCTCTCTTCGAGTGGAACGGAGCATTTGCAGGCATGCCCCTTCCCGATAAAATAGTACAATCTGTTTTTACAGCCACAGTTCCTCGCACCGCGGGATTCGGCAGTGTCAGCCTCACAAGTTTCTCGGTGTCGGCCATAATAGTATATATCTTTCTGATGTGGATAGGCGGTGCATCACAGTCCACTGCAGGAGGAATAAAGGTAAACACTTTTGCAGTGGCATACGCCAACCTTGTCTCGGTGATGCGTGGTCATCGTGGTGTAGTGCTGTTTAACCGCGAGATATCATCGCAGTCGTTACGACGCGCCGCGGCTGTCATTTTCGGCTCTATGCTCATAATATCCTCGTCATTTTTTCTTCTCATAATTCTTGAACCACACATTCCCGTTCGCAGGCTGTTCTTCGAGACTGTATCGGCCTATAGCACCGTTGGAGCAAGCCTCGATGTCACGCCGCATCTTAGCGTGGCCTCCAAACTTCTTTTGGCACTGCTTATGTTTCTTGGACGTGTCGGGTTCATGACAGTTCTCGCAAGTATAATTCCGCCCACCGGTATCCGCAAATTCCGTTATCCAAAGGACAATGTCATTATAAACTGATTCAACTATGAAGTATCTCGTAATAGGTTTAGGAAATTTCGGCAGCACCCTTGCCGAAGAGTTCACTCATCGTGGTGATGATGTGATTGGTACCGACATTATGGAACAGCGTGTCGAAGATATCAAAGACCGCATCTCAGTGGCATATATTATGGATGCCACCGACTATGCAGCATTAAAGACGCTTCCGCTAAGCGACATAGATGCCGTGTTTGTTACGATAGGGCAGAGTATGTCGGCTTCGCTTCGTGCTGTTGCAGCCCTTAAAAAACTCGAGGTGCAAAATATCTATGTTCGCGCAATAGATAGTGTTCATCTGTCGATACTCGGTGCAATGAGTATAGATAAAATTTTTATCCCCGAGAGTTATGCTGCTCGCATCTTTGTCAATAAATTCCAAAAGGATGAATCTCTGAATTTGAGTTAAAAGAATAAGATTTCTAAAAAATGTATTAATGCTTTAAAACTCACTTTTAGCTCATTTTCTATATAGTCATAAGTGCCCTAAAAGTTTTTTATCTCAACTTTTGGGGCACTTATGACTATGAGCAGCTTTAGTTTGTGGATTAATTTGATAATAATCCAATTGCTATATTATTATTAATGATTATCATTAATTACTTCATAAACTTCTTTGTAAGCCAACGTCTCACAGGCTCGTCATATAATTTAAGGCAGCTGTAAGCAAGGGTTATGTTTATAGCAAATACCATTATTACAACCGGCCATGTTTCACTAAGAGTGTACAGCTTGTTCTCAATTAGCCAAGCATAGAAGAGGTACATTACGGGGTAGTGTACAATGTAAAGAGGATAAGATATATCGCCCAAGAATTTGCATACCTTAGTAGATATCACGTCGGTTGTACTTCCCGATGCTGCCAACCATACAATGGCAGGGAATACTATCATAATGCAGCAAAGCTCGTAAATACCATTTACACTGATGCTGCCACTCTTTGCAAAGGCTGGTACCGAGAATAGCGCGAAAAGTACAGCTATAGAAATCCAGAATATTCCGGGAATCTTATAAGGCTTGAAATTGCGTGCCATAAGCATACCAAGCGAGAAGGGGAACATCATTCTAAGGAGTCCACCGAAGAAATTGGCCGAGTCGAGCGTCCAGCCGATACCAATCATGTCATATCCCGAAACGTCTGTGGCAACGAACCATACCCAAGCAATGCCCAGCAACGCTGTAAGAACGGCTAAAGCCTTGTTACCTAAACGACGGATGATAAGTGCATAGAGGATGTTTCCTATGTACTCGAAGAAGAGCGACCAGCTTGGGCCGTTGAGCGAATACATCTCGCCATTGCCGCGAACATCGTAGCCGGCACCTGGGTAGGCAGGGATAAAGAGCATTGTTAGCACAAGGGCAATAATAGTCCATGAGAAAGGTGTCGATGTGCCATCCCATTTTACGCCACCCTGAATAAAGAACGTTATAAAACCTATTATCGCACCCATGATAAGCATTGGATGCAGACGTATGAGACGACGCTTGAAGAAATTACCCATAGAAAGGCGATTCTTGCTATCGGCCTGCCAGCGGCTATCGTATGCATAGCTGATTACAAAACCCGAGAGCATAAAGAAGAAATCCACTCCCAAATGTCCGTGATTGAATACGTCGATTGCCGACCCCTCGGCAAAGGCGAAGCCCTCGAATACATGGTACCAAACGACCATCAAAGCTGCCGCGCCACGCAATCCGTCGAGTAGGGCGTAGTGGGGTTTACTATCGGCAAACGCAGCCGATGAGGTTGTTAAACTTTTTGTTTCTGACATCTTGTATAGTTTTTAATGATTATTCGCGTTTGCATTTCCGACCGCGAAGATACAAAATGCCTTGTTATAAATATTTGCTTAAAAGCAAAAAATCATTTGGCCGACCTAATTCTACTGAGGGTGTATATGGAAATTCCTAAGAACTCGGCAACATACTTTAGTTTAATTCTATTAAGCAACCCCGGGAAACGCTGTAAAAAGCAGTTGTATCTTTCGCCCGGCGATAGTTGCAGACGCTCTACAAAAATGTGGCTCAACAGACAGTTAACATCCTGATGTACTATACGCCCCCAATTTGCAATGTCGATATATTTCTCATAAAGTTCGTTTAGCTTGTCAATAGAGATGGTATATATCACACAGTCGGTAAGTGTTTCTACACTCTCGACTGACGGCTTGTTGTGATAAAGCGAGTACATACCAAAGGTGATATCCCCCTCTTGACTGAACCACGTTGTAGTGTCGACACCGTCCTTGTGGAAAATGGAACGTGTAACTCCCTGTTCAATGAAATATACATTATGGTCCGTTACGCCAGATTCAACTATACGCACGCTTTTGGGATAATGTACCGGATGAAGCTCTTTCAGCAGTGCTTGCAGTGCTTCGTCCGAGACAGGATAGTATTCTCTTATTTTGCGTATTATATTTTCCATAATATAGAGCGAAGATAGTCAATAAATCATTACCTTTGCTACAATTATGGAACAATTTTTACAAATACTCGATTCTGTGACGGTAAACAGCCGCGATAATGGCAAACAGTTTACCGATACTACACGTATTTTGGCAATAGAAAGTCTGCTTAAAGATAGTGACTATGAGTTATTTTATAAAGGTAATCTTACTCTGCTTTATGCCAAGCATACTCCGGTAAAAGGTGAAAGAGTGGTGCTTGTCTCCACGCACATCGACACAGTCTATTCGTACTGCTTCTGCCAAGAGAAAGATGGTTTTTTGCACGGCACATTCGACAACAGCTACACAAATGCTGCCACTATCTGGAATATGTTGAACGGAAAATTTGCCGATAATGTTGTTATTGCATTCACCGGTGACGAGGAGGAGGATTCGCAAGGTGCAATAGAGACGGTATGTGTCCTTGGACGTATGCAATGCACAATCGCTTTTGCCATAGTGCTTGACGTTACCAATGAAGGTTGGGAGCAGCAAGCACAATTTTCTATTGAGAACGACCTTGGAATTGATATCTTTACAGCTCATCGTTTAGTGGAACTTTTAAAGCCGTACAATGCTAAATATACTTATATACACGATGCCGAGCCTGACGAGAGCTGGGACTACGACGAGTACGGTATTCCCTGTTTCACTCTCTGCGCACCTCTCCTCGGAGATATGCACAGCGACAAGGGTGTGTTGCTGCGTAAAGAGTCGTTTCCTGCCTATCCCGATATTTTGGCAATAGTGGCAAATAATATATTAGGCGTTTAGGCTTATTAAGCACACGTGCAGGAGCAATTTTCATTGCTCCTGCACGTGTGCTTAATATATCTGTTTCTATTCCAATTAAAAACGACAATGGCGACCGCATATGACATGAACCCCGAAAGTTAGACAAAAAACTTTTGGGGGTCACATCAATCAAGTGGTCGCCTGTTTAAAGTTTCTTATTGCTTGAGGTTTTGAAATCTTTGGAATAATCTGAATAACAAACCTTTTATTGTTTTCTTCAACTTTTTCATCTCTATTGTTTCCATTAAAACCACTTCCAGCAATAATAACTTCGGTATTATAAGTTCGAAGGTTTATGCCTTTTGAAAGCCATCTGAGATAAAGTGATAATGCTCGATGGTAGCTTAGTTCATACATTCTTTTATTGTCTGCATTATAGCTATGGTTTTGAAGTAGCTGCCAAGGAATAGCAGCATAACCTTCAATAACTAATTGGAAATTCAAATCTGGATTTTTCTCATATAGTGTTTTTACGACTTTTAAAAGAGATTGTCCAACTGAATCTACTGTTTGAAGATATTCTTGCTTAATAGTAGTTGCATCTTCCCAATTTGAGCCTGTAAACGGATTAAAAATTTCAATACCAATAAAATCCTTTGCAACAAACATCTTCTGTTCCTCGACATATTGTAACGCAGACGATTTGCTTAGTTCTACAAACATGGTGTCGAGTTGTAGAATACGAATTAATTGTTCATTCGAAGCATTCGCATCATCTAGAGCCTTGCCCATTTTTGCAATACAAACAATGAACAACACTAGCATAATGAAAAATAGACTCGTCATCAAATCTGAATAACTGAGCCAAAAAGAATCATTATATTTACCTTTAGCCATAATTATTTTTTATTTATATCTTTAATGGCTTTTGTCATAGCATCTACAGCTCGCAATGTCGCTTTGTGTAACTCAATGGACTCTTGCTGAGCATCCTTATAATCTTTACGTAGATTCAAAATTTCCCCCTTCAAGTCCTTGTAGCAATCAGCTTGCACTTGTGTATATTGTATCATCGTAGCAAGCACCTCTTTCATTTTGTCGAATGTGTCGAAGAATTCTTTATTGTTTGTAACGAAATTTTTAATATACTCTGTAGATGCAGTCAGTTGTGTAGATAGATTTTCAGACACGAGTTTTCCTTCAGATATAAACAAATCAAATTCCTTGCGCCAAACATCTCTGGCTTCTGATCCAGTGGGAAAATGTGTTGCTATGGCTTCTTTGAATTCTCTTTGCAATTCATTTGTTTTGTTTTGATTATTTACAACAAGTGATAAGCCAACTGAAAATTCTTCAAATTTAGTTAGTAATGTTTGTATTTGAGCAACCACTCCCGATACATTAGCAATTGTTGAGTTAAGTTGTTGTTGATATGTTTGAAATATTGATAATGAGTCGGAGGAATCTTTTAATTGAACAAATGTTTCTGCAATTTTATTAGCTGTTTTTGTTAAGCTTAATTTGTTGATTTCTTCTAATACTAAATGTTGCTTCTCCAGATTATCATTGAGCAATTCGGCAGAATCAGCATAGGCGTAAAGATTGCGTCCAAACTTGTCAACGAAATGCCCAAGAACTCCACGCAAAGAGTTAAGGCTTGAAGCCATACTATTTGATAATAGAGGCATTAACTCACGACGAAGGAAGTCCATATATTCCTCTTTGCCATCATTAGCAGCAGATACGGCCTTTTTGTACGTGACTGCACTATTGAATACGGTTAGTCCTAATCCGAGGAAACTGGCACTCATGGCAATAACCACACCATAAAGCAGATGTTGAAGCCCAGTGAGTTCTCCGTCAACTCCAAACATTTTTTGAAAATCAATGCCCCATAGACCTGTAATGATACCTATAAATGTTCCAGCCAAGCCTAAATAAAGAGGTACATTAAGGCTATTGTGTATCTCGTCCTCCAAAGCATTCTTTTGGTTGTCACAAATATCTTCAAGTATGCCCAAGTCAGCACTCGTTCCTGTGTTTTTGCATAGGTATTCGTTAGTCCTGTTCACTATTACACGAAATCTTCCGTCTGCTTGTCTGTTTTCTGACATTACAATCAATGACAGGTCTGTATAGTCCATCCTTTCGTCTTCTCCATCCTCAGACTTTACATAACGATTGGGGATATTGGACAGGAATTTCTGTAACGAACTCTTAGATTTCAACACACTTGGAGTCAAAGACGTTTCCTTTAAGAACAAGTTTTTCACTTCATCAAACAGGGTTCCTAATTCAGAAATCTTTGACCTTGTCTTGATAAAGCTTGTAATCTGCAAAATGACGACAATTGTAACAACCACTAATGCCACAATCAGCCCCATGTACTCATTTATATTTTCCATACCTATATGATTTTATTCGTTATTGTCGAAAAGGCCTGCAGATTCTACGGTTTTCTGCTTCTTTGCCTTTTTCTTTATTTCTTTTCTCTGTTCCTTGTCTCGTAATTTCTTTTGCTCCAATTCGTCTTTCGTCATTGGCTGACAGCCTTCTATGTCTTCAGGATAATTCCCCTCGATATAGAGTTTTACAAGTCCTGCGTGTGATAATGGTTTTGAAGCATCTCGGAAATCGATATTGGTGTTATAATCTAATAGAACTATATCTTGTATCTTGCTTTGCTCTTTTATGCGTTCTACTACATGATGCACTTCTGGCACATTATCAAGTACCCACTTGTACGTTGGCAAATATATTAGCATTCTGGCCTCAAAGTAGCCTAACAATTCTTTCCCATATGCTCCTTTTCTATGTCCCTTTGGCATACCATACTTGCGAACTGTCCGTTTCAGGTCGTGCATCGTATCATTCCTAAATGTGGCGAAATCCACGTCAGCACCATCAAAAACCTTCAGTCCTTGCCATACGGCTTCTACACATGTAGCCGTCAGTCCTTCCGTAAATGGTATAGGAATGTTCATGTGCGGATAGAAAGGACTCAATATCTGCGCATATCTCATATTGGAGGTTGAAGTAATATCCAATATCACTGCATCGGGGAAATCCTCTTTGACTTTCTCCAGCTTTCGCTTTTTATTTACGACGTATATCATAATTCAAAATTCATCTAGATTTATTATATACTTTTTGGAAAGGAATGTTTTAATCATAATCTCTGCTTGGAAGTAGGGACGCTCTTCATCGTCCAAGTCAAAATGTTTGGATGCTTTAACCGAACGAAAATGTATTTGTTTCAAATCGTCAATTGTACTACCAATGTTTACAGGTTCGCGCATTATTGTTGCATTCTTATTGGAATACAATGCACTTGCAATACAAGCAGCTCTTATGTCAATTATAAGATTTACAGGGTCGGTTATTCTACCATCATTTTTCGCTTTATATTTCATTGGGTGTTCCCTTGTGAAACTGATTCTTACATAGTCTTGTAGATTTCTGCTTATATCTAATTGACGACTTAGTTGACCACCTCCGGGTTTTGGTATTCTTATTCCATGCCTCTCACAATAAGCCCAAGATAGGAGCCCACCATATCTTTTGATTAGTGGAATGTTGCTTCTGTCAGTAAAATGATACAAATATCTTATACCATTCTCATTCAAAACATCAATTATTGCCTGCCAGTCATCCTTTAACTCAGAAGAAAGCGCCTCCAACCGCTGGCGTTCTTGGCGTTCTGCATACTCTTTTTGTCTGGCTTCCTCTGCAAACCGTTTTGCTTCCGCTTTTCGTCGTTCTCTCTCTTCACGTTCCTTTCTCTCTTTTTCTTTCTTTACCCTTTCTTCCGCTTCTTTTTTCCTTTGGGCTTCTTCCTCTCTGCGTTGTCTTTCTTCTGCTAGTCTTACAAGTTCCTCTTGTTTAAGTTCTGTAAGAAGTTTATCTAAACAGATTTGAAGATGCAGAAGTCTTTGTCGAATAGAAGAATCTTTTACTTTGACTATTTTCTCAAGAGCTGTACTTAATTTACGTTTTGCATCTTCAGCATTTCGCTTCTTTATTAAGGACTCGGCATCTATGAGTAAGACTTTTACACTATCTTCCAGAACTTTCAATTCATGAGCTTCTCTCTTTAATCGTTCTTCTTTCAGTTCTTTCAGAGTCGAAACTTTACTAAATTTATATGCCTGAAAGATATTATTCGGAACTTTTTCGATACGTTTAGGAATAAAAATCTTATACCATTTTATAGAAGATAATTTTATTTTTTCTTTTCCTTCCTGAGCGATTCTCTTTCGATTTTCTAATTCCTGTAAGGAGTGTTCTTTGTCTAACGGTTTTGGCAATGCAATTTTATCACCGTCATTTTCATTCGACGGTGTTATCACTATACCTAATATCCGTTTTATCCAATTTAGAACCATTTTGTTTTCTATTGTCTATAAAAAGTGAGGCGCAGACATTCGCCATACGCTTCACGGTTCACCACAAACCACAACTATATATGGGAAGCCTGCGCCCATATCGGGTGCAATTCCTATAATAGTTGTTGCTCTTTTTGTTCAAGTGGTGATTGTGAAGCTATAGAGCAAATATGTTTTGTGTCTCATTGACTACACTGCAAAAGTACTTAAAATTATTGATAACGCAAGAATGAATTTATTTTAATAGTGCATATTCATTATTATTTGTACCTTTGTTGGCAAATTATAAGCATATGAGCGATTTACAGACATACGCCAAGGCGGTACGGGTTATTAAGGAAGCGATATTGCGTAGTCAGTATCGTGCAGCATCTGCGGCTAATAAAGAGCAACTATCATTGTATTATGGTATAGGTTGCTATGTTTCTAAGAACTCTCGTGAGGGCTTTTGGGGCAAAGGTGCAATCGAGACTATTAGCCAGCAACTACAAAAGGAGTTGCCTGGACTTCGTGGATTCTCGGCTGCCAATATCAAATTTATGCGTCAGTTTTATGAGACTTGGTGCGAGGATTTGAAATCGCTAACTACAATTAGCGGAATAGGTGATGACAAATCGCTAACTGCGGTTAGCGAAATTGACACCCAATTGTTAATACCTTGCGAAAACCCTCAGAAAGAGGATTTTGATGTGGCTTCATTCTTAGGATTAGGCTTTACGCATCATATAATTATAGTGCGTAAGACTAATTCTCTTGCAGAGCGTCTGTTCTACATTCGTCAAGCCCTTGCGAATAAGTGGAGTAAAGAGGTATTGGCTGCAAGAATAGAGGATGATTTGTTTAATCATCAAGGTGAAATTGCCAATAACTTCATACAAAAGATTCCAGATGCCCGTCAATCATTGAAAGCAATAGGAATGTTCAAAGATGAATATCTTTTGGATTTTATCAATGTGGAAGAGCTTTGTGAGCGTGATAAAGAGGATATTGATGAACGGGTTATTGAACAGGAAATCATACACAATATTAAGAAATTCATTCTTTCCTTTGGTCGAGACTTTGCATTTGTAGGAAATCAGTACAAGTTAGAGGTGTACGGAGTGGAGCATTTCCCTGACTTGATTTTCTTTAACCGAGAATTAAATGCTCTTGTGGTAATTGAATTAAAGAAAGGCGCGTTCAAATCTTCTTATCTGGGACAATTATGCACCTATCTTCGTTTGGTAGATGACCAAATGCGTAAGCCACACGAAAATCCATCAATCGGCATAGTGCTATGTAAGAGTGCAGACAAAAAGTATGTGGAGTATGTAATCCAAGACTACGATAAACCATTAGGCGTTGCCACATACAAGACTTCGGATGAGATGCCTGAGAAATTAAAAAAGGCATTGCCCAATATAGAAGAATTAAAGAAACTACTATAAATAAGAACGCAGACAAAAGAAAATTATCATCATTCTCTTTTGTCTGTATTTCTTTTATTACCTTTGTACCATCAGAGTTATTACATTGAAGCATAACAATGAAGAACTCAGAAATACGAACGGTTGCTATCTCGTTACCCAATTTCCAAGCAATCCGAATAATCGTTTAATTCTAAGATAATTGCAAATTCTGCGATTTTTATAACAAAAAAACTAAAGCGAGGATGTTTGAGCGGAGCGAGTTCCGCAGCACCCCAAAAACATCGTGAGCATTTTATGTTAAGATTTTCCGTGACTTTCTCCTACTTTTCGTGCCGACGAAAAGTAGGAGAAAAATAACAATGAAAGGCTGAATTTAGCAAACAAGCCTAAATAAGAGCCTGAAAAAGTTTTACCGGACACCAATAATTCCAATTTAAAGGCAGAATGTACCTGACATTAGCGCAGCCTTTAGCTGATTGTAGAGCTTGCTGTCTCCTCCTATGAAAAGTCTGTTTTTACCAATCTCCTTACATTCTACATTGCAGGTGTTGCTATCGGTCAGATATAGTCGGTTCTTCTTGTCGATGGTAATAAGAATTGCCTCTTTGCCTCCAAGCTCACTAATCTCTATCGAGGTATATGTGAAATAGTAGTGTTTGCCATCAACGGATATAACCAAATTATTCTTGTTGTCGAAACTTACACGTGCATTCTCGCCCGACTCTTCGAATTTGTTTCTCTTGGCTGTAAGTGTCTGTTGAAAATAGAAATTGTAGCGATACTGCGCCGAACGGTCGTATATGGCGGTGGTGGTGTATCCTCCTTGCCAACTGCTGTTATCCTTTTTCTTTATGATGAAATTCTTATCCCTGCTTTTGGGGATATACACAGTGTTGTGCTTGCTATCGACAATAAAATAGTTGCTGTTCTCGTCGCACTGCTTGAATTCGGCCCATCGGCTGCGTTTCATTAGGGGACGATACTCGCGCCATGTGTTGTTGTCGCGCACAAAGTAACCTATAGCCTCAATATCGTGGGCTGTGTAGCAGTAAAAAACTCCTTCACTCTCGGGGCAGAGTGTGTAAATGTTAAGCGGAGTATATACAACCTCCCATTTCCCCTCTTTCTCGCGGTCGATGAATATTTTATCTTTCGTAATCTTTGGGATGGCTACTCGGCACTTTTTGTTTTTAAGATAGAAGAACTCCTCGCTCTCTTTGTATTGTTTGTAGCTCGACCATTTGCCTGTGCGGTCGGCAGGGCGATATTCGCTCCACTCTTTGTCGTTCTTTACAAAATAGCCTCCATTGTAGGCAACGAGCATACTTTTTTGCGCAAATGCCGATAGGGTGGCAAATGCTGTCAATAGCAGTGTGAAAAGAATTTTTTGTTTCATAGTCTGTTATTCATTTAATATATATTTGTGTGCTAAACCAAAGTCGATGTGTAGGCCGTTTTTGTGTTTCTTGGGCGAAAAGAAGTACTCCTCGGTAGTGAATCTTATTCCATTCTCACTTATAATTATATTGTAGCGGTCGGCAACGTTCTTCTCTCCACCTACTCTGTAGTCGTTCACAGCTTTTTTAAAATCGCTCTGTCCGATTACAATTGCCATTAAACATAACTTCTCTTTGGGGCAGTCGAGTAGGTAGATAGAAATATCTCCCTCGCCGTATAGTCTCAGGAATCGGTTGCCGCTTGTCTCTCGTTGGCTCTTTTGGGTAACTTCGAGATTACGATATTTTTCTTCAAATTCAAGGTCGAACAGGGGCTTAAGGTCGGCAAGCATATCATTGTATCCCTTTGGGGTTTCTGATTTGCGATAGAGTACAGCCGGGGTGCCACCCTGATATTTTGTTATAAACTCCTCTTTGCAGGTTGTGTAACCATCGAAAAGCCACTGTTCTTTTGGAAGATACTCGATGGCATATTTCATAAGAACATCATCGGGGGTTATAATATCCGACTTTTGGTCGAAGTTGTTTTCGGCTCCTTTGCAAAAACCTGTCGATGCTATCCAATCGTAAATGCCGTTTTTTGCCTGCGGGCTTTGCAGGGCTGCAAGTTCGGCCGAGAGGGTGGGGATTGCAATATATACCTCCTCGGTGAGTGGGTTCTCGATAAACGAAGGAATATCTATCGTGGCAAGAGTATTTTCAAGTTCTTCGAGTGATTCCGACTTTTCCTCTTTTAGCTCCTCTATCCGCTCTTGGGTCTCTTCGTCTTGTACTCTCTCCTCTAACTGTTTTATCATATTGTCGTAGCTCTCCGAAACGGCTGCAAGAATATGCGGGGCGTTGCAACCAACCGCTTTGACGGGCTGTGGGGTGGGTTCTTCTGCTTTTTTGCCGTTAAAGGTTATAATATTACCGTTGTTGAACAGCGAGAGAGAAAAGTTAATATCTTCGTTGCCGTGTAAATTATCCGACATACTCTCGTTGAGTTGTTGCTCAATTACCTCTGTAAAATCTACTAAAATAGTCTTTAATATATTCATTAGATTGTAGTTGCAGTAGAGAACTTCAATACTCTCCTCGTCAAATTGGTCATTTATCAAAATCGAGTGATTCTCGCTCATATAAACAACACTCTCGCTGCCATCTTCACGATTATTGACTGTGAGAGGAATACCGAAAAGTTCTTCACTCTCGTAGGCATCGTACTGCTCTAAAAGGGTACGCAGATTATTGTATCCCTCCTCGTCCTCGGAACTGATGTTTATCATCGTAAACCCTTTGTCGAATATATTTTTACCTTCGAAGTTGCCGAGCGCATTATCGGTCTGTTCGTTCAACTGCTCTACAAGCATATTTTGCAGTTTCTCTCCCGTAATTACTTCGTAGCTTATACTATTGCTTTCGAGTTTTTTTAACTTCTTAAGGAACGCTTTTATAGCTAAGGTGTCGGCCTCTTGTGCGTTTACAGTGGGTGCGCTCATTGTGAGTAGCGCCAGCAGTGCTATAATAAATTTTTTCATATTTCTTTTGTGTGTAGGTGTTATTTAAAATAATGGTAGTCCATTAAGTGAGTCTGGTGAAATTTGAATGAATGTCTCGTAGGATAGGCCGACGATAAATACTACATTCAGTGTCTCGTCGTTGTCGTCACCTATTACAAGCAGGCTTTTTTTGTCGCTGTATATGACCGATAATTCTCCATCTTCGCGGTTCAGTGCCATAAGCTCCATTCCCATCACCTGCTCCTCCTCTTGCAAAAATGGTTGCAGGGCAGTGGTGAGCGTTGTGTATCCCTCTTTGCCTGTTGTCTCGAATCGTCGCACACTTTTTATCGAGCCGAATACATTGTCAACCTCTATTCCTTTGATGTGTTTCTCGACCATAGCAAACATCTGTTTAAACATATTTGTCGAAATGTAGGCATAGTCTATCTCGGGCGATTTTATGCGCGATACACGCTGTATGAATTTCTCAACCTCGCTCTTACCTTTGTCGGGCTGTTTATGCTGCGCTGTGGCGTGCAGAGGGAGCAGTGTCAGCAGTAGTACAGTAATTGCGAGTAATATATTACGTTTCATAATTATTGTCTTTTATTTGTTAGAGTTCTCTTTTTTGCTAAGCACATTTATCGATTGCTCAATTACGTCGTTTATTTCGCGTCTGCTGCGGTTGGCGCTGTTTACTGCCAAAAGCACAAACTCGAACGACTCCTTTGTACACTCAAAAGCCTCCTCGGGGGTGTCGAATGTGTCCTCTTCGACCATTGCAATGAGTTCACTTGTCTGCTCCTGTTCGCTGTTCGTGAAAATGAAGAAACAGAGAGTAAAAACAGCGGCAGCGGCAACACCTTGCCATACGTAACGGGGAATTTTTCTTATTTTCCCTTTCTTGTTGTCGGGTATTTGGTGCCTTTCGATGGCCTGTGGCTGTTGCTCTGTCTCAAGAGCATCAATCATAGCTTCAACTCTTGCAAAAGCCTCGGCTGATGATGCCTCTATACTCTCGTCGCTGCAAAGTGCCAATATTGCCTCTTTGTCCTTACGGAGTTCGGCAGGGACATCATTGCCTCGAAGATAACTGCATAGCTCACGCTCTTCGTCGGCGGTAAGTGCTGCCTCGAAGAACCTCTCAATCATCGTTCTTAATTTCGTATTATCCATAATCAAACTCCTTATATTATATAATTTTTTCTGAATCTCTTTCGCAAACGCGAAATTGTTACTCTTATATTTGCTTCGGGTACTCCTGTTATCTCCTCAATCTCTTTGAAACTATAGCCACTCATATTCATCTTAAGAATGCGTTGCTGTGTCTCGGATAGTGTACTTAGGAAATGTGCCAGGCATTGTTCGGCCTCTTTACCTTCAATATCGGGTGGAGATTCCAGGTTTATATCTTCGGCAAAATCAGAATTTTTCTCTTCCTGCATCCTAAGAACCCGCCAACGGTCGATACAGATGTTTCGCAGTGCTGTGCGACAGTATCCCTCGGGCGACGCAAGGTTGTCGAGCTGCTCTCTCTTCTCCCAAAGTCTAAGATAGAGGGTCTGCACAGCATCCTCGGCCTCAAATTTGTCGCCAAGCATTCGGTATGCTTCGCTATACAAAATCTGATGCAGCGGTAAAAAGCGTTTTTTGAACTCGGCGTGTGTCATTTATCCTTTGTTGTGTCTCTCTTCACTATAAAGACGAAGATAATTCGATTTTGTAACACTGCTCTTTATTTTTTTGAAAAAAAGTTTTTCGGAGTAAAAAAGGTGAATTTACGCCAATAAGCAGAAGGTAAATCGAGAGTTAAAACTCTAAGTAAAGTAGCCGATATCTTATGAACAGATAACGGCTCCACCATAAAAGCGCAATGCATCTTCGCACGCTCCAATAAAGTCCTCCTTGCGTTGCGAAGCAACTGCTTTACAGTAAGGTGTAGTGACTGCAAGGTAGAATTGCGACAAATACATCAATAGGAGTTGATTCTCCACTGATTGGAGCTGTAATTGATAATCTATCTCCTGCAAAGTCCACATACATCTGGTCTGCCGCCTTGTGTTCAACTCGCCCAACAGGTTTGCTCTGCATAAGATAGCGTCGCAGATGAACGCAGAAACTCGAATAACTATACCCGTCTGGATGTCGTAGACGATACTCATTATACAGTGTCGCCTTGGTCTGGTCTTTGCGGCATAGACGCTTTGCATACTCAGGCAGTAGCTCTTGAAGAACAACCTCTTTGCGAGTAGGGGTATGAACCCTTTCATTACTGCCGAAAAACAGATCTCTCAGATGTTCTTCCTGCATTGTGAGGAGATGTTCAAGCGATACTCCACACTCTTGATAGATGCGCACATAGCGGCGCACTGTGTTGCGCGAC
This sequence comes from Bacteroidaceae bacterium, assembly GCA_045588485.1. Classification (GTDB taxonomy): domain Bacteria; phylum Bacteroidota; class Bacteroidia; order Bacteroidales; family Bacteroidaceae; genus HGM04593. Next base: position 6,792 of record JAZNEI010000008.1, on the reverse strand, counting down.
ACACATAGGACTGAACTTATGCTTTTTAGTCCCATACCATGTGCGTAACATCGTAAAATTTGCTTAATTTTGTTCATTGTAATTTTATTTTCGACGCATCAGCCAAAACACGAATAAAATTACAGAATAACCCCTGGATATTACAACTATTCCAGGGGTCATTTATCTATTATATTTTAGGGTCAACTCTATTTCAGAAATCAGGGGTCAGCCCGCGCTGCTTCGCACGGCCCAAAATCATTAAATTTTCCACTAACATCGTGATACGTAATTTTGTCATAGTTTATATTGTCTTAATAATGTTATCAATAGAGTTGCTTATATTCAACAAACGCGCGGAAAGTTAGTGATTTTATCCAAGAAATTTACAAAAATATTGTTTTTTAGACTTTCTTAGACTTCTTATATTACTATACACTATAGGGCATATAATGTTTTTATATTTTTTTCGATGTTAACGACCGTCCGGCCAAGGGCAAGGCTCTCCTGTGGATATGAAGAATGGGCGCTGTGCATCTACACTACGGAGTTTGTCCGACAATAGTTCACTTAGCTGTTTAGTAAGTAAAGGAAATGATTCTGCAATATTATCAGTCTCGCCGATATCTGTACGTATGTTATATAGCTCTTTCTTCCCATCTTCATACCAATAAATCAGTTTGTAATCTCCTTGACGGATTGTACATGTAGCACCAATCCCGTAAATTCTATTATCGCCCGCAATCCAGTTATTTGGCATATTCCAAATTAAGGAGCGAGAATCATTGTCAATATTCTTGCCTCTAAGAATTGGCACAAAACTCACACCATCAACTTGTTGTTTAGTGTCGTAGCTGTCAACCTCAGCCATTTCAAGAATTGATGGAAAAAAATCTTCTATTATCACATAATCATTAATAGTCGTTCCAGGATTTACAGTTCCATTCCAGTAGACTATCATGGGCACTCGAATACCCCCTTCATAAGCAGAGCCTTTACCGGAACGCAACGGAAGGTTTTGAGTATGCAATGGAGGCGTACGCCCGTAAAGCGAGTATCCCCCATTATCAGACATAAAGATTATGATAGTATTTTCAAGTTCCTCTTTGCTCTCTAAATAATCCATAATATCGCCGAGGCTTTTGTCCATTCCTTCTACCATAGACGCATAGTTAGCTTCGGATTGCGCAAGTCCTTGCTGCAGATACTTATCAACAAAACGGTTATCGGCTTGCAAAGGCACATGTACTGCATAGTGTGACATATAAAGGAAGAAAGGTTCTTTCTTTTCAATAGAACTTTCAAGCACCTTTATGGCTTCAAGTGTCAGAGCCTCAGTGATAAAAACATCATTATCCCAATACTCTTCAAGCCCTGGAACTGCAAAAAGGCTGACAGGCTCACCATCTGAATTGTGGCCAAAGCGTTCGGTGCCTAAATATGAAGCAAGTCCACCGGCTGCATGCCCGGCTATATTGACCTTAAATCCCAAATTAACAGGATTGGCCGAAGGTGTATCAGTTGCACCGAAATGGGCCTTACCGCAATTTATCGTAATATATCCATTATTTGAGAGGATTTCGGTCAAAGATGTAACCGGAAAACTATAAGGTACATCCTCAACAGCCTGTATACCGTTGACATTCCATTGGGGCATTTTAAGTGTTTCGTGCCTTTCATCGGTAGGCACGTTTTTTGTAAAAGTCCAGTTTGTTACCCTATGGCGTGCAGCATTTACACCTGTCATCAAACTGCATCTTGAAGGTGAACTGACACTTGAAGCATAGGCCTGGGTAAATTTGACTCCCATAGCAGCGAGGCGCTCCATATTTGGGGTATTATAACGATTATTCAACGGTGTCTTTTGAGTATGAAATGGTACAGATGTATCCTGCCATCCCATATCATCTACCATGAAGAGTATTATGTTGGGGCGCTTGTCTTCAGCCTGCACATTTGAGACAAACGACAGGAGAGCCATTGCACACAGTGTTTTAGAGAACTTCATAAAATAGGGAATTGTATGATAAACAGCTTCTAAGTTAATTCATATCAAGAACAATAAAAAGCGAGTATTATAAACACAACTGTTTGACAACGCATAACAACATTGTCAAACAGTTATTTACTCTATATAGGCCTGTACACTATTTCGCATCTTTAACCCATTCTTTGTAGCCATTTTCAAGTTCAAAGACTTTAAATCCCATAGAGTCAAGTTTTTCGGCAGCTTCCGCACTCTGGCGTCCGCCACGGCAGTAAACTGCTACAGGGCGTTCCTTGTCAAGTGTCCTAACAACCTGACCACAAAAATCCTCCCCTGCAAGACTTATATTAACACTTCCCTCAATATTGCCTTCAATGAACTCTTCAGTCGAGCGTACATCTATAAGTTGAACATCCGGATTCGATATTACTTTTGCAAATTCTTTAGCAGGAATTGTCTCTACCCCATTGTTTTTATTGCAACTGCTGAAGAATAGCAGTACAAGGGACAAAAGTACTGCCATCATATATATATTTCTCATAACCTTATCATTAAATTAAACAAATATTACTTATAATACAAAAAACAAGTATCCGTTAAAATTAATATACCTCTACCTTTGCTGCAGCAGCCTTGCACTTATCGCGTAAAGCATCAAGATTGCTCCCATTAGGAGCATAGCTTACGACAACACCCATACGACGATTTACCTTAGTGAAAGGCTTGCCGAAGATGCGGAGATATGTATTGGATAACTTGCATACTTCTTCTTCACCACGATAGCGTGGAGTTTCCTTACTTGCAATGGGCGAAAGAATAACGGCACTTGCACCTATACGCTCCTGAGTGATTTCAGGAATAGGCAAACCGAGGACGGCACGGCAATGTAGCTCAAACTCATTCAAGTTCTGAGTACCTGCCAATGTAACCATACCGGTATCGTGTGGACGTGGTGAAAGTTCCGAGAAGTAAACCCCATGTTCATTGCTTAAGAAGAATTCAACACCCCAAATACCCGCACCGGTCAAAGCCTCTGTTACTTTTGCCGCCATTTCCTTTGCAACCTCCAAATGATTGGGCGAGACGGGTGCCGGTTGAAAGCTTTCTCTATAGTCCCCACCTTTCTGAACGTGACCAATAGGGGCACAGAACAACGTTGGGCCATGTTGTTGGGTTACAGTCAGCAATGTGATTTCACTATCGAACTTAATGAATTCTTCAATGATGAGTTCCTTGATGTCGCCACGACTACCTTCGCAACCATAAATCCAAGCTTGTTCTAATTCATCGGCACATTTAACCAATGACTGTCCCTTTCCGGATGATGACATTAAAGGCTTTACCACGCACGGATAACCAATTTCCATTGCAGCCTCCTTCAATTCTTCCAAAGACTTTGCATAGAAATATTTGGCTGTCTTTAAGCCCAATTCCTTAGCGGCAAGGTCTCGGATAGCCTTACGATTCATCGTGTAGTTTATTGCTTTTGCACTTGGAACCACTTGAATGCCTTGAGCTTCAAATTCATATAACTTTTCTGTGCGTATTGCTTCAATCTCGGGCACGATGATGTCCGGTCGGTGTTTTTGTACTGCTGCTTCAAGAGCTTCACCATCCAACATACTGAACACTTCGTATTCATCGGCTACCTGCATAGCCGGTGCCCCTGCATACGAATCACATGCTATTATATACTGGCCTTTTCGTTGGGCTGCAATCACAAATTCTTTACCCAACTCGCCAGAACCTAAAAGAAGAATCTTTTTTGCCATATAATAAAATATACAAGATTAAAAATCGGGGAGAAGAACAAGACATTTATCCTTCTTCCTATTATGTAACTTATAAAGTCTTAATCCAATTGTTTATATTTTCTTCAATGCGTGAATTTACATCATCGCATTTACCCTTTACAAATGCTTCACCGGTTATATTTTCGTACAACTCGATATAGCGTTCTGTAATGCCATTGATAATATCTTCCGTCATTTCAGGAACTTGCTGACCTTCTTTACCTTGGAAACCATTTGCCATCAGCCATTCGCGAACGAACTCCTTTGACAGTTGTTTTTGCTTTTCACCCTTGGCCAAACGCTCTGCATAACCTTCGGCATAAAAATAACGAGATGAGTCAGGAGTATGGATTTCATCCATCAAGTAAATCTTTCCGTCCTTCTTTCCGAATTCATATTTGGTATCCACCAAAATCAGCCCCATCTTTTCAGCTATTTCCGTACCTCTTTGGAATATGGCTCTAGTGTATGATTCAAGCAGTTCATAGTCTTCTTTATTCACAATGCCTTGAGCAATGATTTCTTCTTTAGAAATGTCCTCATCATGTCCTTCATCAGCCTTTGTGGTTGGTGTGATAATCGGCTCAGGGAACTTTTGGTTTTCTACCATACCTTCAGGCATCTCTACACCACAAAGAGTCCTCTTTCCTTCTTTATATTCTCTCCATGCATGACCTGACAAGTAGCCACGGATAACCATTTCCACCTTGAAAGGAGTGCATTTATGACCGACTGTTACCATTGGGTCTGGAACTGCAATCTTCCAGTTCGGAAGAATATCCGCAGTCGCATCAAGGAACTTGGCGGCAATCTGATTCAGCACCTGTCCTTTAAATGGAATTCCTTTGGGGAGAACTACATCAAATGCAGAAATACGGTCGGATACCACCATTACCAAATAGTCATTACCGATGCTATACACATCTCTTACTTTTCCTACATAATGGGAGGTCTGTCCAGGAAAATTAAAGTCTGTCTTAACAATTGCTTTCATACCTATAAATTTATATGTTTTTTACTCCCACTCGACTAGATATGTTAATTTATTACTGAATATTTTAACTTTATCATCAATACTTTAATACAAAATTTTGCCTTTTGAAACGGTAACTGGTGTCAAGAACTGGTGTCGAAAGATTTTATATTATTGGTTCTATAGTGTATCCTTGTTCTTCTCCAAATTTAATTATTTTCGCTATATTGCCACTGCCAATTTCTCTTGTAAAAGCAAAAGTAATCCCATCAGCACTTACCATTAAGTTCTCTTTTTCTTCACGCCAACGCTTGTCTTTGGATTTATCAGTAGTAGTTTCTTTCCACTTTTGTATTTCAGAATACTTTTCAATACCAAATGGAATAGCATTTACAATTTCATAATAAGTAAGTTGAGGGTTATTCCTTACAAACAATTGTACTATAGCTAACGCTAAATGCCCTTTGCCATAGTTCCCATTTCCATTTAGTCTATAATGTGTGTAGTCCTTTGGCTTATTGTTACTTATTACAGGGGTTTGGGCTGGAGTGTATGTTTCTATATGTATTATGTTTGTGCAATTTTTACGTTGAATGTTTATTTCTATTTCATTTGTGATATTCTCAATATCTTCAGCACAGTATCCCTCGCTTGTCAATTTTTGATTTAATAACTCAATAAATAATTGCTTACCTTTTTTTGTTGTAAGTTCGTTGATAAACTCGTTAATCTCTTTTTGTTTTTCTTGTTTTGCGATTTGTTCAATGCAAAAATTAGTAAGCTGTTCGGCGTTGAAATTTTCTTGTTTGAAAAGTTCAATAAAGTTTTTACCATTATTAGAGTTTTCTGCGAAGTCAATTTTCAATAGACTTATAGGTTCTTTTCCAAACTCATAATAGAACAATTCTATATGTTCTCCCATATATATACCAAATTGCACTGGTAGTAATTTCATGTAAGAGAAAAGTTGTACTATTTCCTCTTTATTTTGAGTGTGGTTAGGTTTTTTCATTTCAATAACAAACAAAGGATTGTCGTTCTTGAAAAATACAATATCTGGATATACATAGTTTACTGTACTACCAACTCTTAATTGATATTGATTTTCTACACGCTCGCAGTGCCAACCTAATAAATAACGAAAGTGTGTATAGACAAGTTTTTGATATTCCTTTTCGGTTGCTTGCTTTGTTTTCTTATCTAATATGTCTTTACATATTGTGTTCCAAATATTCATTGTGCTATGTTTTAATGCACAAAGTTATTTATTTATATTCATTTAATCAAGTGATATTCATAAATACAGTTATTGCTCCCGGCTTCGCCAGGAGCAATAACTGTATTTATGAAAATTCTCTTTTTACCCTTTGCACTGTACTAACACTAACATTGGATAACTTTGCTATTGGTGTCAAAAAGTGGTGTCAATTTACATTCATTAACTATAATATTAAAATACCCTCCAGAATGGTATGGAGGGTGTGAAAATAAAGCAACCGCCTCAACAAAATGAAATGTTGAAGCGGTTGTAAGTTGTTGATTATTTTTAGTTTGCCCTGCGGGCAACTCCCATTGAATTAATTACAATCGCTTCGCGACCGCAATCCACGCGGTGTAACCTTTGGCTACACTGTGCATGACCTATTTACGATTTCTATAAAGGCCGTTTTTATAGTAGGGTATTTGTCCCCTTTGGGGCCATCCCATTGAGTCCATTGTTTTTGTCTTTGACAATCGCAACCCACGCGGTGTCACTTTGCGACACTTCGCGTGACCATTGCTAAACAATGGCCTCTATCATCGCTTCGCAATAATTGAACCAATCGCAGTTGCTTCGCAAGCGCTATCCACGCGGTGCCACCTTACGGCACTTCGCGTGACCTATTTACGATTTCTATAAAGGCAGTTTTTATAGTAGAGTATTTGTCCCCTTTGGGGCCATCCCATTGAGGGTTTCAATGTTGCCCGTGGCAACCGTATCCCGCACGGCACAACTTTCAGCTGTGCTACGTGCGACTATTACTCATTGAAACCCTCGGTAGTCGTAATAAAAAAATAAG
>JAZNEI010000007.1:0-12085 GCA_045588485.1 Bacteroidaceae bacterium | reverse complement strand
GAGAGTCTGGCACAAACATCGATTTGGTAAGACTACTGCCAAAAGGCCCTTTCTTATAAAAAGCCAAGTCATCCAGTTTGCACCAACACCATCCTTCTGGCACCTCAAACGGCACGTTCTCATAATGGGGCGTATCGGAAGCCTTATCTCGTTATATTAAGATATACTCAAAGGTTGATTACCAATCGAAAAGAAGTAACAGAAATTTTCTTTTCGCTGGCATAAACTCTCCAACACCTTTTGCCTTATTTTGCACGTTTCATAGGTATTCAACCTGAATGCAAGGCTATGACCACTTCAAGATTGTAGAATGTAGCCCAACCTTTAGGGGTGGCCTACTTCTTATCCGCAAACTCTTGTGTCATTACAGCCTTGATATTATCCAAAGCCAAATTGATGTCTCTTGATTCTTTGCTCTTACCCTTAGCCCGATTGCCTTTGGCATCCCACATTGTTTTTGCAATGGTCAGATTACAACTGAATTGTGCCACCGAGCCATTGATTGTCACTCGTCCCATAATGGGGACAATACCGTTTTTCTCCTTGTTTGCGTTCACGTAGAACAGCACATTAAATGTACTTCGCATAATCCAATTCTTTTGGGTTACAAAATTAGTTATCAGCGAGTTGTACATTATAATGCAGAATGTGTCAGAGAGTAGAAATAAACTCCAACGACCTATAAACTTGCCTCGTTATCGGGTAATGATTTGAAAACCGTCCGCCCTCATTACCTTTCATTTCCTTGCACTTTTACTTCGGCGAGGCTTTCATCATAGGTCCTCATAAGTGATTGAACACTAGTCTGCCATCATTATTTTCCCTCATTCGTTAGATTTTTACAGAGATATTTCCTAAAAAAGAGTACTTCATATAAAATTATTTATAACTTAGCGCCATAAACCCTAACAAACATTAAGTATGAGTAAGGATAGAGAAAAACTCTTCGGCGAGTTTATACCCGTCTCATCCGAGGAGTGGAAAAACAAGATTGTAGAGGACTTGAAAGGTGCCGACTACGACAAAAAAATGATTTGGAGAACCCCCGAGGGATTCAATGTAAACCCCTTCTACCGCAAAGAAGATATAGAAGAGGTTAACAACAGTATGCCCGGAGAATTCCCCTATACACGAGGAAACAGAGCCGACAACAACTGGCTCATCAGACAAAATATACCCACAGACGATGTTGAAGCAGCCAATGCCAATGCAAAAAAGTTCATTGAACAAGGTGGAACTTCTATCGGTTTCAGCATCAAAGGACGAATGGTATCGGCCGAGTTTATAGCACAACTTCTCGATGGCATAGATGCCGAGCAGATAGAGCTTAACTATGCCGTATGTGCAAAGCGTACCGTCGATTTTGCCAATCTTTTGGCCGAGTATTACAAGGCACAGGGTGTCGACTTGCAGAAGGTTTGCGGCAGCATCGAGTACGACCCAATTGGCAAAGAGCTTACACGTGCAAAATTCCTCGAAGGATATATCGACAATATCAAGAGCATCTTAGAGGCACTTGCCGATATGCCCAAAATGCGCTGCGTGGCAGTAGGCGCAGTAAACCTATGCAACAGCGGAGCATATATCACCCAGGAGCTTGGTTATGCTCTTGCATGGGGTAACGAATATCTCGGGGCACTTATCGAAGCCGGTGTTCCCGTTGACAAGGCTGCAAAGGCAATAAAATTCAATTTCGGAATATCAAGCAACTTCTTTATGGAGATTGCAAAGTTCCGCGCGGCACGCACCCTTTGGGCAAAGATTGTAGAACAATACAATCCTACATGCCAATGTGCTTGCAAGATGATTATACACGCTGCAACATCGATGTTCAATCTCACATTGTTCGACCCGTATGTAAATATGCTTCGCACACAGACCGAGGCTATGAGCGCAGCCATTGCAGGCGTTGAGTCTATCACTGTACTACCCTACGACTCGGTTTATGAGACTCCAACCGAGTTTGCGCGTCGCATTGCCAAGAACCAGCAACTTATACTGAAGCACGAAAGCCATCTTGACAAGGTAGCCGACCCCGCAGGCGGTTCATATTATATCGAGAGCCTCACACGTTCAATTGCATCCGAGGCCTGGAAACTGTTCCTTGAGGTTGAAGCGGCAGGCGGCTTCCAGAAGGCTGTACGCGAGGGGTTGGTGCAGAAAGCAATCAACGAGAGTGGCAGCAACCGTCGCACAGCGCTAGCCAAGCGCCGCGAGATTCTGCTTGGAACAAACCAATACCCCAACTTCACCGAGACATCCGAAGGTCGCGAGCCTCTGCAGAAGTTCTGTTGTTGCGGTAAGCCCGAGGAGTACAAGGATGGCACGCTGAACCTTGCCCGTCTGGGAACAGAATTCGAGGAGTTACGCCTAACCACCGAACGCAGCGGAAAGCACCCTAAAGCCTTTATGCTCACTATAGGTAACCTTGCAATGCGTCAAGCACGTGCACAATTCTCATGCAATTTCCTTGCAACGGCAGGTTATGAAGTTATTGATAATTTAGGGTTCAAGAGTATTGAAGAGGGAGTTTCTGCAGCACTTGAGGCAAAGGCCGACATTGTAGTTATATGCTCGAGTGATGATGAATATGCCCAATATGCAATCCCTGCATACGAACTGCTAAAAGACAAAGCTATCTTTATTGTTGCCGGCGCACCGGCCTGCACCGATGAACTTAAAGCTGCAGGAATAGAGAATTTCATTCACGTACGTGTGAATGTCCTTGAGACACTAAAGGCCCTTAATGCCAAGTTGGACATCAAATGATTACAGCCATGAGAAAAGATTTCAGCAAAATAGATATTTTCGCAGGTTCAGCAACAAATAATGCAGCAGCCTGTTCATCGGCCGTTTGGGAGACACCCGAACAGATAAGCGTAAAGCCCGTCTACACCGCCGACGACCTAAAAGAGATGGAACACCTCGACTATGCGGCAGGTATTCCGCCATTCTTGCGCGGTCCCTATTCTATGATGTACACATTCCGTCCCTGGACAATACGTCAGTATGCAGGATTTTCAACCGCAGAGGAGTCTAACGCCTTCTACCGCCGTAACCTTGCATCGGGACAGAAGGGTCTATCGGTTGCATTCGACCTACCCACCCACCGAGGCTATAACCCCGACAACGAACGTGTTGTTGGTGACGTTGGAAAGGCAGGAGTATCAATCTGCTGTATGGAGAATATGGAGCAGTTGTTCGATGGCATTCCTTTGAACAAGATGTCGGTTTCAATGACTATGAACGGTGCAGTGCTCCCCGTACTCGCATTCTATATAAATGCAGCGCTCGAACAGGGTGCAAAGCTTGAGGAGATGGCAGGAACAATACAGAATGACATCCTTAAGGAGTTTATGGTGCGCAACACCTACATCTACCCTCCTCAGTTCTCTATGCGTATCATCAGCGATATTTTCGCCTACACCTCGCAGAAGATGCCCAAGTTCAACTCAATTTCAATCTCGGGCTACCACATGCAGGAGGCAGGAGCATCGGCCGATATTGAGCTTGCATACACCCTTGCCGACGGACTCGAGTATGTACGTGCAGGAGTAGCTTCGGGTATTGATATTGACGCTTTTGCACCGCGTCTGTCTTTCTTCTGGGGCATTGGAATGAACCCATTTATGGAGATTGCAAAGATGCGTGCGGCACGTATGCTGTGGGCAAAGATTATAAAGAGTTTCGGTCCCAAGAATCCCAAGTCGATGGCACTGCGTACACACAGTCAGACATCGGGATGGTCGCTCACCGAGCAGGACCCCTTCAATAATGTAGGCCGTACCGTAATAGAGGCTATGTCTGCAGCAATGGGACACACACAGTCGCTTCACACCAACGCTTTGGACGAGGCTATTGCTCTACCTACCGACTTCTCGGCACGTATAGCACGTAACACACAGATATATCTTCAGGAAGAGACAAACATCTGCCGTGTTATTGACCCATGGGGTGGTTCATATTATGTAGAAAGCCTGACACAAGAGATTGCCGAGAAGGCTTGGAAACTAATCCAAGAGATTGAAGAGCTTGGCGGAATGGCAAAGGCCATAGAGACAGGAATCCCCAAGATGCGCATCGAAGAGGCAGCAGCTCGTACACAGGCACGTATCGACAGTGGTCGTCAGATTATTGTTGGAACAAATGCCTACCGTCTTGAAAAAGAAGAGCCTATCGACATTCTTGAGGTAGACAACACCACTGTACGCAAAGAACAACTCGAAGCATTGGAACGCAACCGCGCAAAGCGCGACGAGGCCGCAGTGAAAGCAGCCCTTGCCAAGCTCACCGAATGTGCACGTACCGGCGAGGGCAACCTTTTGGAGTGCGCAGTTGAGGCAGCGGGCCTACGTGCCACATTGGGAGAGATTTCTGACGCTTGCGAAGAGGTAGCAGGACGTTATAAAGCAATAATTAGAACAATTTCAGGAGTGTATTCAACAGAGAGCCGCGACGACGAGAATTTCAAGAATGCTTGTCGTCTCACCGAGGAGTTTGCCAAGAGAGAGGGTCGCCGTCCCCGAGTATTCATTGCCAAGATGGGACAGGACGGACACGACCGTGGAGCAAAGGTTGTAGCAACAGGATATGCCGACTGCGGCTTCGACGTTGATATGGGAATGTTGTTCCAGACACCGGCCGAGGTTGCACGTCAGGCTGTTGAAAACGACGTTCACGCCGTTGGAGTATCTTCACTTGCCGCCGGACACAAGACACTTGTTCCGCAGCTAATCGAGGAGCTTGAAAAGCTTGGACGCGGCGATATTATGGTGTTTGCCGGTGGCGTTATTCCCGCACAGGACTACGACTTCCTGTATCGTGCAGGAGTAATGGGCATTTTCGGCCCCGGAACAAGCGTAGCAAAAGCAGCGTGCGAACTTATGGAGGTATTGTTGAACAAAGACGAAGAGGAGTAAACGAGTAGAATGATTGTTTGCATAGCAGAGAAACCGAGCGTCGCCAAGGACATAGCCGATGTCCTTGGCGCGCGTTCACGTAAAGAGGGATATTTCGAGGGGAACGGCTATCAAGTGACGTGGACGTTCGGCCATTTGTGTACCTTGAAAGAGCCTCACGACTACACCGAGATGTGGAAACGATGGAGCCTTGGCAGCCTGCCGATGATTCCTCCACGCTTCGGTATAAAACTTATACAAGACAAGGGAATAGAGAAGCAGTTTGCTGTAATTGAGCGTCTTATGCAGAGTGCAGAAGGCATCGTAAACTGCGGCGATGCCGGACAAGAGGGAGAGCTTATTCAGCGTTGGGTTATGCAGAAAGCAGGTGCCCAATGCCCCGTAAAGCGTCTGTGGATATCATCATTGACCGAAGAGTCTATCCGCGAAGGATTTGCAGGCCTAAAGGAACAAGGCGAGTATCAATCGCTGTACGAGGCCGGACTATGTCGTGCCATCGGCGACTGGCTTTTAGGAATGAATGCAACACGTCTGTACACCCTAAAATATGGTCGCAACAAGCAGGTACTGTCGATAGGCCGTGTACAGACCCCTACCCTTGCACTCATAGTCAAACGCCACCACGAAATAGCCAACTTCGTACCACAGCAATATTGGGAACTAAAGACTATCTATCGCGACACCACATTCAATGCCACAAGCGGTCGCTTCGACAGCGAAGCTGAGGCGCAGGAGGCCCTGCAAAAAATTACGGGAGAACCTTTTACCGTTACCGATGTAACGGCAAAGAACGGCACGGAATCGCCACCAAGGCTATACGACCTTACCTCATTACAGGTCGACTGTAACAAAAAGTTCGGGCTATCGGCCGACATAACACTACAGACCATACAGTCGCTCTACGAGAAGAAATACACCACCTATCCTCGTGTAGATACCACCTATCTCAGTGATGACATATATCCCAAATGCGGTAATATACTAAAAGGGCTACGCGACTACCAGACCTTTACAGCACCACTGCTTGAGAAGCCGTTGCCTAAGTCAAAAAAAGTATTCGACAACAAGAAAGTCACCGACCACCACGCGATTATCCCCACCGGTGTATATCCGCAGGGACTTACCGACATCGAGAGAAAGGTGTACGACCTCATTGCCCGTCATTTTATAGCAGTATTCTACCCCGAGTGTAAATTCCGAACTACCACCGTTCTTGGTGAAAGTGCCAAAGTTGGATTCAAGACAACAGGAAAGGTAATTACATCTCCCGGATGGCGAGTTATCTTTGCACAAGAGGTAAACAACGACGACAAAGAGAAAGAGGATAAGGAGAAGATTCTCCCCCCATTTGTCAAGGGAGAGAACGGCCCACATACCCCAGGTTTGCAAGAGAAATGGACAACCCCACCCAAACAATATACCGAGGCCACCCTACTACGTGCAATGGAGACAGCCGGCAAATTTGTCGACGACGAAGAGCTGCGCGACGCAATGAAAGAGAACGGCATTGGTCGTCCTTCGACCCGTGCAGCCATTATAGAGACATTATATAAACGTAACTATATTCGTAAAGAGAAGAAGAACGTCGTAGCCACAACAACAGGCATCGAACTGATATCTCTGATACGCAACGAGCTACTGAAAAGTGCCGAGCTTACAGGACAGTGGGAGAAGAAACTGCGCGACATTGAAAAACGACAGTACGAGGCAAAGACATTTATCGACGAGCTTAAAGCAATGCTTCACGATATTGTCAACGATGTACTGCGCGACAACAGCAGCCTCAACAGCGGGGCATAAATAAGGCCCTCCACATAAACAAAAGCTCCCAGCGATACAAAAATCTTCCTGACGTTATAAAACTACGGGAAGATTTTTATTCTCATTAGAGCAATTCACCTAAAAGGCACCACTAAAAAAATAATCTTCGGCAAAAGATAATAAACAACACTTTTTTCAGTTATTATAAGGTAGCACTGCAATATGAGAAAAAGTATCTTATATATAATAACAACAATAACCCTGTTGCTCGTTACCGCTTGCAGCAGTGAGAAGGCCATACGCAAAGGCGACCAGCTTGTTGCGATAAACGAATATTTCGACGCAGCCAAGCAGTACAAACGCGCCTACTCGAAGATTCCGCCCAAAGAGCGCACCCGACGCGGTGTTGTAGCGTGGAAAATGGCCGAGTGCTATCGTAAGAGCAACAATCCTAAACGTGCTGCCGGTGCCTATCAGAATGCCATACGCTACAAATATGCCGACACAATCGCCTACCGTCATCTTGCCGACGCGCAGGTCGAGAATGGCGACTACAAAGCAGCAATAGGCAATTACGAGACCTATCTCACCCACAATCCCGAGGACAGAATGGCACAGCTTGGTCTGCAGGCAGCCCGTCAATCGCAAGAGTGGAAAAAGAGTCCCACCCGATACATTGTAAAATTGGCAAAGGAACTTAACGGACAAAGGAGCGACTTTTGCCCAATGTACGTGGGTGAGGATACAGCGACAATAATAATATCCTCGACACGTAAAGAGGCACAGGGCGACGACCTAAGCGGAATAACAGGCCAAAAGCCTGCCGACCTGTTTATGGCAAAGCGCGACGAAAAAGGCAAATGGCAGAAAGTAGAAAAAATTGAGTCGGATATTAACAGCGAATATGAGGATGGAGCCTGTGCCTTTACCCCCGACGGCAAGACAATGTATTTTACACGCTGCCCCATCGACGACCAATATCCCCGATACGCCACAATTTTTAAAAGCGGTCGCAGCGACGCATCGTGGACAGCTCCCGAAGAGGTAAAAATATCGGTAGACACACTATCGTCATATGCTCACCCCGCGGTATCGCCCGATGGAGAGTGGCTCTACTTCACCTCGAATATGGCAGGTGGCGAGGGCGGCCTCGACCTATGGCGCTACTATATCGGCAGTAGTCGTGCAATGGAGGGAGTTGTAGAGAACTTAGGCAGTAAGATTAACACCGAGGGCGACGAGCAGTTTCCCACATTCGGACCGAAAGGCGAACTATACTTCTCGTCGGACGGCCATCCCGGAATGGGTGGATTAGATATTTTCTGCGCCATAACAGAGAACGACTCGGTGATAAGCATCGAGAATATGCGTTCGCCTATCAACTCCAACGGCGACGACTTTGGTATGACCTTTGCCCCCGGGCTTTACCGCGGATATTTCTCCTCGAACCGAGGCGACGCACGCGGTTGGGACCACGTCTACTCGTTCCTGCTCCCCGAGACAATACACACCCTCTTTGGCTGGATATACGAAAAAGACGGTTACGAGCTACCCGAAGGTGTTATCCACATGATAGGCAACGATGGCACAAACACAAGTTTCGGAGTTATGAAAGATGGCTCGTACCGTGTACGAGTGAATCCCGGGGTGGAATATGTGCTTTTAGGCACCTGCAAAGGCTATCTTAACACTATGCAAGAGCTTATCACCGAGAATGCTTCGGGTACATTCGAATATCAGCGCGACTTTGAGCTACCCTCAATAACACGCCCTGTGCTTATAGATAATATCTTCTACGAGTACGACCGCGCCGAGCTTACTCCCGAGTCGACTGCTTCACTTGATGAACTTGTCAAACTCCTCGAGCTTAACTCCAATGTAACCATCGAGCTTGCATCGCACTGCGACGCACGCGGCAGCGAGACATACAACCAGAGGCTCGCCCAGCGTCGTGCCGAATCGGTCGTGAACTACCTTATAGAGCACGGCATCGAAAAAGAGCGCCTCACAGCCGTCGGCTATGGCGAAGCACAACCCAAGGTAGTGAATAAAAAACTAACTGAGACACACACTTTCTTAAAAGAGGGCGATATACTGACCGAAGAATTTATAAATGCTCTTGAAGATGAAGAGCAGCGCGAGACTTGCCATCAGTTGAACCGCCGTACCGAGTTCCAGGTTCTTCGCACCACATATAAACTTTATGAATAATGCAAAGTCGACTTTGCATTATAGACAATGCTTGCAGCAATAGTCGCGCGAAGCGCGGAGTGCGAATAGCAAGCATTGTCAATAAACAGACAAAGCAATGCTTGCAGCAATAGTCGCGGAAAGTACAGGCAAAGCAACACTTCGCATTGTGGAGAGTAGGGGCGATTTTTAATCGCCCGAATCAATGCAAAAAAACGACACTCGACTATCTTAGAATATTCAGCGGTATAAAACAATTATCTCACCTTAAATAATCTTATTAGGATTTTTCTTTGCATAATCGGCCCACGAAGAGTATTTCTTCTCGCCAACAAGCGTATCACGCTGTATAAAATGGCAAAAAGCAGCACCAAGCGCATCGGTAGCATCCATAAAGTGCGGCATCTCTTCGGACGAGATATTAAGCATACGACGCAACATCTCGGCCACCTGCTCTTTTGAGGCGGACCCGTTGCCCGTAATTGCCATCTTAATCTTCAGAGGAGCATATTCGTGGATAGGCACTTGACGGCTTATTGCCGCTGCAATAGCAACACCCTGCGCACGACCCAGTTTCAGCATACTCTGAACATTCTTTCCAAAGAAAGGAGCCTCTATAGCAAGTTCATCGGGTAGAAAAGATGATATAAGGCCCTGCACACGGGTAAAAATCTCGCCCAACTTAATATAACTATCTTTGCACTTACGCAGGTCAATCACACCCATTGCGATAAGACGTGCTCGATTACCATTGACACCTATAAAAGCATAACCCATGATATTTGTTCCCGGGTCGATACCCATAATGACTCTATCGTCAGTAGGATGGTTTGTGCTCTCCATAATCTTCTTTCCTAAAGCATAGTAATCAATAACCCAAATAGGCAAGAAGAGCCTCGCAGCCCTTAAGAATCTCTTTATAAGTACCATCAAAGCCACCATGATACCAAGGGTCGGAGATATCCTCGCCCATCCAACGTGTAGGATTATTATCAACAAAATCCAATAGCTTCCACACTTTTGTATCACAGTCGCAGCCTATTATGCGCAGCAAGTTACGTATGTTATAATCCTCCATCACAACCACAAGGTCGTAGGCATTGTAATCCTCAACAGTAAACTGTCGGGCACGATGCCCCCGGCTACCTATTCCATGCGAAGCAAGCACCTGTGCCGCAGGAGGATAGATAGCACAGCCAATCTCCTCGCGGCTTGTAGCCGACGATTCAACGTGTATATTGCCAATACCCCTCCTGTGCAACAGCTCTTTCATTACAAATTCGGCCATTGGAGAACGGCAGATGTTCCCGTGGCACACAAACATTATCCTATACTCTTTCTTATCATCCATAGATGTTATTATTCTAAGAAATCGGCATCGAAACAGAGAGGCAGCAATGCCTTAATTCCATCCTCAACAAGATAGCTCTCATCGGTACCAAAAAGAATTATCCTTATGGCGCGGTTGTAACGCTTCTCAACCTCAAGGATAACCTGCCGACAGGCTCCACAAGGAGGAATTGGTCTCGCAAGTTCACCGGCCTCGCTACGTGCCGCAACAACAAGCGTATCCACCGCAATATCGGGATATTGAGCATTGGCCCAAAAGAGCGTCGTACGCTCGGCGCACAGCCCCGAAGGATAGGCCGCATTCTCCTGATTGCTACCGGTAACAATATTCCCATCAACAAGGCGCACCGCAGCCCCAACGCCAAAGCGAGAATAGGGAGCATAACACCGTTTGGCAGCCTCTCTTGCCTTGTCAATCAACTCTCGGTCAACAGCCGAAAACTCCTCATACGCACACACCTTGACACAAGTGTTAATAATCATCTCTTTCATACTGCTAATCCTTTTAAGGGACGACAGACAAGAGCAAAAGACAAAAAGAACAGCCTGCCGCACCACATTTTACATGCGAAGATAGTCAAATACTTGTGCAAATGCAATAAATTCATTTATTTTGTGCTTATATAAGATTTTTATGCAAATGAGAAACTTTTACTTATACCTCTTCATCGCCATAGCGCTGTTTACCTCTTGTTCTTCTGCGACAACCATTACAGCAACAGGCAGCGACAAATGGAGCAGCACTAAAGGCGGCGATGCCTACGAACAGTATATAGCACAATACTACCCCATTGCCGTCGAACAGATGGAGCGTCATAATATACCTGCCAGCATAACCCTTGCCCAAGGACTTTTAGAGTCGGGAGCAGGAAACAGTACACTCACACGCAAGTCGAACAACCATTTTGGCATTAAGGCCGACAAAAGCTGGAGAGGGCGCAAAGTATCCTCGATGGACAACGGACGCAACTGTAAGTTCAGAGCCTACGACTCGGCTCGTGAATCATACGAAGACCACTCACTGTTCCTCATAAACCGCGAGCGCTATGCGAGCCTTTTTAAACTGCGAAAGGACGACTATAAAGGATGGGCACGAGGACTAAGAAAAGCAGGCTATGCCGAAGACCCCGCCTACCCCAATAAACTCATAAGCCTTATCGAACGCTACCAACTATATAAGTTCGACAGTTACAAAAGCCAAAAGAGCAAAGACATATTGCACAGCAATATAGTTCAAAGCTCGACTGCACACCCTGTATACCGTTCGAATGAGTTACTGTATATAATAGCAAATACAGGCGACACATTCAAGTCACTTGCCAAAGAGACCGGAGTATCGCGCCGTAAACTCATAAAATATAACGACCTTTACAAAAAATACCCGCTTAAGGCAGGAGATATAATATACTTAGAGAAAAAACACAAAAAAGCCCTTAAGCCACACGAATTCCACACCACAGCAAATGGCGAGAGTCTCTACTCGATATCACAAAAGTACGGCATAAGACTTAAAAGACTCTTAGAGATGAACCCGCAGTTCAAGAGCTATGCAACGCTTAAGGTAGGAGATATAGTAAGACTCAGATAGTTTCTCAATATCTTTTTAAAACTCACTCCATCTTTTGAACTTTTTTCTTCTTGTTTCTACATTATCATATCTTTTTACACCTTGCTAATAGATATTAACAAGCAATAATAACTGCTCCTCTTATTTGTAATTTAATTTTATTGGTGTCCGGTAAAACTTTTTCAGTCTCTCATTTAGGCTTGTTTGCTAAATTCAGCCTTTCATTGTTATTTTTCTCCTACTTTTCGTGCCGACGAAAAGTAGGCAAAAGGCTCTGCGCACGGAAAATCTTAACGTA
>JAZNEI010000006.1:0-11954 GCA_045588485.1 Bacteroidaceae bacterium | reverse complement strand
AAACAGCTTCTTAAATGGTAGATGTTTTTTGGATTAAGTGCGAGGCTGTTTGAGCGAAGCGAGTTCCGCAGCACCCAAAAAACATCGTTAGCATTTTACGTTAAGATTTTCTGTGCGCAGAGCCTTTTGCCTACTTTTCGTGCCGACGAAAAGTAGGAGAAAAATAACAATGAAAGGCTATGATTCGGGCGATTAGAAATCGCCCCTACTCTCAATGAAAAAGTAATGAATATCAATGATTTACCGCGGACTGTAGGGGCGATTTTTAATCGCCCGCAACCGAGGCAATGAGAAAAGGCTGAACTTAGCAAACAAGCCTAAATGAGAGACTGAAAAAGTTTTACCGGACACCGATAATTAACAATAGTTGTATAATAGGGCCCAGATAGAGCTGTACATTTCTATCCGTAGAGAGAAAAAATAAGGATAGTAGATTCTTTTTCTACCATCCTTATCTATATAAAAACAACTGTTTTTTTAGTACCAATCGACATACATTGTTGCAGTCGTATTGTATATTATGCTTCGCCCCTAAATATTGATTACTTTGTCTCTACAATCTTGGTGGGAGGTTGTTGCTCGTTACGCAACTTTACCTGCTCGACAAGCGAGCCGGCAAGAGCAAGGAACGCCTGTCCGTCGGGAGTATTTGCCTTCATTGCAATGGGCAAACCCTCGTCGCCACTCTCGCAGATACTCTGCACAAGAGGAATTTGACCTATAAGTGGAATACCGTAAGCATTAGCCATACGCTTGCCTCCGTCGCGACCAAAAATATAGTATTTATTCTCGGGCAACTCGGCAGGAGTGAACCATGCCATATTCTCGACCACACCTAAAATGGGCACTGCGACCTTGTCGTTGATGAACATATTCACACCCTTAATGGCTGCTGCAAGCGCTACCTGTTGCGGCGTTGTAACAACCACTGCACCTGTGAGTGCAAGGCTCTGAACAATAGTCAGATGAATGTCGCTGGTACCGGGAGGCAGGTCGATGAGGAAATAGTCGAGGTCGCCCCAGGCAGCATCGGCGATGAGCTGTTTCAGAGCGTTGCTTGCCATTCCTCCGCGCCACAAGATAGCCTGCTCGGGGTCGACAAAGAATCCTATCGAGAGAATTTTTACACCATACTTCTCGACAGGCAGAATAAGGTCGCGACCGTCGATATTCTCGCTATAAGGACGTTCGTCCTCGACGCTGAACATTTTGGGGATTGAAGGGCCGAAAATATCGGCATCCAAAAGTCCTACTTTGTAGCCCAATCGCGCAAGAGCAATGGCAAGATTCGCCGATACGGTAGACTTTCCAACACCACCTTTACCCGATGATATTGCAATAACATTCTTTACCTGCGGCAAGAACTTACCAACCTCGGGACGCGCCGCCTGACGGCTAACAACACTGATGTTACCTACAATCTCGACATCTTTACCGACGTATGTAAGGATAGCAGTCTCGGCCGACTTTACCACCGAACGGATAAAAGGGTCGGTGGGTTTGTCGAATATAAGCGAGAAACTCACTTTATTTCCGTCTATACGAATATTATCGTCGACCATGTCGGCCTCGACAAGATTTTTTCCGTTACCCGGATAACGCACTTTTTCAAGCGCTTCAAGTATCAATTTTGGATATAATGCCATTGTTATCGTCTGTTTGCTGTTTTATTTAAATTTCATAATCAATATCAACGCGGCTCTCGCTAACCTTTTTGCAATAATCGGCAACTGCAACATGTGCAGGATGAACCTTGTAGCGGTTCATCGCCTCAACATCGTCAAAGGTAGATATCAGCACTGCATCGTACGCCGTATCGCTTGGATAGCAGTTCACACCAACCTCCATTGAGCGAATCTCGGGGACAACACCCACAAGCGCCTCGAGGTGCTCTTTCATCCACAGCGCATTCTCTTTGCGGCTTTTACCCTCGGCACCTTCGACAAAGCGCCACATTACTATATGTTTAAGCATAGTTTCTACTATTTATTATTTACGTTTTTCCAAAGAGCTGCGTTTGCTACGGTTGTAGCTGCGATACTCGTCGAGTTCTATCTCTACATCGGGTTCAACGAATCCCGTGCGCTTCGACAGACCAAATGAGATATATTTTATTGTAATTCCTCGTTCAATCCATTGCGACTCGTAGTAGGTACGGATTTTTAAAATATCGCTGACGCTCTCCTGTGCGTGCACATCCTCGATACATTCATAGACCGGCAGATTATTTACCTCTGTGACATATTTTGTATAGGTGAACATGAAGTTACTGTCGGTCTTAAGATGCACCACAGCCTCATCGCCAAGAATCTTGCCGTAACGCTCGAGGAATAGCGACGATGTAAGGCGTTTAGTCACCTTTTTCATCTGAGGGTCGGGGAATGTAAGCCATATTTCGCTCACCTCGCCTGAAGCAAATAGTCGGTCGATAATCTCGATATTAGTACGCAGAAAGCCTGCATTGTCGAGTCCGTCGCGCAGAGCCTCGGTTGCACCACTCCACATACGCGCACCTTTTATATCGACACCAATGAAATTCTTCTGTGGATAGCGTCGTGCCAAAGCCACGGTATATTCTCCCCTGCCGCATCCAAGTTCGAGCACGATGGGATTATCGTTTCCAAAGAACTCCTTTTTCCAATTGCCTGCAAGCGGAAATTCAACATTATCGGCAACCGAATAGGGATGCTCGACCACGTTGCGATACTCTCGCATATCGGCAAATTTCTGTAATTTTCCTTTCGCCATCGTTTCAAGACGTTAGAGAATAATCAAATATCGAGTACTGTTACCCAGTTATATGTATCTGGTTCATCGCCATACTGTATAGCTCGTAATTTTTCGTACAGCTTTGTACAGATAGGGCCGGGCTTTCCATCCTTTGCTATAACGTATGATACGCCGCGCTCGAGGTCGTCTATGCGCTCGATAGGCGAGATAACCGCTGCGGTTCCGCAAGCGCCGGCCTCTTCAAAAGTAGATAGCTCATCTTCGGGGATAGCTCTTTGCTCGACCTTCAGTCCCATATCCTTAGCCAACTGTTGCAGACTGCGGTTGGTTATCGAAGGCAGGATAGATGTAGAGAGAGGTGTTACGTATGTGTTATCCTTTATTCCAATGAAATTGGCTGCACCACATTCATCTATATATTTCTTCTCTTTTGCATCAAGATAAAACTCGCACGAATAGCCTTTATCATGAGCGAGCTTATTGGCTCTGAGGCTTGCAGCATAGTTTCCACCTACTTTATAGCGGCCTGTACCAAGAGGAGCCGAACGGTCGTATTCTCGTATTATCACGTATGGATTAGTAGCGAATCCGCCTTTGAAATAGGGTCCTACGGGTGTCACAAAAATGACAAAAAGATATTCGCTGGCAGGATGAACGCCCACCTGAGCACTTGTTCCTATAAGAAGAGGGCGTATATAGAGCGACGCTCCACTCTCGTAAGGGGGAATATAGTCCTTATTAAGAGTAACCACCTTTGTAACCATCTCGCGGAAGAGTTCGGTACTAACCTGTGGCATAAGTATACCATCACAGGTACTTTGCAGACGCTCGGCATTGGCTTCGAGGCGGAATATACGCACCTTGCCATCCTTACCACGAAATGCCTTAAGACCCTCAAAAGCCTCTTGTCCGTAGTGCAGACAGGTTGCTGCCATGTGAAGGTTCAGAGTCTCATCGCTGCACACTTCAATCTCGCCCCATTTTCCATTGGAGTATCTGCATCGTACATTGTAGTCGGTTTTCATATATCCAAAGCCGACATTAGACCAATCAATAGCTTTCATTTTTATATTATTTTTGTTCTAATCATTGATAAATTTCCACATTAATGTGCGAAGATACATAATTTTGTTTAAACAAATGACTATCAGCCTTTATTTTTACCGAAAATATTAAAGTTCACCTGACAACGCATCGAGCATCTTTTTCACATCCTCATCTACTTTGAATATGCGACTGCGGCAGAAGTCAATTAACTGCTGCGCCTCGGCAAGTTCCTCGGTAAGTTTATCTATATCTACATTTCCTCCCTGAATATGCGACATAATCTCTTCGAGTCGCATCATTGCTTCGTTGTATGTAATATTCTTATCCATATTCTTATTTCACTTCACTTATTATTTTTCCATCTGAGAGATGCGTCTCTATTGCATCGCCACTTTTTAAATCATTAACCGAACGTACGACCTTGCCGCCACAGATAGTAAGACTGTAACCTAAAGCAAGTATCCTCTTTGGCGAAAGCGCGTCGCACGTCTGTTGCAAGAGTTCGAGTTTGTGCCTGTACTGCTGAAGCAATAAAGAGGTTGCAATGGGCAGATGCTGCACAACACTCCTCAGACGGTTTTTCTGACTTATGAGAGCTTCACCAACCGCCGAGACAATATTATTCCCCATCGTATCCAATATTGCTGCCTGACGTGCAACTGTGTGGATAAGAAATTCGGCTGCCGCTGTAGGTGTCTTGACGCGGGTATGTGCCACTAAATCAAGCACTGTATCATCACGTTGATGCCCTATACCCGTTATAATAGGCAACGGAAACTGCGCACAATTATTCGCAAGGTTATATGTATCGAAGCAGGACAACTCGCTTGTGGCACCTCCTCCGCGAATTATCACTACAACATCCCAGGCATCAATATTATCGGCTATACGATATAATGCATCTATTATGCCACTCTCGACTTTATTGCCCTGCATAGGAGCCGCAAAAAGATGTGGATAGAAAACAAAGCCGTAGGGGTTACTTGCCAGCTGGTCGCAGAAATCGCCGTATCCTGCTGCATAAGACGAGGAGATAACCGCAATACGCTGTGGAAGTGCCGGGAAAGAGAGTTCTTTGTTCAGGTCTATCACCCCCTCTTTAGTGAGTCGGTTTATTATCATCTGACGCTGACGCGCCATATCTCCCAAAGTAAAGGCCGGTTCAATGTCGCACACATACAGAGAGTAGCCGTATAGTTCGTGGAACTCGACTGTTACCTGCAAAAGCACCTTAAGACCAGCCGCGAAACGTTGCCCCGTCTGTTCAAAGAAATAGGGGCGCAACAGCGAATAGGTGCGCGACCATATTGTACCCCGCGCTTTTGCGACGATAGACGCTGTCGCTTCATCGCGCTCGAGCAATTCAAAGTAACAGTGCCCCGAAGAGGCCTCGCGCACCTCGCTAAGTTCACCCGTTACCCAATAACGCGCAGGCATTGCCTCGCTGATGGCATTGCGCACGATATTATTAAGAGCATATAGCGTAAGTGGTTCGTTGTTTTCAATCATACTGTTCGGTTATCCATTGATTAATACCACGCTGCGAAGCTATGAAAGCACCACCGACAAGAGTGTTTCCCACATAAAAGACAGCCGACTGTCCCGGTGTTATTGCCGAAGCATCGCTATGCAGACGCACAAGCCAGCGGCCATCACTCACAGGCTGCGGCGCATCACAGGCAATCGGATTGCTGCGATAACGTACTCTGACGGTGAGTCCCTCCAATGGTACGGTATCAACCCATTCTGGTGTATCAATAAGCATGTAACGTGTAATAAGTTCCTCGGCCGAGCCTAACATTACGGTATTTTTTGCAGCGTTAACCTTTACCACGTATGCAGGGTGTCCCAATGCAATACCAAGGCCTTTACGCTGTCCTATCGTATAATAGGGGTAACCACGATGCTTGCCAAGCACACGCCCTGCCGCATCCACAAAAGAGCCTTCGCGTATCACACTATCGACATCGGGTATATTCTCACGCAGAAAATCGCGATAATCGCCCGGAATAAAGCAGACCTCCATACTCTCGCCATCCTTACCTGCTTCATCAAGGTTATTCATTCCAAGATAGTTGCATACGTCGCTCTTTTTCCACCCTCCAAGCGGAAAGATAACACGAGACAACTGCTCTTGTGTAAGCCTCCAAAGAAAATAGCTTTGGTCCTTGCGATGGTCGTCACCCGTAACGATATAATACTTTTTTTTCGTGCCAGATGCATTGCACTCCTCGTGCAGTTTTACATAGTGTCCTGTTGCGATTTTCTCGCAACCGAGCTTGTCGGCCCATCGGCAAAGGAGGTCAAATTTCATTACCCTATTGCAATTGACACAGGGATTGGGTGTCTCGCCCGACAGGTAGCTGTTGACAAAAGGCTGTATCACCTTGCAACGAAACTCGTCGCGCACATCATCGATATAATGTTCTATTCCTAAACGTTTCGCCAGCGAAGCGGCAGCCTCGGCTGCCGCAAACGATGCATCACAGGTAACAAAAGTAAGTCCTATAACCCTGTACCCTTGCTCCTGCAACATACTACATACGGCTGTGCTATCTATTCCACCACTCATTCCCACCAACACACTCGTTTGCATATATCTATCATTTTTAATAAACAATCAAAAAAACTGCGTATTTTTTGTTACTTTACGCTGTGAACAGCGAACATACACACTGCAATCACTATAAAATATCAAAGTAAACTTTGACTATTTTGCTCGTTTGTTTGTATCTTTGAGGTAAACCTCGAAGATAATTCTGCACTCGCTTAGAAAAATATTAAAGCAAGCTTTATATTTCTCGCTCGTTTGTTTGTATCTTTGCAGCGTTGACGTAGTTTGATGCAAAGTTAAAAGTTTTTTTGCATCGCCGCTACATTATAATAGAAAAACTATGAGCAAAAATATAGAACGTAAGGTTCCCACCGAGCTTGGGACCGAAAGTGTGGGTAAACTGCTTATGCAATATGCAATACCGGCCATCATTGCACAGACTGCATCGTCAATATACCACACAATCGACAGTATCTTTATCGGACACATTCCCGATGTAGGCGCTCTTGCCATTTCGGGTCTTGCAACCACCTTCCCGCTGATGAACCTCTCGGCTGCATTTGGTGCTATGGTAGGCGTAGGAGGTGCCACACAGCTGTCGGTGCGTTTAGGACAACGCGACTACGACTCGGCAAAAATTATTTTAGGCAACCTCGTCACGCTGAACATAATTGTGGGAATACTGTTTGCAGCAATAACACTCATTTTCCTCGACCCCATTCTCTACTTCTTTGGAGCGAGCGAAAGCACACTACCCCATGCACGTGCCTTTATGGAGGTTATTCTCTATGGTAATATTTTCACTCACCTCTATTTTGGAATAAACGCTGCCATAAGAGCAGCCGGTCATCCCAAACAGGCTATGTATGCCACCATTCTCACTGTATGCGCAAATGCAATTCTGGCACCGATATTCATTTTTATTCTTGGCTGGGGCATACGCGGTGCAGCACTTGCAACCATCATGGCACAATGTATAACACTTATGTGGCAGATTAAGTTATTGAGCAACCCCGACGAATTGCTACATCTGCAACGGGGCATATACCGTCTGCGCAGCAACATTGTAAAAAGCATCCTATCAATAGGAATGTCTCCATTCTTTATAAATGCGGCAGCCTGCCTTGTGGTCATCATAATAAACAAGGGATTAAGAAGTTATAGTGACGATGGCGATATGTCTATTGCTGCATACGGAATTTCGAACCGCATACAGTTTATTTTTGTAATGGTTGTACTCGGACTCACACAGGGAATGCAACCTATTGTGGGATACAACTATGGTGCCCGTAAACCCAACCGTGTTAAGGAGACCCTGAAACTGACAATCATCTGGGCCACAGTTGTTACCACATTGGGATTCCTCATCGGAGAGCTTATGCCTGAAACTGTAGCAAAGGCTTTTACCACCGAGAATGCACTCATCGACAGTTCGGTAAAGGCAATGCGCATTATGTTCATGTTTATGCCTTTCATCGGATTCCAGCTTGTCACAACAAATTTCTTCCAAAGCATCGGCAAGGTGAACAAATCGATATTCCTTTCGCTCACCCGTCAGATACTGCTTCTGATACCTCTACTCTTGACTCTCCCCCTGTTCTTTGGCGAGAATGGAGTGTGGTATAGTATGCCAATATCCGACTTTATAGCTGCCATGCTCACAGTTATAATGCTCATTTGGCAGTTCAGCGAGTGGCGCACACAAAAAGATGGAATAAACTAACCCACGAAAAAGTGTAGTACAATGAAAAGATATGTTATTTCAATAGGCCGTCAATTAGGCAGTGGCGGCAAGGATATTGCCGAGAAATTGGGAGAGATGTTAGGAATATCGGTGTACGACAAAAAACTGCTCGAGGTTGCTGCGCAGGAGAGTGGCATCGATACCTCGGCATTCGAGAATGCCGACGAGCAGGAGTCCGATTCGTTCCTCAGCAATATAGTAGCGCTGCGACACGCCGTAGCAGGATATTTCGGACAGGATAGTTATATGCACAGCGACCGCCTTTTCGAGCTTCAGAGCGAAGCGATGCGAAGCATTGCACAACGCGAGTCGTGCATTACCATAGGGCGCTGTTCGGAGTATGTACTACGCGACCACCCCTGCCTCATAAGCATCTTCATCACCGCCGACAGCGACGACCGCATAAAGCGCATAATGCGCAAAGACGGTCTCAGCGAGGAGCAGGCAAAAGAGAAAATGGAACGAGGCGACAAGAGACGACGCTCCTACCACGACTACTATGCAACCACCGAGTGGGGTAACGCAGCAGGCTATCATCTGTGTATAAATTCCTCTATTTTAGGCATCGAGGGGACAGCACAATTCATCTATGATTTTGTAAAACGGCGCATAGAGATATGAAGCGCATAGGCATTCTCTCGGACACTCACGGCTTTTGGGACGACCGCTATCTGATGCACTTTGCCGAGTGCGATGAAATTTGGCACGCGGGCGACATTGGTAGCGAGGTACTCATAGAGCAATTAGAGCATTTCCGTCCCATACGCGCCGTCTACGGCAATATAGACGGTGGTATACTGCGACAAAAATACAGCGAGACACTGCGCTTTAAAATAGAAGAGTGCGAGGTTGTTATGAAGCATATTGGCGGCTACCCCGGGCGCTACGATGCCTCGATACGGAAAGCACTTTACGAGCGTCCACCTCAACTCTTTATTTCGGGACATTCACACATTCTAAAGGTGATGTTCGACAAGACACTCGGTTGTTTGCACATCAATCCCGGTGCAGCGGGCAAACAGGGGTGGCAACAGGTGCGCACATTAGTAAAGATAACCATCGACGGAGACAAATTCAAAGACCTTGAGGTCATAGAGCTTGCTTGATTTTTTCACGCCCACGTTTTTCTATCGCCCCTTTAACTTTTCCTTTTATAAAACGACGGAATTTCCTTATCAGACGGAAGCGCAGAAATTCGAACATACACAAGTCAATATCCACACCCCTCTCAATGGAGTATCCCAAAAGAAAATGATACAATTTATCGGTAGTAATTCCAAACTGCTCGAAACAGCGCATTACATCGTTACTCCACGGAATACGACCGAACTTCATACGGTTTATATCGGTAAGAGCAAATGAGAAGTGCCCCGTACGCTCATCGTAGCTATAGAAAATATTTGATGGGTTATAATCGAGTGGCAGAATCCTCTTCTCTTGCAACAGAATAGTAAAAGATATTAGGTCGAGTTCCAAATTATGCAACTGTTCAAAGGGTAACTCCTCGACATTAATCTGTGCCAACGTTGGTAAATTCATATATTCGGTAAGCAGGTATCCCGTATGAAAAAAACCAGAACGTTTTTCCTCGACATACGCAACCGGGAAAGGTGTACCTATTCCATTTTTCAAAAGCCGCAAAGCATACTCGTATGCACGGCGAGCCTTGCTTTTCCGAAACAATGTATACGCGATACAATTAGGTATAGTAGGCCGCTTATATCTTTTCAGAACGAATTCTTTGCCTGCAACGGTAATCTTTTCTACAACATTACGCCTGTTGCAGAATACCTTGTCGACCTTATAGCGTCCCGCAACAATACGCTTGATATCGGAACGCAGAAATTCATAATCAGGATGTATATGTATCCTCATTCTCACTTGTTATTTATTGATTGTAAAATGTTTAGACCATTAGAAAACTTTTTCAACAAAAAAAGTTTTCTGCAAATATAAGACTTTTACATTTTGAAACATATTTATAAAAACAATTTAACTCATATTTAACTTTTGAAATAAAAAAGTCATTGGGTGCAAGTGACGACACTTGCACCCAATGACTCATCTAAAATATTGGTTTCTACTAGAAAATAGGAACTATTTTATATAGTATTTCTCTTTATCTACCACATATACACCACGCGGAAGACCATAAAAAGCACGGGCAAAAGGAACATTGCTACGAAGCAATTTGCCATTCTGATTATACACGTTTACCCTTCTGTTCGCAGGTTTCTTCACCCTGTCGACCTTTGTATTTGATGATACTTTTTTTGCATAAATGCTCACCTTGTTCTGCCCCGATTTATAGCACGAGAATATCTTGGCGCTTGGGTTATAACGTAACAGATTACGTGCGTTATTACCTTGCGCCACAATATCGGCTGCACCACCATCGGCAATGGTAATTTTCCAACTGGCATTTGCGTCAATATCGTCCTGCGTACGCAGATAGTTGCTACTGCTTGATGCTGCATAGAGATAACCGCCATTTACATTCAACGCGAAAGTAGATGCAACAGTTCCCCGTTCTATCACAATTTTTTGCACATCTGCCGAGATTGAGATAACCTCGTTACCCGACACCTCAACAGTAGCCGTAGCACGATTGTTGGCTTTCTGCTCTTTACCCATTGCGACATTGCCACATACAATTATAACAGTATCACCGACAGCAATAGATGAATTGTTCTCGACAAGTGTGAATTTAGAGGCACTGAGACCGCCGCCACCTGTTGCGCCGCCACCCTCGTCGGTTGAGCTGTCCGAACCGCCAGTGCTGCTACCGGCCTGATTACCCGAGCCATTCTCGACATCGCCGTTCAGACGGAACACATAATCGACTGAGTCGCCCCACACAAAATCGGCAAGACGCGGATAGTCGACATAGGGATTTCTGTTACCCTGAATTGCATATACAGCATTATTACGTTCTATCTCCTTTTGACTCACAGGGTCGTCGTGATGCCACTTTAAGAGCAAATCCACAGCCCAAGGCTTAATAGTGGGATAGGCGCTATTCTCATACACCATCCATGTATATTTCCAGGTAAACGTCTGATAACAGGTGAACATATACATATAAGTGCGTGCAAAATCGCCCTTATATTGGTCGGCAGGCTCAAAGGCATTTTGGTTGCTGCCTGCTATATTTGCTTTGCCCACATTCATTATGCCATTTGTCCAGGTTACCGAGGTGAGTTTTGCCATAGGATAGTTACTCTTGCGGCTGTTGGCCTCCTGGTCGGAGGGGTTAAGATGATGCAGGTCGCGGTAGGCATCATTCTCGGTGCCGCCCCACCAGCTTTTAGCCACACTGTGTTCAATGTTCATCCCATCAACCGACTTACCTTTGCTTCCAAAATAGCGCTTGGTATCGGAGTACATATCTGCAACACGACGCTTATCATCCTCCATTATAAAATCGGTGGTATAGAAAGCGCCCCACGTTCTTGTACTACCCGAACCATACTCTATAGTACTTTTCTCATCAATGAGTTTGTGCAAAGCATTTTTCAGAGTCTCTCCGCCTTTAACCCCATCGATAGATGAATAATAGGATTGCTGCGCACTACACGAGAGACCGGCAAACAACAGTATCGTCGCTACGAAAAACTTTCTCATAATCATCAACATCTTTTATTAACGGTGCGAAGATAGAATTTTATTTTCAAACAGCCTATTGCATAAAGCTCAAAATTATAAACTCACTTAATAAATTATTTTTGGAATAATCTCATAATCCGCTAAGAATAAAAAGTTTATGCGGAAAGTTCAAGAACGAGGTAATGAGTTGGCAACTGTTCTGATTTCTACATACTTGCGTGATTTGCATTGATGTACAACTCATCATAGAACAAAGGTACAACTTTTTTATGA
>JAZNEI010000005.1:0-9935 GCA_045588485.1 Bacteroidaceae bacterium | reverse complement strand
CTGCGGAACTCGCTTCGCTCAAACATCCTCGCACTTAATCCAAAAAATATCTACCATTTTACTAATTTTCATACGGCGCACCAATGAACAACCTTATGATTTTATGAAAAAGTGGGCTTGCTTTAGTATTTTTGAGGTAAACATCGAAAATACACTGCACTCACTTTGAAAAATATTCAAGCAAGCTTGATATTTCTCGCTCATTTTTTACGATATTTGCAGTAAATAGCGAATATACACTGCACTCACTTTGAAAAATATTCAAGCAGGCTTGATATTTCTTCGCTCGTTTTTCGTATATTAGCCCCAAATATCCTTAAACAAACAAAAAACAGAATAATATGAGACTAAGAAATCTACTACTTACATTTTTACTGACACTCCCCCTGCTGCTTACAGCACAGGAAAACGAGTACGAAATCATCGATGCCAATAAGGTACAATACTACGAGATACTGCAAAAGTACTTTGCCGACGACGTATGTTCCGAGTTGAAAGACGAGTATGCAGCAATGAGCGACGAGGAGCTGACAGCCGAGATGAGCAGTCTACCCACCCCACTGCGCGATATTGTACTGAAGATTAAGAACGGTTGGGGCGAATACGAGAAAGAGTTCCGCGTAGCAAGCTACAAGGCACACAGTAAGGCATACAACTGGAGCAGCTACCTAAAAACCAACCCCTACAGCGACCTTAACAACCCGACAGGAATCATTTGCAACACCAACCAACCGCTAATACTCTTTGTAGACCAAAGCGTTTCTTATCCCAGCGTAGTAACACTGAGCGAGGCAAGCAGCGACCAGACATTTTATAGCAAGAAAGAGACCCCTTTATTCAAGGGAATAAACATCATATATCCCTCGGTAGATAACGGAATACTTTATATAACATATAAGGTAGAGACCACTCGTAACGAGACAAGCAAGCGCCTCAGCGAATTTCCCGACATAAAAATACACATAGCCAACGGTACCCTAAACGGATATTTCGATAAGAGCCGTCACACCAATGACGATTGGGTAAAGATGCGCCAGAGTATTATGAAACACGAAATTGTACAAGTCAAGGGCGAACACACACTTTTCAGTATGCATCTCAATCAGGTAGCCGCTGTCTGCCCCAAGAACATCTACGAGTCGATAGACTGGTGGGATACCATTGTACGTTGGGAAAAAGAGCTTATGGGTGCTACAAAATATGCCGACCGTTGGAACAACCTTATGATGTGCTGCGACGGACAAGACCAATATATGTATGCAACGTGGTACTATACCTATTATGCCTACAACACCCTTGGCGATGTGCTACCTGCAAGCAAGGTAATGGCAAACCCCGGACTCGCATGGGGTCCTGCACACGAAATAGGACATATGAACCAGGCAGCCATAAACATTGTATCGTGTACCGAAGTGAGCAACAACCTCTTTGCAAATGTCGTTGTGTGGCGCATAGGAAAGACCACTACACGAGGACTGAAAGTATCGCAGTGTATAGATGACTATAACAATAAGGTTCCCTACCCCCTTCGCAGCGAAGTATTCAGCAAGACACGTATGTATTGGCAGCTGTATCTTTACTTCCACGAAGCAAAGAAAGACACAACCTTCTACCCCCGTCTGTTTGAGTACCTGCGCGATAAGCCCCTTAGCAGCACAAGCAGCGTAAACGGAAAGTTCAACCAGTTGCGCTTTGCCGAGGCCTGCTGCGAGATTGCACAGATGGACCTTAGCGAGTTCTTCGAGGCATGGGGTTTCTTCGAGCCGATGAATAGTGCCCACGTAGGCGACTACAATGACTACTACGTGACACTCAGTAAGATTGACGCACAGGAGAGCCGCAGCAAAATGCAGCAGTATAGCAAAAAAGGCGGTCACCTAATGTTCCTCGAAGACCGCGTGAAACCCTCGAAGCGTGGTGACGGAGTAAACGGATACCGTGCCGACTTCAACAGCGATGTACCCGTGGGTACAGCAGGCGATGTAGGTCAGTGGGAGGATTATATCGACGAGAGCGTAAAGGCCGAGGGATACGTATATGTATCATCGGGGAAGAGCATAACCATCCTCACCGACGAGAATTCAAAGGGTGCTGTAGGATTCAAGATATATGACAAATACGACAATATGGTAAGTTTCTCGAACACCTATAAGCTGACACTCCCTGCCGATGTTGCAAACAGCAAGTACAGAGTAGTGGCAGTACAGGCCGACGGAAGCAATGTAACCATCCCTTCGGCAGCCGAGGCAGGCAACGAAGAGCAGCAGTTAGAAGCACTCGAGAAGGCTATAAATGCAGCAAAGGAGATATTACGTTACAAAGCAAGCAACAACACACAGGTCGGATATTACAACCCCAATGCGCTTGCTGTGCTCGAAGCACTTGTCGAGGCCGCCCAAGAGGCTATTAATAATCAAGACCAAAGCACACTCAGCTATGGTAAGTGGAGCACCAATATCCTTAACGAAATATACAGAATAGAGAAAGACAGCAAGGCTATGATTAACGTTGCACCCTATAACCACTACACCCTTACCACCCGTTTAGGAGCACTCGCCTACCATAACGGCAGTGTTAAGGCAGCAAGCGCATCGCAGGTGAAGCCCAGCGACAACAACCGCCGCTGGGAGTTTGTTCCCACAGCTTCTGAGAATGTATTCTACATAAAGAACGTAGGACAACAGAGCTATATAAATATAAGCGACAATAGCGTGGAACTTGTATCATCGGAGTCGGAAGCCAAGATGATGACACTGGTATTCAATGGCGATGGCACTGTAAGTTTCTCGGACAAGAGCAGCGACGCTGTACGCATCTTAGGAGTAAACAGCGACAAGAGCGCCACTACACTCAATGCCATTGAAACTAACTCACAATGGAAAGTAGTGATGGTGGTAGATAACACCGGCATCGACGAGGTTACCACAAATGACAACAAAGAGGTTATCTACGACCTTACCGGCCGCCGCATCGACGAGATTACCGTTCCCGGAATTTATATTGTGAACGGCAAAAAGATTCTGGTAAAGTGAGAGCGCTTCACCCCATATCTCTATAAATAAAAAAATTAAAATGCTCCCCAAAGTCTGGAAAAACTTTGGGGAGCATTTTAATTGCAGAAAAAATATCTGAAAACCGAGACCTGTTGCGTGTAGGGGCGATTTAAAATCGCCCGAGCATAGCACAATTTGCAATTGTCTCGCGGATAATCACTCCGAGATGCGTCCCGACTCTGCAATCATACCACGCAGATTATCATTAAAAGCCTCCTCGCGCATCATCTGCTCTATTGTAATGTGCATACGATAGCACCATACGTGATTACGATTGGCAGGCACATTGACACGCTCGTCATCGGGATTCTCGCGGCGCAGACGCTCATCCATAGCCATATAATCCTGCCAAGCAAAGAGAGCAAGCAGCGAAGGCGACTCAAGATGCGAACGGATTATCTGCGCAGCAATATCACCACTCATCTCGGCAGGAGCAATGCCCTCTCTTCCAAGTTCATAATTGTAGAAACGTTGCGTCGCCTCAGGCTCCTCGCACCACCAACCACGAAGAGTACTCATATCGTGTGTAGATGGGGTTGCAACCGACAGATAGGGATACTCGGCAGGACGTGCAAAGGGCTGTCCGTACACTTTTGGCATACGCTGTATCTCGAGCGAAAGAATCTGTAAGTTCTTCATCACCCAAGGCACGCAATCGGGAATCATACCAAGGTCCTCGCCACAGGCTGTCATCGGAGTAGACGAGAGCACAGGCATCAGCTTACGCATACCCTCCCTGAACCAGAACATATTATGTCGGTGATAGAAATAGTGCTCATAAAGACGATTGTAAGCAGCACGATTCTGTTCGTCGAGCATCTTGTATGCAAGAGTCTTTGAAGCCTCGATGCGCGGAGTATATCCGCCATCCTCATTGGCAAAGAAAAGCACATCGCCATAGATGGCAAGAACCTTCTCTTTTAGTTCATACGACAAGGGGCTGTGCATGCTGTAAAGGTCGGCACGCAACGCATCGGCCGCAAGATACTCATCGTTGAAAGTAAATATATCCTCGTCGACGGGTGTAAGATAACGGCTTCTTATATAGTGTACCTTCTCGCCAAAGAGTTTGGTCAGAGCCTCCTTGTCGACATACGCACGAGTGTGAACATCTTTATCCAAAGCAAATCCTGCCGCAGCAATCTCGCCACAGGTCAGTGGACGAGAGGGCGAGAAACTGCCGACAAGCCCACTGAAGGCCCAACGCGGAATCTGCCAAATGCGGAAGAAACCCAATATATGGTCGATGCGGTAGGCATCGAAGAATTCAGACATATATTGCAGACGACGACACCACCACTCATAGCCATCGGCAGCCATCTGCTCCCAATTATATGTAGGGAATCCCCAATTTTGACCATCGGCCGAGAAAGCATCGGGAGGCGCACCTGCCGACACCGAGAGATTGAATTGTTCACGGTCGCACCACACATCAACACCTCCGGGC
The DNA here is from genome assembly GCA_045588485.1 of Bacteroidaceae bacterium. Lineage (GTDB taxonomy): Bacteria > Bacteroidota > Bacteroidia > Bacteroidales > Bacteroidaceae > HGM04593. The sequence goes on along the minus strand of JAZNEI010000005.1, from coordinate 5,435 downwards.
GCTACGCCAATGGGTATATCGCCTTTAAGCGCCACACGCTTGGAATTTGCATATTTATGAGCCTCGCTCAACTGTACATACAGAATATACTGTACGTATGTATAGAACTGCAGCTCACGTGCGGCCTCGGGATATTTCTTCAGCAGGCGTTTGTGGGTAGTATCGTTATAACTGTCAAACTCGCCCCACAACGAAATATCGCAACGCAGACGCGCCATTAGGAAACGATAAATAGTATAAGGCAAAAGCCAACGGCTCTGTTTCTTGACAAAAGCGCAACACGCCTTAGAAGCAAGAACGGTATCGCCCTCTTGCTGGAACAGCTCGCGCAGATAGTTCATTTTAAGAGCAAAAACCGACTCGTAGTTTACAGTGGGCAAAGCATTGAGCATTGTACGCTGACCACGATAATAGTTATTACGGCTCTCATCGGCCAATCGTGGAAGCGACTCAATATCGGTATATATAGGATTCAGAGCAAATACCGATACGCAGTTATAGGGGTACGAATCGCCCTTATCGCCAAATACGGTAGTATCATTTACCGGTAGCAACTGAAGCACGTTCTGTCCTGTGAGTGCAAGCCAATCGGCCATTGGCTTAAGATCGCCAAAGTCGCCGATTCCCCAGCTCTTCTCGCTACGCAACGAAAAAAGCGGAACTACCGTACCTGCCAAGCGCAACAACGGCACTCCAAGAGTAAGCACCTCGAGAGTGTAGCAGTAGGCTGTCGACTGCTCGAAATCGGGCAGAGTTATGACGCGATTATCACCCTCTTCCCAACGCACCGTTCCACCTTGTAAAAAGGTTATTACCTTAAAAGAGAAACGTCCACTCCACAGTTCACTTGCATCAAAAGTGACACTCCACAGATTGGGAGCCACACAATGCATAAGCGGAGCCTTCTCGGGGTTCCATCCTCCAAGCACAGTTGCATCACCCGCTATTGCAGGGCGCTCGCCCTTGGCAAGTCCCACCACATAAAGCGATATTGTAACACTGCGATTATACCAATTCACACCACTGCCATCGGTGATAGGAGGCTCATCGGCAAACATACGGAAAAGTCCTGTCTGCATATAGTAACCGGCAGGCGAATCGCACCAACGGTCGTACTGCATATATCGGTCGTTCACACTATTCATACGCAGCACACGAGAAAGACCTCCCCATTCGCTACGCACCACCTTACCGCAACAAACCAGTTCGTAACCATAATATACGGTATCGGTCTCGTCGAGTTCAATTGTAGTGTTCCACTCTCCCGGAGCATACTCGACAAGAGGTTTTACAACCGTAGTATTAGTGTCATCATTGTCGAGCCTGTATCTTAATTGAATTTCGCCATCGCCATTTGTAGCAAATGGAATACTGAATCCTATGATTTTCATTTATGTTTTTACTATTGAATTATCATTAAATAGGTCCTGTCGTTACTTTTGAGCGCAAATATAACTAATTTCACACATTGTGCAAGTTCTTTCAGAATAACCTTTCGCAATAGAAAGAACGCAAAAAGCAAACATTTTATAAGAAAAAAGCACAATTTTGTTACAACTTTGTTGAGAAATATAAATAAAAGGATTATTTTTGCAGCCAATCGCCCCAAAATGGAGCATTTTTGTATTTTTGAAAAAATTAGATTTATGAGCGATAGATTATTTATATTCGATACCACCCTGCGCGATGGCGAGCAGGTTCCGGGTTGCCAGTTGAACACTGTAGAGAAGATTCAGGTTGCCAAGCAGCTCGAAATGTTAGGAGTAGACTGCATCGAGGCAGGTTTTCCAATTTCGAGTCCCGGCGACTTCAACTCGGTAATTGAAATATCAAAGGCTGTCACATGGCCCTCGATATGTGCACTTACACGTGCCATTGAAAAAGACATCGACGTTGCAGCCGAGGCACTTCGCTTTGCCAAGCGCAAACGCATACACACCGGTGTCGGTACATCCGATTCGCACATACAATATAAGTTCCGTTCCACACGCGAGAAAATCATCGAGACAGCAGTGGCAGCCGTAAAATACGCCAAGCGTTACGTCGAGGATGTAGAGTTTTATGCCGAGGATGCAGGACGCACCGACAACGAATATCTTGCACGTGTTGTCGAGGCCGTAATAAAAGCCGGAGCGACAGTCGTAAATATCCCCGACACAACAGGCTACTGTCTGCCAAGCGAATATGGAGAAAAAATCAAATACCTTATGGAGCATGTCGACGGCATACACAATGCCATTATCTCGACACACTGTCACAACGACCTTGGCATGGCAACAGCCAACACGCTTGCCGGTGTGATAAACGGTGCCCGTCAGGTTGAAGTAACAATAAACGGCATTGGCGAGAGAGCCGGTAACACCTCGCTCGAGGAGATTGTGATGATAACCCGATGCCACCCCACGCTGAACATCGAGACAAACATAAACACACAAAAGATTTTCCCCACAAGCCGAATGATTTCGAGCCTTATGAATATGCCCGTACAACCCAACAAGGCTATCGTGGGACGTAACGCTTTTGCCCACTCATCGGGAATACATCAGGACGGTGTGTTGAAAGATGTCAGCACCTACGAAATTATGAACCCCAAAGATGTTGGTATCGACGACAATTCAATCGTACTGACAGCACGCAGCGGACGTGCCGCCCTCAAATACCGTCTGTCGGTGCTTGGAGTAACAGTCGAGGATGAGAAGCTGAACGAGATTTATCAGGCATTCCTGCGCCTTGCCGACAAGAAGAAAGAGATTAACGATGACGACATTCTGGTACTTGCCGGTGCCGACCGCACAAACAACAAGGGTATCAAGCTCGACTATCTGCAGGTTACCACAGGCCTTAACATACGCTCGGTGGCAAGCATAGGACTGCGCATTGCAGGTGAACTTTTCGAGAGTGCCGCAACCGGAAACGGTCCTGTCGATGCAGCCATCAATGCTCTGCGCAACATTATCCGCCGCGATATGACCCTGCGCGAGTTCACCATTCAGGCTATCAGCAAGGGAAGCGATGATATGGGTAAGGTACACATGCAGGTTGAGTATAACAACCACGTCTACTATGGCTTTGGTGCAAACACCGATATTGTGAGTGCATCGGTAGAGGCCTATCTCGACTGTATAAACAAATTTCAAGATTAAGAGACAATGAACACCCTATTCGACAAAATATGGGATGCACACGTAGTGCAGAAGGTAGAAGATGGTCCCACACAACTTTACATCGACCGTCTTTACTGCCACGAGGTCACCTCGCCACAAGCATTCGACGAGCTTCGCAAGCGCGGCATAGGCTGTCTGCGTCCGGGCAAGATATTCTGTATGCCCGACCACAATATACCCACACAGAATCAGGACAAACCTATCGAGGAGCCTGTTTCACGTAATCAGGTAGAAACGCTTGTGAGCAATGCCAAAGAGTTTGGCCTCGAGCTGTTTGGTATGATGCACCCCAAAAACGGCATAATACACGTAGTAGGTCCCGAGCTTGGACTGACGCTGCCCGGTGCCACTATTGTATGCGGCGACTCGCACACATCGACACACGGCGCTATGGGCGCGGTGGCATTCGGCATAGGCACAAGCGAGGTTGGAATGGTGATGGCCTCGCAATGTATTCTGCAACAGAAGCCCCGTACAATGCGCATCAGCGTCGAAGGCACTCTTGGCAAAGGAGTAACAGCAAAAGATGTGGCGCTGTACATAATGACACAGATGACCACAAGTGGCGCTACTGGCTATTTTGTCGAGTATGCAGGCAGCGCCATACGCTCGATGAGTATGGAGAGCCGTCTGACGCTGTGCAACTTATCAATCGAGATGGGCGCACGCGGAGGAATGGTCGCCCCCGACGATATAACATTCGACTACATAAAAGGACGCGAATATGCCCCCAAAGGCGAGGAGTGGGATAAGGCTGTTGCCTATTGGCGCACCCTTGCAAGCGGTCCCGATGCCATATTCGACAAAGAGTACACATTCCGCGCCGAGGATATCGAGCCACGCATAACATACGGAACAAACCCCGGAATGGGAATGGGAATAAGCGAGACCGTACCCACTGCCGAGAGCATTGACGAAGCTGGCGCAGCATCGTTCCGTAAGTCATTGGAGTATATGGGGTTCAACGAGGGCGAGAAGCTCACAGGCCACCCCATCGACTATGTTTTTGTAGGTTCTTGCACCAACGGCCGCATCGAGGACTTCCGCGCCTTTGCACAGATAGTGAAGGGACATAAGAGAGCAGAGGGAGTTACAGCGTGGATTGTACCCGGTTCGTGGAGCGTACAACGTCAGATTGTAGCCGAGGGAATAGACAAGATACTCGAAGAGGCAGGGTTCGAGCTTCGCCAGCCCGGATGTTCGGCCTGCTTAGCAATGAACGAGGACAAAGTGCCCGAAGGAAAATATTGCGTATCTACAAGCAACCGTAATTTTGAAGGCCGTCAAGGTCCCGGTTCGCGCACCATCCTGGCAAGCCCCTACACCGCTGCAGCGGCAGCAATCACAGGTTGTATCACCGACCCGAGAGAATTTCTGTAACCACATAACCCATTAAGAGCAATGAAAAAAGAGAAATTCAACATAATAACCGACAGTTGTATTCCCCTGCCGCTTGAGAATATCGACACCGACCAGATTGTTCCTGCTCGATTCCTGAAAGCCACCACACGCGAGGGATTCGGAGAAAATCTCTTCCGCGACTGGCGTTTCGACAAAGATGGTAACCGTATCGACAGCTTTGTAATGAACAACCCGGCCTACAAAGGGTGTATTTTGGTTGCAGGAAAGAATTTCGGCTGCGGCAGCAGTCGCGAGCACGCAGCTTGGGCCATTGCCGACTACGGTTTCCGCGTGGTAGTATCGAGTTTCTTTGCCGACATCCACAAGAACAACGAATTGAACAATTTCGTATTACCCGTTGTCGTAAGCGAGAAATTCCTTGCCAACCTTTTCGAGAGCATAGCCGCCGACTCAGCTACACAGGTAACAGTAGACCTGCCTGCACAAAGAATCACCAATAATGCAACAGGCGAAAGCGAAAATTTCGAGATTAATGCTTATAAAAAGCATTGCCTTATGAACGGACTCGATGACATAGATTTTCTTCTAAGCAACAGAGACAAGATAGAGGAATACGAGAGCTGTTCGCTGTAATTCAAAGTTTTTTATAAAAAGTTTCTATAAGATTTTTTTTATTACTGTCCGATAAAAATAGAATAATCCCAAAAAGTGCTATTGACGAAGCTAATATTGCCACTTTTACAACCAAAATAATAAAGCAAGCCCATTTTTTCATAAAATCATAAGGTTGTTCATTGGTGCGCCATAGGAAAATTAGTAAAATGGTAGATGTTTTTTGGATTAAGTGCGAGGATGTTTGAGCGAAGCGAGTTCCGCAGCACCCAAAAAACATCGTGAGCATTTTACGTT
>JAZNEI010000004.1:0-8612 GCA_045588485.1 Bacteroidaceae bacterium | reverse complement strand
TCGACTAAAACCACAGCTTATTTTTCGCCAATATTCCATTTATTCTCCTTTAATTTCTTTTGTATCTCATCATACTTCTTTTCGTCGGCACGAAAAGTAGGAGAAAAAGAACAATGAAAGGCTGAATTTAGCAAACAAGACGAAATGAGAGAGTGAAAAAGTTTTACCGGACACCAATAAAAAAAATATCTTTTTTTGACGAGCCCGCGGGCATCACTCTTTCATAATATACTCTCCTGCCTCTTTATTATACCTCTGGAAAAGCATCCTGCTATCTTTTACGAACTCACTCATCTTACTGCGTGCCGCATCATTAAGTGAAAAAGGAACTCGTGCTGCCGGAAGAACTGTAAAGTTCTTTACACCGTCACGTCCCGGACGTGCCACCCATGTAAGCGCATAATCGAGTGCGCCAAGATAGACAAGCTCCCCGAAACGGTACATTGTCATCTTCACAAGAGCACCACCATCACGTCCGCGAGCATACATTCCCGAGATAAGGTTTCCCAAAGAATAGACAACAGCACTGCGCCGCATAGCTACTGTATCGCGTCGCACCTCCATAGGCTGCAAAACATGCGGATGCCCACCTATAATGTGGTCGACCCCCTGTTCTATGAGCCAATCGGCAAGTTCACGAATACTATCAGAAGGAAGACTAACATACTCATCACCCCAATGTAAACAAGCTACGATTACGTCGGCGTGTTTTTCACGGGCGCGTCTGATATCGGCCGTAATCATCTCCTTATCTATATAGTTTACTATCAATGGAGCAGGAACGGGTATTCCGTTTGTACCGTATGTATAGTTGAGTATTGCCAAACGTATTCCTTTCTTCTCAATTATAAGGGGTACACGATGTGCACGGTCGATACTGTCACGATAGACTCCACAATGTTCAATTCCAAGAGAATCCATCATCGCAAGTGTGTGTAGCGCCCCACGGCGACCTCTGTCGAGGCAGTGGTTGTTGGCAAATAGCAGAACATCGAACCCTGCCCCCTTTGCTGCATAGAGGAAACTGTCGGGAGCACAGAACGAGGGGTAACCACCATAATTACCGCGCCCGATAGTAGTCTCAAGGTTGGCGATTGCTATATCTGCATCCGAGACCTCTGCGCGTATATAATCGTAACAAGACGAGTAACTGTATTGTCCGTTGCTGCATCGCGCTGCATTCAGTTGGCTCTGATGCTGCATCAAATCACCCCCGAAAAGAATCTTAAGGCGTGAAAAAGGTTGCACGACACTCTGTGCAGCCGATATCATAGCCGGCATCAAGAGTATCGTGCATATTATTGTTCGCAAAAGAGCCATTTGCGTAGGTAGGTATCAATAAATCTCGTGTGTAGCCGCCAAAAGCGTGTTCTTCATAAGCGACACAATGGTCATAGGACCCACACCGCCGGGAACAGGAGTAATATACGAACACTTTGGAGCGACATTCTCGAAATCGACATCTCCGCAGAGACGGAATCCCGATTTTCTTGTTGCGTCGGGTACACGTGTTGTACCTACATCAATAATCACAGCACCCTCTTTTACCATATCAGCCTTGACAAAATGAGGCTGTCCAAGTGCTGCTATAATTATATCGGCGGCACGACACTCCTCGGCAATATTGACTGTGTGGCTGTGACACACAGTTACAGTTGCATCACCGGGTATCTGTTTCTGCATCATAAGGCTTGCCACAGGCTTACCCACAATATTACTGCGTCCAAGCACCACGCATTTCTTACCTTTGGTATCGATATTGTATCGACGTAAAAGTTCCATGATACCATTAGGGGTAGCCGACAGGAAACAGGGAAGACCTATTGAGAGACGACCTGCATTGACGGGGTGGAAGCCGTCTACATCCTTTCTATAGTCTATAGCCTCGGTAACCTTTTGCTCGTCGATGTGACGTGGAAGGGGTAGCTGTACGATGAATCCGTCTACATCCGCATCCTCGTTCAGTTCCTGAACCTTTGCAAGAAGTTCGGCCTCGGTAACGTCCTCTTCATAACGTATGAGGGTAGATGTAAATCCGCACTCTTCGCAGGCGCGTACCTTATTGGCAACGTAAGTCTCGCTACCACCGTCGTGGCCAACAAGAATGGCTGCCAAATGGGGGCGTTTACTGCCGGCAGCAATCATCTTCTCGACCTGCTCGGCAATCTCTCTCTTTATTGTAGCCGCAATGGCTTTTCCATCTATTAATTGCATATATCGGTTGTTTAATGTGTTTACTTGAAACGGGGCATTCCACCCATCATCTTACCCATCTTGCCGCCTGCTACGGTCTTCATCGCCTTACGTATCTGTTCGAACTGCTTCATAAGGCGGTTAACCTCTTGCAGTGTTGTACCGCTACCGCGGGCAATGCGTTCGCGACGCGACTGGTTTATAATATCGGGATTTGCACGCTCCTTGGGTGTCATAGAGTGTATAATTGCCTCGACGCTCTTGAAGGCATTGTCGTCGATGTCAATATCCTTAATAGCTTTGCTCATACCGGGAATCATCGCCATAAGGTCCTTTATATTACCCATCTTCTTTATCTGTTCTATCTGTGCAAGGAAGTCGTTGAAGTCGAACTGGTTACGTGCCAACTTGCGTTGAAGTTTCTTGGCCTGTTCTTCGTCGAACTGCTCTTGTGCACGCTCTACAAGTGATACAACGTCACCCATTCCCAATATACGGTCGGCCATACGATTGGGGTGAAAGAGGTCTATCGCCTCCATTTTCTCACCTGTTCCGATAAATTTGATGGGTTTGTTCACAACTGTGCGGATAGAGAGCGCAGCACCACCACGAGTATCACCATCGAGTTTTGTAAGCACCACTCCTGTAAAATCGAGACGGTCGTTGAACTCCTTTGCTGTGTTAACAGCATCTTGTCCTGTCATTGAATCGACAACGAAGAGAATCTCATCGGGATTAATCGCCTCTTTAATGGCAGCAATCTCCTTCATCATCGCCTCGTCGATAGCCAAACGACCCGCAGTATCTATAATAACAAGATTGTATCCCTGCTTCTTGGCCTCCTTGATGGCATTCTCAGCTATCTGCACAGGATTCTTGCTCTCGGGTTCGCTGTATACGGGAACACCTATCTGCTCGCCAAGTACTTTCAGCTGGTCGATGGCAGCAGGACGGTATACGTCACACGCTACCAGCAGCGGATTGCGATTTTTCTTTTTCTTCAGATAATTTGCGAGTTTCGACGAGAAAGTAGTCTTACCCGAACCCTGAAGACCCGACATAAGTATTACCGCCGGATGTCCCTCATAGTTTATCTCGGCAGTCTCTCCACCCATAAGTGCTGTCAACTCGTCATGAACAATCTTAATCATCAACTGGCTTGGGTGGATTGATGTAAGCACATTCTGACCGATGGCCTTATTCTTTACCGTGTCGGTAAATGTCTTTGCGACCTTATAGTTTACGTCGGCATTAAGCAGTGCTTTACGTACATCTTTTAGTGTCTCGGCAACGTTTACTTCGGTGATACGTCCTTCACCTTTAAGTATTTTAAATGAGCGTTCAAGGCGCTCGCTTAGACTTTCGAACATTTCTGCTGTTTTTTTATTTTGTTATTCTTTTTTTTATTTCTCTATCTCTATAATTCCTCCCGTAGCTGTATCGAAGAGTACTTTTGTGTTTCCGTTTTTATCGAAGAAACTACGTGCAAGCACCTCTACTGTTCCAAGCTGTGCAAAAGGCATCTCCTCCTCGAAAAGAGTTTCTGACGGAGTGTACACCTTCACCAATGCTTTTCCGGGCAAAGAGTAACATATACCCTCTTTCTTTATCTCTTTTTTCTTTTTCTTCTTGTCTACCGGCTCGGTTTTTACCGTTTTAAGGTTCTTGAAATCGTAATAGATGGGAGCACCTACAAGGTTGTCGCGCTCCACTATTCCCAACTTATGCGAGAAACGGAAAAGCACCGAACGGGTGGTATCGCTCTCCATTGTGGGGGTAAATTTTATATTACAGGTGTATCTTACAGTATCGGTGTGTCCTGTAAATAATTCTGTAAGTGTGCGTTCCTGTAGGTCGAGTTCTCTTAATACAAGATGCATCGACTCGCCATCCTGTGGCAGATTGTCGGCTGTTCCGCGTGTGATTGCCAGTTTACTTTCACGTATGGCATATATCTCTTTTGCCACAAGCTCGGCCATCTTTGCAGTGGACGTTGCCTGAAGAATCTCCTCCGTAAAGTATTTGCTAGCATCTGTACGCTGCTGCCGAGTGCCCTTTTGCTCCTTTGCTTCGGGCTCGACCGCCTTGCGGTTTATTGCGTTCATTAGCCCCTTATCGGTGAGGACAATACTGTTTATTGGGTTATTTCCCAATGCCACGGTGTATCTCTTTTGACTGTTTGGTATTCCGATTCTCTCGACCGACACCCCCGAGAGCAGCCACTCTTTGCTTTCACTTGAGATGGCATCGCTTATACGCAAAAACCTTTCGGCATAACGACAGAACTCACCCGGAGTACGTGTAATACATTGAGCCTCGACGGTTATGTCAAGTTGAGTATCGGGCAGGCTGTATGTGACACCTTCATTCATTCCCGACTCGAAAACATTCACAGTTTGTGCTGCACAAGGCATACATGCAAACAATAGTGCATATAGAACAGATTTTTTCATAATACTTCTGATATTAGTGCACAATCTCACAATTTGCCGCGAAGATAAGAAATTGTTTTCAAATTTACCTTATAAAAATGCCTTTGTTATAATTATTAAACAAAGAGAATGAAAAAAAAGAGCAAATTACCCTTTATTTCGGAACTTTATGTTACTTTTGTAGGCGTTACTCGAAAAACGAGACATACAACCGATATACCCCAACAAAGACAAAAGAAGTGCAAACGATAGAATTACTTGGAAAGAAATTCGTAACCTCGATTCCACGCGAAGAGATTGAGCGCGAAGTTAAAAGAGTTGCCAACGAAATAAACAGCGACTATAAAGGCAAGCGTCCCCTACTGCTTGGTGTACTGAACGGTGCATTCATGTTTGCAGCCGACCTTATGCGCAACCTCGACATCGAGTGCGAAATATCTTTTGTAAAGATGTCGTCATACCAAGGCACAACAACCACAGGTGCTGTACGTGAGGTTATAGGACTGAACGAGAGCCTCGAAGGTCGCGATGTAATTGTTATAGAGGATATTGTAGATACAGGCCTGACAATGCAGCGTATGTTGGAGCAGCTTAGCACCCACAATCCTGCAAGCATCAACATTGCATCACTTTTCCTGAAGCCCGCACGCTTAAAGGTTCCCGTTAATGTTAAATACAGCGCCTTTACAATACCCGACCGATTCATTGTCGGTTATGGTCTCGACTACGACGGATTGGGACGTAACCTTCCGGATATCTATGATGCAGCCGAAGAGTAAGAAATAAAAAAACAAAAACATATATAAAATGCTTAACATTGTAATTTTTGGTGCCCCCGGCTCAGGCAAGGGTACACAGAGCGAGAAGATAGTAGAGAAGTACAATCTTGACCATATATCTACAGGCGATGTTCTACGCGCCGAGATTGCCGCAGGCAGCGAACTTGGCAAGACAGCCAAGGGGCTTATCGACAACGGACAACTTATACCCGATGAGCTTATGGTAAGTATCCTCGCATCAAAGCTTGACACTTTAGTCGATAGCAAAGGTGTAATCTTCGACGGATTCCCCCGAACAATAGCACAGGCAGAGGCGTTGAAAGCTATGCTTAACAAACGCGGACAGGACGTTACAGCAATGATTGAACTTGACGTTCCCGAGGAGGAACTTATGACACGACTCTTGCTGCGTGGTCAGGCATCGGGCCGTGCCGATGACAACGAGGAGACAATCAAGAAACGCCTTGTTGTATACAACCAGCAGACAGCCCCCCTGAAAGATTGGTACAAGAACGACGGCAAACATTGTTATATAAACGGCCTTGGAGAACTCGACCGTATCTTTGCCGACATTGTAGCAGCAATAGAAAGCAAAATCTGATAAGCGATAAACAGAGACAAGAGAGGATGCACCGCAAAAACGCGCGTCCTCTCTGTTCATATATCTTAGGGTGCTATTAACGTTATACAGCATCAGGAGTCAACACCTTGAGAATTAGTAGAATACAAAAAAGAACAAACTATATAGTATGGCAGAATCGAACTTTATAGACTATGTAAAAATTATCTGTCGTTCGGGACGAGGAGGACGAGGCATGGCGCATCTGCACCGTGCAAAATACCTTCCCAATGGCGGTCCCGACGGTGGCGATGGCGGCAAGGGTGGTGACATTATCTTGCGAGGTAACCGCAACTATTGGACACTGTTACACCTTAAATACCAGCGTCACGTCTTTGCCGGCAACGGACAGAACGGTGGAGTAAACCGCAGCACAGGCGCTGACGGTGAGAGCAAAATCATAGATGTCCCCTGCGGCACCGTAGCATATAATGCCGAGACAGGAGAATACCTGTGCGATGTTACCGAGGATGGTCAGAAAGTAGTCCTCTTGCGTGGCGGACGCGGTGGCTTGGGCAACGTACATTTTGCCACTCCCACCCGACAGGCACCACGCTTTGCACAGCCCGGCGAGCCTATGCGCGAAATGACCGTAACACTCGAACTTAAACTTCTTGCCGATGTAGGTCTTGTAGGTTTTCCGAATGCAGGAAAATCGACACTCCTATCGAGTGTGTCGGCAGCAAAGCCCAAGATAGCCAACTACCCATTTACAACACTGGAACCGAATCTGGGCATAGTATCGTACCGCGACAATAAATCATTCGTAATGGCCGATATTCCGGGAATAATCGAAGGAGCAAGTCAGGGCCGAGGCCTCGGTCTGAGATTCCTCAGACACATAGAGCGCAACTCACTGCTTCTTTTTATGGTTCCCAGCGACACCGACGACATTAAACGCGAATACGAAATTCTGCTCAACGAACTTGCAACATTCAACCCCGAAATGCTCGATAAGCAACGAGTGCTTGCAATAACAAAGTGCGACCTTATTGATGAAGAACTTAAAGAGATGCTATCGGAGAACTTGCCCGAGGAGTTACCGCATATTTTCATCTCGGCTGCCACAGGCGAGGGAATACAAGAGCTGAAAGACATCCTTTGGGAAGAGCTTAACAGCGAAAAGAATCTGCTTTCAGCCGTTAAGCGCGACGAACTTGTACATCGCAACTACGACCGCACAATGCTTGCCAACGACTTTGCCAATTGGGAAGACGACGAGTACGAGCCGGCCGAAGGTGACGACGACGAACTTTACTACGAAGAAGATTGGGACGACGAACAGTAAACCGCAACTGTTATTACAATTATAAAGCGCATGGGAATAATCCCGATGCGCTTTTATTATTATATTATATTTTTTCTTTTTACAAAAAAGTTAAGAAAATATAACCTAAATAAAAACAAAATCGTTACCTTTGCGAAAATAGCGGTGTTATGATGCACTGCTACTCGACAATCGACTAACTTTTAACAACTTAAATAACAACAGAATTATGAAACCTACACTTTTTGTTTTGGCAGCCGGAATGGGCAGCCGCTACGGTGGTTTGAAGCAGTTGGATGGTCTGGGCCCCAACGGTGAGACTATTATGGACTACTCTATCTTTGACGCAATCCGCGGTGGATTCGGCAAGTTGGTATTCGTTATCCGCAAGGACTTCGAGCAGGATTTCCGCGAGAAAGTTCTCAGCAAGTACGAAGGCCACATACCCACAGAGTTGGTATTCCAGGCAATAGACAATCTCCCCGAGGGATTCAGCGTACCGGCAGAGCGTACAAAGCCTTGGGGTACTAACCACGCAGTTCTCATGGGTAAGGATGTTATCAAGGAGCCTTTCGCAGTTATCAACGCCGATGACTTCTATGGCCGCGATGCATTTGCAGTTATGGGCAAGTGGCTCAGCGAGCTTCCCGAGGGCAGCAAAGGCCGTTACAGCATGGTAGGTTTCCGCATCTGCAATACACTCAGCGACAATGGTAGCGTTGCACGTGGTGTTTGTGCTACAAACGACCAGAACATGCTTACAGGCGTTGTTGAGCGTACCGAAATTATGCGCGTTGACGGTCCCATCTGCTACAAAGACGAGCAGGGCGAATGGCAGCCTGTTGCCGAGGAGACTCCTGTATCAATGAACTTCTGGGGCTTCACACCCGACTACTTCCAGGATTCAGAGGAGCAGTTCGTTGACTTCTTGAAGGAGAACATCGACAAGCCCAAGGCTGAGTACTTTATTCCTCTCGTTGTTAACAACCTTACAACAACAGGTAAAGCAAGTTGCGAGGTTCTTGACACAACAGCAAAGTGGTTCGGTGTAACATACGCAGCCGACCGTCCCTCTACAGTTGAGAAAATTCAGGCTCTTGTAGACGCTGGCGAATATCCCGCAAAATTGTTCTAAGAACAATTTTTAGAGTTTAAAACAATAGTAAAAGGGTGACCCTAAAGTGACATGAACCCAAAAAGTTGGACGGATTAATAGATAAATTTATTGGTAAAGAGTTCGGTATTGCACCGGACTCTTTCCTTTTAGTCTCAGTTTAATTCTGTCATTGTTGTAGTAATGGATATACTTCTTGAGTTCCTGT
>JAZNEI010000003.1:0-4783 GCA_045588485.1 Bacteroidaceae bacterium | reverse complement strand
AAAAGTTGTACCTTTGTTCCAAGATGAGTTGTACATCAATGCAAATCACGCAAGTATGTAGAAATCAGAACAGTTGCCAACTCATTACCTCGTTCTTGAACTTTCCGCATAAACTTTTTATTCTTAGCGGATTATGAGATTAATCCAAAAATAGTCAATATTTAATATGGATAAAAGATTAGAGTCACTATTTCTCGAAAGTCGTTTGCGCGAAACATCTATAAGCCGCAGCGAGAGAGTGCGTAACAACGATGCACGTGATGCTTTCGAGAGCGACCTTGGCAGGGCGCTGTTCAGCTCGGCTGCACGCCGTCTGCATGACAAGACACAGGTAATCCCGCTTACCAGCGACGATAACATACATTCGCGTCTCACTCACTCTATGGAGGTAATGAATATTGGTGCATCCTTGGCAAAGGATATATGCCTAAATAAAGAGTTTCGCGAGCGTTATGCGATAGAGAATGTCTATGATGCCTACGAACCTATGCGTGCCATACTGCAAACAGTGTGCCTTGTGCACGACATAGGTAACCCTCCTTTCGGTCATTTTGGTGAGCTTGCCATAAGCGAATATTTTAAGAAATTCTTCAAGGCGCAACCCGAGGTGCTCGGTGGTTACAGCCATTGGAGCAATGATTTTACAGAATACGACGGCAACGCTCAGGGATTCAGAGTGATAACAAAACTGCAGTTCATTGACGACCTTTTCGGCCTTAATTTTACTCAAAGTTGTCTTGCATCCTACCTTAAATATCCCAATACGGGTAAAGCCGACAAGCATCACCCCTGTATCTCTATGCACAAACACGGAGTATTCTGTGCCGATAGAGCCTATTTAGAGAAAGTTATGCGGGGCTTTGCCGAGGTAGATGATGGGTACCGTAGGCATCCGTTTGTCTTTTTGGTCGAGGCTGCCGACTCAATCTGCTACCTATCCATGGATATGGAGGATGCGTATAATAAAAGATGGTTCAATCTCGATACACTTTACCGCGAGTGGCAGGCATTCTCTACTAATCCAACGGCGGCGGCTTCCGAGCTATTTTCTACTCTTGAGAAGGGTGATACAGGTGGCTCGTCGGGACGCAAAGGGTTCATAAAATTCCGTGTAAACGTAATAAAGTATCTTGTGGCGCTTGCAGTGCGTAATTACCTTGCTAACTTCGAGAGTATACTAGATGGCAACTATAATAATGAGCTAATCTTCGACGATGAGGGTGGAGTTGCTGCTTTCCTACAGAAATTCTGCATTGCACATATCTATCGCCAAAAAGAGATTCAGTCGGTAGAACTCACCGGTTGGTCGGTCATAAACGGCCTGCTCGATATATACACTAAACTGCTGCTTAGCAGTGAACCTGTCTATATGCGTCACGGCGAGGCTATGATATCCCTCTCGGTACTACGTGCCAATAAGATGGATTTTCTTGTTCATGAAGGACGCATAGAGTGGAGTCCCAAGGAACGCTGCTATATTTATCTGTCCGACCGCACAAGAATAGAGGATGTAGATGCGCTATGCGATTCATTGCCTATAGAGCAGTTGCCTCATTATTATCGTCTGCGTATTATTGTGGATTTTATATCGAGTATGACCGATAAGTTTGCAGTCAACCATTACCAGAAACTCAGTGGACAACGTATTTAGTAATTTCGATAAAGATATAAAGAGCGTAGAAAACAGTCGTTTCCTGCGCTATCTTCGTGACGAGGTAATGAACCCCGTTGCATCGGCCATACTCGATGAGATTATGGTGCAGACTAATGTATATGTGTTCAGTGGGGTCATCAGAGACTATTTTTTGCAGCGCAGACAGAATATGCGTGACATCGACCTTGTAATAGAAAATGAGGTCGATTGGTTGGCTATATATCGTAAATATCGTCACGATATAAAAGTAAAGGTAAATTCTTACGGTGGATTTAAAGTATATATTGGTAACCTATGTGCTGATGTGTGGACGATGCAACGCACATGGGGACTTGTGCATAAGGGAGTAGCCGCAACACCGCAGAATCTCATCCGCACTGCTTTCTTTAACTTCTCGGCAATAGCCTATTCACTCAATCGCCGTCGTTTTTATATTCATAAAGCATTTGCCCAATTCATCGAAAACCGCGAGATAGGGATACTGTACAAAGAAAATCCCAATGTACCGCTGTGCATAGTAAACACCTTATATTATTATAGAGAGCTTGGAATGTTACTTTCGACAGAGCTATGCCGATGGATAGTGGTGCACTATAGTATGTTCGACGATTATACGGCACCACAGCTTGCCCATTGGGGTAGCGTAAGGTTTACGCGAGAGGATATTCTGCTATTTGTATCGCAGTGCCGTATGAGGGGATGATTATTATATACAAAAATATCCTGCAATAGTTGCAGGATATTTTTGTATAGTGGATATTTTATTTCACTCCTACCTCTTTAAGCAGGTACTCGGCATGTCCTATGCGGTCGACCACAAAGAGTACATAGCGTATATCGACCGAGATATTACGGCAGATGCTTGGGTCGAACTCGATGTCGCTCATTGTAGAGCGCCAAGTGCGGTCGAAGTTTATTCCAACAAGCTCGCCCTTGCCATTGATGACGGGTGAACCCGAGTTGCCGCCCGAGGTGTGGTTCGATGCAAGGAAGCATACGGGAACGGTGCGTTTGCCATTCTTATTGATGCTCCAGCGGCCATAGTCCTTGTTCTTGTAAATGTCGCGCAGCTCCTGTGGAATATCATAGTCATAAATCTCGGGATTATCCTTTGCTATTATTCCGTCGAGGGTGGTGAGAGGCGTATGGTACTCGCCGTCGGCATTCTCGTAACCGCATATTGTACCGTATGCAACGCGCAGTGTAAAGTTTGCATCGGGGTAGAATGCTCTCTCGCTGTCCCACTCGCGCAGTGCCTGCATATATGTGCGATACCACTTCTCTATGGCAGGTACGTTGCTTATGTTGCGGTATAAGTATTTGCTGTTGCTGTTGACGATGGGGGTGAACATCTTGGCAAATTGAATCATAGGATCAGATGGCAACTCCTCATATATCATAGTCTCTGTGCCCAGAATCTTAGTGTTGTTATAGAGGCTGTCGACATAACCATTGATGCCACCACACGCCTTTATTCCGGCAGTAAGCGCCTCGGGAATCTCCTCTTTGGGCATTCGCTTAAGGAACTCAGCAATCATCTGTCGGGCAATGGTACGGTCTATGTTGATGTTATAGTCCTTGAGCGCTCTTGTCCTAAAATCGGTGATGCCGGCTATATCTGTATTTTTGTATGCCACCATTATGCTGCGTGCAAAAGAGTATGCCTCTATTGCTCCTATCGACTCATTGAACAACTCGCGCATGAAGTATCCGGGTGTGACACTCTTATAGGCTGCACGCATCGAGTCGAGCAGGGCTGCATATTGTGGTTTGTCGGCAGCCCAAGCTGTAAAGTCGGCCTCGTATTGCTGTTTCTTATCAATGGTGTGCAGACGCTCCAGTCCCAGGCTCTCGCCCTGCCATTTCTTCCATCCGTTGGCAATGCTTGCGTGCTTTGCTGCGTATGCAATACGCACTGCGGGGTCTTTGGCTTGTGCCTCGCTTATGGTCTCCAAACGCTGTGTGCGGAGTTCAATCTTCATCGGGTTCGACATATTTGCAACGTAATCAACAGCATCAGAGATTACATACTCCTGTGTGTTTCCGGGGAATCCGTAAATCATTGTAAAGTCGCCCTCCTGCACGCCCTTAGTCGATATCTTAAAGTGTCTCTTTGGACGGTAGGGGACGTTCTCCTTGCTATAGTCGGCAGGCAGGTTATTACTGTCGGCATATACGCGGAAGATAGAGAAATCACCGGTGTGGCGTGGCCATATCCAGTTGTCGGTGTCGCCACCAAATTTTCCAATAGACGAAGGGGGCGCTCCCACTAAGCGTACATCGCGGTAGGTCTGATATACAAACAGTATTTGTTGGTTGCCATAGTATATGCTTTCGATAGAGGCGCGGTACCCCTCGCCCTTTGTTGCTGCGGCTATAATATCCTCTCGCTTTTCGCCTGCTGCCAAGCGCTCGGTGACATCCTCCATAGTAACCAATAGGCTCACTGTCAGCCCCGGTACGGGCAGCTCCTCGTCCATCGATTTTGCCCAATAGCCGTATGTGAGATAGTCGTGCTCGACCGAAGAGAGTTTCTGAATAGAGCCATAGCCGCAGTGGTGATTAGTGAGCAGCAGACCCTGCTCCGAGACAAATTCACCGGTGCAACCACCTCCGAACTGCACTACTGCATCTTTGAGCGATGCTTTATCGGCCGAATAAATATCCTCGGCTTTCAGTTTGAAACCCATCTTACGCATCTCTTTGATGCGCTCCTTTATGAGGCTCGGCAGCCACATACCCTCATCGGCAAAAGTGGTGGAGATTACCATACAGGCTAATACTCCTAATAATAATCTTTTTATCATAATTATAATGTGTTTGTTTAATTGTGCGAATATAAGCATTTTTTGCCGATAATCACGTTCTATGCCACTATAAACGATTAGGCAGGAAGGAGTATTTCTCCTCCCGGCCTTATAAGAATAGAGCGTTTGTGATTATAAATTATTATAGGTGTCCGGTAAAACTTTTTCAGTCTCTCATTTGGTCTTGTTTGCTAAATTCAGCCTTTCATTGTTATTTTTCTCCTACTTTTCGTGCCGACGAAAAGTAGGCAAAAGGCTCTGCGCACGGAAAATCTTAACGTAAAATGCTCACGATGTTTTTTGGGTGCTGCGGAACTCGCTT
>JAZNEI010000002.1:0-20208 GCA_045588485.1 Bacteroidaceae bacterium | reverse complement strand
TTATGAAAAAGTGGGCTTGCTTTAGTATTTTTGAGGTAAACCTCGAAAATAGACTGCACTCGCTTTGAAAAATATTGAAGTGAACTTCATATTTCTCGCTCGTTTGTTAGTATTTTTGTTGTAAAAGTGGCAATATTAGCTCCGTCAATAGCACTTTTTTGGATTATTCTATTTTTATCGGACAGTAATATTTCTAAATAATAGTTGAATTAATACCCTGACCTCAGACTTTGAGGAGCAGGGTGTTTTTAATATTATAACAATACATTTGTCGTCTATATATAAGGTACTTTCTTTTGTTTTTATGATTTTTTTTAGATAACTTTGCGCGATTAAATGGAAAAATTGCAAAACTATATAGTTTTATACCTAAAATGAAAAAGAAATTTCCTGTTTATAGCAAGCTGGACTTGCCTCTTCTCAATAAAGAGATATTAAGAGAGTGGGACGAAAATGATGTCTTTTCAAAAAGTATGACCGAGCGCGAAGGTGCTCCGTCATTTGTCTTTTTCGAAGGTCCCCCTTCGGCAAACGGAATGCCGGGTATTCATCATGTGATGGCTCGAAGCATAAAGGATGTATTCTGCCGTTTCAAGACAATGAAAGGTTTTCAGGTGAAGCGTAAGGCCGGATGGGATACTCACGGACTTCCCGTTGAACTTGGTGTAGAAAAGAAACTCAACATTACAAAAGAGGATATTGGCAAGAAAATATCGGTAGATGATTACAACCGGAACTGCCGTGAAGAGGTGATGAAGTATACAAAGGAGTGGACCGATCTAACTCGTCAGATGGGTTATTGGGTCGACCTTGACAATCCTTATATAACATACGAGAATAGTTATATCGAGACTCTATGGTGGCTTTTAAAGCAGCTATACAACAAGGGCCTTTTGTACAAGGGTTATACTATCCAGCCATACTCGCCCGGTGCAGGAACCGGACTCAGTTCACACGAGCTTAATCAGCCCGGATGCTATCGTGATGTAAAAGACACAACAGCTGTAGCCCAGTTCCGTATGCTCGATCCTAAACCCGAGATGAGTGAGTGGGGAACACCTTACTTTGTTGCTTGGACAACAACACCATGGACACTCCCCTCGAACACCGCACTCTGTGTTGGTCCTAAAATTGATTATGTTGCAGTACAGACATATAATGCATATACAGGTGAGCCCATCACTGTAGTACTTGCAAAGGCTCTCTTAGCAACGCATTTCAATGCAGCCGGTGCCGAACTGCCACTTGACAGCTATAAGCAGGGCGATAAGGTTATCCCTTACAAAGTGATTGGCGAGTATAAAGGTGACGAACTTGTTGGTATGCACTATGAGCAGCTTTTCCCCTGGGTAAAGCCTATCGTAAAGGATGGTGACAGCATAGCAGATGCTTCGGTCGATGCATTCCGTGTAATTCCCGGTGATTATGTGACAACAGAGGATGGTACAGGTATTGTACACATTGCACCCACATTCGGTGCCGACGACGCATTTGTGGCAAAGGCGGCAGGCGTACCCTCTTTGTTTATGGTAAACAAGAAGGGTGAGACACGCCCCATGGTCGATTTTCAAGGACGATTCTGGTGCATCGACGAGCTTGACGAGCAATTTGTGGCCGATTATGTCAATGTCGAACTTTACTCGAAATTCGCCGGTGCTTATGTGAAGAATGCATACGACCCGCAATATACTGTAGACGGTCGTTATGACGAAAAAGCGGCATCAAAAGCCGAGACACTTGACGTGGTTCTGTGTATGGTGCTCAAACAGCAGAACAAGGTGTTCAAGATAGAGAAGCATGTACACAACTATCCCCATTGTTGGCGTACAGACAAGCCTGTGCTTTATTATCCTCTCGATAGCTGGTTCGTGCGTGCATCGCAGATGAAAGAGCGTATGAGTGAGTTGAATGCCACAATAAAATGGAAACCCGAGTCTACAGGAACAGGGCGTTTCGGAAAGTGGCTCGAGAACTTGAACGACTGGAACCTCAGCCGCAGCCGTTATTGGGGTACTCCTCTGCCTATTTGGATAAGTGAAGATGGCGAACAGAAGTGTATAGGTTCGATAGCCGAACTGTACGACGAGATTGAGAAGTCGGTGGCAGCAGGTGTAATGGAAAGCAATCCTTTTAAGGATAAGGGCTTTGTTCCCGGAGATTACAGCAAGGCAAACTACGATAAGATTGACTTGCACCGTCCTTATGTCGATTATATTGTGCTTGTTTCATCTACAGGCAAGCCTATGAAGCGCGAACTCGACCTCATTGACGTATGGTTCGATTCGGGTGCAATGCCATACGCGCAGATACACTATCCGTTCGAGAATAAAGAGATACTTGACAACCGCACTGTATATCCTGCCGACTTTATTGCCGAAGGTGTCGACCAGACACGTGGATGGTTCTACACACTGCATGCAATAGGTACAATGGTATTCGATAACGTTGCATACAAGACTGTAATTTCAAATGGACTTGTGCTTGACAAAAAAGGCGATAAGATGTCGAAACGTTTGGGTAATGCTGTAGACCCATTCGAAACAATAGAGAAATATGGTAGCGACGCATTGCGTTGGTATATGATAACAAACTCGGCACCGTGGGATAATTTGCGTTTCAACGAGGAGGGTGTAAAAGAGGTGATCCGTTCTTTCTTCGGTAAACTCTATCAGACCTATAGCTTCTTTACAATGTATGCCAATGTTGATGGATTTACATACAGCGAACCTGATGTACCTCTTACCGAGCGCCCCGAAATTGACCGTTGGATTCTCTCGGAACTCAACTCGCTTGTAGAGAAGGTGAATACTTGTCTCAACGATTATGAACCTACAAAGGCCGGTCGTTTGATTCAGGATTTTGTTGTCGATAATGTCAGCAATTGGTTCGTACGTCTCAGCCGTAAACGTTTCTGGGGTTCTGATATGAGTATCGACAAACTATCTGCTTATCAGACCCTTTACACCTGTTTAGAGACTGTAGCACGTCTGATGGCCCCCATTGCTCCTTTCTATGCCGAGCGTCTTTACAAAGACCTTACAACAGTAACAGGACGTAACGAGTACTCATCGGTACATCTTGCAAAATATCCCGAACGCGACGATGCATTTGTAAATACCGAACTTGAGTATCGTATGCAGCTTGCACAGCAGATATCATCAATGGTACTTGCATTGCGTAAGAAAGAGCAGATAATAGTGCGTCAGCCTCTGCAGAAGATAGCAATTCCTACAAGCGACGAGGTGATGAAGGGACGCATAGAAGCCGTGAAAGAACTTATTCTGAGCGAGGTAAATGTAAAGGAACTTGTTTTTGTAGATGGCGCAGGAATATTGGTGAAGAAAATCAAATGTAACTTCCGTACACTCGGTAAGAAGTTCGGCAAACTTATGAAGAGTGTGAATATTGCTGTAACCGAGATGTCGCAAGAGCAGATTGCAAAGTTCGAGAACGATGGCAGGATTACCCTTATTGTCGAGGGACAGAATGCTGAGATTGAACTTGACGATGTAGAGATATATAGCGAGGATGTTCCCGGTTGGACCGTTGCCAACGAAGGCGCACTGACAGTGGCGCTCGATGTCGAGGTGACCGAGGAACTGCGCCGCGAGGGTATTGCACGCGAGATTATCAAACGCATACAATCTATGCGTAAGGATAGCGGTCTTGAGATTACCGACAGAATTGCCGTTGTAATATCAAAGAATGAACAAACCGATGAGGCTATAAGACTATTCAGTGAGCATATAGCCAATCAGGTTCTTGCCGACAGTATAGATATTGCGGATAGTGTAGATGGTGGCGAAAATATCGACCTCGATGGTATTGTAGTGCGTATAGCAATAGTAAAAAGATAAGAAACAAACTAAATAAACTAACTAACCTTTTAATATTAGCAGAATTATGTCTGAAAAAGTTCGTTACTCTGATGAAGAGTTAGAGGAATTCCGTGCAGTGATTTTACAGAAATTGGAGCTTGCACAGCGTGATTATGACAAGATAATGCGTGGATTGCGTGGCGAGGATGGCAACGACGTTGCCGACACCTCTCCTACATATAAAGGTCTTGAGGATGGTAGCTTTGCTGCTTCACTCGAGGAGCAGATGCGCCTTGCTCAGCGTCAGGCAAAGTTTATACAGGGATTGCAGGCTGCCCTTATTCGCATAGAGAATAAGACCTATGGTATTTGTCGAGAGACCGGTAAACTCATTTCTAAAGAGCGTTTGATGGCTGTTCCTCACGCAACACTCAGCATAGAGGCAAAGAATAGTCGAAACTAAGAAACTTTTAATGGAAGAGACAGATAAAAGGTCGCTTAAATACCGTGCATATTTAGTGTGGGCTATTGTGTTGGGTGCCATCATAATAGACCAGATTATCAAAGTAGTTGTAAAACTATCGATGTATCTGCACGAAAGTTTCGCTGTATGTGGCGATTGGTTCTACATTTATTTCACCGAGAATCCGGGTATGGCATTCGGTATGGAGTTCGGCAGCAAATTGCTGCTGACTCTGTTCCGTATTGTTGCTGTGTCGTTCTTGGTATATTACCTCTGTAAGATTGTCTGTAACAAGAAATTTTCTACAGGGTATGTGGTAGCCATTGCTTTTATTCTTGCCGGCGCTGTCGGTAATATAATCGATTGTCTTTTCTATGGCGAGATTTTTACCGATAGCATTGGTCGCGTTGCTTCGCTTGTTCCATGGGGCGAGGGTTACGGTACCTTCCTGCACGGTAAGGTTGTTGATATGTTCCATTTTCCACTTTTCAGATGGCCCGAGTGGTTGCCCTTGATTGGTGGCGATGTCTTCTTCAGCCCTATATTCAATTTTGCCGATGCCTGCATCAGTTGTAGTGTCATTGCAATAGCGATATTTTATAACAAGTATGTAAGTTATTCGTTCAGAAAATGAGATGTAGGATTGTGAAATATATATTCTTTCCGATAGTGCTTCTTCTGTTTGCGGCCTGTGAGGTAAGGTATCCAAAGGAAATTATACAGCCCGATAAGATGGAGGCGTTGCTTTACGACTATCATCTGGTACAGGCTATGAGCACTGATATTGTAGGAAATGAGTATAAACGCAAATTGTATGCCGAGTATGTGTTCGATAAGCATGGAGTTACTAAGGAAGAGTTCGACTCTTCAATGGTATGGTATACACGCAATCCCAAGCATCTGTACGAAATATACTCTTCGTTGGAAGAGAAACTTGCAGCCGAGGTTGGCGATGAATCGGTTACTGTCGGCAAGGATGCTAATTTGGCTTTGTCCGACTCTGTTGCAATGGAGGGCGACCTTGTGAATCTTTGGCGTGGTCCGAGACTCAGCCTTCTGTCGGCAACACCGCTTATGAACCGTATTTCATACTCCTTTAAGGCCGATTCTACATACTATATCGGCGACAGTCTTGTAATGGGCATGAATGTCCTATTCATTGCTGCCGAGAGTGGAATAAACCAGTCGGCACATGCTGCCATGGTGGTAGAGTATGCCGATAGTAGTTTCTGTAGTGCCGGATACATTATCGAAAAATCGGGTCGACAAGTTATTGCAGTACCTCGTAACTACGAGACTGATATTAAGGCTGTGCGAGGATATGTCTATTATAACGACAGCGATTCTCTATCGCGTGCAAAGATGCTGATAGATGATTTTACAGTAATGCGTATACATCCCAAAGAAGATGGTGATGTACCCGAATAGAATATTCCGGAAATTGTAAATATGTACTACGCGACGCATCGTCTTTATATAGCCGAAAATAACCCTCTCAGGCTTCACGTTGTAAAGGTGGAGCAGGGGAGGGTTCACTCTTTCTTTCCATTTGACGGAGAGCGTCAGTCGATGTTGTGGGCCGATACACTTCTGCTATCGGATAATGATGCACTAAACGACTTTTCGGGCACGATGAGTGATATAATGTATATTGCTGCACCCTCACCGAATGGTTGTCATCTCTATGAGATTGTGCAGAGCGACAAACTCTTTATGCTAAGAATGGTGCCTTGAAATTACCATTTACACAAGGAGTAGGTGAGGTCGTTGTGCGACATAATGAGACTCTCTTTGTTAAGTGTCAATATGTTGAATGTGATACTGTCCGATGGCAGATAAAGTATTTTCAACTCCTCTTGCGATGGTCGTTTCTCCTCTTCGAGGAAACGTCGCATACCGTAAATGGATATTCTCTCTCCGCTATAATCGAGGTTCGCAATATAGCGCAGAGGGATTTTTTCTTCGTAATGCTTGCTCACCTGCGCCATATGTCGTTGGAACGAATAATAGACTCCTTGCGGCTCAATAACAGTATCGGCACTCTGAATATGTTGTAGTTGCCACATCCCGTCGAGGTCGCCGTTTATATATACCTTATCAATATCGCACGAGACCAATATAAATGCTATCGATAGTATCGCAAATAATCTTTTCATTTTCTTAAAATTTTGTTAGAAGCTTCTTAATCTCTCCGGTGTACGAAAGTGTAAACATTACACCGCTGTTGTTTCCAATGTAACTGCTCTTGTCGTATCCCAATGAGAGCATCCCCGTCCAATTACTTTTTGCAGGGGCACAGATAAACTCTGCCAGAAGCGACGTACTGTATCTTTTATCGGCGAAAGGATAGCTGTAACTACCCCGGTTTTCGCTGTAGGTATATTGCAGGCGATAGGCAAGGGGAAACCACTTATCCAACGTACCGTTTATTCCTGCGTTGTGTGCTATAAGGCGGTTGCTGCGGAATTGCAGTGTACCGTTGCTGTTATATGCAGGGGAAATTATAAGCGGATTACCTATTCCCATTCCCCAATGGCTCCATCCTGGATATATTCCGTGATTGTAATAGTTGTCGGCTCCATCCATCTGCTCGCTAAAATGGTCGCTTGGGTCGTGATACAGTGCACCGCTCTGGTCGCGTGTCGTCAAGTACTCGTATTGCACCGATGTTATGAATGGTATCTTGCTGCTTTTGTTTGTCAGGCGTATGCCAATCAAAAAATCTTTCCACGGGTAATAAATGACATTCTTCTTACCGTTTCTGTCCGACTGATATTCGAAAAAGAAGAGCTGCGAAAAATCCTCGAAAAGATGTTCGCCATATAGCTTTATGTCAGCATTTTTCGTAGGTATAATAAATGCTGCGTACCAACTGCCTATTTGGTTGCCCGAGATATTTGTCTGCTCTTTTTCGGGAGTGGCATCGCTACCGCTAAGCGGGATAAATGCTTTCCAATAGTCGGCAAGTGAGTGGGGCATAGAGAGTATTTTCCCGTCGGCGTGAGTGTAAATATCTCCGCCAAACTGTGTATGCATTTCTAATCCTCCTTCGAATAGTAAAGGAAATTTTTCGGCTTTTCCTATGCGCACAAAACCAGCCTTGCTGTGGTAGAGGATGTTTTTACCATACCTCTCGGATGGCATTTTCTGTGTGTGCTCCTCTTGAAAATTTTCATCGGTGAGCATACCGTAAGATATATGTCCACGCACGTGAAGCCACCCTTTTGTACCGGGAAATGGTGTGTAACGAGGAATCTCTATTCGCACCTGAGGTATTGGACGGCTGTTACCGCTGAACGAGAGACTGCCACTGCCAAGATTGCTTGCCGGCAGGCTGTAGAGGTTGGGAAAATATATATTTGCCAAATTGGTGCCGAGTGTTGTTCCATCTAATAGATTGTCATTACAGGTCTCAGAGAAACGCTCTTTACTACCTATGGTAAGGCGCAGGATACGCCAATCGGCCTCGATATATGCCTGCTGGAAGAGAATTTCTCGGCCTCGGTTCAATGAGTTGGTATATGTCTCTCCAATTCTTATGTCGGCACCCACTTTGTAAGTAACTTCTCCCTTGTTGCCCAATTTTCCTTGTCCAAGCAATCCAACACGGGTATATCCGTCGTTTCTTGCAACGTTGCTCATACCTTGACGCAATGCAGTGAACCAATAGGGAGCATTTTTGCCATCGGTAAAATGATTGTTGTATTGTATTACGTAGCTTAAGGTACTTTCGTTCTGTGCCTTTGACGGGGTACCTATTGTGAGCAGCAGGGTGGCTAAAATTATGCCTATTTTGCGAAACATTTTTCTAACTTTAATTATATCGCGAAGTTATTGCTTTCCTCGCATAAATCCAAGAGCTTTTATATAAGTTATATAAAAATGAGTGCAATCTATTAGCGTTATCGATAGCTGCTATTGGTAAAACAAATAGTTTTAAATATTTTTAGAATTTATAAGTAAGTAAATTTGCATCGCTAAATTGCGTCATAGGCAACGCAAAAAAACTCCGTCAACAATAACTTTAAATAATCTACTTATGTTTAAAAATTTCCACGGATTTAACGTTCTGGAGAAGCTTCAGAAAGAGAAAATCCACAAGAGAACGAGGAGTCTTTCTAAGAAAATGACTCTCATCTGCTGTATTGTTCTTACAGCTATTGTTGCGCTCCTGCCTACTGAGTCTTTGGGTATTCCCGAACTTACAGTAACTCAGCATCGTGTGATTGCGCTTTTTGTTTTTGCAGCTTCGATGTGGCTCACCGAGTCGTTGCCCTCTTGGGTGACCTCAATGGTTGTAGTGGTAGTTATGCTGCTTACAGTATCGAACAGTGCTTTTGACTTTCTTATTTCAAAAGAAGAGGGATTCGGAGAACTTGTACCTTACAAGGATATCATGCACTGCTTTGCCGATCCTACAATCATGCTATTCATCGGTGGTTTTGTGCTTGCTATTGGTATGACAAAGACCAAGCTCGACGTTGCTCTTGCACGTGTGCTTCTTAAGCCTTTTGGTACAAAGTCCGAGATTGTGCTTCTTGGTTTCATTCTTGTAACAGCTATCTTCTCGGCTTTTGTGAGCAACACAGCAACTGCTGCTATGATGCTTGCATTCTTGGCACCCGTACTCCGTTCACTTCCTGCCGATGGTAAGGGACGTATCGCGCTTGCTTTGGCAATTCCCGTAGGTGCTAACCTCGGTGGTATTATGACTCCCATTGGTACACCTCCCAACCTTATCGTACTTGATAACCTTAGCAAGTATGCAGGTGTTGAAATTACTTTTGGCGAGTGGATGCTTCGTATGACTCCTTTTGTACTTATACTTCTTTTCCTTGCTTGGGTATTGTTGCGTATCCTCTTCCCCTTCAAACAGAAGAATATCAATATTGTAATCGAGGGTGAGATGCGTTGGGATTTCCACACTATCGTAGTTGTTGCTACATTCCTTGTTACAATTTTCCTCTGGATGTTCGGTAAAGAACTTTGGGGATTGAATACAAATGTTGTTGCCATGATTCCTATCGCAGCCTTCTGTGCAGCAGGTATCTTGCAGCGTCGCGACCTTGAGGAGATTAACTGGAGCGTTCTGTGGATGGTAGCCGGTGGTTTCTCGCTTGGTGTTGCTCTTAGTAAGACCGGTTTGGGCGAAGTTCTTGTTGAGGCTATTCCTTTCGCAAGCTGGTCGCCTCTGCTCGTTATGATTATCTCGGGTCTTGTTTGCTTCCTCTTCTCGAACTTCATTTCGCACTCGGCTGCTGCTTCTTTGCTCGCTCCTATCTTGGCGCTTGTAGCAGGTGGTATCGCTGCTGACCCTGTAGCAAGTGAGGGATTCGCTGAGATGGGTGGTGCTTCGGCTCTTATGGTTGGTGTGGCTATATCTTCATCGGTATCTATGGTTCTTCCCATCAGTACACCTCCCAATGCTATTGCTCACTCAACAGGTTTCATCGAGCAGAAGGATATGATGAAGGTAGGTATCGCTGTCGGTTTGATGGGTCTTGTACTCGGTTATCTGATGCTTATCATCTTCAAATTCTAATATTATAGAATAGAATATTATAAATTTTCCGCTTCATAAGTTGGCATTTTTCAACAAAGTTTGCCAATTTATGAAGCGGATTTCTTATCTTCGCAGCACGAAAATGTTGATATGGAACTAAGGCAACTTAAATATTTTGTAAAAAGCGCCGAGTATCTAAACTTCTCTGAGGCTGCAAAAAGACTTTTTATAACACAGAGCACTCTGTCGCAACAGATAAAGCAACTTGAGTTTGAGCTTGGATTTTCTCTGTTTATGCGCAATAGCCGTCATATTGCACTTACCGAGGCCGGAGAGGAGTTTCTACCGTTTGCCAAACGTACAATCCAAGATGCCGAGGATGGTGTGCAGCGTCTTTACGACCTTCAGCACGTAAAAACAGGTACACTAAGAGTGGGAGTTACTTATAGTCTCAGTACTGTGCTCACCGAAGGAGTACTTGAGTTTATGAAGCGTTATCCCGGTATAAAACTCGAGATTTGTTATAAGACGGTTAATGAGCTGTTGGAACTGTTACAGAATAACAGGCTCGATTTTATTCTTTCATACAAGCCTCTTGCAGATGTTCCCGAAGTAGACTCAATGCCGCTTTTCGAGAATGCCTTGGCTGTAGTGGTTAACAAAGAGCATCCTTTGGCATCGCGCCGTAAAGTGAAGCTTGTAGATTTACAAGAGTATAAGATGGTGTTGCCTGCAGCCGGACTGCAGGCGCGTATGATGCTCGATAGGTTGATGGAGAATAAGGATTTTTCGCTATCATCGCACGTCGAACTGAACGAGACAAATATACTTTTGCAGTTGGTTGCTTCGAGTGGGTATGCTACAATATTATCGTCATCGGCTGTGTTTGGAAATAACCGTTTCCGTTCAATTGTACTCGATGAGCCGGGAAACGTGATGGAGGCATCGCTTCTGCGTCTGCGTGGAGCATATCAGAAAGCTTCGGCAAAGGAGTTTATAGCAATTTTGCTTGATACCGATGCTGTGAAGCGTCGTTTGATTAATTGGTTCGATTAATAAACTGTTTAAGAATAACTAAATATATAATATACTATGGTTGAGAAGTATAGTGCTGTAAAGCGTATTCCAAGTTTCGATGTAGATATGTCAGGTACGTTGCGTCCGACATCATTCCTGAATTTTGCACAAGAGGCAGCGAATATTCATGCCGACTATATTGGAGTCGGTTACGACACGATGCACATTACACGTAAGGCATGGGTGCTGTCCAAGATGCATGTAATATTCCATAAACTGCCAAAATGGAGAGAACATATCAACTTGCAGTCGTGGCATAAGGGGGCGAACGGGTATCAGTTTTTCCGTGATTTTGTGGCATTTGATACCGACGGAAAAGAGAAACTTATCTCGGCAACTACATCGTGGCTGGTAATAGATATCGACACACGCCGACTATCCAAATATCCCGAGCTTGCAGAAGATGCCGAGAAGTGCATCCCTGAAAATGTTATTGCCGAGCCTGCTCCTAAGGTGATAATGCCAAAAGAGGTGGAGCCGCAGCTTATAATGACCCACGCTGTCAACTACTCCGACCTTGATATGAACGGTCATGTGAATAATGTGAAATATACCGAGTGGGCAATGAATATAATAGAGCTTGATGTTGTCAACACACGTCAGGCAAAGGAACTTATAATAAATTTCAACAGCGAGGTTAAGGCCGGTGATATTGTCGAGCTTTATCGTCATCGCGAGGACAGAGAAGATGGAACCATCGTTTATATTATTGAAGGCAAGGTCGAAGGAAAAACATCATTTGTCGAGAAAATTGTTTTCTGAGAATAGATATATCTCTAATTATAAATAATTATTGCTGTTCGAGTTCTGTTTTTGTTGGACTGTAATAACTATTAAGAGGCTACTTGAAAAAATAGTAGCCTCTTTTGGTAGAAGATGAGTAAGAAGATGTAGTACTCTTTTTAGTCATCTTTTTTATATATCGGAATAAGTTATTACTCTTTGACAATAAAGAACCGTGGAATATTGCAACCAATGTAATTACCAATAACGGCCATAATCCAGGCGAGAAGCATCCATAGGTGACACTCTCCATTATATATGGCGACAGCATAATAGAAAATGTCGGCAACGCAGTGGGGTAGTCCGCAAAGGATGAATGTGGGGACACCAAACAGCAGTGGCAGATAGTTCTGTTTTTGGGCACCGTATACGGCCAGTGTCATAATTATTCCTGTGCCTATGCCTGTTACGAGCACTGCTTCGGGTGATGCATTCTGACGACTTGCGAGAATCTTCTCGAGTGTCTCGGTAATCTGTGGATTACTACTGTATATAGTAAATATTGCAGTGAGAAAACAGCCTATCCCATTTGCTATGAGCATAGGAAATAAAAGTAATTGCTCTTTCAATGGTAAAAATCCGGCCTTTCCTGTAAATAGTTGCGACTTACACATTACAACACATAAAAGACCGAAAGCAAAGAGCACAGCTCCTGTAATTCCTCCTACATTAAGGTAGGTGAGTCCACCTATACCAATGAGCAGGCCTGCAAATATCGCAGGTTTTATTATTGTTTTCACTTTTGTGGTTGTGTTATGTTGTCTGTGTTCAATTAATCCTCATCAACTACTATCTCTTCGACGGGAGTCTCTTTTGCCGGGAGCATTTTGCCTGTAATGTATAGTCTTATCATCTCGTCTTTTGAATTGTTGTGTATTGTAATGCTCTTACGTATGTTCCCCGGTGCTTTGCGTCTGCCATCGTATGTTACAAATATGGTATCGCTTGCACCGGGCTTTATTGCCTCCTCGGGAATTTGTGGTACGGTGCAACCACACGAAGCAAATGCCTGATGTATGTATAGGTCGCTGTCACCTGTATTTGTGAATATAAAGTAACACTTTCGTATTGCATCTTCGGCAGGGAACGTGCCTATGTTTATGGTTTTTTTCTCAAATGTCATTACGGGACGTTTGTCGCCCTTATTGCTTGCCGACAGTGTTGTTGTAGCAAGCAGTACTGCTATCATAAATAATACTCTTTTCATATTGAGTGTTGTTAATTCATTGTTTTTATATAGGATGAATAATGTTCTGTACTTTGGTGCAAAGGTAATAAAAATACCTTAATATCAAGCAGATAATACTGTTACACTCTTCGAACTTGTTTTACACCTTTGATATTCTCGATTTTTGTAATGAGCTTGTTGAGTTTTGAATTTTCGCTTATCATAAGTGTTAGTGTTCCCGAGAAGAGTGTGTCGTGCGATTCAATATTTATTCCACGCATGATTACATCCTTCTCTTGTGTAATAACCGATGTAATGTTGTTTACTATGCCAATGTCATCGTGTCCAACTATGCGCAGAATAACCTCGTACAAACCCTTATTGCTCACTGTGTCGCTCCACCGTGCTTCGATTACACGATAAGGATAGCGTTCACGCAGTTGGCGTGCGTTGACACAATCTTTCCTGTGGATTGATATTCCTCCATTTATGGTTACAAAGCCGAATATCTCATCTCCAAAGATTGGAGCACAACATTTCGATAATTTGTAATCTATTCCTTTAAGATTACGTTCTATTACGAGTACATCGTTGCGGCCAACGCTCTCCTTGTCGGGTTGCAGTGTGAATTCCTGTGCGCTCTGAGTGTTTTCGTTGCTTTCGGGATTGGCGATGGCATTATAGCGTTTATATATGTCTCCAATGTCAATTCCCCCCTCGGCTACACGTTGATAAAAGTCGCTCAGTCGCTTGAATCCCATCTTATGTGTAAGCTGGTCCATTATTGCCTCGTCGTACTCAATCTTATGGTTCTTGAATTTGCGTATGAGCATCTCTCGTGCCATATCGGCTTGTCGTGCGGTGAGGTCTTTCAGTGCCTGACGTATTTTGGAGCGTGCACGGCCTGTTTTTGCTATCGTCAGCCATGCTTGTTTGGGAGTTTGATTGTTCGATGTTATAATCTCTACCTGGTCACCGTTGCTTAATGTATGGCGAATGGGTACGTTACGTCCGTTTACCAATGCTCCTGTACACTTACATCCCAAGCCGGTGTGAATGCTGAATGCAAAATCGAGTATTGTAGCTCCTTTTGCAAGGCGGTAAAGGTCGCCTTTGGGAGTGAATACAAAAATCTCGTCTTTGTATAGCTCCATCTTGAACTTGCTCTCGCTGACATCTTCCTCGCTCAGATTCTCCAATGTGTCACGGATAGATGCAAGCAGATTGTCAAGTCCTTTCTCGCTTTTTATACCTTTATAGCGCCAATGGGCTGCCAGACCGTGCTCGGCAACGGCATCCATTCGTTCGGTACGTATCTGCACCTCTACCCAACGTCCCTCGGGACCAATGACGGTAGTGTGTAACGATTCGTATCCGTTGCTTTTGGGTACCGACAACCAGTCGCGCAGACGATTGGGGTTGGGGGTATACATATCTGTTACAATGGAGTAAACCTGCCAACACTCACTCTTTTCGTTCTGTGGTTCACTATCTATTATTATGCGTATAGCAAAAAGGTCATATATATTTTCAAAAGGAAGCTTCTGACGCTTCATCTTTTGCCAGATTGAGTTTATGGACTTTGTGCGTCCTTTTATGCGGTATTTAATATGCGGATTTTTGCGTAGGGCGGTCTCGATGGGGCGGATGAATGATGCCATGTAATCCTCGCGTGAAGCTGCTGTCTCTTGCAGTTTGCAGTCAAGCTCGGCATAAATGTCGGCCTCGGTGTATCTTAGTGCAAGATCCTCCATTTCTGATTTCAGCTTGTAGAAACCCAATTTGTGTGCAAGGGGAATATATAGTTTCGATGCCTCGTTTGCAATCTGTTTGCGTCCCTCCTGGTCGGGTGAGTCAAACAGACGACGAAGAAGAACCAGACGGCTTGCAATCATAATGAGTATTATGCGCATATCGTTGGCAAACGAAAGGAGCAGATTACGGAAATTCTCACTCTCTATCGTGGGACTCTTTGCATAAAGATTGTTTATTTGGGTAAGATTCGTCAACATGCGTGCAATGCTTTCGCCCATACGCTCTTTAATCTCGTCAAGGGTTACTGTACCTTGCTGTATGCAGCGGTTAAGCAATATGCTGACAATAATCTCACGGTGCAGTCCAATCTCTTGTCCTACAAGATAAGCTGTGTGCATATCAAGAACAACAGGGTAGAAACCGAAGTTATCGCGCTTTATCTTACCCTCAGAGGCTGTTCTTATGATGCACTGCTTTACGAATCGGTAATCTGATGCAGGCAGACGACCCTCTATGTTTTTCTTTAAAAGGCGGTTCAGGTTCAGAATCTCCTGTTTCTCGTCTTTTGTCAAATATGCGATGCTGTGCTGTGTCATTTTTCTGTTTTATAAGCAAACTCCTTGCGAAGATACATCAACTATCTTTATTTTTTCTCTTATTTATGATTATTTTAGAAATTTATTCCTATTTTTGCGGTTAAGCACGGAATAATGTGTGCTTCTGAAACTAACCTGTATTAATTAACAAAACTCTAAATTATACCGCTTATGATTATCAGCCAAGCCGACCAGGCATTACTTGACAAAAAAGGAATTTCGGCCGAACAGTTTGCCGAGCAGTTGAAGACATTCAAGACTGGTTTCCCCTTCCTTAAAATCGAGGCAGCTGCAACACCCGAGAGAGGTGTGTTGTGTCCCTCAAATGAGGAGGTAGAGGAGTATATCCAAAAATGGGCTGCCTTCTGCGAGAAAAAACAGACGGTACTTAAGTTCGTTCCCGCTTCGGGTGCTGCCAGTCGTATGTTCAAGGACCTTTTCTCTTTCCTCAGTGCAGAATATGATGTGCCTACAAATGATTTCGAGAAGAAATTCTTCGATAATATCGAGAAATTCGCATTCTATGCCGACCTTGACGCTACTTGCCAGAAGAATCATTCGGCTACAATAAAGGAATTGGTTGCTGCCGGCAAATATAAAGAGGTAGTATCAAGCCTGCTTGGTGCCGATGGTATGAATTATGGTGCTCTTCCCAAGGGACTGCTCAAGTTTCACAACTATGGTGATGATGCACGTACTGCTCTTGAAGAGCATCTTGTCGAAGGTGCGCTCTATGCAGCAGCAGATGGCAAAGTTAAGCTACACTTTACTGTATCGACCGACCATCGCGAACTTTTCAAGGCATTGGTAGCCGAGTGCAAGCCTGCATACGAGGAGAAATTCGGGGTAGAGTATGAAATATCTTTCTCGGAGCAGAAACCAAGTACCGACACTGTTGCTGCCGATGCAAATAACGAGCCTTTCCGCGATAATGGCGAACTTTTGTTCCGTCCCGGCGGTCATGGCGCACTTATCGAGAACCTTAACGATATCGATGCAGATATTATCTTTATAAAGAATATCGATAATGTTGTCCCCGACCGTTTGAAGGGCGATACTGTTACATATAAGAAGTTGCTTGCAGGTATTTTGGTATCACTTCAAGAGCAGGCCTTCGAGTATCTGCGTCTTATTGACAGCGGTAAGTACACTCACGAACAGATTGAGGAGATGATTCGTTTCGTTCAGCAGAAGCTTCAGTGCCGCCACGAGGAGATTAAGCATATGGAGGATTGCGAACTTGTACTCTATCTGCGCAAAAAGTTGAACCGTCCTATGCGTGTCTGCGGTATGGTTAAGAACGTGGGTGAGCCAGGTGGAGGTCCGTTTTTTGCATACAATCCCGATGGCTCAATATCATTGCAGATTCTCGAGAGTTCGCAGATTGATATGAATAATGCCGAGGCTAAGTCTATGTTCGAGAATGGTACACACTTTAATCCCGTTGACCTTGTTTGCGCCGTAAAAGACTATAATGGCACAAAGTTCAATCTTCCTGCATTTGTAGACAAGAATACCGGATTCATTTCGCACAAGTCAAAGAGTGGTCGCGAACTTAAGGCTATGGAGCTTCCCGGCTTGTGGAACGGTGCAATGAGCGATTGGAGCACTATCTTCGTCGAGGTACCCCTTATCACATTCAACCCTGTTAAGACAGTCAATGACCTGTTGCGCGATGTTCATCAGTAAATAGGTAATTGCTATAATTATAAACGGGGAGCGAATTTCTATTTTCGCTCCCCGTTTGTTGTTAAGAAGTTGTTTAGAAACAACCGATTTTAAGAGTATAGAATATAGCGTCCATAATACTTCTAAGAGATTTTTTTTGCTTTCTTCCTTGTGGGTTAATGATATTTTCTATAATTTGAAGTTTCTTAAGCTATTTTTAGTATTTTTGCCTTATCGAAGGCCCAATGAAAGGTCTAGTCGGAGAACTAAGTTATATTGAAGAAAACAAGCCTATCGTCGCCATCAGAATTGATGGATTGGGATATGCTTGTGTGAGTGTGGATAAAATTAATCTTGATAGAATTTAATATTGAATATGAGAAAGTCTTTTAAAAAATATATAGATTGGATTAGCTTAGTGGTTTCTTTTCTTTCCATGATGCTAATGTTTTTAACTCCAGATCCTCTAATTAGTAAAGTTTTATTATTTGCAGCAGGATTAGTAGGTCTCGGTTATCTTGGGTATGCTGCTTTTCTGTGGTTTTTCAAAAGAGTAGACTTTGATTGGCATTTAATCAATGGACATTTTTTGAGAAAAGTCATCGTCTTAGTTATTTCCATGCCTTCCACTATCACTATGATAATGACTTGCATATCTACATGTTCACCAGAATCTAAAGAACTAGTTTTTGACAACAATCTCTACAAGCAAAGTATAGAACCTCAAACTGATAAAATTAAAACAGAAGAAACAATTTGTGTAAATGATTCTGTTTTTATAACTAACTTTTCAAGTTATTATACTAATGATATAGACAAAACCTTACCCGATTCTATAAAAACGAAACAAGAGGATCCATCTGTATTCTGGACTGTATATTATCATTTTATAGATCCAGGCAATCAGCATATGACCACTACGCCAAGCGGGCGTATATGGGCATCTTTAATTGCCATATTGGGTGTCTTTTTGCTAAATGGTTTGTTAGTTTCTTCTATAATCGGTTGGATAGATTCCAGAAAAGAGAGATGGCAAAGCGGAAACCTTCGATACAAACTAAAACATTTAGGTAAATATAAATTCGCTGTTGTTATAGGAGGAAATGAAATTGCTGCCTCTGTTATTTATAATTTGCTAACTCCTAAAAAAGAAGGTGAGATAAATTATAAGTGTGAAGGAGAAAATGATTATGTAATTTTACAAACAAGTAGGGAGGTTGAGGATGTTCGAGTTGAACTAGCATCTCATTTGAGTAATGCAGATAGAAAGAGGGTTATAATTTATAAGGCACTGCGAGATTCCATTGAAGAAGTCCATCAACTACACATAGAATATTCAACAGAAGTTTATGTTTTAGGTGAGTCAACGATAATAGACGATAGTGATACCTATCACGATGCTATGAATATGCGTTGCGTAAATCTTATAGTAAAGGAGTTGAATAAAACTTATGATGCGAGAAAAACCGCCAGTACGAATAAAGGTAAATCCGCAAGAAAGGTCTGCAAGGTAATGTTTGAATATCAAACAACATCTTCTATATTTTTGTTTTCTGATGTATCAACAGATATTAACAAAAATTTAATCTTTATCCCATTTAATCGTTATGAATCGTGGGCTAAAACCGTTATTGCTGATAATACAGCGATAGAGGACTGTAATAAAGAAGTATGTGAGCAAATTAATTACACTCCGTTGGATGGAATGAGCGGAATATCAGAAGATGATGAAACTCATGTACACTTTATTGTTGTAGGAATGTCGAAGATAGGTGTGGCAATGGGTGTTCAGGCCATGATGCAGTCTCACTATCTGAATTTTGCTAAAGCAGAAATTGAGAATGATAGTAATTACCGTATAAAACAGAAAGATGCTAGAAGGACGCGTATTACATTCATTGATACAAACGCAGATAAGGAAATGGCGTTCTTTAAAGGGCGATATGAAAATTTATTTAATCTTACTCGCCATCGATATGTTGATGCTAATCAATGTGTCGAAAATGATTTATCGCCAAATTTATGCTCATGGATTGATCCTATGCAACAATGTGAGGGTAAATGGGAACATTTAAGTGACAGAGGTGAGAACTTTATTGATATTGAGCTTGAATTTATAAAAGGAGAACTTGAGTCTGACGGTGTGAGGAAGTATTTGCAAAATATATCTGATAAGACAAATTCTTGGGTTAAAAATTCAAATCTTACAATTTCAATTTGTCTGACCCGAGTACATCAGGCTATTGCTGCATCATTATATATGCCGTTGTGTGTGTATGAAAAAGCTCAAGAGATATGGGTATATCAAAGAGAATCAGCGGATATAGTTCTTAACTTAACTAAGACAGAGCAGAAGGATAAACGTTATAAAAAACTCAAACCATTTGGTATGTTATATGGCGACTATATGAGTGATAGGTCCCAATATCTAAAGGCTCTGCTGGTAAATGGCGCGTATGCCTTGGATGTAAAAAAGGATGGAAATATAGTTGTAAAAGCCGAGAACCGAAATATGGCGAATAAAGAGGAATATAAAGATCTAAGAAAAGAATGGCGTATATTGACATTAGACAAAAAGTTTTCAAATCGATATTTTGTCGATTCTATACAGCTAAAAATAAGATCAGTAAATGCAATTGGATTGTCATTTTTACCTCTTAAAGAAACCATTTCTTGTCATACTGAAACTCTAGCTAGAAGTGAACATAATAGATGGAATATTCAACAATTGTTGTTAGGATATGCTCCTTGTGATAAAAAAGCTGATGATGAGTTTGTCGAATTAAACGCAGCATACAAGGATGCTTATAAAGCTCTTGATGAATGGCATAAGTTAATTGGTTGGGATAAATTATCTAAGGAGGAGCAAGAAGGTGTTAGGGACACTGATGACCGATGTAGAGAACTAGAAAAAAAGTTAAAAGAGTCAAAAGACGCTTTTAAATACAAAAAGAATTTTTATAAGGAGGGAGAAAATAGAATGCATCCTAACATATGCGCATATAATCATTTGGATAAAGTCGATTTTGAAGCAAAGGGTTATGATACATATCTGAATAGCATGATTCCGACAATAAAATTGTTGGTTGACGATAGGATTGAGTTAAGGAATTCTGAAAATAATAACGCATAATGACTGACCAACAATTAATAGAAGCTTTGATTGCTCGGGATGAGCGAGTGACTCAGCAGTTCTTCTTTGGGAACTGCCGTCCGCTTTTCTTGAGTATCATTCGCTATGTGTTCTCATATGAGGTGGATTATGATGAGTTCGTAAATGAATTCTATTTGCACCTTATGGAGAATGAAGCGTATCGTTTGAGACAGTTTCAAGGTCGCAGCACTATCTATCAGTGGATGAAAGTAATTGCCATTCG
>JAZNEI010000001.1:0-5873 GCA_045588485.1 Bacteroidaceae bacterium | reverse complement strand
GGATGTTTGAGCGAAGCGAGTTCCGCAGCACCCAAAAAACATCGTGAGCATTTTACGTTAAGATTTTCTGTACGCAGAGCCTTTTGCCTACTTTTCGTCGGCACGAAAAGTAGGAGAAAAAGAACAATGAAAGGCTGAATTTAGCAAACAAGACTAAATGAGAGACTGAAAAAGTTTTACCGGACACCAATATATTTTTTAGAAATTCAACAATTTTTAAATATCAATCAAGAGGGTGCGTGGCACCCTCTTGATGTACTATAATATAATAAATCTTATTATTCTTATAAAAGTTTGATATTTTGACATATAATATCTAATTTTGCCAAGGTAATTATATGACAATTTACATAAGACTGTCATTTCGACGAACTTATACGGGAGGAGAAATCTAAATAAAGCATTAATCAGATCTCTCACATACTTTAAAGATGACAATCTTTTGAGATGAATAATCTTTAAAGATGAACAATCTTTCATTCGGGATGATTCTTTACATACTGTGTAATTTTGTATATAATTTCTAATTTTGCAAATTATATATTTTTAAAATTTTCCAATAACAACTAATCGGACATTCAATGAATATTAATATAGCAGTACTTCCGGGCGACGGAATAGGTCCTGAGATTATTGAGCAGGCACTCAAAGTGACAACAGCAATCTGTAATAAGTTCGGACACACTTTAAGCTACAAACAAGCACTTGTAGGCGCTTGTGCCATAGATGCGACAGGCAACCCCTACCCCGATGAGACACACGAGATATGCATGCAGAGCGACGCTGTGCTTTTTGGTGCAGTAGGCGACCTTCGCTACGACAACAACCCCTCGGCTAAAGTACGCCCCGAACAGGGACTTTTGGCCATGCGCAAGAAATTGGGACTTTATGCCAACCTGCGCCCCGTAACGACATTCGAAGCACTTATGCACCAGTCGCCCCTGCGTCCCGATATTGTTAAGGGAACCGATTTTATGTGTATACGGGAGCTTACCGGAGGTCTCTACTTCGGGCGGCCTCAGGGACGAAGCGAGGATGGCAACACCGCATACGACACCTGCGTCTACACACGCGAAGAGATTCAGCGTATAGTGAAATTAGCATACGAATACGCAATGAAACGCCGCAAGAAAGTAACCGTAGTCGACAAAGCAAATGTACTTGCCACATCACGTCTATGGCGCGAGGTTGCCAAAGAGATTGCCGCCGACTATCCGCAGGTCGAGACCGAATTTAT
Source organism: Bacteroidaceae bacterium (assembly GCA_045588485.1). Classification (GTDB taxonomy): domain Bacteria; phylum Bacteroidota; class Bacteroidia; order Bacteroidales; family Bacteroidaceae; genus HGM04593. The sequence continues at coordinate 4,636 of JAZNEI010000001.1, read as the reverse complement.
GTTCGTCGACAATGCCGCGATGCGCCTCATCCAATGGCCCTCATCATTCGATGTAATGGTAACCGAGAATATGTTCGGCGATATACTCACCGACGAAGGTTCGGTAATCACCGGCTCATTGGGACTTCTGCCATCGGCATCCATAGGTGTACACACCTCGCTCTTTGAGCCGATACACGGTTCATGGCCGCAGGCAGCAGGCAAGAACATCGCCAACCCCCTTGCCACCATCCTCTCGGCAGCAATGATGTTTGAATACGCATTCGGTCTTATGGAAGAGGGCAGACTTATACGAGAAGCCGTTGACGCATCCATGAAAGCCAACATACGCACCGCCGACATACAGGTTGCCGATGCCGAGCCTTACGGCACCAAAGAGGTTGGCGACTGGATAGCAGACTACATTACCCGTCAGTAAAAACAAAGAGAGAATGAGACGCTTTTTATATGCCTTATTAAGCCTTATACTACTTTCTGTACCGGCATCGCAGATGCAGGCACAGAAAGGCTCAAAACCATTCACGCTGGTTATTGATGCCGGACACGGAGGAAAGGACCCCGGTGCAATAGGTCGTGGCGGAACAAAAGAGAAGCATATAAACCTGAGCGTAGCAAAAGCATTCGGAAAGGCAGTAGCCGACAAGTACCCCGAGATAAAGATAATATACACCCGTTCCAAGGATGTATTCATTCCGCTAAACCAACGTGCAAAGATAGCCAACCAAGCAAAAGCCGACCTCTTCATCTCGATACACACAAACGCCTCGAAAAGCCGTTCGGCACGTGGATGCGAGACATTTACCCTTGGAGCAGGAAGCAGCGCCGAAGCACTTGCAGCTGCAAAATACGAGAACGAAGTAATTCTTAAAGAGGAAAATTTCGAGGCCACATACAATGGCTTTAATCCAAGTTCAACCGAGAGTTATATAATATTCGAACTACTGCGCGGTCACGACATGGAAAAGAGCGTATCTTGTGCCGAACATATACAGAACCGTATGGTACTGCGCAGCAAGCTCCCCAACCGCGGTGTTTCATCGGCAGGATTTCTTGTACTTCATCAAACTGCAATGCCCAGCATCCTTATAGAGCTTGGATTTGTGTCCAACAGCACAGAAGAAAAGATGCTCGCCTCGAACAGCGGACAAGCAAAGCTAGTAAAAGGAATCTTCGAGGGATTCTGCAACTATTACGAAGAGTACAAGAAAACAAAATTAGACGGCAATAACAATAGCAAACAAAAACCTGCTACATCGAGCCGTAGTAACAAAGTCACAGAACAAGACAAAGTATCCAACAGCGACAGTTCACCCATATTCAAAGTACAGATACTGACTTCGGACAAGAAGTTAAAAAAGAACGACCGACGCTTTCAAGGCGAAAAAGCCGATTATTATTACGAAAATGGAGTATATAAATATACTTGCGGCTCCTCGACCAGTCAAAAAGAGATTGAGAAACTGCGTCGACAACTCTCTAAGAAGTTCAAGGGTGCATTCGTAATTGCCTTTATAGATGGTAAACGAGTAGACATCAATAAAATAATAAAAAAGTAACAACAAATATATGGCAAAAAAGAAGAAGCTGTTAACACGTGAATTTTTCATAGGAGCGATAGGCATAACAGCCCTATTGGTAATATATTTCCTAATAAATTTTTTCAAAGGTATCGACCTTTTTAAAGTTGGAGAGACATACTATGTAAAATTCAGCGATGTGAGCCAATTGGTAGGTTCAAGTCCTGTATACCTCAATGGTTACAAGGCAGGAAATGTACGCAGCATAAACTGCGATTTTAACCAAATAGACAATATAATCGTTGAGATTGAGATAGACAAACGTATAAAGATACCCAAAGGAAGCACGGCACGCATCACAACACACATGCTTGGCGGAGCCGACCTTGGAATAATTCCATCGCACAACAGTGAGATATTGGCACCCGGCGACACCCTATCGGGCACACTCGACAAAGGCATAGCAGGTGAAGCAGCCGACAAGATAATGCCGGCATTCAATGCCATAATGCCCAAAGTAGACTCGATACTGACATCCCTTAACACCATACTTGCAAACCCATCGCTTGCATCATCAATAGATAATGTCGAAAAGGTAACAGGAGAGCTTGCAACCGCAACGTCATCACTTAGCAAGCTGTTAAACAATGATGTACCTCAGATAACAAGCCGTATGGTTGATATCGAAGAAGATATGCTTGCTGTCAGTTCACAATTAAGCGAGGTCGACTACAAACGACTGGTAGAATCGTTAGAAAGTACACTCGGGAATATACAACAGCTAACAACCGCACTAAACAAAGGTGAAGGCACAATGGGAATGTTATTAAAAGATAGCACATTGTACAACAACCTTAACGGAACCTGTAAAGCTGCAACCGAGCTATTGCAGAATCTGCGCGAGGACCCTAAGAGATACGTACACTTCTCGGTTTTTGGCCGCAAGAAATAATGTAATATTGTTTATAAAACCATATCATATAGGCATAATAGCGCCTCATACATAATCAGAAATACACTTCCAGTGGAATAAAACAACAAAAACCCGTCATAAGTCACATTCATTTTGTAAAATATTTTAATTTTTAATATTAAAGCATTATATTTGCCATCTAAAACAAATTCAACCACCCGAAGGAAGAGTCATAAAACGTAAAACAGACAGAAAGACTATCTTAACTGCAGAATATAAACAATAAAATAATACATTATGAAGAATTTTACATTATTTTTAATGTCGCTATTCCTAATATCAGGGAATCTGATTGCAGCCACAAGCACAGCTGTTATGAATGCGGCATCATCTACCGAGCCTGACTACAACGTAATCCTCTCGACAAACGAGAGTAAAGTGTACTACAGAATCAACAGTTACAATCGCGGCGGATGTCTTACTATTGCCGACAACGGCACCTCTATCCAACATACCGAAGAGAGCATGAATAGTTTTTGGTATTTCACAAAGGCTAACGAAGAGGGTGGTGTTTATATCAACAACTACTCTTCGACAAAGTTCCTTGGTAAAATTGGTAACGAGATAACAATGTCTGACGAAGCTACTGTTTGGTACATTCTTCCCAATGGTGTAAATGATGAGGGTCTCTCAATATCTTCTACCAAGCCTATTAGCTATCATAGCTGTATTGATGCCAACAACCACAATACAGGTGTAGGTTTTTGGCAACCTTCGGCAAGCGATTGGAACGGAACTACTTGGGTATTCGTAAAAATTAACATTGAGGAGAAGATTGCCGAGTACGAGGCACCCAAGACTGCTGTTGCCGAGGCTAAATCTAATGCAGAAGCCGCACTTGCAAAAGCAGCTGCAATAAATACAATAACGCTACAAACTAATAACAACACAGAAGAGGGTTACATTTGGTGTAACGAACCCGAACTTAGTGAGGGGCAAATCGAGAACCTTATCGATGGCAATACCAATACATTCTTCCACACTCGTTGGAATGGTACAAAAGAGAAAAAACATTGGATTCAGATAGATCTTGGCGAGGGTAACACTATCACCCAATTTGCATTCTGCTACCACACACGTGTTGGTGTCAGTGCTGACTTCCCCGATGCAATTGAGATTTTGGGTAGCAACGACGGCGAGAATTTTACAACAATTACAACAATCGCAGATGAACTTCCCCAGCAACCCGACTCTTGTTGGCGTTCGGATGTCATCAACAACAATACCGAGTATCGTTATCTACGTTTCAAAGCAACAGCTAAGAGAACCTATTGGCACATGGCAGAGTTCAATCTATACAAAGCAAACGCTGCCGCAAGCGAAGAGTATAGCAATGTTCTTAGCTCATTGATGAAATTAGATAATCTTAAAAAGACAAACACAGAAACATTATCTAATGCCCAGCTCTATGCATTGGCTGCAGCTATAAATGCCGAGCTTGAGTTAATTGACAACGAGGTAGCCGTCCTTAACGATACAGACGAGACCTACACACAAGATACCGAGAAGGTAATGCCTTGGATTACCTACAAAAGAGAGTTCAATCACACAAACTGGCAGGCACTATACGTACCTTTCTCTATAAACATTGATGACATCAAGGACGATTACACAATAGCACGTATTGCACAGCTCACCGAGAACGATAATGGAACATTGACTGTTACAGCATACAATATGCAAAGTGGCACAACCGAGGCTAACCGCCCCTACTTTATTAAGGCCAACAGCACCGGTGCAAAGACCATCAAGGTTAAGAATACAAAGTTGCATAAGGCCGAGAATAATGAGCTCACCTCATCTACAATAATGTACAAGGCAAGATTTGTAGGTACCTACTCGCCTGTCAAGGAAGAGATGTACGATAATCACTATTATGCTCTTAGCAATGGCAACCTAAAATCAGCAGCAGATAACACTGTACACCTTGGTGCTTTCCGTTGGTATGTTGATATAACAAAGAGAAGCACCGGCGAGACTGCAATCATCAGCAACATCAAGATGCACATCGAGCGCGAGGGTACAACAAGCATCGAGGACATCGACAACAGCATTGCAGCACCTGTTTACTACGACCTTAGCGGCCGCCGTGTAGAGAACCCCACACGTGGTATCTACATTGTAAACGGAAGCAAAGTTTACGTTA